>NZ_JBBOUU010000001.1:2257000-2926000 GCF_038006205.1 Solibacillus sp. FSL R7-0668 | reverse complement strand
AGCAAATTGTCTCCGTATTCGGGGAACGTGTAGAATATATTGAATTCATTTATGTAATGATGAATAAGCCACCAGGAGTGATTTCTGCGACAGAAGATCGTCAGGATAAAACAGTAATTGATTTATTAGACCCGTATATACAGCATTTTGAGCCATTTCCAGTAGGGCGTTTAGATAAGGATACAGAAGGGTTATTACTCATTACGAATGATGGAAACTTAGCACATAATTTATTATCGCCGAAAAAGCATGTACCGAAATGGTATTATGCAAAAATTGACGGTGTTGTAACAGAGGCTGATATCGAAGCATTCGCGCAGGGAGTCACACTGGATGATGGCTATCATACAAAGCCGGGTGAATTAAAAATATTGGCCTCAGGTAATGAGTCTGAAATTGAGCTAATGATTCAAGAAGGAAAGTTTCATCAGGTGAAGCGCATGTTTGAGGCGGTTGGCAAAAAGGTAACGTACTTAAAACGTCTATCGATGGGCCCTCTTCAATTAGATGAAGAATTAGAGCTTGGCGATTACCGTGAGCTAACGAAGGAAGAGTTAACGAGTTTATTGGAGCGCTAAAATAGATGCCAAAAAAGCGAATGTCCCCGACGAAAAGGACATTCGCTTTTTGTGTTCCCAGTGTTTTAGGAACTGGTTGACTTTCAGCATAAAAGTCTATTTATTACATTGTGTAACTGATCGACACCTTAAATTATGTTGGGACAATAAAGTCCTTTCTCACAAAATAAGAATCAGCCGCTATCAAAAATTCTAAGATGTCATTTTAACTTTTTTCTTCGTCGTTGTCCATTTACCTCGACTTGGGCTCATTACCAAGTCATTGAAGGCTAACACATTCAAATCTCTTTGAATGGTGCGAGGAGTGATGTTGAACTCTTCGACTAAATCCTGTGTAGTCACTTCTCCTTTATTGAGGATAAACATATACACGTCTTTAATACGATTAAGCATTCTGTCAGTAGTTGGTTTCATAATAAAAACCACTCCTTCGATCTTAGATTCTCATGGCATAAGACTAGCGGACGACAAGATATGTGCGGAGTGCACTTAGGCTCTTTTTAATTTGCCTTAGACATCCCCTTTTCTGAAAGTTTGGTCAGAATAATTATTCCGACACATACATTATAGCGGAAAATTAAGTATAATTCCATAATAGAGATCGAAAAATTGATAGATTTGCTGAAAATTCATAAACTTTGATTAAATTTAATAATTGCAAGAGAAGGATTGTTCTACGTAAAAATAGGTTAAGAAAATGTAAAATCAATATTCTTAAACGCAATGTGCAGGCTTATCTGAATTGAGATACATTACGACAACTAAAGGCATTTCGATTTAGTGTCTAGTATAATTTTTATGCTAAATTTGAAATTAGTATTCAGAAAATACAAAAAACATTTTAAAAAGAAATAACTTTTGTGTATAATTGGTATAGACAACTATACCGTATTGTAATGGCAAACATGTTGTAATCCAAAATAGGGGGTGGGATGTTGAAGGAAACAGTACTGATGAAGAATATGACCATTATCAATTGCGATGAAAGAACGGAATTTTGTGATATCTATATTGAAAATGGAAAAATTAGCGAGATTGGTCAATCGTTAAAAAAAGAAGCGACTCGAATAATTGATGGTAAAGAGCAGTCATTATTTTTACTGCCAGGTTATATTGATATTCATATTCATGGCGCTAATGGCTTTGATACAATGGACAGCTCGCAGCAGGCCATTGAAGAAATAGCGAAGCATTTGGTGAAAGAAGGCGTAACAAGCTTTTTAGCTACGACAATGACTCAATCAGATAAAAACATTGAGGCAGCTTTAGAAAATTTGAAGAATTATGAAGATCGCTTTGAAGGGGCTCAATTATTGGGGGCTCATGTCGAAGGGCCATTTGTATCGGTTAAGCGCGCGGGTGCACAGCCAGTCGAATTTATGCAAGCTCCTTCCATTTCACATCTAAAGCACTGGTATGCTTTGAGTGATGGCTTGATAAAAATTATGACACTCGCCCCAGAATTGGAAAATGGTTTGGCATTTGTTGCAGCGCTCCGCAAGCTCCATATTATTGCCTCGATGGGTCATACAGATGCAACAATGGAGGAAGTGCAAGCAGCTATAGAAGCCGGTGTTACACAGGCAACCCATTTGTATAATCAAATGCGTCCTTTCCATCATCGTGAGCCAGGAGTAGTTGGCGCTGCTTTACAGGATGATCAAATCACAGTGGAATTAATTGTCGATTTGATTCATAGTCATAAAAACGCAGTAAATCTTGCATATAAAGTAAAGGGCGCAAAGGGTATTATTTTAATTACAGATGCGATGCGAGCGAAGGGTTTGTCACCTGGCAAATACGAGCTAGGCGGGCAAGCGGTCCATGTAACGCACAATGGGGCGCGCTTAGAGGACGGGACATTAGCCGGAAGCGTATTAACGATGGAGCAAGCTGTGAAAAACATGAAAGCGATTACAAACTGTAGTTTAGAAGAAATTGTTGCGATGTCTTCATCCAATGCAGCACGGCAACTACAAGCAACAACAAAAGGGCGCGTCGCAATTGGCTATGATGCTGATTTGGTATTAGTAGATAGCCAATTAACCGTGCAAAAAACAATTCGTAACGGAAAGATTGTCTATGAAAAACCTTAAAGTGGAAGGTGATGGAGATGCAAACACAAATCGATAAAAATTCCCGAATTCCAATTTATGGTCAAATTGAAGAAATAATAAAAAAGAAAATTTATTCGGAGATTTATAAAATTGGCGAAAGCATTCCTTCAGAAAGGGAGCTTTCAGTTCAATTTGATGTAAGCCGTATGACCGTGAGACAGGCAATTACCAATTTAGTGAATAGTGGTTTATTATACCGCGAAAAAGGGCGAGGCACATATGTAGCCAATCCTAAACTAGAGCAGCCACTTACAGGACTACGAAGCTTTACAGAGGATATGCTCGCACGCGGTATGAAGCCCAGCAGTAAGATCATCCGCTTCGAAAAAATCATTCCACCACGCGATGTAGCATATGATTTATTTTTGGAGCCGGGCGATGAAGCATTTTACATTGTGCGCATTCGAAGCGCGGATTATAAACCAATGGCGATTGAACGAGCCTATATCCCTGTAAAGCTATTACCTGATTTAGATGAACAAAAACTAGCAGGTTCATTTTATCAGCTTGTTGAATCGAGGTTCCCACAAAAAATAGGTAATGCTGTGCAGCAAATTGAAGCATCTATTGTGACAAAGGAGGAAAGCAAGCTGTTAAAAATTAGCCCAACCTCGGCTGTGTTAAATATTAAACGCATCAGTTATTTGAGCGACGGCTTCCCTTTTGAAATGGTAGAAAGCACTTACCGAGCAGATAGCTATAAATTTATAAGTGAAATTAAAAGGTGAGAATATGCATCCATACGTAGTAGAAGTTCAACGATTATTAGCTACTGTCCTTGAAAAAGAAGAGCCTGTTTTGAAAAAAGTGGCTGCAATCATTGCAACAAGTATTCAAGCGGGTGGTATAGTACAAATTTTGGGCTGTGGGCACTCCAATTTACTTGCATTAGAAACCTTTTATCGTGCAGGCGGGCTTGTTCCAGTTCGACCGATTACGATTGAGCCTTTAACATTACAGGCTGGCGCAATAGCGTCATCGAAAAATGAAAAGAATCCCCTAATTATTGAGCAAAATGCACAGGCTTTTCAATTCAATGAGCACGATGTCTTTTTAGTCATATCTACATCTGGGCGAAACTGTGCGCCGATTGATGCAGCCATTTTAGCAAAGAAACAGGGAATATTCACATGTTCTTTACAATCATTAAATTATCGGAACTATGAAACGGCTCATGCGGGTGGCAAGCGCCTAGAAGAAGTCGTGGATGTAGCGATGAATACGCATATACCTGTTGGCGATGGTTTACTCCAGCATGGTGGCTTGCAATATGCCCCCGCCTCAACAGTCGTAAGTGCGACCATACTAAATACATTAGTGAGCATGGTCATTGAAATACTCGCTGAAAATACAGTGCCACTTCCTGTATTTGAAAGTGCAAATGTCAATGGAAAATCATCACATAATGCGGATATGATGCAAAAATACGCGCATCGCATTTTATTTTAAACATTAATTGGAGGAATGAAGGATGGAAAAAACATTTAAAATTACGGCACCAGAAGGACTTCACGCACGACCAGCGGCATTACTTGTAACGGCAGCTACGCCATTTGAGGCAGATATTACCTTACACTTCAATGGGAAATCGGCTAACTTAAAATCAATTATGGGTGTCATGGCACAGGGAGTTGTTACGGGTAGCACAATTGCCATTTCAGCACAAGGAAGTGATGAGGAAGCGGCGTTACAAACAATTAGTGAAGTGATTGCATCGAAAGGAATTGGAGAACAATGCTAGCCTTAAAAGGGATTCCTGTTTCAAACGGTGTAGCGTTTGCAAAGGCTTATTGTTTAGTGGAGCCGGATTTATCTTTTTTAAAGCAGTCTATTCAAAATAGTGAAGCAGAAATCCGACGTTTTAATGAAGCCATTCTTCATGCTAAAAATGAAGTGGAACATATTCAAGAAGTCGCTTCGCAAAAGTATGGGGAAGATAAAGGCGCGATTTTTGGGGCTCATCTGCTCGTGTTACAAGATCCAGAGTTGATTACTGCAATCGTAGGGAAAATTGAAGATGGCATGAATGCAGAATATGCCTTAGATGAAACGGCACAGTTTTTCATTCATATGTTTGAAGCGATGGATAGTGACTATATGAAAGAGCGTGCGGCAGATATTCATGATGTATCGAAACGTGTAATGGCCCGTTTATTAGGTGTGGAGCTACCAGATTATAGTCGAATTAAAGAGGATGTCATTATCGTAGCAAAGGATTTAACACCATCCATGACGACACAATTGGACCCAACGCATGTAAAGGGATTCATTACGGATATTGGTGGAAAAACATCGCATACAGCTATTTTAGCAAGAACAATGGGAATTCCGGCGATTGTTGGTGCTAGAAGTGCCACAGCGGATATTAAACATGGCGAACTGTTAATTATCGACGGTGCTTCAGGTGAAATTATCATTCATCCAACAAGTGAACAAATGGCTGCATATAAGCAATTAGAGCAGCAACAGCAGCAATTTCAGCTACAGCTTGAAAAATACCGGGAGCGAAAATCAGTATCGAAGGATGGGCATTTTGTAGAGCTAGCAGGAAATATTGGCAAGCCACAGGATGTTGCAGCGGTAATCGCTGTCGGTGGTGAGGGCGTTGGTCTTTTTAGAACAGAATTTCTGTATATGGATCGCATGAATTTACCGAGTGAGGAAGAGCAATTCGCCGCGTATAAAGAGGTTCTACAGGCGATGGTGGGCAAGCCGGTTGTTGTACGAACACTAGATATTGGTGGGGATAAAAACTTGCCTTATTTAAAATTACCGGAAGAAATGAATCCGTTTTTAGGCTATCGCGCGATTCGTCTTTGTTTAGACCATCAGGAGCTATTCCGTCCACAGTTACGAGCATTGTTGCGTGCTAGTATTTTTGGTAATTTGAAAATTATGTTCCCAATGATTGCTACATTAGATGAGTTTCGTCTTGCGAAGGAAATGCTATTGCAAGAAAAGGGAAAATTACGCGCAGAGGGTATTGCCGTTTCAGAGGAAATCGAAATTGGGCTAATGATTGAAATTCCGTCAGCTGCCATTATTGCGGATTTATTTGCCAAGGAAGCCGACTTTTTATCTATTGGTACGAATGATTTAATTCAATATACATTAGCGGCAGACCGTATGAATGAAAACATATCAAATTTATATCAGCCCTATCATCCAGCCGTTCTACGTTTAGTAAAAATGATTATTGATGCGGGGCATGCAGAAGGGAAATGGGTAGGGATGTGTGGTGAAATGGCTGGAGATTCAATTGCCATTCCGATTTTACTTGCACTTGGTTTAGATGAGTTTTCAATGAGCGCGTCATCCATTTTACCGGTACGAAGCCAGCTTGCGACGTTGAGTAAGGACCAGCTTGAGCCCCATGTACAAAAATTATTGCAATTAGCGACGGCACAGCAAGTCGAACAGGCTGTGAAAGATATATTGAAATAATTTATAAGCTATAAAAGAAGGGTGTTGAATCATTTTGGAAATCAAAAAAGTACCGCCTTCCGATTATGAACAAATTTACCGCTTACGGGATTATAGCTTTCCAAGTGTGTATGAAGGCGATAAGAAAGAGGATTTTCAATATTGGGTAGCCAATAGTACGACGCTTGGTGCTTATGAAGACAATCTACTAATCGGTCAATTATTAGTGCTGCCACTAAATTTGACGGTCCATGGAGTGAATATGCCCATGGGAGGAATCGGCTTTGTGGCAACCTATCCAGAGCATCGTAATAAAGGTGTCATGAAGCAATTAATGCAACAGGCATTAATAAGCATGCGACAAAAAGGGCAGCTTGTTTCTGTATTAGCACCGTATTCTGTTTCCTTTTATCGTTATTTTGGCTGGGAACTGTTTGTTGATAAAATGCACTATACGATTCCGCGTACGGCATTTCCCGATTTTGGTAAGCAACAAGATGATGTGAAGCGATTTAGCTTTTCTTTATTAGATTCAGAGCTTTTTAGCGATGTACAACAGTTTCATAATGCCATTTGTGCGAAGAAAAATGGGGCCATGCTGCGTGATACGGCCTGGTGGAAGCGGATCAAACGCCGTCAGCCGACAAGCCATTTTGCGGTTATATATGAGCAGCAGGAAGTGGTGGGCTATCTTCGTTATACGATTGATCAATTAACATTCGGGGTGCAAGATTTTATTGTAAAAAATTTTGCTGCCGAAAAAGCATTATGGCGTTTTATGACTGCCCATGCAGCTAGTGTAGAAAAAATATGCGGGGTGACTTCGCAAGCCGAGCAAATGGGCTTTTTATTTCAAGAGCCACAGTATAAGCGTGAATTGACACGTGATGTTATGGTACGAATTGTTGATGTAGAGCGATTTTTGCAACAATATAATTGGCGTGAGCTGGATGCGAGCCTCTATGTAAAAATCACGGATCCATTTTGTGCATGGAATGAAGCGCTTTATGAAATAAATAAATATGGAAAAATCGCAAAAGTTGATGAAGAAACTGTGATGAAGGCGCATATATTGGAGCTAACCATTCAACAGCTTTCAACATTACTGCTTGGGTATGTAACGATGGAGCGTTTAGCCTATTTAACCAATATGACGTGTACAGAGGAAGTTATTCGCCAATGGGAAAGAGCCATTCCGTCTCAAACACCATTTTTTTATGGATATTTTTGAATAGTGTAAAAATTTTTTGTTCTTTTTTCTGGACTATACCAGTTGGTTGTGAAGAGTGAGATTTAGAGGAATACCGCTATAGACCGGTATTTAAAGCAACTGGAAATTAATAAAAATTATGTAAAAATCATATTGTGGTATAGACCGACAGATGCTATTCTCTTTTTAAGAAAGCGATTTCAAGAGATGAAATCGAAGAAAAATAATTAGAATTGGGGTGCACTAAATGAAGAATATTATGTTAGTTTGTGTAGCTGGTATGAGCACTAGTTTACTTGTTTCAAAAATGCAAAAAGTAGCGCAGGAGAACAATGTGGATGCTCATATTTTTGCGGTTGCTGAAAATGAAGTTGATAAAGTGTTAGCAAAAGAGGATGTACATGTATTGCTGTTAGGACCGCAAGTACGTTATTTAAAAGCTACATTTGAAGATAAGTATAAAGAGCATAAGTTTCCAATCGATACCATTGCGATGGTCGATTACGGCATGATGAACGGTGACAATGTACTAAATCACGCATTAAAGCTTATTGGATAAAAGGGGAATTAACAGTGGATCAAAATGAAATGTTACAAGCAGTTATGGGGTTAATTGTGCACAGTGGAAATACGAAGAGTGAATGTATGGAAGCATTGAAGCTTGCTAAAAACGGTAAGATTCGTGAAGCGAAGGAAAAAATTGAAATGGCTAATGAAGCGCTAATCAATGCACATCATTCACAAACGGGGTTACTAACAAAAGAGGCAAGTGGAGAAAAGGTTGAGGTGACGATGCTACTCATCCATGCGCAGGATCATTTAATGAATGCTATTACATTTAGGGACTTAGCGATTGAAATGATTGACCTTCATGAACGCCTAGGGGGAACTACCATCTAGTAATAGATGCATTTTATAAAAGCAAAGGGGATTGATTGTTATGTTCAAATTTTTAGAAGAAAAATTTGTACCAGTTGCAGCAAGGATTGGGAATCAGCGCCATTTAATTGCAGTTCGTGATGGCTTTATCGCAATTATGCCACTGACAATTGCTGGTTCGCTTGCAGTTTTAGTAAATAATTTGCCGATTGACATGTATCAAAACATGATGAATGCCGTGTTTGGTGAAGGAAATTGGACGCAATGGGGTGGCAATGTTTGGGGCGCTACTTTTGCGATGATGTCGATTCTACTCTCCTTTACAATTGCCTATAATTTGGCGAAGGGCTATGGGAAGGATAGTTTAGCTGCAGGGGTAATGGGACTTGCCGCATACATGACATTCGGTACATTTGGCGAAGGTGGGTTATCAGGGCTAACAACAGGTACAGGCGGAATATTTATTGCTATTATTGTTTCTTTACTATCTTCTGAGATATTTTGCCGATTATCTGGAAATAGCAAACTATTAATTAAAATGCCAGATGGGGTACCACCAGCAGTATCAAAATCATTTGCAGCATTATTACCAGTAATTATTACAATCAGTCTTTTTGCACTTGTACGAACAATCCTTTCAGTAACTTTAGAAATGCCAGATATTATTGGATCGTTTTATGCGGCGGTGCAAGAGCCATTTATGGGCTTAACAAATACGTGGACAGCTGGGTTAATCCTTGCCTTCATTCCAGCGTTTTTATGGACATTAGGTGTGCACGGTGCCAATATTATAGACCCATTCATGCAAACGATTAATGCCGATGCGATTGCAAAGAACGTAGCAGCACTACAAGCCGGTGACGCAGCGCCGTATATTATTAACAAGCCATTCTTTGATGCATTTGTGAATATGGGTGGCTCAGGTACAACAATCGCTTTAATTATCGCAATCTTCATATTTGCAAGAAAGAACAAGCAATATAGTACAGTTGGAAAGCTTTCCGCGGCACCAGGTTTATTCAATATTAATGAGCCATTACTATTTGGACTTCCGATTGTATTAAATCCAATTTTATTCATTCCATTTATTTTAACACCGATGGTCAATGTTTCGATTGCGTTCTTCGTCACAAAATTGGGTTGGGTTCCTGTCGCAACAGTTGTCGCACCTTGGACAATACCACCAGTTTTAAACGGATTATTAGTGACTCAGCATTGGAGTGGTGCGGTTTTAAGTTTAGTGCTAATCGTGATTTCAGTATTAATCTATTTACCATTTATTGCAATGGCCAACCGTGCAGCGAAATTAAATGAACAGAAAATGAATGAGCAAAAAATGGAGTAGTGTTTGGAGAGAATGCTATGAGAAGGCTTGGAATTGCTGTTTATCCGCAGCATAGCACTGTACAAGAGCTTCAGGACTATATTCAGCTTGCACATCAAAACGGCTTTGACCGAATGTTTACTTGCTTGATGTCAGTAACAAATGAACAAGAGCTAAACAAGCTACAGCAAGTCAATGCATTTGCCAAAAACTTAGGCTTTGATATTTCCGCAGATATTGCGCCCTCTGTATTTGAGGAACTAGGGAAAACCTATCGCGATGTCGGCTACTTTAAAGAGCAGTTTCATGTCTCGGCATTGCGCCTAGATATGGGCTTTAGCGGGCAAGAGGAAGCCTTTATGTCTCTTGATGCGAGCAATGTTAAAGTAGAGCTGAATATTAGTAATGGCACAAAATATGTTGAAACGATTTTGTCATATGAAGCAAATCGGGATAATTTACTGGGCTGTCATAATTTTTATCCAAGAAAATACACAGCACTTTCTCGTCAACACTTTTTGACAACATCGCAATTATTTAAAGCGCAACAGATTCGAACTGCAGCGATGATTAGTTCGCAGCATGGGAAGTTTGGTCCGTGGGAGGAAACATTGCATGGGCTTCCGACAGTGGAGGAACATCGATACTTACCAATCACGGTACAGGCCAAGGATTTATGGAATACAGGGTTAATCGATGATTTAATTATTGGCAATATGTTTGCCTCAGAGCAGGAGCTACAAGCGCTTGGTCAATTAAATCGACATAAGCTAGAGCTACAAGTCCAACCGGTCGCGGACATCACAGCGATTGAGGAAACAATCGTGTTTGATGAATACCATTTTAATCGCGGCGATGTGTCAGAATACATGATTCGCAGCACGCAATCACGTGTGAAATTTAAGCAAGAAGATTTCTCGGCACACACGGTTCGACCATTACAAATTGGAGATGTAACAATTGATAACAATGAGGATGTTCGCTATAAAGGCGAATTGCAAATTGTCCTAAAAGAAATGCCGAATGAAGGGACAACAAACATCGTTGGTACAATTGTCGAGGAAGAAAGATTTTTACTTCAACATATAAAGCCGTGGCAATCATTTGGCTTTGTAAAATAAGCATCGATTAAAAGGGATTGGGCAGTCATTGCTCAATCTCTTTTGATGTTTCCTATACTAAAATCTCCACATACAACAGTGGAATGGACTCGTCATTGCTGAAAGTAGTATGATAAGTAGGAAATGTAAAAAGTATTTTGGGATTGTTAATCAATCGATAAATTAGGAATGAGGTGCTTAGATGGACTGGCTAAAAATTGCCGAAGCAAGACAAGAAGAGCTTGTCAGTGAATTACAACAGCTAATTCAAATTGAAAGTATTTTAGAAGAGCAGCATGCGACTGAGGAGATGCCATTTGGACCGGGACCACGCGCGGCACTCGATTTTATGCTTGCAAAAGGACAGCAGCAAGGCATGAAAACAAAAGATGTGGATCATATGGCGGGACATATTGAAATGGGCGAAGGGGAAGCGTTAATCGGTGTCCTTTGCCATGTGGATGTTGTACCAGCTGGTGATCTTAGTACTTGGACGTATCCACCGTTTGCTGGTCAAGTTGCGGATGGAAAGCTTTTCGGGCGTGGGGCAATTGATGATAAAGGACCAACAATGGCGGCATGGCTTGCGATGAAGATGATTCAAGATGAGGGAATTAAATTAAACAAGCGCGTACGTATGATTATTGGCTCGGATGAGGAAAGTGGCTTCCGCTGTGTAGACCGTTACTTTGAAAAGGAAGAAATGCCGACCATTGGCTTTGCACCAGATGCAGATTTTCCATTAATCAATGCAGAAAAGGGCATTGCACATTTAGTATTTACAAGTAAAGAAAAGCCAGCAACAGATGAACAGCTCATTTCATTTAAAGCTGGAAATCGTACAAATATGGTGCCAGATGAAGCAGTGGCAACCTTAACATATGCTGGTGCAAACACAAGTGAGAATTTTCAAACATTTTTAAAAGAAAATCATGTTGAAGGCTCTTTCATTGAACAGGGTGATACGCTTATAATTACGGTTAAAGGTAAATCAGCGCATGCGATGGAGCCAGAAAAAGGACGCAACGCAGCGGTGTATTTAGCGAAATTTTTACAAGAGGTTGTGGCAACAGATGAAGCGAAGACATTTGTTGACTTTATCGTAAAGCTATTTGATGGGGATCATTATGGTTCAGCATTGCAGCTAAACTTTGAAGACGATATGTCAGGCCCAACGACGTTAAATCCAGGTATTGTGTCGTTTACAGAGAATGGTGCGGTCATTGAAGTGAGCATGCGTTATTCAGTTACCTATCCATTTGAAGAAAAAATGACAAATGCCCAAAAACTACTTCAAAATCAGGCATTTACAGTAGATGTGGCGGGCAACTCCAAACCACACTATGTAAGTGAGGATGATGAGCTTGTGCAAACGCTCCTAAATGTGTACCGCAAATATAGCGGGGATTTCCGTAAACCACTTTCGACTGGTGGCGGTACGTATGCACGCGTCATGAAAAAGGGTGTAGCTTTTGGGATGTTATTCCCTGGTGAGCCGGATGTAGCACATCAGGCAAATGAATTTGTTGTCGTCGAAAATTTAGTAAAAGCAGCTGCTATTTATGCGGAGGCTATTGTAAAATTAGCAACGAAATAAATAATTAAAGGATGGTAAATTGTATGAGCTATAGTTTATTAAATGATCAAATCGTGAAAAATGAGGAAATTGTAATCGATAAGGAGGACCGCGGTTACCAATTTGGTGATGGGGTTTATGAAGTTGTAAAAGTATATAATGGAGAATTATTTACAGCGACTGAGCATATTGACCGTTTTTATGCGAGCGCAGAAAAAATTCGCATCGCAATTCCATATACAAAGGATAAGTTACATCAATTATTGCATCAATTAGTGGAAGCAAACCAAGTGGATACAGGTCATGTGTACTTCCAAATTACGCGCGGTGCTTGCCCACGTAATCACATCTTCCCAGGTGATGAAGTAAAGCCCGTTTTAACAGGGAACACAAAAGAAAACCCACGTCCAGTGGCAAACTTTGAAAAGGGCGTCAAAACAACATTTGTAGAAGATATTCGTTGGTTACGTTGCGATATTAAATCACTGAATTTATTAGGGGCAGTGCTTGCAAAACAAGAGGCGCATGAAAAAGGATGCTATGAGGCGATTTTACACCGCGGTGAAACGATTACAGAAGGCTCAGCTTCTAATATTTATGGTGTGAAGGATGGTGTCTTATACACACATCCAGCAGATAACCTTATTTTAAATGGGATTACACGCCAAGTGATTTTAACATGTGCAGCTGAGATTGGGATGCCGGTAAAAGAAGAAGCGATGACAAAACAGCAGTTACTTGCGATGGATGAGGCGATTGTTTCATCGACAACTTCTGAAGTAACACCAATTATCGATATCGATGGCACACCTATTGGCAACGGTACACCAGGGGAATGGACACGTAAATTACAAGCCCAATTCGAAACAAAGATTCCTAAAGGGATTAAAGCATAATTTCAATCAAATCCGTAGGTAGCAGGTTACATTCTCGTAATCTGCTATTTTTTTTCGCCAATTACCTGTAAAATATAACGTAATGAACATAAGGTAACAATTTAGGGAGACGATACAATGGCTCAATTAGTTAAACTTCAAGATTATATTTCACGCTATCAAATAGATTTAGCGCGTTATCCGACACAGTTTATTCGCTTAAAACAAAATCAATGGCAACGTGTGAAGCATCAATGGCAGACAGGTGAAGTAATCGAGCAATGGGAGCATATGGATGAAGATGCCCTCCAACAGGAAGAGAAGGGGCGAACATTATTCCAAAAAATCTTTTCGTTTAGTAAAAAAGAAAAAGAACTCGAACAAGAAAATGAAAATATCGAAAATATAGCGATTTCGAATGAGTGGGTAGTGGAGGAGCAAATTCCAGAAGAGGATACCACATTATTCTTTGAACCGAATATTATTTATGCACCGAATACATTAGAAGAATTAAAGAAAATGTTTATCGATCAATTTTTCCATTTTCAAATGAAATGGGCGAGCTCAACGCTACGAGAAAAATCCTATGTGGATCCCAAGTATATGCGTGACACATTGCTTCGAGCGATGCTACAAACTTTACCTGATAATTATTTGATTTTTTACTACCCGATCATTCGCATAAAAAAGGCACCCATTGAACTCGATATTATTATTTTAACGCCTACAGAATGCCTGTGCATTACAGTATTGGAGCAGGAAGAACAGGCGGTGTATATTGCAAATAGTGAACGTTTTTGGGTAAAGAAGGTTGGCAAAAACGACAAGAAGGTATTGAGCCCGTTAATTCAATTAAATCGTATGGAAAAGCTGCTAGAGCAAATGTTTGTTCAAAGTGGGATAGAAGTACCTATTAAGAAAATATTATTAACACGTAATGGCTATATCGATTATCCAGGTACAATGTATGGTACGCAATTTGTAGATAAGCGAAAGTTCCCAGAGTGGATGGAGCAGCTAAAGCACTCGGTTTCACCAATGAAGCATATGCAAATCCGCGCCGCACAATCGATTTTAAGCAATGTCCAAACGACTTCCTTCCACCGAGATATTTGGAATACAGAAAGTACGGAAAATAAAGACGGCTAATGATGCGCGTTCATTTTATTTTAAATCCGAAAGCAGGAAATGGACGAGGGAAAAAGCGTTGGTTGCAGTTTGACCAACAGCTATCGTTTCCATATGAACTGCATGAAACACAGTATGCAGGGCACGCATATTTGCTGGCACGAGACATTGCAAAGCGTGCCACAAATGAACTGCCGAACTGTATCGTAGCAATTGGTGGGGATGGAACGGTACATGAAGTGTTAAATGGCGCAGCAAATAATGAAAATGTTTATATTGGCGCAATTGCAGCGGGCTCAGGTAATGATTTTTCTCGAGGCTATACAGCTTTTACGAATGCTAGGCAACTCGAACAGTTTGTTGCCAAATTGGAAGCGACCACGCATGATTATGGCATTGCACAAATTAATGGCAAGCCTAAAGTATTCGTTAATAATTTTGGGGTAGGCTTTGATGCATTTGTAGCGCACACCGCGAACGAATCGCAGCTAAAGAAGAAGCTTAATAAATGGGGGATTGGGAAATTATGCTATCCTTACTTTGTAGTATACTCGTTGTTTACTTTCAAGCCATTTCAATTAACGGTGAAACACAAGAAGCAACAGCAGCACTATCAAAAGGTCTGGTTTGCGACGGTTAGCAATCAGCCATATTTTGGTGGGGGTATGAATTTATCACCGAAATCGAATACATCCGATGGAAAATTAGAAGTGACGGTCGTTTCAAATTTATCAAAGTGGAAATTATTATTCCTTTTTGGTAGTGTATTTTTTGCCAAGCATACGCATTTTAAAGAGGTTTATCAATTTGAGACGAACGAAATCCATTTCCTATTTAGCGACCAGATTCTCGCGCATGCAGATGGTGAAAGACAACTGCTCAATGAGGGCGAAAATCACATCGTCATCACGGTAAGCGAAAAAGTATGGAAATTAGCAAAATAAAAGTAAAACGAGCCTTTTTAAGTTATAATGAAAAAGATGTTATGAAAGAAATGAGGATATACAAGTGAGATTAAAGCATAAACCATGGGCGGCAGAATATATCGCACAGCATCCAGATGTGATTTTGCCAAACCCAGAAGATTATAAAGGCAAGTGGCAGGAAGTGTTTGGCAATAACAATCCTGTACACATTGAAGTAGGGACAGGGAAAGGGCAATTCGTATTAGGCATGGCCCAACAAAATCCAGATATTAACTATATCGGAATTGAATTATTTGATAGTGTCATTGTTTGTGCATTAGAAAAAATCGAAGCAGCAAACAAGCCAGCTAATTTACGTCTACTAAAAGTAAATGGGGAAGACTTAGAAAAATTCTTCGCTAAAAATGATGTAGACCGTGTGTATTTAAACTTCTCAGATCCATGGCCAAAAGTGCGTCATGCGAAACGTCGTTTAACACATGAAAACTTCTTGAAGCTTTATGAAAATGTTTTAGTCGATAACGGGGAAATCCATTTCAAAACGGATAACCGTGGTCTTTTTGAATATTCATTAATGAGCATGAACGCTTATGGGATGGCGTTAAACTATGTTTCATTAGACTTACATGTCAACATGCCAGAAGATAACGTCATGACAGAATACGAGGAAAAATTCTCGAAAAAAGGTCAGCCGATTTATCGATTAGAATGTCAATTTAAGACAAAATAAATTGTGATTTGGGGGATGGAATGATGGATCGTTTAAAATTTCACAACATGACACTAACTTGGTTAGATGGTGGTGTCACAGCACTAGATGGCGGGGCAATGTTTGGGGTAGTGCCAAAAGCACTGTGGTCACGCAAATATCCAGTGAATGAGTTAAACCAAATTGAATTACCTTGTGAGCCAATTTTACTGCAATACGAGGGCAAAAATTATTTAATCGATACTGGCGTAGGTGCAGGTAAGTTAAATGAAAAGCAGCTTCGCAATTTTGGTGTATCAGAGGAATCCACAATCGAACAAAGTCTTGCTGAGCTCGACATGACGCCAGACGATATTGATGGGATTTTAATGACGCATTTACATTTTGATCATGCAGGTGGCTTAACGAAGTGGCAAGGCGAACAGCTTGTGCCAGTATTTCCGAATGCCGATATTTTCGTGACGCAAACGGAATGGGATGAAATGCGCAATCCAAATATGCGTTCAAAAAATACGTATTGGAAAGAAAATTGGGAGCCTGTGCAGCATTTAGTGAAGCCTTATGAGGGCCAGTTAGAAGTTGTACCAGGAATTAAGATGATTCACACAGGTGGGCATAGTGATGGACATGCCATTATTCGCTTAGAGCAAAACGGAGAAGTGGCATTACATATGGCGGATATTATGCCAACACATGCACACCAAAATCCGCTTTGGGTATTAGCGTATGATGACTATCCAATGACAAGTGTCTTTGCGAAAGAAAAATTGATGAAAGAAGCGCTAGAAAATGGCTATCGTTTTATTTTCTATCATGATGCCTATTACCGTATGATTCAATGGGATGCGACGGGTAAGGAAGTAACAGATAGCTTGAAGCGCTCTAAAGAGGCGTTAATTAAGTAAACCAAAAGCACCTGCACAAAAATAGCAGGTGCTTTTTTTTAACGATTACGTACTTTTAAGAAATATTGTGTATTTCCAACTACCAATATAATGGCAATGATGAGAATGGCAAAAAGCTGTGATTCACCTGAAGCGACAGAGTAAAACATCAACAATACTAACGAACTGACTAGCAAAATGTTCGTTGTACTGAATGCAGAATATAACCCTTGCAGCATAATGTGACGTTCGCCTTCATCAGACATTTCGAACAGTTTTTTCGTATATTTTTTATCATTATATGAGGGGAAATCACGATTTGGATACGCAAATTTAATATAATTACCTACTAATGGAACTAATGAAATTGCAAGAAGAATAACGGGAACTGACAAGGCTTGAAAAATAATCGGTTGTTCTGTAATAACTGCGATACATGCCCCTACGATACTTAAAATTAATGAAATCGTACTTGCTAGTGAAGCATCGCTATACAATTTATATAAAATTTCTTCTTGTTCATCTTCATCTTCACCAGAAAATTGCTGGGCAGATTGCTTTTTTAATTGGGCTAATTTAACGAAGCCCCCTATAGTTAAAAGAAGTGCTATCCCTAAAATAATAAGCGTCATTTCCATAGCGATTTCATATAAGGGGAGTGTAAATGCATCTTTTACGATGATAAATCCAAGAAATCCGCCAATTATTCCTCCACCCAAAAATAGCTTTATAGTTCTTTTCATTACAATTCTTCCTCCTCAAAAATAAAAATCTCATCAATTGGCTCATTAAAAATTTTTGCTATTCTGACGGCAATTAATAGCGAAGGAATTAGCTCTTCGCGTTCGAGTAAGCTAATCGTTTGACGTGATACTTTTGCTCGCTTTGCTAGTTCGGTTTGGTTAAGGGAGTGGCGTGCACGCAATTCTTTTAATCGTGTTTTCATTTCTTCACCTCAATTATTTACATACTTTATGAGTCCCTATCAAAACGCAGTCGCATTAGTTAAAAATTTTGACACGATTGAAGTGAAAATAAGCCAATTTAAAATCAACTTACAATTTTAGATACCCTTTGTCTTGTTATTATCGCTTTTCAGCAAACAACAAAAATAGTGTTGCTAATGGGCCTAATAAAAGAGAAAGTAAAAACCAATTTAACCCCGTTCGATTTTTTCCTTGCGCAAGTGCAGCATTAATCAAAGCCAATGTCCCCCAACCTACGAAATATTGGTTATCCATTTATTTACACCTCCGTATTGAAAAGTGTAAAGTATATTTATCTTTTTGACAAGTAAAATTGTCAAATTAACTATTTCATTTTTCTTTTTGACAAATAAAAAATGCATTGTCAATTAAGACAATGCACTTTAGTGTAATTACTTTATTTCACTTGCTCAATATTTACGATTGCGCCTGAACGTGCATCAGCAGCAAATTCAAAGTTTTCAACTTCGCCTTCCATCGTGCGTGTAATACCGCCTTTAAATACAGGGATTTCGGTGAAGCCATTATTAAAGTTTTCTGTTTTCATATAAATCCACGAGCCATCAATTGGCGATTGTTTTTTAAATTCTGACTTGATATTTGCTAAAATTGTATCTGGATTTGCATATGGAACGACACGGTTTGACATTTCTTTTACGATGATTGCTGCTGCAACACCTGTCACAACACCCAGTGCAAAATCTTTTACGTTCATGAAAAATCCCCCTCTAAAATAAAATCTATATTTACTTTAACATACTCTGAATTTTGTGTACAAAAAATAGAAGGTTCGAAATTCGAAATACTATTTGGGAATTATGGTATAATGGAAAAAATCTATTTTTGAGGTGTCTCCTATGAATCAAGATACATTGGATTTATTTAAAACATTAACTGAATTACCGGGTGCGCCGGGTAATGAACGCGCTGTACGTAACTTTATGCGTACAGAATTAGAAAAATACTCAGATGAAATGATTCAAGATCATTTAGGTGGTATTTTTGGTGTACGCAAAGCACAGGACGAAAATGCGCCGAAAATTTTAGTAGCGGGTCATATGGATGAAGTGGCATTCATGGTCACATCTATTACGGATAATGGGATGATTCGATTCCAAACACTTGGTGGCTGGTGGAACCAAGTAATGCTAGCTCAGCGTGTAACTGTGTATGCAAAAGAGCGTGAAATTCCAGGTGTCATTGCATCGATTCCACCGCATCTATTAACAGATGCCGAGCGTGCAAAGCCAATGGATATTAAAAATATGTTAATCGATATTGGTGCGGATTCTAAAGAAGATGCGATGAACTTAGGCGTGCGTCCAGGTCAATCCATCATTCCAGTTTGTCCATTTACACCAATGGCAAATCCGAAAAAAATTATGGCAAAAGCTTGGGATAACCGCTATGGCTGTGGTTTAGCAATCGAATTATTAAAAGAATTACATGGCAAAGAGGTAGCGAGCCACATTTATTCGGGCGCAAACGTAATGGAAGAAGTCGGTCTACGTGGTGCAGCCGTTTCTGCGAATATGATTCAACCTGATCTTTTCTTCGCGCTTGATGCGTCACCAGCAAATGACACATCTGGTGACAAGACGCAATTTGGTCAATTAGGGAATGGTCCATTATTACGAATTTTCGACCGTTCGATGGTCACTCACCGCGGGATGAGAGAATTCGTATTAGATACAGCTGAATCCAACAATATACCATATCAATACTTTGTATCTCCAGGTGGTACAGATGCAGGTCGTGTGCATACACAAAATGACGGAATCCCTTCAGCAGTTATCGGCATTTGCTCACGCTATATTCATACATCGGCTTCGATTATTCATGTGGATGACTATGCGGCTGCAAAGGAATTATTAGTCAAATTAATTCAAACTGCAGATCGTTCAACAATCGAATCAATTCGTGCAAACGTGTAAATTAGTAGAGGGATGTTATAATACGAGGATGTGGTGTTTTTCACATCCTCGTTTTTTATTGAAGAATTCTAAAGTAAACGCCCATACTCGAAAAAACATAGTTGCGCAAACTAGCTGTAAATTTGCTTCTAGGCTAACTATTTATAACATAATTTGGAGATGAATGAATGAAAATTGCAGTAGGAACAGAAAATAAAGCAAAGGTTGGCGCGGTACAAGCAATCGTGTCGCAATATTTTCCGGATGCCCAGCTTGAAAATTTAGAAGTTGCCTCAGATGTATCGGTGCAGCCCTTTTCAAATGAAGAAACACGCCGTGGAGCAATTAATCGTGCGCGTAATACATTATTGAAAACGAATGCGGATTTAGCATTTGGTTTAGAAGGTGGCGTAGATGAAATCGACGGGGTCATGTATTGCTGTAATTGGGGTGCCGTGGCGATGAAGGATGGTACGGTGATTTCAAGTTCAGGAGCACAATTTGCCTTGCCAGAAGTAATTGCACAGGAGCTTCGTATAGGGAAGGAACTTGGTCCTGTTATGGACGTCTATACAAATATCGAAAATATTCGCCATCATCAAGGGGCTATCGGAATTTTTACCAATGATTTAATTAATCGCAAGCACATGTTTGAACATATTGTTACATTACTCGTAGGGCAGGTTTTATTTAAGCTAAAACAACAATCTTAAATTATAAAATTTTTAAGGAGTGAACAAAATGCGCCAAAAATGGAGTCACTTATTGGTAGTTGCTCTATGTATGCTTGTTTTATCGGCTTGTGGAAAGTCAGTAGAAGAAAAGGCCGCAATGGGAATCGAAAATGCGCAAACTGCATTTACGAATGAACCGAATGCCACGAATAAATCAATTGGTCATATTGAATTGTATTTACCAAATGGCTTTAATATCGAAAAAGGTATTGATGAAGCCAACTATACCGTTATTAATGGCAAAGATTCATATATTTTATTCGTTAATCCAAATGAAACTGAAGATAGCCGTTTGCATTACGATCTTATAAAGCAAGATGTAAAAACGAATACGATTGAAGAACAAACCTATGAAAAAGATGGTTTATTCGGATTTTCAGTTGTCAACCAATTAAAGGAAGACCAATATGAGTTAATCGTTAGTGTGGGTGGCGTGAAAGTGACGACCATTTCAGATGAGAAAAAGCTAGAAGTTAAATTACAATCCATGATGGAGATTGCGAAATCTGTAAAAGTAATTCATTAGGGCAAGCTTTCAACGGAGTAAAGCGCTGAAAATTTTGCTACAATAGATAAAGTATTTCAAGACGGTTCACAGTTGTGAGCCGTTTTGTGTTGATAAAAAATGTCTGTATTATTTAGGAAATTACATAAGAAAATATTGCAATTCGCGCGATGTGATGTGAATGGTATTTTTCTAATAGAAAAGGAGTGAGCACATGGAATCGAAACAATTAGTTGCGGAGCTGAAAAAACGATTAGGTGAAGCACACTATACATTTACACTCGATGAAAAACAAGATAAATTACGTCTCGAGCACCAAGTAATTGGGCGGGGCATGGATATTTCATTAGCAGAAATTTTAGCAAAATATGAAACAAGAAAACAATTAGCAATCGATGAAGTCGTTTATACGATTGAGCAAACATTTGAGGCAATGATGCAGGAGCAACAGCAGGGCTTTACAGACTTAGCGGCAGTGTATCCAGTCATTCGTTCGACATCCTTTCCTCAAAAATCAAATGAGGGACATGCATTTATCATAGCGGATCATACAGCAGAAACACGTATTTTTTATGCGCTTGATTTAGGCACAACGTATCGCTTAATCGACGAATCAATGTTACCCAAATTAAACGTAACAGCAGAGCAAGTACGTGAGATGGCACGTTTTTCTGTCAAAAAATTGCCGACTTCTTTCAAACGGGATGAAGTTTCGGGCAATGTCTATTATTTTTTAAATCATAATGATGGTTATGATGCAAGTCGAATTTTAAATGACGGCTTCTTAAAAGAGATGGCTGGTCAAATTGAAGGAGAAATGACGGTGTCTGTGCCACACCAAGACGTACTAATTATTGGTGATATTCGTAATGAAGTAGGTTATGATGTATTAGCACAGATGACGATGCACTTCTTTACAGTAGGGGCGGTTCCGATTACGAGCCTTTCCTTTGTTTATGAAGAGGGTCATCTTGAACCGATATTTATTTTAGCGAAAAACAAGAAGAAGGAGTAAGGAAAAACATGAAAGTAGCTTATAACAAAGCCCATGTAGGGGACGTATTATTAGTTCAACTAGCAATGGAGTCAATCGTAAAAACACAAATGGAGCGCGTGAAGGATATCGCGATTTTAAAAGAAGAAGCAACAGGTGAAGTAAAGGCCTTCAATTTATTCAATGCCAGCAAATATATGGAAATTGATACGGCAGGTAATGTAGAAGTAACACCTGAATTAGTCGAAAAATTAGAGGCAGCCATTCAAGAAAACGGCGCTGAAATTTCATTAGATGTCGATTTCACACCTAAATTTGTTGTAGGTTATGTGGAGTCTAAAGAAAAACATCCAAATGCTGATAAATTAAGCGTTTGTAAAGTAAATATTGGGGACGAAACTTTACAAATTGTATGTGGCGCACCAAATGTAGACGCTGGACAAAAGGTAGTTGTCGCAAAGGTTGGCGCAGTGATGCCATCAGGTTTATTAATTAAAGAAGGTAACTTACGCGGTGAAGATTCATTTGGTATGCTTTGTTCAGCACGTGAGCTTGCAATTCCGGGCGCACCAGAAGTAAAAGGAATTTTAGTATTAGAAGAAACAGCTGAAGTGGGTAGCGCATTTACAATTCCAACTCGATAATTGAAACAATAGTCAGTACGTAGCGTAGTCTTTCGTACTGACTTTTTATTTTGTCTTGAAAAAGCATTATGAATTGCGCATTTATGCAATAAATATGATATGCTTTTGGGGTATACATATTTTAAGTATTCGATGAAGACCATTACAAAATTCATTTTGTAAGGCAATGTTTTGATAGAAAGAAGTGAGCTAAATGAGTTGGATTAAAAATCAATTAAATAAATTATTCAAACTAGATGAAAATGAAGATTATGAGGATTACGTTGAGGACACCGAGCAACCAGCCCAACAAACGAATCAACGACAGCAAGATTTTTATGAAGAGGCGCAGCAACCGCAACCGAAAAAGACATTTCGTTTTCCTTTAATTGACGATGAATATGAAACACAATCACAGAAGCAAACGGTCGAGTCACAATCGACAAGCTACTACGATGAGGATCGTGCCCAATTGTCACTGCCAAACCATTTGCAAAGGAAACCGACAAATGAAGTATTGGATGTTGAAGTTTCTGGCATTCGTGATTTATTGGAGCGTCGCCGTAAAGGGAAGGGGCATTCCGATGTCATTCGTACACCAGAGCCAATACGCAAAGTTCCGGTGACGAAGGAAGAACGTCGAATGTTAACGAAAAATCCTCAACGTGAAGATACAAATATTAACAAGGAATTCGTCAATCCATTAGCGAATCGGAAACGCTTTGTTCCAACAGAAGTACCTTCGCCAGTGCACGGATTTTTAAAACCAACACCAATTGAACAGTTAATTGAAAAGCAGCAGGATTTACAGCAAGGCTTGAAACAACAGCAGCCTCTCGATGTACAAGTTCAACAAGAGATTGCTGCATCAGAAGCTACGGAAAATACGCCAATACAGCCCCTTCCTCAAATGGAGCCAACTGAACAAGACATGCGTAAAACGGTAAGCCCTGATGAGGATCTGATTGCGCCAATCGAACCGACACTAGTACCGATTGAACCGGTTGAACCTGTCAAACCAATGATAGAAACTGATTTTGTTGAAGAAGCGGCCGACCCGATTTTGTTTGAGGAGGAACCAGCCACAACAGAAAGTGAAATCGCATGTATCGAGTCACAGCCCGAAGTAGCTGAACCGCCAATAATCTCACTAGATGAGGATCAACAAGCATCACAAGAGCCTTCTGTAGGTGAGGTTTTAAATGATGTGCAGGTGAAGCATGTCACAATTGAAAACTCTACGATTCATATTGGACAGCTAAATGTAGAGCAATTACCTCAACAAGAGCAAGACAAAATTATCGAGCAAGCACAGCAAGTGGATTCACAGCCCGTGCAACAGGAGCCTACGGGAAGTCGTCTACCGTTTAATGTGCTCATGTTAAAGTCAGATAAACAAAAGCTACGAGCAAAGCAATTCGTTGCACAGCAAAGGGAGCAATTTGGCTTAGTACCGGAAGTCACTGAAATAAAAGAACCAATACAAGCAGCAAATGTTGAAGAAGATACACCAACAACGAATGAAACAATAGCTGGTGAGCCAATCGATGCCAAGATGGAAGAAATACTTGTTGATGAGACAATCGAAAGTACAAAGCCAATGGATTCCAATCCGATTTTTGAAAAAAATATGGAGGAAGCACCACCACCTGTTATTGAAGAAGCGATTCAAGCAGCAAACGAAGAGGCGCAAGAACAACTAATCGAGCTTGAAAAACAGCCTGAAATTGAAGCAGAAGCACCAGTAACCATTCAAACCTTTAATCAATCAGCAGAAGCGTCAACCGAGATTGCCCAGCAACCAAAAGCGTCTGCGATTGGACTTTTAGAGCGTGAAAATAACATAGTCGATTTCGAGGGAAATGAACAGCAGGAAATAGCAGAGAATGAAATACAACTACATACAACTGTAGACATGCCTGAAGTTGAAGCTGAACAGGAACCAGCTATCGTAGTAGACGAGGAGCCTCCAGCCGAACACTCACAATTGGACTTCATGGAAAATAAGCCAGTACCTGTTTTAGAAATTGCTTCAGAGCTAGCTGTTGAACCGACTCATAAAGCACAACCAATACTTGAAGAAACTGTGGAAGAACCAGCAGTGGAAGAGCCGATAAAAAAACGTATACCCTATGTGAAGCCACCATTAGATTATTTAGTGCCACCTGAGGAAATGAGTGAAGATCGTGAGTGGATGGACGAGCAAGGTGAAAATTTAGTGGAAGCCTTGTCGTATTTCCAAATCCAAGCGAATATTGAATCCATCGTACAGGGACCAGCCGTTACACAATTTGAAATTACAGTGGGGCAAGGTACAAAGGTAAGTAAAGTTCGTAATCTAGCGGACGATATAAAATTAGCCCTAGCTGCTAAAGATATCCGTATTGATGCACCAATACCAGGAAAACGCACAATCGGTATTGAAATTCCAAATCGTATTTCTCGTTCAGTAAGATTATCAGAAGTGACGGATTCTGACTCCTTCCGCAACTCAGAGTCGCCATTAGAGGCGGCGTTGGGATTAGATTTAACCGGGAAGCCTGTTACGATTGATTTACGAAAAATGCCACATGGATTAATTGCGGGGGCTACAGGTTCGGGGAAATCGGTTTGCATTAACTCGATTTTAGTGAGCTTACTTTACAAAGCGAATCCAAATGAATTAAAGCTTATGCTAATTGATCCGAAAATGGTAGAATTAGCACCGTTTAATCATATTCCACATCTTGTAAGTCCAGTGATTACCGATGTGAAAGCCGCAACCGCAGCATTGAAGTGGGCAGTGGAAGAAATGGAAAGACGTTATCAGTTATTTATGCATAGCGGTGCACGTAAAATTGAAGCATACAATAAAATGTGTGATGAAAATGGCATGTACGCGCAAAAGTTACCATACTTATTAATAGTAATTGATGAGTTAGCAGATTTAATGATGATGTCACCACAAGACGTAGAGGATAGCATTGTCCGTATTACGCAAAAAGCACGTGCAGCAGGTATCCATTTAATCGTCGCAACCCAACGTCCATCAGTGGATGTCATTACCGGTTTAATTAAGTCCAACATTCCAACACGTATTGCATTCTCGGTCTCATCACAAATTGATTCGCGAACGATTCTAGATGCACAAGGAGCTGAGCGCTTACTTGGGCGTGGAGATATGCTCTATTTAGGCAATGGCATGTCGGCACCAAATCGTATTCAAGGCACCTTTGTAACGGATGATGAAATTGAAGAAATTATTGAATTTGTTCGAGAGCAAGGTGAGCCAGAGTATATTTTCAAACAAGAGGAGCTATTAAAACGTTCTGAATCGGTAGAAGAGCAAGATGAGCTGTTTGAAGAGGTGTGCCGCTTTGTGTATGAACAAGGGTCAGCCTCAACGTCGCTATTGCAGCGTAGATACCATATTGGCTATAATCGCGCGGCAAGATTAATCGACATGTTAGAGCGTCAAGGGTACGTTTCCGAGCCAAAGGGAAGTAAACCGAGAGATGTCTTTATTACAGAAGAGGAAATCGCCTCGCAGTTTGGTGACTAAAGGACTATTTTACACATAAAAAACGAAAAGTTAGAAAAGTTGTTCTATTATCGTTCCGTGTATTTAGTGCTATAATGAAGAAATACTTTAATGAAAATGCCATGATGGATGGAGCTATTATTTTTAGGTAACCCTAAAGAATGGTAGCTTGCATTCTTCGAGGCATATTGATATTTTAATTCAATGGGATCATTGCATCCTAGGAGGGTTTTAACAATAATGACACGCTATCATTTTACTGGTATTAAAGGTTCGGGCATGAGTCCGCTTGCACAAATTTTATTTGATGCGGGAGAGTATGTACAAGGTTCTGATGTTGACACTTATTATTTTACGGAGCAGCCTTTACGTGACCGCGGAATTGCCATTTTAACATTTGATGCAAATAACATTACAGAGGGCTTAACGGTCATTGCAGGGAATGCGTTTCCTGACGAGCATCCTGAATTAGTACGTGCACGTGAATTAGGTGTCGAAGTCATTCGCTACCATCAATTTTTAGGGGATTATATGAATCGTTATACGTCTATAGCGATTACAGGTGCACATGGTAAAACATCGACAACAGGCTTAATGAGTCATGTTATAGATGGCTATATGCCGACTTCATTTTTAATTGGAGATGGCACAGGGGCTGGGAAAGAGGATGCTTCCTATTTTGTAATGGAGGCGTGTGAATATCGTCGTCATTTTTTAGCGTATCACCCAGATTATGCGGTAATGACGAATATCGACTTCGACCACCCGGATTACTTTAGCGATATTGAGGATGTCTATAGTGCATTTCAATCATTAGCGCTTCAAGTAAATAAAGCGATTATTGCTTGTGGGGATGATGAGCAGCTCCAAAAAATTCAAGCAAATGTACCCGTTGTCTACTATGGCTTCGGTCAAGAAAATGATTTTGCAGCACGCAACGTTGTAAAAACGACTGAAGGCACTGAATTTGATGTTTATGTGCGCAATGAGTTTTATAGCAAATTCTTTATTCCACTATTCGGGGATCATACGGTATTGAATTCTCTTGCAGTCATTTCGTTATGCCATTATGAAGGGATTCCAGCAAACTTAGTGCAGGAGCGTCTCTTAACTTATGGCGGAGTGAAACGTCGCTTTACTGAAACAAAAATTGGCAATGTCGTATTAGTGGATGACTATGCACATCACCCAACTGAAATTGCAGCAACCTTACAATCTGCACGTCAAAAATATCCTGACCGTGACGTAGTGGCTGTTTTCCAACCACATACATTCTCACGTACAAAGGCATTTTTACAGGATTTTGCAGATAGCTTGAGCCCGGCAGATGCAACCTATTTATGTGATATTTTTGGCTCAGCACGCGAAAAGCAGGGCGAGCTTTCCATTCAAGATTTAGCAAATTTAATCGAAGGCTGCGAAGTATTAACGTTAGAAACAATCGATCACTTGAAAAAATATGACAATGCGGTATTCCTATTCATGGGGGCAGGCGATGTGCATAAATATCAAGAAGCTTTCGAAGCTATCTTAAAATAACAAACAATCAAACAGCTTACCGGCAAAACTGGCTAAGCTGTTTTTCATACATAGCGTATAATTTTGGGTTTTATTCCAAGTTTGAATGGGAATTATGTACATAAGCACAAAAATATCATTCAATCGATTCTACAAGAAGTGATAGTAAGTCGCTCATCAAGCAAAGTTTCACTTTATCGAAAAGGGATTGTCTTATTTTTTGTCGAATGTTTAAATGGAACTAGATAGAGGAGGTCATTTTGGATGGAAGTAGTACTTTATATTGCGGCACTCGTGGCAGCAATCGGCTTTTTAGTATTATGTATCAGTATTGGTATGACACTGTTTTCGCTTAAGAATACATTGAATTCAATCGCGGGAACAGTAGCAGGCATCGAAGGTCAGTTAGAGGGCATCACACGTGAAACAACAACCCTACTAACAAAAACAAATGCTCTAGCAGATGACATTTCGGATAAATCAGAGAAACTAAACTCTGTGATTCATGCAGTAAAAGGGGTTGGCGATTCCGTCAATAGCTTAAACAGTTCGGTACAAAAAGTGACTTCATCAATTTCGACAGAGGTACACAAAAACGAAGATAAAATTGCACAAGTTGTTCAATGGAGCAATGTGGCTATGGGAATTGCTGACCAATGGCGCCAACGCAAGCCGATTAATGCAGAGGATGTTGTTTATACAAGCACCAAAACAAACGAAACACCACCAACGACGGAGCCAAAGCAAAAATTTAGCTTTTTAAAACGTAAATAATTAATTATTATTGTACAATAAGGGGAGATTTGTTATGACGGTAGAACAACCAGTAAATTACAATACAGCTCAAGATTATACACAAATTAATGATGCGATTTATGGGGATGATAAAATTCACGCAAAGGATTTTATTATTGGCGCATTAGTAGGCGGGATTGTAGGGGCAGCAACTGCTTTATTATTAGCACCAAAAGCAGGAAGCGAGCTGCGTAATGATGTAGCCGTTCAAGCGGTAACACTTAAGGATAAAGGGATAGAGCTTTCGGGAACAGCAAAGGAAAAAACGGCACAGCTTTCGTCACAACTTAAGGAGCAATCGACAACGATTGTAGAAAAAGTAAAATCTAAAACTTCTAAACAAGCACCAATCTTGGATGATGGCACGGTATCTTCTGAAGGGGAAGAGCCATTTGAAGAGGGATTCGAAGCCGCAATCGATAGCATTGCCGGCGAGGAAGCTCATGACGATGTTGCTAACTCAACACGTCATACAGATGTAGAATAATAAAAACGGCTCTCCTAATGCTGGAGAGCCGTTTTTATATGCTACGACTTTACTGTAAAACGGTTTGTTCGGATAAGACAATTTCTAAACGGTCACCGCCGAAAATTTCAGCATCAAACATCGAAGGCTGGCCATTTCGTAAAATGGTAAATGAGCCTTTAAATGTAGTCGGTAGCTGCCATGTTGAAAAGCGGAAAACATCTTGGTAAATCCATTTGCTCGTATCTTTTTCTAAAATTTTGATTGTTGCTCCATTTGGCACGGTAGAAATACCTTGTACAACTTGCCCATTAACAAAAAATTCACGCGCTTGCTTGACTAGCTCTACCTGTTCATTTTGGAAGGTAACCACTACTTTTTCTTCTAGTAGGACATTTAAATGTGCGGCAACCTGATCGGCTGTTGGTAATATAGTTTGGTTAAAGGTGATGACGTCACCATTTTGAACAGGATAATTAATTTTACCAAGCTTATTGTTTATCATAAGCTGCGAAGAAAACTCAGGTAAGTATAATGGTTTCCCATCGATATGCACACAATAAGCGTTGAATTGTTGAAGATGCTTTAAATTATTTGTGTGCTTAAAGGCGTCTTCAATCGTTTCAATAGATTCGATTACAATAACGTCACGGTCCGTTAAAGCTGTATCCAAGTTAACAATATTGCCATTTACGTAGACTTTCGGTTCAATTTTATACAAGGTTTCCTGAATGGTAACGGATTTGACAGTAGCGCCATCGATAATTTCACGGACAGTTACTTTTGCATCAGCACCATCATGTCCTGGAATGAGCTCGATTTGATCGCCACTCTTAATTTGCGATTTTGTCGATGCGGGCTCACCATTTACTAAAATTTGTGCCGCTTGACCGTGTTCACCTGGGACGAAGACACTCTGACCGTTTACGGTAATAGACAATCCGTGCCCCGGTTTACCGTATAGTTGTTTTGCACGAATGTTCGCCGCTAAAAAGGCGTCACCTACTGTCATATCCTTTAATTCAAATAAGCGCACGACCTGCTCATTTACAGTTAATGACATATAGTGGACGGGTGCTTTTTGAGCAGCGATAGCGATTCCAATTGGCGTGACAAGCTCAGGTGTTGCGAGAATATGCTCAGCACGTGTTAAGTTCGAAATCGCGTTGACATCACGAACGGCAACACGATTTGCCGGAAGATTCAGGATTTTGCATAGTTCTTCTGTTAAGTTAGGCGTCAAGCTTCCCCCGCCAACGAGCATAACTGCTTTTGGAGCTTCTTTATTGTTGAGGCGTAAAATTTCTTCGCCGATGGATTTGGCTAAGTTTTCAATCGCTGGGTAAATGGCCTGTAATACTTCTTCGCGAGGGAAGTATTGGTCAAAGCCTAAAATATCTTGAATTAAAATTTCATCATTTGTTTGCATTTGTCGCTTTGCTGTCTCGGCAATTGGGAAATCGAGTAAATAATGGTCACTTAAAGCTTCCGTAATTTCATCACCTGCTGTTGGAACCATACCGTATGCGACAACGGTACTCTTGTCGGTAATCGCGATGTCGGATGTCCCTGCGCCAATATCTACAAGTGCGACATTTAAACGACGCATAGTTGGTGGAATTAACACATTGATCGCCGCGATAGGCTCTAATGTTAAGGCCTCCATTTCTAAATCGGCACGCTTTAATGCAGCAAGTAACGATTCGACAACGACACGTGGTAAGAAGGTAGCGATTACTTCAACTGTTGCTTCATCACCTTGTTGGTCAAGCAGGCTACCAATTTCTTCACCATCGAGACGGAAATGTAATACGGAATAACCGACACAATAGTAATGATTGTTTTTGGCATCTTCTTTTTGTTGAAGCAGCTGTTGCTGAGCTTGCTGAACGGCTTGAAGCTCTAAGCGGTTAATATCTTCCTCGGTAAAAATAGGACGATTTTTTATAGAAATGGTAACGCTTGCTTGCTCTGTTTTTAAAGCACGACCAGCAGCGGCTACGCTTACTTTTTGTAAATGCCCATGCGTCTGCTCTAATTCGGCTTTAATTTCTTTGATAAGTTCCGCTACGTATAAAACATTATGTATTTGGCCGTCAACCATTGCTCGTTCTTTATGCTCTTTTACTATAATATCGGAAACATGGTATAGGTCTTCCTGTTGTTCAAGAATAATCCCTACAACTGAACGAGTACCGATATCAAGAGCAAATAATTTATTGGTCATTTGAGAACGCTTCCTTTCTAATATTACTGTGAAATACTTTAGCGAGTTGAAGCGCTAAATTAAAAATGCGTGACAATTTAGCTTAAGTTGATTATAATAAGTTTATTCATTAAAAATGTATCATACTTTTTAGTTATCTGAAAGTGCCGGATACGCAAAGAAGAGGGGTAAGAGGAATATGAGTCAACAAGATTTAGAAAGCTTACGTAGTCAAATTGACAGCTTGAACTTGGATATTTTACGTTTAATTAACGAGCGTGCTGCTGTCGTGGAGGAAATTGGTAAAATCAAAGAAAAACAAGGCGTAAATCGTTATGATCCGTTACGTGAGCGTCATATGCTGGATTTAATCCAAAAGCATAACAATGGGCCATTAAACCAAATGACGGTTGATTATATCTTTAAGCAAATCTTCAAAACGGCTTTAAAACAACTTGAAGCAGAAAAGAAAAAAGAATTACTTGTTTCACGTAAGAAAAAGTCAGAAGATACTGTCATTAATGTCAACGGCGAACTCATTGGTTCAGGGACACCTTCTTTTGTATTCGGACCATGTGCGGTTGAATCCTACGAGCAAGTTGCAGCAGTTGCCGCTACAATTCAAGAAAAAGGCTTAAAGTTAATTCGCGGTGGTGCATACAAGCCACGTACATCTCCATATGATTTCCAAGGATTAGGATTAGATGGCTTAAAAATCCTAAAAGAGGTTTCGAAAGAATATGGCTTAGGTGTCATTACTGAAATCGTAACACCATCGGATTTAGACCATGCTTTAGATTATATTGATGTAATCCAAATTGGCGCACGTAATATGCAAAACTTTGAATTATTAAAAGCTGCAGGTGCAACGAACAAACCAGTATTATTAAAACGTGGTTTAGCGGCAACGATTGACGAGTTCATTCACGCTGCAGAGTACATCATGTCTAAAGGAAATGAAAACATCATCCTTTGTGAGCGCGGTATTCGTACGTACGAAAAAGCAACACGTAACACATTAGATATTTCAGCTGTACCAATTTTAAAACAAGAAACGCATTTACCAGTAATGGTAGACGTAACACACTCTACAGGTCGTCGTGATTTATTATTACCATGTGCTAAAGCGGCAATCGCAATTGGTGCAGACGGTGTCATGGCAGAAGTGCATCCAGACCCATCTGTTGCTTTATCAGATCAACAACAGCAAATGGACATCCCAACATTCAATGCGTTCTACGATGAAATTTTAAAATTCATGAAGCAATACGAAGTGTCAAAATAATAAATCATAATCCCTCCGTTAATAATACGAGAGGGATTTTTTCATGATTGCTGAATATAATAAAGAAAGTAATTAATAGTTCAGTGTTAAATAGTTTACTGTTAAACCATTATGTACTACAATGTAGGTAATTCAACAAAAAGGAGCATTTGAAAATGAGATTAAAAGATAAAGTTGTAATTATTACAGGTGGTGCAGGTGGTATCGCATCAGGTATGGCAATGGCGATGGCAAAGGAAGGCGCTGTATTGGCATTAGTGGATATTAATGAAGAAGCAGGCCAAAAAGTACTTGCAAAGGTACGTGAATACTCGCCGAAATCGATTTATTTAACGGGTGATTTATTTGACGTAGCAAACTTACCAAATATCGTAACATCAGTTGTAGATCAATTAGGTAAATTAGATGTATTAGTAAATAATGCACATGCTTCAAAACAAAAACCATTTGAAGAATTAACACAGGAAGATTTTGATTTATCATTTGGTACAGGCTTCTACCCAACATTTTATTTAATGAAAGCGGCTCTGCCATACTTAAAAGAAACAGAAGGGTCAATCATTAACTTCGCTTCGGGTGCTGGTTTAAACGGTCAGCCAACACAAGCTGCATACGCGGCTGCAAAAGAAGCGATTCGTGGAATTACTCGTGTTGCAGCAAACGAGTGGGGGAAATATAATATTAATATTAACTTAATTAGTCCAATTTCAAACAGCCCTGGTGTAGAGGCTTGGAAGCAAGCATTCCCAGACATGTATGAAGCAACATTAAAAGGTATTCCATTAGGTCGCTGGGGTGAGCCAGAAGAAGATATCGGCCGCGTTGCTGTATTTTTAGCATCTGAAGACGCACGCTACATCACGGGCCAAACAATGATGGTTGATGGTGGTTCTATTCAATTACGTTAATATTTTGTAAACAAAGGAGGTGTTTTCGATTAATCAGGCAAATATTTTTCAATTAATTCACATGATTGAACAAATGAATAATGAAAACATTGTCCAATTTACTAAAAAATTCCAATATCCAATCGGTATCTCTCCCATTTTAGTCTTACTAGAATTACGAGATCATGGACAGCTGAAGCAAGTAGAATTAGCGGATCGTTTAGGCTACACAAAAGGTGCTATGACAAGTATTGCGAATAAGCTTGTTACGAATCAATTAGTGGAGCGTGTATTTGACGAAAGCGACCGTCGTACGATTCGCTTGTCCATCACAGAAAAAGGAAAACAGGCTTTAAATGAAGCAAACGAAATAGGAAAAGGTATCTATTTAGATTTGTTTTCAGCATTAACACCTGAAGAGGTTCAAATGTATTTAGCTTTACAACAAAAGATACTTAATCGACATGACTAATCTCACCGTGAAGGACTGTACTGAAAGTAATAAGCTTTCATTGCAGTCCTTTACTATTTTCAGCGTCAATTGAAGAGTGATAACACAAGTTATTCATAAAAACAGAAGAATTCTAGTAAATTACTTGGTTTAAGATTGAAAATGGAAATGAAAGTATTATATGATGATGTTATACATAAATATGGGTTAGGCCATCATTTATTGCATTCACAAGTTAAAGGGGGAGATTAGTTTGACTGTCACAATTTACGATGTTGCACGCGAGGCAAATGTTTCGATGGCGACTGTATCACGCGTAGTAAATGGAAATCAAAATGTTAAGCCAGCAACTAGAAAAAAAGTATTGGAAGTTATTGAACGACTTGAATATCGTCCAAATGCGGTTGCACGTGGGCTAGCAAGTAAAAAAACAACATCAGTCGGAGTCATCATCCCTGATATTTCAAATAATTTAAATGCGGAGCTTGCGCGCGGCATTGAAGATATTGCGACAATGTATCGCTATAATATTATTTTGGCCAATTCAGACCAAAACGAAGAAAAAGAGCTGTCATTACTTGATACAATGCTTGGTAAACAAGTAGATGGCATTGTCATGATGAGTGAAGAAGTTACGGAAAGTATTCAGCGTGCAATTGAAGCATGTCCAGTTCCTATTGTACTCGCTGGTTCAACCTGTGAAACAGAAGCCATTGCATCGGTGAATATTGAGTATTACAATGCAGCAAAAGAAGCCGTTCAACGATTCATTGATAACGGCCATTCACGTATCGCTTTTGTATCGGGTCCGTTGCAATATACGGTAAACGGTCAGCATAAATTAGTTGCGTATAAGGATGCATTGGCACAAGCGGGAATCGAGCTAGATGAAGCGTTAATTGTGGAGGGCGATGGTTCTTATGATGACGGCTTAGAAAGCTGGGCTACATTAGCTACACTTGAGACGCCACCGACAGCGATTTTTGTCGGCAATGATGAATTAGCGATTGGTTTAGTTCATGGTATTCAAGATAGCGGAAAATCGGTGCCAGATGATGTAGAAATCATCAGCTTTGAAAATTCAAAATTAGCTCGAATGGTACGTCCCCAACTGACAAGTGTCGTACTGCCGCTCTATGATATTGGCGCGGTTGCAATGCGACTCTTGACGAAATTTATGAACAAAGAAGAAACTGATGAACAGCATGTTATCTTACCTTATCGTTTGGAACAACGTGATTCCAGTAAATAAACAAAACGCCTGTCAACAATTTAGCTGACAGGCGTTTTCAAGTTATTTCACTAATAATGTCGAGCAGTTTGCATTTTTTGATACATAGGTGCTTACACTGCCGAAAACCATTTCTTGCATTGGGTTTAAACCACGGCAACCTATAACGACTAAGTCTACTTTATTGTCATTTGCATAGTTTGAAATCATGCGACCAGCAGGACCGTGCACGATTGTTAATTTTGAATTTGGATGATTTGCTTGGACATATTGCTGCTCTTTTGCTAAATTTTGAGCATAATCAGCCTCTAATTGATCTAATGTACCTGCGTGTACTGCTTGTGAAGTAATACCTTCAGTTGGAATGACTGAAATAAGTTCAATAAATGACTCTTCAGTAGCAATTTTTACGGCGTCCTGTGCTGCGCGTAATGAGTTTTCAGAACCGTCAACGGCTAGTAAAATATGTTTGTACATAAAAAAACCTCCAATTGGTTAATACAACCATTATAGTCTATTTTCTCAGCATTTACTGTGAATAACAGGCGAATTTTAGAAAAATACAAAACAGGCGAAAAGTGTGGAATGCCAGTCACCCATTGTACGGCTTGTATGATGAAAACATATATTTTCCAATCGTCAAAAAACTATGCAAACTTGTGAAGGGTTCGCATAGTTAGGATACTTACAAACGATTTTTCTCTGAACGAACCATATGTAAGGCTTTTTCTAGCATTTGAGCATTTTTTTCCTCGATTTCAGCTTTACGTGGAATGGCCTCGTATAATGGATCTGGGTCTTCCCATGTTGGAATGAATGGTACCGGTGACTCTACTTGCCATTTGTCTAACCAAGCTTGTGGAAGAGGACCAGTTGGCGCTTGTTGGTCGGTCATTTCTGTCCAAATATAACTCCAAGCGCGTGGTACAACTCGCCAAATATCGTAGCCACCACCACCAACTGCAATCCATCGTCCATCGCAATATTCATGGGCTAATTTATGTGCCAGTTTCGGAATTTCTTTATAAATATTCATCGTTCCGTATAAATGGGTAAGTGGGTCAAAGTAATGGGCATCTGCACCATTTTGTGTTAACACCACATCAGGCTTAAAAAATTCAAATACTTCACGCATCGATTGCTCATATACTTGTAAAAAGCTTTCATCTTCAGTGAACGCGTCAATGGGAAAGTTAAATGAAGTCCCATACCCCTCGCCATTGCCACGTTCGGTAATATTACCGGTACCTGGGAATAAATAACGACCGGTTTCGTGAATGGACAAGGTACAAACATTCGGGTCATCGTAAAACGACCATTGTACGCCATCTCCATGATGTGCATCTGTATCGACATAGAGGACACGCAAGCCGTATTTTTCTTGAATGTATTTAATCGCTACACTGCTATCATTATAAATACAAAAACCGGATGCGCGTCCGCGAAAGCCATGATGTAAGCCGCCACCAAGATTGATAGCGTGCTCGGATTTTCCCTGTAGCACATAGTCAACAGCCTGTAATGTACCACCAACGAGAAGTGCACTTGCCTCGTGCATATTGGTGAACATCGGCGTATCTTCTGTGCCAATGCCGAATGGTTCGCCTTGAAGTGAAGTGAGCTCACCATGACCTGCCTTTTTGACGATATCAATGTATTGTGGATCGTGTGCCAGCGCAATTTCTTCGTCCGTTGCCATTCGTGCAGGTACGATGTCATCATCGGATAGAGCGCCGATATTTCTAAGTAAGTCAATGGTTAAATGTAAGCGTTTATGATTAAACGGGTGTGTGTCCGAAAATTTGTAATTGAGCTGGTCTGGCGAATAAATAAAAACGGCTTTTTTCATAGTGTGACGCCAGGTAAATGTGGCCACAGCACGTTGTAGCCTTGATTTCGTAATTCTTCAATAATTTGAAGTGGATTAATTACTTGTAAACGGACACTTAAAATTTTTGTTGTTTCGCTTTCACCATCTGGGTAGACGAGTACACTTAACACATTGGCTTTGTTTTCATGGAATACCTTTGTAATTTCAAATAACATACCTGGACGATTATCGACGCGGATATCGATTTTAGAGCCTGGTTGGTTTGTACCGGTTAATTCGATATACGTATATAGTAAGTCGGTTGTTGTTACAATCCCAATCAATTCGTTCGCTGAAACAATGGGTAAGCAGCTAATTTTTGATTCGTAAAATGTAAGCGCAACTTCTTCTACAAAATCGAGTGGATGACCGACAAGTGGATTTTTCGTCATGACCTCTCCAATTGCTGCATCGTAAATTGTGGAATTCGGCTCTTCTCGTAGGCATGAAGGCAGTGCTTTTTTTATGTCATGGTCGGTAATGATGCCTACTACCTTTTTTTCGCTATTAATAATTGGAACATGCCGGATATTCTTTTCTCGCATTAAGCGCACAGCATCACGCACAGAATTTTCCGGCATGAGCGTATGTAATTCGCGGTTCATAATTTCTTCGACAATCATTTGATAATCCCCCTTGTGATAAGAATTAATACATGAAGCGACTTCTAAAGCGTAGCCTGTCAAAACGTTCGAGTGTCTCTGTTTCCACACGTGCCCCTACACGTGCCATTAAACAGTTGGCGGGATGGGAGGTGATTTCAGGGTCATCCGTTGCATAGTATTCAAAATTGGCAGATGTCATCATGCGCTCCATCATATTTCGATAATCCCACACCGTAAGACCTGTCCCTTTTAAATCCCAGTGCCAATAATACTCTGTTGTAATGACTAAATAATCTTCCATTGCGTCATCCATAAAGGATACCTCTAATAACTTTTTACCTGCACCAGTTCCACGAAATGCAGGAATTACTTCAATTGCCCCGAGCTCAATCATATTTGGTATACGATCTTCTGCCCAACGTTCGAGTGGATCAGGGTACAAATACGTCACATATCCGACAATCATATCCTCTTGTCGGATGACGATTATGCGCCCCTCTTCTAGCTTTGCGATACCTACTAGCGCCACATGTTGCTGATGTGAAGGTCTAAAGGCTTTTAAATCTTCGTGTAAGGTATACGACGCAAGCCGCTCAGAAGGAACAGGACCTTCTACTAAAACTTTACCATGCCTCGTTTCGAATTCAAGGCAATACTGATTTTTTACATGATTCATAGTCACACCACCTGCTTATGATAATTCCATTATACTCTAATTAATACGAAAAAACGCTTAAAATTGCGACAAATAACTTAATTATGTGAAAATTTAAAATTCTTTTGCCTATTATAGTACAGTATTGTAAAATATAAATATGTTATATAAAAGGGGGATTTTTTCATGGGGATGAAAACGATGGAGAAATTAGCTGTAATTCCAGGGGAGCATAATTTAAAAAATTATGAGGAAACAGCTCGCACACACGACTGGACAAACACTGAAAAAGCATTTTCTTGGTATGAAACAGGGAAGGTCAATATTGCATATGAAGCAATTGATCGCCATGCGAAGACAGCTTTAAAAAGCAAAGTAGCGCTCCATTATAATGACGGTACACGTAAAGAAGCTTATACATTTGAAGACATGATGCATTATTCCAATCAAGCTGCAAACGTCATTAAAGAAAAGTCGAATTTACAAAAAGGAGATCGCATTTTCATTTTTATGCCTCGAACACCAGAGCTGTATTTTAGTTTACTAGGCTCGTTGAAAATCGGTGCGATTGTCGGTCCATTATTTGAAGCGTTTATGGAAGGTGCCGTATATGACCGTTTAGCTGATAGTGAGGCGGTAGCGATTGTGACGACACCAGCATTATTCGAACGTGTACCAATGGACAAGTTACCGCATTTAAAAACGGTATTTTTAGTTGGCGAGGACATTGAAGAAACAGCAAATGTGATTGATTTTAATAAAGAGTTACAAGAGGCATCTAAGGAATTTGACATAGAATGGGTAGATAAAGAAGATGGCTCTATTTTACATTATACATCGGGTTCGACAGGGGCACCTAAGGGCGTATTGCATGTACATTATGCTATGGTGCAACAATATCAAACCGCACAATGGGTATTGGATTTAAAGCAAGATGATATTTATTGGTGTACAGCCGATCCGGGGTGGGTTACTGGAACAGCATATGGCATCTTTGGCCCATGGTTAAATGGTATAACGAATGTCATCATCGGTGGGCGTTTTAGTCCGCAAGCTTGGTATGGTGCCATTCAAGAATACGGGGTAACAGTATGGTACAGTGCACCAACGGCATTCCGCATGTTAATGGGAGCAGGACCTAATGTCATTAATCAATATGATCTATCGTCACTGCGTCATGTATTATCGGTTGGGGAGCCGTTAAATCCAGAGGTTGTACGATGGGGAATGGAAATATTAAATCACCGCATTCATGATACATGGTGGATGACTGAAACAGGTGGGCATATGATTTGTAATTACCCATCAATGGTCATTAAGCCTGGTTCGATGGGGAAACCAGTACCGGGTATCTACGCAACAATAGTGGATGATTCAGGAAATGAAGTACCGCCATTTACAATGGGCAATTTAGCCGTGAAAAAAGGCTGGCCCGCAATGATGCGTCAAATTTGGGGCAACCCAGAGCGTTATGAATCCTACTTCTTAAAAGGGGAGTGGTATGTTTCAGGGGATTCGGCTTATATGGATGATGAAGGCTACTTCTGGTTCCAAGGGCGTGTCGATGACGTGATTATGACAGCAGGTGAGCGTGTTGGCCCATTTGAGGTGGAAAGTAAATTATTAGAGCATCCTGATGTAGTTGAGGCAGGGGTTATCGGGAAGCCTGACCCAGTACGTGGAGAAATTATTAAAGCCTTTGTTTCGCTGCGTGAAGGAGTAGAGCCTACTGAACAGCTAGAAGCCGAAATTCGTGACTTTGTAAAAACAGGGCTTTCCGCGCATGCGGCACCACGTGAAATCGAATTTAAAGAGAAGCTGCCAAAAACACGTAGCGGTAAAATTATGCGCCGCGTGTTAAAAGCTTGGGAATTAAATTTACCAACAGGTGACCTTTCAACAATGGAAGACTAAATTTAAAGGGGAAAGCTACGGCAAAGGTAGCTTTTCCCTTTTTGTCTGTCAAATATAAAATAAAATTTAGAATTATAGATAAATATATAAAAATACAGTTGACTAAATATTTATACATAATTATACTTAGTTTTATCATTTATTTATAGAGTAGCTTACGAATGGTTGTTCCAAACAACTAAAACAAAAATATGAGGTGACATAATGAAGGTAGGAATTATCGGTGCAACAGGCTATGGCGGTTTAGAGCTATTGCGCTTTTTGCATAATCATAAAGAGGTTGAACATATTGATTTATTTACATCATCTGAAGAAGGAACCATTTTTTCAGATAAATTTCCGCATTTAGCAGATTTATATAATGTACCGTTACAAAAAATTGATTATGATGCGTTAGCAAAATACGATGTTGTGTTTGCAAGTACGCCATCGGGAGTATCGAGTAGTCTATTCCCACCACTTGTTGGTTTAGGACCAAAGCTCATTGATTTGTCGGGTGATTTTCGATTGAAGGATTTAGCGAGCTATGAGCATTGGTATAAAAAAGCACCCGCTCCACAAGACGTAGTGAACAAAAGTGTTTATGGCTTAACAGAATGGAATGAGCAAGAAATTCGTGGGGCAGAGTTAATCGCCAACCCAGGCTGCTATCCGACAGCGGTGTTAATGTCGCTATTGCCGTTATTAAAGCATCAATTAATTGATCCAAGCTTTTTAGTTATTGATGCGAAAAGTGGGATTTCAGGTGCGGGTAACAAGCCATCACAAGCCGCACATTTTAGTGAAGCAAATGAAAGCTTCTCTATTTATAAAATTAATGAACATCAACATATACCTGAAATCGAACAGGCCATTCGCTTATTTGCGGGGGTTGATACAACGATTACATTTAATACACATTTAGTGCCAATGACGCGCGGTATTTTAGCAACATCTTATGCACAGGTGACAGAGGGCGTTACACAGCAGCAATTAATCGATTGTTTAAATGAAACGTACAAAAACCATCCATTCATTCGTGTAATCCAAGATGCGAATGCAATCGGTACAAATCGGGTAAAGGGCTCTAACTTCTGTGATATTTACGTTAAGCTTGATGAACGCACTAAGCGCGCAACAATCATTGGGGTGATTGATAACTTAGTGAAGGGCGCGGCAGGTCAAGCGATTCAAAATATGAACGTTCAATTCGGGTTACCACAGCAAACAGGCTTACAATTAGTACCATACTTTATTTAAATTAGGGGGCAATATCAATGGCATCTATGATAGAGATGAAAAAATTATCAAGTAAAAACATCGTATCACCAAAAGGCTTTACGGCAGCTGGTGTACATGCAGGGATTAAGCATAAGAAAAAGGATTTAGCGATTTTAATGAGTGAGGTTCCTGCAAGCGTTGCAGGCGTGTTTACGACAAATGCCGTTCAAGCCGCACCAATTAAAGTAACAAAGGAAGTCGTATACACTACGAAAAAAATGCAAGCAATCATTGTAAACTCAGGTAATGCGAATGCTTGTACAGGGAAGCAGGGCTTAGCAGATGCTTATGAAATGCAAAAGCTAGCAGGCGAAAAATTAGGCATTGATGCGAATCTAGTTGGGGTCGCTTCAACAGGTGTTATTGGTGAAATTATGAAAATGGAACCAATAAAAAATGGGATGGCATTACTTCAACCGGATTCGAAGCTAGAAAGCGGCATCGATTTCGCTCAGGCAATTATGACAACCGATACGGTGATGAAAAATACGACGTACGCAACAGTCATTGATGGCAAGGAAGTATTAGTATCTGGCACAGCGAAAGGCTCGGGGATGATTGAGCCAAATATGGCCACAATGCTTGGCTTTATCACAACGGATGCCAATATCGAATCAGAAGAATTACAAAAAGCATTATCGAGTGTAACAGACTGCACATTTAACTCGATTACAGTAGATGGCGACACGTCTACAAATGATACGGTTGTCGTGATGGCAAACGGCTTAGCTGGTAATGAGCCTTTATCGCCTGCACATCCAGATTGGGAAAACTTCTATACAGCATTACGCCTTGTAGCAGAAGATTTAGCAAAATCAATCGCGCGTGATGGAGAAGGGGCAACAAAGCTAATCGAGGTTGAGGTAGAGGGTGCTCTTTCAGATGAGGAAGCACGTAAAATCGCGAAAACAGTTGTCGGCTCACCACTTGTCAAAACTGCGGTGTTTGGCTGTGACGCGAACTGGGGACGTATTATTGCGGCGGTTGGCTATTCAGGCGCAACGGTCGATCCTGAAAAAATTACAATTAAAATTGGCGGCGCGACAATGGTTGAAAACGGCGAACCAATTCAATTCTCAGAAGAAGCACTTATTGAGATTTTAAAGCAGCATGAAGTAAAAATTTATGTGTCATTAGAGGTAGGAGAAGGACACGGCTTTGCATGGGGGTGTGATTTAACTTATGACTACGTTCAAATCAACGCATCTTACCGCTCGTAAAATGGTGATTAAGCTCGGAGGTAGTACGCTAGAAGGTCTTAATGAGGCCTTCTTTCGCAATTTCAAAGCCTTACAAGCACAAGGAATTCAACTTATTATTACGCATGGTGGTGGTCCAGCGATTAACCGTGAATTAGCTGCTGCCGGAATTACATCACATACAGTAAATGGCTTGCGTGTCACAAGCGAAGAAATGATTGGTATCGTACAATCGACGCTAATTGGTAAAGTAAATCCTGCCCTTGTACATGAGCTACAGGCGGCTGGCATTGCGGCAATAGGATTAAATGGCTTTGACAACGCCCTTTTAACAAGTGATTATTTAGACTTTTCGACGTATCAATACGTTGGGGAAGTAAAGCAAGTGAATGTGGAAATTTTAAATACGTTAACAGAAGCGGGTGTAGTACCAGTCATTGCTTGTATTGGGGCAACGGAAGATGGTCAGGCACTTAATATTAACGGGGATACGGTAGCCAGTGAAATCGCGCTTGCAGTTGGCGCGGATTGCTTATTACTTGTAACAGATGTTGCAGGGATTCGCATTAATGATGAATATCAAACCGAGGTAACACCGAGCCTCATTAATAACTGGATTGAAGAAGGTCATATTTATGGTGGTATGATTCCGAAAGTACAAGGGGCGCTAAATTGTTTACAGGCAGGTATTCCATCTGTTCAAATCGTTAATGAAACATTGACAGGTACGACGATTAAAAGTGAGGAGCTAGTAAGATGAGTGCATTATTTCAAAATTACGCAAGAAGACCCTTCGCAATAGTTGAAGGGAAAGGAACAGAAGTTTTTGATACAACGGGGAAGCGTTATTTAGATTTTACAAGTGGGATTGCAGTTTGTAGCTTAGGGCACGCACACCCAGCCATTGTAGAAGCAATTAAAACACAGAGCGAAAAGCTATGGCATATTAGTAACTTATTTGAAAGTCCAGGCCAAGAGCAACTTGCTACTTCATTAGTAAAGGATGTGCCACTTGATTATGCATTTTTCTGTAATAGTGGTGCAGAGGCAAATGAAGCGGCAATCAAGCTAGCACGTAAGCATACAGGGAAGCATAAAATCATTGTGTTCGAACAAAGCTTCCATGGTCGTACATTTGGTGCGATGAGTGCAACAGGGCAAGACAAAGTGCGTCAAGGCTTTGGTCCATTAGTAAGTGAGTTCATTACATTACCATTCAATGATGTCGAACAATTAAAAGCTGCGGTTGATTCTGAAACAGCAGCGATCATGCTTGAAATCATTCAAGGTGAAGGTGGCGTCAATAGTGTGACAGAAGAGTTCGCACAAGCCATTGCAGACATTCAGGCAAGTTCAGAGGTTTTAGTCATTGTTGATGAAGTACAAACAGGAATCGGCCGTACAGGCACACGCTTTGCCTTTGAGCAAACAGCGATCAAGCCAGATATCGTATCTATGGCAAAAGGGCTTGGTGGCGGCTTCCCAATTGGCGGAATTTTAGGGAAAGAGAAATTTTTTACTACCTTTAACGCAGGTACACATGGTACAACATTTGGCGGTAACCCATTAGCGGTTGCAGTGGCACAAACCGTTATTAATCATGTATTTGATGAGGCGTTTTTACAAAATGTCAATCAAAAATCCGCATACCTTGTCGAAAAGCTACAGCAAGCATTCCCAGAAGAAAAATATACGATTCAGGGGAAAGGCTTAATGCTAGGTCTTGGCTTAGGTGGAGAAGATGTAGCACCGTACGTAACTGCTTTAGATGAAGCAGGGGTATTAACGGTAGCGGCAGGGCCAAAAGTAATCCGTTTATTACCACCATTAACGGTGACAGAGCAGGAAATCGATGAAGCCGTTAAAAAATTACAAGCCGTTATAAAAAAATAGTGCAATCGAAACGGAATTATAAAAAACCGCCCGAGTTCAATTTGAGCTCGGGCGGTTTTGTTTATCTTGAGATTATTCTATTGTATCAGTTGTGTCATCAGGGTTTTCCCCAGAATCTGGTGTTTCCTCAGGTGCTGGATTTTCCGGGGTTTCCTCTGGTGTTGTTGTATCTGGATTTTCTTCTGTAATTGGTGGTTCTGGAATTTCGATAATTTCACCGACTTCATTTGAACTAGCTGATTCAAAGCCACTAATATCCACAGCTTTCACGATATAGCGTACGCCAGGTGAAACGTTCATTTGTAAGCCTTCAAAAGATTTGATTGAACGAACAAATGATAGACCGCCATCTATAACACTGTAGACACGATAGCCTACGACATCATTTGAAGCAGATGGTGCCCAAGATAAGGAACCATTTTCCAATTTAGCCCAAACTGCTTCCGGGGCTTGGCTATCTGCATTAAACGAAGCGCCTGCAACAACGCTATTTCCAGAGCTTGACGGTAATAATTTTGATGCGTCCCCCCCTAATTTACCTAACATACGATCAATGAAGTTTTGGTTGAGTCCAAAGCCATTCATTTGTACGAATTCTGTAGGCGTTGTAGGTAAGGCTGCATAAGTCTTGCCATTAATCACAACCGTTGTTGATGATACGAAACTGTCATCCGGCTGTGTAGGTAAAAATACATTTTTATTGAATAAATCGGTACGTACTAGGCCTGCATTTGCACAAGATGTAGATGAGGCTAAACCTGAAATACCGCAGAATGATCTACTCACAACCCCATCTGGCTGCTTGAATGTTTCTTTTGTCGCGATATATTCGGGATTGATATCATAAAGTGCATTTAAATACTTGGCCCATAAGCGGTTGACACGATTACTTGGATGCTGATAGCGATTATTAAATGCATTTAACGTACGTGGTTTGTCATATCCTAGCCATACACCGATTGAAATATTCGGATTATAGCCAACTAACCATACGTCATTATGATCTTGCGTCGTCCCAGTTTTTGCGGCAAAGTCTGATGAGAATTTCAACTGGCTTTTCGCTAAAGTAGCCGTCCCACCTTCTTTTAAAACACCGCGAAGCATATCTGTCATCATATAAGCTGTTTCTGGTGAAAATACTTGAACGGGCTCCGCTTTATGTTGATAGATGATATTGCCATCTAAATCTTCAATGCGTTCAATCATATAGGCATCAATAAATTGTCCGCCATTTGCAAAGGTTGCATAGGCATTTGTATTTTCTTCAACAGATGCTCCGTATGTTAAACCACCGATTGATGTTGAAAGGTTGACATAGTCACCTTCTGTTAATTTAGAGAAGCCCATATTTTCTAAAAATGTAGCAGGACGTCGATCTAAAATCGAATCATATAGGCGTAATACAGGTAAGTTTTGTGAAGAAGCTACAGCTTGGCGCGCTGGAATAATACCGAGCTCTTGGTTCGGATTGTAGTTAACTGGTTCATAGTTATCATAAGAGCGCTTAAATTTGACATCGACAACCGGGCTACCCGCACCAATGACACCATATTCTAATGCAGGGGCATAGGCTAATAACGGCTTCATTGTCGAACCATTTGAGCGGTATGCCTTAGTAGCATGGTTTAACTGCTCTAGCTCATGATCACGTCCACCAACAAAGCTTAAAATTTTGCCGGTTTTGTTGTCAATGACGATACTACCTGTTTGTACCGGTACATCCACTTCGATTTCTTCACCTGTTTCAGGGTCTTTATCTTTTTTCTTATACGTTTGACCGTATAATGTGTAATCCTGTGTCACTTGTTGCATCGTGTCATACATATCTTTGTCGATTGTGGAGTATATACGATACCCACCAGAGCGTAATAAACGGTCTGCTAAAATCGAATACTTTTCCTGTAAGTTTGATTCTTCTTTTAGACGTGCAGGGTCAATCCCATCTTTTTCAGCAAGGATTTTTGCAAAAATTTCTTTGGCACGTTCTTCTAATTCAACCGTTAGCCAAGGATATTTATCTTCGGCACGTTGTTCACGATCTTTAAAATCCTTTTTAATATCATAACTAATGGCTTCTTTGTACTCGTTTTCTGTAATATAGCCAACCTCTAGCATACGGGACAAAACCGTCTTCATTCGGTCGATACCGGGCTGCATACCTTCATCGCTTTTTTTCTCACCTTTATTTGTGAAAGGCGTGTATTTAAACGGTGCCTGTGGAATTCCCGCAATATAAGCCGATTGTGGTAAGTTTAATTTAGAAGCGCTAATGCCAAAAATACCTTGCGCGGCCGTTTCAATCCCCGCGATATTGCGGCCAGATGAGTTACGTCCATATGGAATGATATTTAAATAAGCCTCTAAAATTTCTTCCTTTGACATGAAGTGTTCTAAGCGGTAGGCAAGTAAAATTTCTTTGGCCTTACGCTCATAAGATACTTCGTTCGTTAGAATTTGGTTTTTAATTAATTGCTGGGTAAGCGTTGAACCACCTGTCTGCGTTGATGAATTTGTGACATCTTGTAGCAGCCCGCGTAGCACAGCCTTTGGTACAATCCCAGGGTGCTCACGGAAGTATTCATCTTCTGTTGCCATTACAGCGTTAATAACAGTTGGTGATATATTTGCGAGCGAAGTTTCACGTCGGTCTAAATCTGTTCGAATTTTCCCTATGTAAATATCATTCGCAAAGTAAATTTCACTTGTTTCTTCATAGCTAAAAATTTGCTCGCGCATCTCTTCTTTCGAACGTAATGGCTCGTCCTTTACTAGTGATGCAAAGTATCCTAAGCCAATGCCACCAAATAAAATGACAACGGTCGTAATAAAAATAATTGCTAATAAGGATAGATTCCAAAATACGTCACCTGTAATTCTTACATAGCGCATTCGTTTTGAAGAAGCAAGGGTTTCGATTTTTTCATTTAATTGATTAAGCCATTCTTTCACATCATCGCCCTCCTAAAATCTTGTTTATTATAGCATATTTGTTCTGTGAACGAATATAATTATTGACATCACCCGAAATCTAAGTAGAATAGAGATTATAAAATTCAAGCATTGAAGAGTTTGCAGTAGTAAAAACGTTCCCTGATTTAGAGAGCTAGCGGTTGGTGAAAGCTAGACATAGCGCTTTTATGAATTACGTTCTTGGAGCTTGGCGCATCGTCAGCGATATAGACGCTTAAAGTGGAAGAAGGTTTTTTCTTCAAGCCGGGTGGTACCGCGTTAAATTGATGATTTGACGTCCCTGCATGCAAATTTGCGTGTAGGGGCGTTTTTTTGTTTTTCCTTACAATGCAAATGATCCAACATGTAAAAGGAGAGAATAACAATGACAAACGAATTATTACAAGATTTAGAATGGCGTGGTTTGTTATACCAGCAAACAGATGCAGAAGGTATGGAGAAGCTATTAAATGAACAAAAGGTATCATTATACGTAGGGGTTGACCCAACAGCTGACTCGATGCATATCGGACATATTGTGCCGCTTTTAACATTACGCCGTTTCCAACAAGCTGGCCACTCACCAATCTTATTAGTTGGGGGCGCAACAGGTACAGTAGGAGATCCATCAGGTCGCTCAGAAGAGCGCCAATTACAAACGATGGAGCAAGTAGAGAAAAACGTACAAGGCCTTAAAAAGCAGATGGAGCGTTTATTCGACTTCTCTTCTGGTGCTGAAAATGCTGCAAAATTAGTCAATAATAATGATTGGATTGGTCCACTTACATTAATCGATTTTTTACGCGATTACGGAAAACTAATCAATGTTAATTATATTTTAAATAAAGATACGGTAGCATCTCGCTTAGATTCAGGTATTTCATTTACTGAATTTGCGTACACATTAATTCAAGGGATCGACTTCAATCACTTATACGATCACCATAATGTTCGCATTCAAGTCGGTGGTTCGGACCAATGGGGTAACATCACGACTGGGTTAGAGATGATTCGTAAAACACATGATGAAAGCGCAAAAGCATTTGGTATTACAATTCCACTTGTTACAAAGGCAGATGGGACGAAATTCGGTAAAACAGCTGGTGGTGCCGTATGGTTAGATGGTACGAAAACATCCCCATATGAGTTCTACCAATTCTGGATTAACACAGCCGATGCAGATGTTGTAAAATACTTAAAAATCTTCACATTCTTAAGTCGCGCTGAAATCGAGGCGTTAGCAGAAAGCGTTGAAACAGAAGCACATTTACGTAAAGCACAAAAAGCTTTAGCTGCTGAAATGACAAAGCTAATTCACGGTGAAGAAGGTTTAGCACAAGCAGAGCGCATTACCGCTGCATTATTCTCTGGTGACTTAAAAGCATTATCAGTAGATGAAATGAAAGTAGCCTTCGCGGGTGTTCCTTCTGTAGAAGTGTCAAAAGAAGATAAGAATATCGTCGACTTAATCGTGGATGCAGGCATTTCTTCATCAAAGCGCCAAGCACGTGAAGATGTAACAAACGGTGCGATTAGTGTAAACGGCGAAAAGATTACGGATTTAGAATATGTCATTGACGGAAAAGACCGTTTAGAAGATGCATTTGCCATCATTCGTCGCGGTAAGAAAAAATACCATATGGTGAAATTCGCATAAATTTAGTATAAGTGGAAAACACTCCAAGTCATTTGGAGTGTTTTTCTGGCATTTGAGAGGGGAATTTTGAAAAGAAGAGAAATGTTCTTATGGAAGAGAGGTGTATAGGATGGATCTAGGACAAATCATTTTTCGTATTATGGGGCTCGTCCTTATTGGTGTCGCGCTAACAATTGGTACAATCATGCTGTTGCTAATCGTTTCATTAAATGGTGGGTTTTATTATGTATCCTTTATCATTGTTGCGGCGATTGTTTTGTTTAGCATAATCATGTTGATGATGTTTCAATTTTTTACGACGAAAAAGAGAAAGCAAGTGGTTGGGGTACTTGCTGTCATTACATTATTAATCGCGTTTATTACCCCATTTAAGGAGCTTTATAAAAATCAAATTCCGACTGTTGATGCAGAGGTCGATGTTTATCAATATATGCCATTTACGGAGAAGAATCATGTAGTAAAAATGGAACATGAGGCGAGCGTACAGCTACAGGAACCATTGCCAATTATTGATGGGGCAACAGCTTTTTATCCGTTATATGCGGCATTTGCAGAGGCCATTTATCCAAAGAAAGACTATCAGCCATATGAGAGTGAGGTAATGGTCAATAAAACACCGACTGCTTATCGTAATTTAATCGAAGGAAATGTAGATTTAATTTTCGCTTTGGCCCCGTCTGAGCAACAGATTAATTCGGCAAAAGCAAATGGGGTGGAGTTGCAATTAACGCCGATTGGCAAAGAGGCCTTTGTCTTCTTTGTTAATGCCAAAAATAAAATTGATGGATTAACACTCGATCAAATTAAAGCTATTTATGCTGGGGAAATAACAAATTGGTCACAAGTAGGTGGTAAAGATGAAGCCATTCGTGCATTCCAACGTCCTCAAGATAGTGGCTCACAAACGGCCCTGCAAAATTTAATGGGGGATAAGCCAATTATGGAGGCTCCAACGGAAAACATTGCACAAGGTATGGGGGGGATTATCGAGGAAGTGTCTAAATACCGCAATTATAATAATGCGATTGGCTATACATTCCGCTATTATTCGAATGAAATGGTCAAAAATGATGAAATAAAATTGCTTGAGGTAGATGGGATTGCACCAACTGTGGATATGATTCGCAGTGAAGCCTACCCGATAACAAATGAATTTTATATTGTCACAACGCAAAATAGTAATCCTCAAGTACAAAAAATTATTGATTGGGTCACATCATCGGAAGGGCAGCAACTGCTTGAACAGGCAGGCTATGTTCCAATCAATGCCACAAAAGGGCCATAACTTTGAATCACCGGATAGATATTAGTATAATAGATACTATATATTTTTTTAGTGGATGGAAAAGGAATTATTTTTTCAAGGAAATCCACATAAAAAGACATCATTTCGCGTGATTTTGGCACGAAATATGTTTTTCTAAGGAGGTTCTATTTTTGAGTAATCTACCAGATACATTTGTCGATGATCGGCACGCGATTTTAAGCATTGCGATAAAGCCCCGTGATACGATACGCTACGTATTAACGACAAAAAATTTGCCATACTTCATCTTTGTTGGTGTTGTTGGTATGTTTGGGAGTAATTTAATTAGCTTTTTTGGCCAAAAGTTTACAGGGGAATATACAGTTGGCGAAATTGTATACTCTACATTCATGTCTAGCTTTCTACTGTATTTCGTATCGACGCTATTATCGGCAGGGGTATTGATGCTAGCCGCAAAAATTTTTGGTGGTGTAGGAAAGTTTAAAGAAATGTTCCGCATGATTAGTATGACAATGATACCGTATATTTGGATTTTGCCAATGGTCTTATTTTGGATGCAGTTCGCCCCGCAGTCGTTTTTTAATATCCCCTATATGCAGCCAGGGATGAGCGACTATATTTTACAATTTATTTGTGGAACGCTAATTATCATTGCGAGTGTTTGGACGTTTGTAATTACAATTGTCGGGATATCAGAGGTACATAAAATTTCGAAGTGGAAAGCATTTTTCGCCTCATTATTTGTCGTAATCATCTTAATTATTTTGACGTGGGTTGCATTATTGTAACTAAAAACGAAGGGCTAGTAGAGAAGTTAACTCTATACTTAGCCCTTTATTTGTGTTTGATAAACTCCTGTTAAAACGGTAAAAACCGCCTCTTTCCTAGAAAAGAAGCGGTTGGTGATAATTATGATTTAATGGCAATTGATTGTGAAGTGGTGTTTGATGTAAATTCTTTTTCATTTTTGGAAATAACGACACAGGCTACCCCATTACCGATTAAGTTGGTCACGGCGCGTGCTTCTGACATGAAGCGGTCTACACCAATCAGTAGGGCAATCCCTTCAACAGGTACCATTGGGAAAGCAGCGAGTGTAGCAGCAAGTGTAATAAAGCCTGAACCTGTTACACCAGCAGCTCCTTTAGAGGTGATCATTAAGATTCCAAGCAATGTAATGAGTTCAATCCAAGTCAGATGTACACCATACGCCTGTGCAATAAACAGCGTAGCCATTGATAAGTAAATGGACGTCCCATCTAAATTAAAGGAATAGCCGGTTGGCACAACTAATCCAACAACTTGTTTGGAACAGCCTAAATTTTCAAGCTTGCGCATCATGGAAGGGAGTGCCGATTCTGAAGAGGAAGTCCCAATTACTAAGAAAATTTCCTCTTTAATATAGGCAATATACTTGAAAATGTTAAAGCCAAAGAAACGTGCGATTAATCCTAATACAACAATGACGAACAAGAACATTGTAATATAAACCGCGATCATTAATAATCCAAGTGATTTTAATGAGCCTAAACCAAAATTACCGATTGTATAAGCCATCGCCCCGAATGCCCCGATTGGTGACACTTTCATAACGATGCTAACGATTTTGAAGAAAATTTCCGATACCTGTTCTAAAAAGGTAATGACCGGCTTTGTTTTTTCTCCAAGTGAAGCAGACGCAATCCCGAATAATACGGCACATAATAATGTAGGCAATAAATCCCCATTCGCCAGTGCACCTACAAAATTATCCGGAATGATATTGTAAATGAATCCGCCTAACCCCGCATCACTGTTTTCCTCAGCAGCCGTAGTATATTTTGAAATATCGGCATCCCCAGCATGTGTTGTGTCAATACCAGAACCTGCATTAATGAACAATGCAACGCAAATACCAATTGCTAAAGCAATTGTTGAAACGATTTCGAAGTAAATGAGCGCTTTTCCCCCAATTTTCCCGACTTTTTTCATGTCGCCCATACTACCAATCCCAATAACAACTGTTAAAAATATAATCGGTGCAATGAGCATCTTAATTAATTTAATAAATAAATCCGCTAAAATTTTTAAACTCGCGCCAAACTCCGGCCAAATGGCTCCAACAATAATCCCGAGAATAATGGCTGTGATAACTTGTACCGTCAAATTTTTTAGGTACTTCATGGAAAATCCTTCTTCCTTATTATAGTTTGTTAAAAATCTGCTATTCGTTCGAACTGTTGTTATAATACACCTAATTATTTAGCGTGTGTTGTTTTGTTCATAAAAACTATTCGGCTAAAGGGGATAAGGTTATCCTGTTGAAAATGCCTATTTTCTGTTTATAAAGCATATTTTCTTTAAATTGTTTGCAATCATCTGTTCTAGCACAACTAAAATTGTAAGCGCTTTATTTAAATAGGAAACCCTTTTGTTCATTTTGTTCAATTTGGAATGAGTGGTTAAGTTGTTGAAGAAATGCGTGCAATAATGCTAGAGCTATTGTGAAATGAGTACGGGCGATGCCGAGAAAATATGACGCTGTTTTACTTATCTAGTTTGAAGAATGCTCGGTCTCATAAATAAAAGCAGCTAAACCGCATTAGTATGAAGCGTTGAGGGCATCCACACACACCGATCAGCAGGGAAGCGCATACTATGGATTTAGTAATATTATATTATTTTGAAATAATAAAAATGGATTAACTACAATATGTAATGGATCAAAATTCTATGTATCCATTGCAATCGGTCTTTACTTTAGCTGATGCTCTAAATGACCGTTTTTATCTAATGGCTGTTACGGGGAAGCGTGTTTGAACTTACTGAAGTTATCTAAGGAGGTGATAAACAATGAGCGTAACTACTACAAGTCGTGATTTATCAGAGCTTACTACAGCAGCTCAATTGGCCTGTCGATTGCTTTTTCAAGAATGTTATAAAGCCGAAATTAGGGATATATTCATCACTGAAACATATCGAAGTTTGGAGCGACAAAAGTATTTATATGCACAGGGACGCACGCGACCAGGTCCGATCGTTACTTGGACATTAAACAGTAACCATAGCGGGCGTTTAGCATGGGATATTGCAGTTAGTCCCCCGAAGTCCTTATACGATGCAGCGACATTAGCTAAGGTTGGTGCAATTGCACAAAAAATAGGCATTACATGGGGTGGACAAGCATCATGGGTTGCTGCAGGTAAGGCCGATTACTCCCATTTTGAAATTAAAAGTAATTGGAGTATACCCAAAGGATATAAGCTAGAGGGGCAAGTTATTGTACCATCTAACAGTAAGCTGAAGGTACAGTTAATTGTACAGGATCATACAAAGGAGGCGGAAATGGTGGAAAAAGAACTATACGTAAAAGATGCACCACCAGCAGCGTGGGCAAAAGAAGCGGTTGAATGGGCAAAAGCAAACGGAGTATCGGATGGTACGTTTTTAAAACGACCAGCGACTAGGGAAGAGCTCATTACTATGCTTTATAATTTACAAAATAAAAAATAATTTTCAAAGCCCTTAACTACTGTTTATATCTCAGTGGAGGAGGGCTTGAGTTATTTATTAAGCACTGCACTCACTTATTCCTACACACACGTTCTCCAAGCTTATTTTTCCAACCCTATTAAAAACCTTATGAAAAGCATTTTAATGCATTCTATTGCAAAGTTCGATAAAAGAAAAAAGCCTCGAAACCCTTGAATTAACAAGGTTTCTAAGGCTTTTCGTGTTGCTAGATGCAACGAAGTTTTATTAACGAGAGTAGAACTCTACGATAAATTGCTCGTTGATTTCACCAGATAATTCAGAGCGCTCTGGTAAACGTACAAATGTACCAACTTTAGTGTCAGCATCAAATGATAAATATTCTGGTACGAAGCTGTTTACTTCGATTGATTCAGCAACTACTGATAAGTTAGCTGATTTCTCACGTAAAGAGATCGTTTGACCTGGTTTTACTGAGAATGATGGGATATCAACGCGTTTACCATCAACTAAAATGTGGCCGTGGTTAACTAATTGACGAGCTGCACGACGTGTGCGAGCTAAACCTAAACGGTATACTAAGTTGTCAAGACGAGTTTCAAGTAAAATCATGAAGTTTTCGCCGTGTACACCTTGTAATTTACCAGCACGTAAGTAAGTGTTTTTGAATTGACGTTCAGTCATACCGTACATGTGGCGTAATTTTTGCTTTTCAGTTAATTGTAGACCGTACTCTGATTTTTTACCGCGAGAGTTTGGACCGTGTTGACCTGGTGCGTAAGGGCGTTTAGCGATTTCTTTACCTGTGCCGCTTAATGAAATACCAAGACGACGAGAAAGTTTCCAAGATGGACCTGTATAACGAGACATAGTTGTGTCTCCTCCTTAAAATTGGTTTTTGTTGTAAAAGAAAAACCAGTTGTACCCATTCTTACATGGCATTTTATTTTCATGTATCTTCGCCCATGCAGCCGAAAGGGTTACGCAATACACCGTTCTATAAATAGAAGGAATAAAATACACAAGCAAGTTTTACAACTACTGCATTCATTTTACACAAAGGCTATTGTATCCTTTTTTTTTATGGGCGTCAACCAATTATACTGTCAATAGAAATGTATATATAAATAGAACCACAAAATTGGAGGGCTTGTAGTATTTATTACCTACCAAAAAACAAATTGAATTCGAATAAAGTACTATTATGACAATAAAATGAACGTTTTGATAGGTTTTTTTAGAAAATTATAACAAAAACGAATGGTCAAATAGACTTAAATTGTGTATACTTGAGGTAAGCAGAAATAACGTAAATCGCAAATGTGAAAGAAAAGGTGGTTAAATGACAGATTATCAACTATTGGTTGATCAATTTAAATCCGAAATGTTAAGTCTCTGTATCGATTCCAAAGATAAACTAACTATCTTTAATGATTATTTTAGTTTGTTGGCTTATGGATTAAATAAATATTTTGCGATGCAAGACAGCTTTTTATTTCAGGTGAATGAGAATTCATTGAAACCAAATCATACAGATTATCCGTTTTTAAATGAACTTTCATTAAAGGATGTCCAACCATTATTAACAAATCACCACATTATTGAAATACCGAGGATAGTGCAAAAACAAACTTATTTCCAACATCATACACATATATTGCCGTTAATGGAGGAAGACTCTATTTTAGGCTTGGTTATTTTTAAAGTTGAAGCCGCTGAAAAACCAGCACAATTTCCATTGCAACTTGTACAAGAAATAACAAAAGTATATCAATTTTTACTCCATAATTATAATTTACGAGCAAACGAAAATAAATACCGTAAATTATATAGTATCACGGACTTATTCCATTCAACAATGGATATTGATGCTATTTTAGAAAATGTACTGGTGACGATTAAAGAAAACTTCGCAAATTTTGAAGTAGAGTTGATTTTATCGAATGACCAAGATCGTCAAACACGCGTTCATATTAAGCCGTTTGATTATTTATCAGAGCGTCCGTCAACGATTGAAGCCTTTGTGTCTGGAAAAATGAAAGTGGATAATGCACTTGAATTAAATCGTTGCTTACTGAATGCACCTATGAAAGGTCGACAAGCAATATACGGTATTTTACAGGTAAAAGCCCCATTAAAATATACTTTTTCTACAACAGAAAAAGAGTTTATTCGTATGTTAGCACATGCTTCAGGTAATGCACTCGAAAATGCAAAATTATATCATCAATCTCATCGTTTAGTAAGTGACTTACAGCTTATAAATGAAACATCGCATCGAATGAATATGAAGCTATCGATTAATGAAATGCTACTTTTTTTACAAAAGCAGCTACAAAAGTCGGTTCAACCACATGAGGTTGGTTTCTTTTTCAAGGAGGGGGACCAATTTAATTCAACGGAAGCATGCACAAATTTCTTCCGACAAGAAGCGAGTCACATTTATATTGAGCATATCGAACAGCATTTTGAAGTGACGCAAGATTCTTTGTTTATTGCGGATTTTAGTCGACTGATCGATGAGGAAATTCCGTTTAAATCCATTATGGTAATTCCTATGATTGTTGAAGAAAAAATTATTGGCTTTAGTATCGTTTTACATGAGGAGCCTTATTTCTTCTCGTTTGACAGCTTTAAATTAATGCAATCATTAATCCATCATTCATCACTTGCAATTTCGAACTCGATTTTACGCGACCGTTTGCAAGATATGGTTGACCGTGATCATTTAACAAAGCTGTATGCGCGCCGATTTTCGGATAATTATGTGGAGCAGTCGATTCAAAAAGATGATTCGGGGATGTTTTTACTAATTGATATTGATAATTTTAAAAAGATAAACGACTCTTTTGGCCACCAAATTGGTGATGAAGTGCTCATTCAAATAAGCTCGCAACTCGAACATCAAATTGGTACACGCGGTATTTGTTCACGATGGGGTGGGGAAGAGCTCGCTGTCTATATTCCAAATATTTTAGAGCACGAAGCATTAAAAATTGCCCAGTCCATTGTAGAGGCTGTCCCAAAGAAGACGAATCCATCGGTTACGATCTCTGCAGGGCTTATTACTTGGAATCGTCATGCGCGTCCAGATTTTCAAGATATCTTTTTACAAGCAGATACAGCATTGTATAGCGCAAAACGCAATGGTAAAAATCGTTATTGTTTATTTGAAGAAACAATGCAAATACAGTGCTAAAAAGCTCTCCACATGCGTGGGGAGCTTTTCCTATTTTAAATATGCTTTAGCAAAACAGACACAAAATTTTCTAAGCCTGCTCGATCGTCTGGACGAAAGCGAGCTTCAATAGGACTATCGATATCTAATACACCAATCACCTCATCGTTTTGGATAAGGGGAATCACGATTTCAGATTTGGACGCAGCGTCACAAGCGATATGACCGGGAAACGCGTGTACATCATCAACGACAATGGTTTCCTTGTTGGCAACGGTTGTTCCGCAAACACCACGCCCAACTGGAATACGTACACATGCAGGTAAGCCCTGGAACGGACCAAGTACAAGTTCCCCAGCTTTCATAAAGTAAAAGCCGACCCAGTTAATGTCTGTTAAAAACTGGTTGAGTAAAGCAGATGCATTACTATAATTGGCGATGGCATCAGATTCCCCCTGACAAAGTGCTTCTAATTGTTTTGATAGTAACTCATATTGCTCGGCAAGGGTGCCACTGTAAGTTGTTTTTGCAAACATAAAAAGCCTCCAAAATTAAAAAGATAGTTTTTGTTGTAAAGCATCATAATGCTGATGTAAATCTTTAGCTGTGTGCGCATCGGACCCAAAAACAATTGGGATACCAATTTGCTTAGCAAAAGCCGCATATTCATAATTTGGATAGGGCTCCTGACAATACATTTTACTTAATCCCGCACTATTGAAATCAAGTTCATAGCCGTGCGTTTTCATGAGCTGTAATACTGCTTCAATTTGTGCACGATCGTTAATGGATTGGTTATGGGCAAGCTGGAATTTATGAATTAGTGTAGGATGCCCGATACGTCTTGGTTTGTAAGGTCCTAAATCTGCTACGATTGATTGCTTCACGGTTTCATAATAAAGATTATACATTGCTTCAATGCCACCAACTTGTTCCGCGAATTGTAAATACACATTCTCAGAAAAATCGATGCATGTATAGTTCCCCGCATGCTGTAAGAAATGTACCGAAAGAATGGCATCATCCAGCATTGGACCTATTTCAGTCAAAAAATTTCGGGTTTGCTGCTCAAATCCGACAATATAATCGATTTCCAATCCGATATTAATAATAATTTGCTTTTTATAATGTTCTTTTAATAAGTGTAATTGTTCAAAATAAGCTTCGAGCAATTCAGGCTTCATGCCACTATCTTTGTCAGGTGTAGGGTCGACAAACGAAATTGGTAGTGGTGCGTGCTCGGTGAACGTAATTTCAGTGAATCCTTCATCTATTGCTTTAGTAATGTATTTTTCTAAAGAATCCTCTGAACCATGTGGGCAAAAAGGTGTATGTATATGGCCATCTCTCTTTCTCATAAGGGTCCTCCTTTGATAATAAGGGTATCTCGAAGTAAAAAAACCTGTAAATAGTTAAACAAATCCCCAAAAACATGTTATTATTAGTAATACGTATATAGCCAATTTATTGATTTTTTTTTGGGATTAGGGGGCTTACAATGGAGTATATCATCATTGTTGTCGTCATACTATTAGCATTATTAATAGCCGGCTTAGTAGTGCGACGTAAGCATAATGCAGAAATAGGACGATTAGATAAAGAAAAATTACAAATTCAACATTATCCGATTTTTGAAGAATTAGCAAAAGTGAAGGCACTCAATATGAATGGTCAAACAGAGGAGTTATTTGAAAACTGGCGCAATCGTTGGCTAGATGTCATGGATAAGCAAATTCCAAAAGTAGATGAATTGCTATTTGATGCAGAAGAACATATTGATCGCTTTCAATTTAGAAAAGCTTCCACTACAGAGCGTGAAATTGAACAACAATTAACACAATGTGAGCAAGTTCGTGTCCAAATTATTGCGGAGCTGGACGAGTTAATCGGAAGTGAAGAGAAAAATCGCATCGAAATGGAGCAATTAAAAGAATATTACCGGTCAGCGCGTAAAACAATCTTAGCGCATCAGCATTCATTTGGCCCGGCATTAGAAGGGCTAGAACAGCGATTGGAGCAATTTTCACCTAGATTTGAAGAGTTCGATGAATTAACAAAAGAAGGAAACTACCTACAGGCACGTGAGATTGTGCTCCAGCTAAATAGTGAAGCACAAGAAATTTTTAACTTGCTCAATGAAGTCCCGACATTGTTAACAGAAATTCAAACAAAAATTCCAACGGCGATTCATGAATTACGAAATGGTCAGCGTGAAATGGAAGAGCAAAACTATTATTTACGCCATTTAGAGCTAACCGAATACTTAGATGCATTAGACAAAGAGCTTATTACATTAAAAGCAGCAATTGCTGAACTTAACTTACAAGCAGTGTCACCACGTATTCAGGCCATTAATGATGAAATCGATCATTTCTATGATTTACTAGAAAAAGAGGTTATGTCGCGTAAATATGTAGAGCGCCATTGCTCAGGCATGTTTAATACCATTACTGAGGTGATGCGCTTAACGAAGGACATCAGTAACGAAGTCGAGTATGTGCAGCATAGCTATCGTTTGCAAGAAAAAGAAGCTGAAATCCCAAAAGTAGGTTTAAAACATTTAGAAGTATTGCAAAAGCGTTACGAAATCTTGTCGATGCGTGTACAGGAAGAAAAATCAGCGTACTCGAGCTTACAAGAGGAGCTTACAGAAATTACGGAAGAAATCGAACGTATTGCAGAGGAGCAAGAGCGCTTCTCGAACCAGTTAAAAAATCTACGTATCGATGAAAATAAAGCACGCGCTGATTTAGACGCGTTAAAGCGGACATTACAAAATACAGAGCGTCTACTGAACCGTGCGAATATTCCAGGTATTCCAGAAGAAATGGATGCACGATTAGAAGAAGCAGAAGAACGTATTTACATCGTTATTCAAAGTTTGCAAGAAGTTCCGTTAAATATTAATCAAGTGAATCAGCATTTATTAACAGCAAAGCAATCGATTGAAGAAACACATGACAAGGCACAAGAAATGATTGAAAATGTCTTAATTATTGAGCGCTTAATTCAATTTGGTAATCGCTACCGTGCAGGCAACCGTCAAGTACATGAAAGCTTACTAGATGCAGAGGAAGCATTTAAAAACTTCCGCTATGTAAAGGCGCTTGAAGATGCCGCGAAAGCAGTGGAAATGGTCGATTCAAACGCGATTAAACGTATTGAAGAATTGGTGCAGGAACAATTGCTAACAAATTCATAAGCATTAACGGTTACATGTTGTGAATTTTAGCGGTATAATATAGAAGCATAAAGATAAAGGGCAGTTCGGGAGGATTTTTCGGAACGAGCCCTTTTTCTTTCGGAAACTAGTTTAATAAAGAAGGTATGAAACATGATCTATTTAGATAATAGTGCGACGACAAAGCCGCACAAAGAAGTACTAGCAGCATTTATTCAAGTAAATGAACAATACTTTGCGAATCCGTCATCTATTCATAAAGCAGGTGTTGAGTCCAATGCCTTACTGACAAAAGCACGTGAACAGCTAGCACAACTTTTAAATACAGATGAAAAAAATGTACTCTTTACCGCAGGAGGTACAGAGTCGAATAATGCCGCGCTCTATGGTTTAGCAAAATCAAGTGAATTTCGCGGGAAGCACATCATTACAACAGAAGTCGAACACCCATCCATTTTAGAAGCAACAAAGCGTCTTGCATCTGAAGGCTACGAAATCGATTATTTAAAAGTCGACAAACAAGGTATTATTTCATTAGATGAATTACGCGCCAAGTTGCGTAAAGATACAATTATCGTCAGCATAATGCATGTCAATAATGAAATGGGGGCCATTCAGCCAATCGAGCAGGCTGCTGAAATGATTCACGAAACATGCCAAGCAATGTTCCATGTTGATGCCATCCAAAGCTTTGGAAAATTACCAATTCGATTTAATGATGAAAAAGGGCCAGATTTACTATCGATTTCGGGTCATAAAATTCATGCATTAAAAGGAACGGGTGTGTTAGCCTTCCGCAAAAAGCCACAAGTAAAGCCATTTATCGTTGGTGGTGGTCAAGAATTTGGTTTACGTAGTGGTACAGTTGCCGTACCTCAAGCAGTTGCAATGGCCAAAGCTGCACGATTAGCCATCGAAGCAATGCCACAACATGTGGAAAACTATCGAAAATGGGCCAATGATTTACATGATTTCTTTGCTAGATTCGGTGAAGAAATACATGTATTATCCTCTCGTGACGGTGCACCACATATTATGAGTTTCAGTGTAAGGGGTTTAAAGGGTGAGGTATTAATTAATGCGCTACAAAAACGTGACATTATTGTGTCGACGTCTAGTGCATGTTCATCTAAACAAACTAAAACAAGCCATGTTGTCGAAGCATTAAATATGGATAGCCGTTTTAAAAATGGTGTGTTACGTCTTAGCTTTGGCGCCAATAATACAAATGCAGATATTGAAGCATTTAAAAAGCAATTTATAGCAGTGATGAAAGAGTTAAAAGGAGAAATTACAGCATGATTTTTAAAGAAATATTAATTCGCTACGGTGAATTATCGACGAAGGGTCGAAACAAAAAAGATTTTATTAGCCGTTTACGTGATAATGTGCGTTATTCATTCCATGATATTGCACCACTTAAAATTCGTGCTGAACGTGATCGTATGTTTATCGAAATTGAAAACAAAGAAAAATTCGATGTATTAATGGAGCGTTTGCCAAATGTATTTGGTATCCAATCCTTCAGTCCGGTTGCTTCTTGTGAAAAAGATTTAGATGTCATGAAGGCATTAGCAGTTGAAATTTTAGAGGATTATCGTGAGCGTGAGCTAGTGACATTTAAAGTAGAAGTGCACCGTACCGATAAATCATTTCCGTTAAATACGCATGAATTACAGCGTGAAATGGGTGCGATGTTGCTTCCACAGTTCCCGAATTTTAAAGTGCAAGTGAAAAATCCGGAAGTGGCATTACGTATTGAAGTACGTGAAGATGCTATTTATATGATGGCACAGGTAATTCCTGGTGCTGGTGGTATGCCAATTGGTTCAAATGGTAAATCACTGCTCATGCTTTCGGGTGGGATTGATAGTCCAGTGGCAGGCTATTTAATGATGAAGCGCGGTGTTCGCATTGATGCCATTCATTTCTTTAGTCCACCATATACAAGCGATAATGCATTGCAAAAAGTAAAAGACCTAGCCAATGAATTAACAAAATTTGGTGCGCGCGTCCGTTTATTCGTGATTCCATTTACGGAATTACAAGTAGCGGTTAAAGATGCTGTTCCAGACAATATGTCGATGACGTCAACACGTCGTATGATGATGAAAGTAGCAGACCGTGTGCGAGAAGAGATTGGTGCATTAGGAATTGTGACAGGTGAGAGCCTAGGCCAAGTAGCTTCCCAAACATTAGAAAGCCTAACAGCAATTAATAATGTCACAAGCACACCTATTTTACGTCCACTCATTTCAGCGGATAAAAACGATATCATTAAAATTGCCGAAAAAATTGGTACGTACGAAACATCGATTCAGCCGTATGAGGATTGCTGTACGATTTTTACGCCATCTAGTCCGAAAACTAAGCCAAAATTAGAAAAGGTTCAACATTTTGAAAGCTTTACGGAATTTGATGAATTAATTGAGCGTGCTGTACAAAACCGCGAAGTATATAGCTTCCCACAAAAGGAAGCAAAACAGGACCAATTCGCAGACTTGCTATAATTTGTGAAAGGTTGTTGCTCATTTCCTATTAGAAGTAGGATTTACCTGTTTTTAAACGTGTATGAAATTACTCATCCTGTGCATTCTAATGTCACAAGGAGGTGAGCAACATATGACAAACAACAACGGTAGCTCAAACAAATTACGTGTACCTGGTGCACAGCAAGCACTTGATCAAATGAAATACGAAATTGCACAAGAGTTCGGAGTGCAATTAGGACCAGATGCTTCATCACGCGCAAACGGTTCAGTTGGTGGCGAAATTACAAAACGCCTTGTACAAATGGCTGAACAACAATTACGCGGAAAATCAAATCAATAATTAAAAATAAAGGGAATGCCTACAAATGTAGGCGTTCCTTTTATTTTTGACGTCGAGGAAATAAATTATTCCAAATAATTTTACAATTTTTTTGTATTTATAGCGCTCAATAATTATACTTAAAGGGTAAGTATCATTTTTTCAATCAAAGGGGAGAGTTGAAGATGAATTACGAATCATTATTAGCGCCGCAAAATTATAATATTGCGGATGAATTTGAAAAACATAGCAATAAAGATAGCAAAACAGCACTGATTATTCAGGAGGAAAACGGTGAGCAGGTGCATTATACATATGAAGTGCTCCTTGAAAAAGCCAATCAAGCTGCTAACGCCTTTATCGCACAAGGATTAACGAAAGGGGACGTTATTTTAATTATGCTGCCACGCTGTTTAGAAGCGTATGTGTCGTATATTGGTGCACTTAAGGCGGGATTGGTAATTATTCCTAGCTCGGAGTTGCTTCGAGCAAAAGATATTGACTATCGTTTAATACACTCGGGCGCAAAGGCCATTATTGTGCAAGAGCAATTTATAAAAGAATTTGAGCAGGTCGAAAATTTAGCGAATGTTACATGCTTTATTGTTGGTAATAAACGTGAGGGCTGGGTATCTTTAATGGAACTAGCGCAAGAGCAGTCAACTGAGTTTAATGCGGTTACTACAAATGCCGACGATTTAGCATTTTTAGCTTATACATCTGGCACAACCGGCAATCCAAAAGGCGCTATGCATACACATGGTTGGGGTTTTGCCCATTTACGAACAACTGCAAGTGAATGGCTAGGTGTGCAAGATGGGGATATTGTTTGGGCCACGGCTGCACCAGGGTGGCAAAAATGGATTTGGAGTCCGTTTTTAGCGGTTCTTGGTAGTGGCGCAACAGGCTTTGTTTATAAAGGAAAATTCGAAGCAAAAACATTTTTAACAATAATTGAACAACAAAAAATTAATGTACTTTGCTGTACACCAACGGAATATCGAATGATGGCTAAACTGGATCAGCTTGGCTCATACAATTTAGCTGCATTGCGTAGTGCGGTATCTGCAGGTGAACCATTAAATCGCGAAGTCATTGAAATATTTAAGCGCGAGCATCAAATTACTGTACGAGATGGTTATGGTCAGACGGAAAATACATTATTAATTGGTACATTATTGAACACTGAATTACGTCCAGGTTCAATGGGGAAACCAACGCCTGGTAACCGTATTGATTTAATCAATGAATTTGGTGAAGTCGTTGTTGCGGGTGAAGTGGGTGATATTGCTGTGCATAAATCGACCCCAGCCTTATTTAAAGGCTATTTTAAAGATCCGGAGCGTACGGCGATTCAATTCCGTGGTGATTGGTATGTAACAGGTGATCGTGCAACAAAAGATGAGGATGGCTATTTCTGGTTTGAAGGGCGCAATGATGACATCATTATTTCGTCAGGCTATACGATTGGACCGTTCGAGGTAGAGGACGCTTTAACGAAGCATGCAGCAGTTCAAGAATGCGCAGTTGTAGCCAGTCCCGATGAAGTACGGGGGAATGTTGTAAAAGCATATATTGTTTTAAGAGATGCGAGTTTAAAAGATAGTCCAACAATTGTTGAAGAGTTACAAAATCATGTGAAGCAACTAACAGCGCCTTATAAATATCCACGAATTATTGAATTTTTAGATGAGCTACCGAAAACAATTTCCGGCAAAATCCGCCGTGTGGAGCTGCGTCTAAAAGAAACAAAATAACAGTTATTTCGATGTATTTCCCAGGTAATAAAGAGGGTGTCCCAGAAATATTTCTCGGATACTCTCTTTATTTTGGGCTAGATTTGTAGAAAGTTGAAACTTTTTGTAAAATACTTTCGTACAGTAATTAAAGGAGGCTATATAAATGAATACAAAACGAGTAGTTGCGCTCATTATCGCAGCGGTATTATTATTCTTTTCTATTGGAATTAATACGATCATTACGATTTTTAAAACCGATTTTTTAACAAGCTTTGATAGCATGCTTGGAACGCAAGACTTTGCTTATGAAAATGTTGTGGAACCAGGTGATTTTGCAAATCGTATTGCCCATTTAACAGTAAGTGGTGTCATTCAAGATGTGGGTGAGCCGAGTGTTTGGGAGACGGTTGAATATAATCACCAGGCCTTTATGAGACAGTTGGATGCTATTTTAGCGGATGATACTGTCCAGGCCGTGTTGCTTTCGGTAGATTCCCCTGGTGGTGGTGTAATTGAATCGGCAGAAATCCATGAAAAGCTTGTTCAAATTAAAGAAGAAAAGCAAATTCCAATTTATGTATCAATGGGATCGATGGCTGCCTCAGGTGGTTATTATATTTCGGCCCCAGCTGACAAAATTTTTGCGCAGCGTGAAACGATTACAGGTTCGATTGGTGTCATTATGCAATCGCTTAACTATAGCAAGCTAGCAGAAAAAGTAGGAATTGAATTTGAAACGATCAAATCAGGTGAACATAAAGATATGTTCGGTGGTAATCGTCCTTCTACAGCAGAGGAAAAAACGATGTTACAAGAAATGATTGATGAATCGTATGAAGTATTTGTCGACATTATTGAACAAGGTCGTGGCATGTCAGAAGCAAACGTGAAGAAAGTGGCGGACGGACGCATTTTAGGTGGCTCGCAAGCATTAAAAGCAGGTTTAGTAGATGAAATCGGCAATGAAAATGCAGCATTACATGCACTGCGTACAGAACACGGCTTAGAGGATGCAGAGTTATTTGAATATGCAACACAATCAGATAGTTGGGCTTCGTTATTAGGCGTGAAAATAGGATCAATGTTTAGCCCTTCAGCAGAAGCACAGGCTATTTCAAAAATTATTTCATCAACTAGCTCACCGCGTATGATGTATTTATATGGTGAACAATAGAATAGGAGGGGTTACGATGTCGGACAATATAATCGAGGAAGTAAATACGATTGATACGAAGCCAGTCGTAGTAGAGCCTTCTCTTCAACTTAAAACAGGTGGCTTTTGGATGCGATTTTGGGCTTTTATCATCGATTCGCTTGTGATTGCAGCCATCGTAGGAATTGCAGTAAAGCCATTATTTGCAGTATTGGATTGGAGTGTAACGGGTGATAGTTGGTACGCACCGTTTACAATCGTATCAGGGTTCTTTTTTTATGCGTATTTCGTATTGATGACGAAGTATTTCAAGCAAACTTTAGGTAAAATGGTCTTTGGATTAAAGGTACAAAAAGATAATGGAGAACCATTGGACTGGATGACGGTTTTATTCCGTGAAGGGATAGGGCGCTTTATTAACGGTACAATGCTCTATTTACCGTACTTAATCATAGCAGTTGCACCGAATAATAAAAGCATCGCGGACTATTTTGCAGATACCATCGTCGTACATGAAGCAATTTATGTGCAAAAAGTTTAATGAATCATAGGAGAGGGTATCAGAGAGTATCGACACCTTCTAAACAAGAAGAAAGTTATTTTATAAGTGGTCACTTATGAAGTAGCTTTTTTCTTTGGTGTTCTCGAGCCACGATAGTTGCAAAGTGTATTTTGTCTTTAGTAATATAAGGTAATAAATAAGGAGGCGTTATTATGGCACAAGTAACATTTATTAATAAACCAGTCACTTTAATCGGTAACGAAGTAAAAGTAGGCGATCAAGCACCTGACTTCACAGTGTTAGCAAACGATTTATCCCCAGTAACATTAAAGGATTCTGAAGGGAAGATTCGTTTATTCTCAGTGGTTCCATCATTAGATACAGGAGTTTGTGACCAACAAACACGTAAGTTTAATGAAGCTGCTGCAGAGTTAGGCGATAACGTGATTATTTATACGGTATCAATGGATTTACCATTTGCACAAAAACGTTGGTGCGGCGCTGCAGGTATCGATAAAGTCGTTACTGTATCAGATCATCGCGATGCATCATTCGGAGAAGCATATGGCGTACATATGAAGGAATTGCGCCTTTTAGCTCGTTCAATTTTCGTAGTGGATGAAAGCGGGAAAGTAGCTTATGTAGAATACGTTTCAGAAGGTACAACACATCCGAACTATGAAGCAGCGTTAGAAGCGGTAAAAGCACTTTCAAAATAATTTTGTTTTTCAGCAATTTAGTGTAAAGTAAATAGAGCATTAAAAAACCCACTCAAGAAAATTGAGTGGGTTGTTCATTTCTGGGATTGATAAAATGATGGAAATGTATCGAGAAAATTCACATAAGAAAGTGGTCAAATTATGTGGTATGTATATTTCTAACATAGTAAGAGGGGTTTTAATACGATGGAAAAATTTGAACAAATATTTAAATATGTTAATGATTATGCAGAAAAATTAGTAGAAACAAATGGGCTAGATTATTTAGATGCGTTATTACAAGCATTAGACGATACATTAGATGGTAAATTTGAGTGGCAAGTAGAAGAGGCAACGAATGAAGATATGCGCAAGGCCATCCAAATTGCCATTTTAAAAGGGATGCGCAAAAGTGCCCAGCCGAATCATCAAATGACACCTGACACGTTAGGCTTACTTGTGGCTCATTTTGTAGAGCAATGCTTTGAACAGCGATTACAACATGGTCCCATTGCGGTAGTTGACCCAGCTTTAGGTACGGGCAATTTATTATTTACGGTGATGAATGCTTTAAATGGTAATGTCGAAGCAACAGGTGTTGAAATCGATGATTTATTAATCCGTCTTGCTGCAGCAACAGGGGATTTAATTGAACAGCCTGTGAGATTATTCCGTCAAGATGCATTAGAAAAATTATTAGTAGACCCAGTCGATGCGGTCATTTGTGATTTACCTGTTGGCTATTATCCAAATGAAGAGGTAGCGCTAGATTATGAATTATGTGCGGCAGAAGGTATGAGTTATGCGCACCACTTATTTATTGAGCAATCGATGAATTATACAAAAGAGGGCGGCTTTGCTTTCTTCTTAATTCCTGCTAATTTATTTGAATCCGAGCAAGCAAAGCAATTACACAAATTTATAAAAAGTCATGCGTGGATTCAAGCAGTCATTCAATTACCTGAAAATTTATTTGCATCAAAAGCGCATGAAAAAAGTATTTTAATTTTACAAAAGCAAAGTAAGCAGTTAAAAGCACCTCGCGAAGTATTATTAGCGAAGGTCCCAAATATGTCCAACCGTGAAGCGCTTGCGATGTTCTTTGAAAAAGTACGTATGTGGCGTGAAGGAAATGACCAAAAGCGCTAAAGAAACGAAAAAAAACGCCATCTTCCATTGATTTGGAAGATGGCGTTTTCATTTACTGGAATGAAAAAATCACTCTGGTGTACGGATTACTAATACGTCACATTTTGCAGAACGTACGATAGCTTCTGATACAGAACCGATTAAGAAGCGTTCAACAGCGTTTAAACCAGTTGCACCACAAATGATTAAGTCCGCTTCTACAACGTTAGAAAGCTCTTTTGTGATGATGTTTTTTGGAGAGCCGTATTCAATTACTAAGTTTACATTAGCAATACCAGCTTCTTCCGCTTGTTTTTTGTAACCGTTTAATAATTCTTCTGAGTGTTGTTGTGCACGCTCAGCGATTGAACGATCATACGCTTCGATTGCTGCGAACGAACGTGTATCAATAACATTCACTAAGTTTATTGTTGCGCCTTCGTTACGTTTTGCAACGTCGATTGATTTACGGAATGCGTATTCTGCTTCTTTAGAACCGTCTACTGCTACTACAATACTCTTATAATGATTTGCCATTTTCATTACCTCCTAGTTTTCTATAGCCTTATTATAGCAAATGTTTTTCGATTGGAAATAGCTAACATTAAAAAAGCTGAAAATTAATAATATTTCCTATCGTATATGTATAATTTTTCTTCACAATTGTAGAAAAACCGTTTAGTTATTATTGAAAAATAGTGTTCGTGTCGATGTAGGGAATCTTTCTTGTGAAATGGGTTGACGTTTTTTAAATTCGATTATTATGAATGTATTATATATTCAAAAAATAGCTACTATTTTTTGAATAAAGTGGTAGAATGGATTTGAATTATTACATTTTATGATTCACAGGGAGGAATTCACGATGAAAATAGGGGTACCAAAAGAAATTAAAAACAACGAAAATCGTGTGGCAATGACGCCATCAGGGGTATTATCATTAATTGCCAATGGTCATGAAGTGTATATTGAAGCAGGGGCTGGATTAGGTTCTTCATTTACAGATAATGATTATTTATTAGCAGGAGCACATATTGTTGATTCGGCAGTAGAAGCTTGGAATGCAGATATGGTGTTAAAGGTAAAAGAGCCAATAGAAAGTGAATATCAATATTTCCGAGAAGGCTTAATTTTATTCACCTACCTACATTTAGCACCGGAGCCAGAGCTGACAAAGGCATTACTTGAAAACAAGGTAGTCGGGATTGCTTATGAAACGGTGCAATTACCGAATAATTCTTTACCATTACTGACACCAATGAGCGAAGTCGCAGGGCGAATGGCAACGCAAATCGGTGCACATTATTTAGAAAAATTACAAGGTGGAAAAGGGATTTTATTAGGCGGTGTGTCGGGCGTGCCTCGTGGAAAGGTAACGGTAATTGGAGGCGGTATCGCTGGGACGAATGCAGCTAAGGTTGCTGTTGGCATGGGGGCAGATGTGACAATTATTGACTTAAGCCCAGAGCGTTTACGTCAATTAGAAGATATTTTTGGTCGTGATGTCCAAACATTAATTTCAAATCCATTTAATATTGCGGATGCAGTTCGTTCGGCAGACTTAGTAATTGGATCTGTATTAATTCCTGGCGCAAAAGCACCGAAATTAGTAACGGAAGAGATGATTGCATCAATGTCTCCAGGTTCTGTTGTCGTTGATATTGCAATTGACCAAGGTGGCTGCTTCGCGACATCGGAAAAGGTCACAACGCATGATAACCCAACATTCGTAAAACATGGTGTTGTACACTATACAGTAGCGAATATGCCAGGAGCTGTACCGCGTACGTCAACAATTGCGTTAACAAACAATACTGTTCCTTATGCGTTACAAATTGCCAACAAGGGCTATATTCGTGCCTGCTTAGACAATGAAGCATTAAAACGAGGCGTGAATACTATTGATGGTAAAGTTGTATACCGCGCAGTAGCAGACGCCCAACAATTGCCATATGTTACGGTGGATGATGTACTAGGTGTTTTAACAGGATTAAATCAATAAGCTAATAAATCTGCCTTGCCCTCGAAATGGAGAGCAAGGCAGATTTTTTTATTGGACCGCAATTAATTCAGTCGTAATATCGCCTTCGAAATCAGCAATGCGGATAATGCCGTAATCCTTTGCTAAATAAATTTTAGTGCCATTCGGATACGCTAAAATGACGACGTTATGAAATGTTGCGGCTTTTGTGTGCACAGTAGCCGAAGTACTTTCAACTTTTACTTCCGTAGTCGCATGGACACCATCATAGCCGTAATCCGTATCAATAATAGTACGGTTCTCCTTCATCGGATAGCTTAATGAAAAGAAGAAGGTATCAGAATAGGCGACACCAAGTTTGAGTTCGCTGTTGCTTTCAATATACGTATAGCCGATATAGTCCGCTTCTAATAATTCAATTGAGTTCGCAATAGAAGGATTGTTCACTGCTTGATAGGTAACTTGATTCGGATCTTCAAAGGAAGGCTCATAGGTGTAGCTACGATTTGCTTTTGGCATGAAACCGCTCGTAACAACGGGTGGCTGTGCCTTTTTTGATCCTACTGCGCCCTTATTTGGAGCATTACGTAAAACAAGATCTTTTTGAGCAATACTAAGCGATGTTGTTGCTGCCTTCGTTTGTTGATTCACTTGACTCATAGAGAGCAAAGCCAATAATAAAATAATGAAGGCGATGATGAACCATTTATTCATACGATCCCACGTCCTTTCAAAGAGACTTAGTATTCTATTCCTTATTGCTAGCTAATAAAAACGAGTTAAATATTGTAAAAAATGATGATAGACAATTTATCAATAAAAAATGAGTGATTAATAGCATGCATGATGCTAGTTAATCACTCGTTATAGGTTACGCATATCGTATATGTTTTATTCAACTATTTTTAGTGATTACTAAAAAGACAACCAAGCTATCTAGTAGCTTGATTGTCTGTCGTAAAATTTTAAAGAATTACTAATTCTTTTGTGAATTTTGTTAATATTTCTACCCCTGTGCTTGTTACGACTACATCATCCTCAATTCGAACACCGGCAACATTTGTTTTATAAACACCTGGTTCAATTGTGAATACGGTACCTTCGTTTAATACCATTTCATTGGAGCCATTAATCGAAGGGAACTCATGTACTGAAATACCAAGACCATGACCTAAGCGGTGTGTAAAGTACTCACCATATCCTGCATCAGCAATTGTATCGCGTGCAATTTTATCTAGGTCCATTGCGCGTACGCCAGGTTTTACGGCAGCGATGGCATTTTCGTTGGCAGCACGTACGGTATTATAAATTTTAATTTGCTCTTCACCTGGTTGACCAAATGCGACTGTACGTGTGATGTCTGAGCAATATCCTTCGTAAATAACGCCAAGGTCAAATAAGATAAGATCACCTTGCTGGATTTTACGATCACCGGGTGTTCCGTGTGGTGAGGCGGCTTTTTCACCGGCAAGTACCATCGTATCAAAGCTCATCGCATACCCCTTCGCTTTAATCGCTGATTCGATTTCATTTAAAACTTCCATTTCAGTCTTACCTTCAGTGATGGCGTCACAGCCTACTTGAATGGCATAGTCTGCAAGTTCAGCTGCTTTACGCATTTTGACTAATTCTTCTTCGCTCTTATAAATACGCATCGCATTGATTTTTTCATCAATTCCTACGAATACGATGTTTTCAAAACGTTCTTGAATCGCTTCAAAACGCTCAACTGTTAAATGTGCTTTTTCAATAGCGAGCTTTTGGAATGGGGTATTGCGCGTTGCAACGGTTTTAGTCACAATATCCCATGCGTTTTCTGTATCTTCATGACCGACAACTTCATATTGCCAACCAGCCGCAATGACATCGGGCATTTCCATTTTAGGACATATTAGAAATGGCTCGGCATCTTTAAATAGCATGACACCTAGTAAACGCTCATGTGGATCGCTATTAAAATTTGAAAAATAAAATACATTATCTGGTGTCGTAATAAAAGCCGCATCGATTTCATTTGTTACTAAATACGCTTGTAGTTCATTAAGTTTTGACATAGTAAAAACTCCTTTAGTTTTGTATAGACAATCATCATTATCTTTTGCTTATTTAGCATATCAAAAAAAGGGGATTTATGCTGAAATAACGAATAGAATGGGGGATGAAATTTTTTGAGGAGGTCATTCGATGCAAATTTCTTATCACGGACATTCAGTCGTAAAAATCAAAACGAATGGAAGGACGATTTTAATTGACCCATTTATCAATGGCAATGGGAAAACCGATTTAAAGGTTGATAATGAACAGCCAGATGTTATTTTGTTGACGCATGGCCATAATGATCACGTAGGGGATACGGTAGAGCTTGCAAAGAAAAATAATGCACTCGTTGTTGCACCAAACGAACTAGCCGACTATTTAGGCTGGCAGGGTTGCAATGTTCACAATATGCATATTGGCGGTGCGCATCAATTTGAATTTGGCAAAGTAAAATTTACGCAAGCATTTCATGGTTCGTCCTACGTAACAGAAAAAAACGAAATCATTTATACCGGAATGCCAGCGGGAATTTTATTTACAGCAGAAGGGAAAACCATTTATCATGCAGGGGATACGGCTTTGTTTGGAGATATGGAGCTCATCGGCAAACGCCACCCGATTGATATCGCTTTTTTACCAATTGGTGATAATTTTACAATGGGTCCAGAAGATGCGGCTTATGCTGTATCATTATTAAAGCCCAAAATCGTTGTACCGATTCACTACAATACATTCCCACCGATTGCGCAAGATCCAAACAAATTTGCCAAGCTTGTTGAAGATGCGGAAGTACAAATTTTATCAGCAGGTGAGTTCGTAAACCATTAAATTTTTGAAACTGTCCGGGAGGTTTGTCCTTCTTTGGGCAGTTTTTCCGATTTTTAGACAATCAATTTTCTAACAATTGAACGAATCTTTCTCAACTGTACTAATGAAATGGTGTAATTAGGATGAGTGAATGTGTTACACTAATAATAGAAATGAATGATGAGAAATAGGTGATGTAGTTGTCAACAAAGCACGAGAAAATTTTACAATATATCGAATCACTACCGGTCGGAGATAAAATTTCTGTTCGTCAAATTGCAAAGGAAATGCAAGTAAGTGAGGGAACGGCTTACCGCGCCATTAAGGAAGCGGAAAATCGCCGTTTAGTAAGCTCAATAGAACGTGTTGGGACGATTCGAATTGAAAAGAAAAAGAAGGAAAATATTGAGCGCTTAACATTTGCTGAAATTGTAAATATTATTGATGGTCAAGTTTTAGGCGGAAAATCAGGCCTCCATAAAACTTTAACAAAATTTGTAATAGGTGCGATGAAGCTTGACGATATGATGCGCTATACGGATGCAGGGAGTCTTCTTATTGTCGGGAATCGTACACAGGCACATGAATATGCACTAAAAACAGGCGCGGCTGTATTAATTACAGGTGGCTTTGATACAACAGAGCCAAACAAGCAACTAGCTGATGAATTAGATTTACCAATCATTTCAACAAGCTATGATACCTTTACTGTTGCAACGATGATTAACCGTGCCATTTATGACCAATTAATTAAAAAGGATATATTATTAATTGAAGATGTGTACGTGCCAATTGAGGAAACGGCTGTGTTGAAAAATACCGATACCATTGCCGCCTTCCATAAGCAAAATTTGCGTACAACCCATGGCGCATTCCCCGTCGTTACACAACAAAATAAGCTGGTCGGTATGATTACGAGTAAAGACGTAATTGGAAAAGACGAGGATGAGCCAATCGAAAAAGTGATGACGAAAAATCCAATTGCTGCCTCGATGAAAACGAGTGTTGCAACTGCTGGACATCGTATGATTTGGGAAGGAATTGACCTATTACCTGTTATTGACGATGCTGGTGCACTAAGAGGGGTGATTAGCCGTCAGGATGTATTAAAAGCAATTCAAATTGCCCAACGTCAGCCGCAGCATGGTGAAACGATTGATGATTTAGTGAAAAATGAAATGCGTGTTACGGGAGAAGAGGATATCGTTGTTGAATTTACTGTTACACCGCAAATGACGAACCAATTCGGTGCGATTTCATATGGCGCTTTCACGACATTATTATCAGAGGTAGGGGCTTTTGCTTTAAAGCGTCGTAAACGTGGTGAAGCTGTAGTTGAAAATATGAATATTTACTTCATAAAGCCTGTACAAATGGAAAGCATCTTGACCGTGCAACCGCGTATTTTAGATATGTCACGCAAATTCGTAAAAATGGATTTTGAAGTGTATAGCGGATCTTTATTAGTTGGTAAAGCGATGATGACATTCCAATTATTAGAGCGCTAAAACGCTCCAATCCAATTAAAAAGACCACTATCAAAAATAGTGGTCGATTCATTATTTATTTAATTCGTATTCTTCTTGAACGAAACGACCTTCGTGACGCATACGTTTGTAGTTACTCGTACCAAGAATGATTCCAATAATTAAAAAGACAATCGCAACAATATAGCCAATCATATCAGGGTAAAGAATCGTTGCATTGAATCCAAAGAAAATGATGAATGCAGCAAGTGCAACCCCTGATTTGGCTTTATACCATTTTGTACGAATTGGCAATGTCGAACGGAATTGCTTCGTTTTAAAATAAAAATAAAATACAAGTGACGCAACAATACAAGCGACTAATAAGAAATTTAAATAAACCATAGTGAACCTCCCAATTACAAAACTACTAAATATTGTAACGGCTTTCTTGAGGAATTGCGATAGGTATTCACTATGTCTTAGGGGGAAACTTTGTGAAACGTCAAATTATTGACAAAATTAAACAATATGAAACGATTATCGTGCACCGTCATGTACGCCCAGATCCAGATGCCTACGGGTCTCAAATTGGTTTAGCGGAATTAATTCGCGCCAACTTTCCAGAAAAAAATGTGTACACAGTTGGTGAGCATGATGCGTCTCTATCGTTTTTAGCATACCCAGAGCAAATTGAGGACGCTGTTTTTGAAGGGGCATTAGTTATTGCAACCGATACAGCAAACACAGAGCGCATCGACGATCAACGCTATAAGACGGGGGATTGCCTCATTAAAATCGACCACCATCCAAATGATGATGCCTATGGAGATTTACTGTGGGTTGATACGAGTGCAAGCTCTTGTAGTGAAATGATTTACGAATTATACAAAGAAGCGAAAGACTATGCCAATTGGCAATTATCAGATGCAGCAGCACGTCTCCTATTTGCGGGTATTGTTGGAGATACAGGGCGCTTCTTATTCCCGAGCGCGAGTCCAAGAACATTTGAAATCGCAGGTCAGCTCATTCAATATAACTTTGATCGCAATCAAATATTTGATGGGATGTATGAAATGGAACGCAAGCTATTAAATCTACAAGGCTACATTTATCAACATTTTATTATGGATGAAAACGGTATGGCCCATATTAAATTACCAACGGACGTATTAAAGCAATTTGATGCAACACCATCTGAAACCTCGTTATTAGTTGGCTCCTTAGGTAATGTGAAAAATATTCGTGCATGGGTCATGTTTATTGAAGAAAATGACACAATCCGTGTACGTTTACGCTCAAAAGGGCCGGTAATTAATGGCTTAGCAAAAAAGTACAACGGTGGTGGCCATCCGCTTGCTTCAGGTGCTACGGCACATAATTGGGAGGAAGTAGAGCAAGTCATTGTCGATTTAAAAGAAATTTGTCAAAACGCATAAAGGGAAGCGTTGCTCGGTGATGATGTCCTAGATTCTCACTATGTAACATTCGGGTCCCTATATACAAAAAATGAGGAGGGATGATCGTTGACGGTATATCCACAAATACGGACAAGTGCCGATTTATTGAAAAGTATAATTCGTATCGATGAGCTCATCCCTTTTTTACAACAACAACAGGCAAAAAGCTGTGCAATTGTGAACACAAAATTGTATGGGCTTTTGCCTTTTATGTTTCAGCTAAAAAAGGCCGGTATACACCCTGTTGCTGGCTTAACGATTGCACTTGAACGAACAGAAGACGAAATATTACCACTTGTGCTTTATGCAAAGACGAATAAAGGCTATAAAAATTTATTGAAGATCGCAAGCAGTATCGCCATTCGCCCGCAACAAAATATTCCCTTACGTTGGCTTATTGCCTATGGTGAGGACATTGCATTTGTTGTATTACCATTTGGAAATCAGCAAGCCTGGTTGCAACCAACAGCACAAGAAGCTTTGCAAGCGCTTATTCAAGCCAATAAAGAAAACCTTTACATAGGGATTACAAGGGCAAATGGGGTACATCCATTTGAAGCACAAGCAGTGGCGCTAGCACAGCAACATCAGCTGCAAATCATGGCTACCCATGAAAGCCTATATCTGTATGAGCAGGATGCCTTTGCCTATGAAGTTGCACAATCAATTGAAACAGGCGTTAAGCTGCATGACCGAAATTATGAACAACAGCATGATCACTACGTATTACCAGCCCAAGAATGGCAGCAACGCTTTAAGGATCAGCAAAATTGGCTAGATACCGCTGAAACATTATTGCTAAGCTGTCATGTAGAAATCAGCTTACATGATGTATATATGCCGAAGTTTCCGCTTCTGGAAGGGCAAACAGCTGCAGAGGTGTTAAAGCAAGAGGTGCAGGAGGGCTTACAGAAACGATTACAAACAAATACTCTACCAAAGCCCTATGTAGAACGTATTCAATATGAGCTACAAATTATTCAATCGATGGGCTACTCGGATTATTTTTTAATTGTTGCTGACTTTATGCGCTTTGCTCGTGAACATCAAATTTTAACGGGGCCGGGTCGTGGTTCGTCTGCTTCATCCCTCATTGCCTATGCGCTAGAAATTACGCAAGTAGACCCATTACACTACGATTTATTATTTGAGCGCTTTTTAAATGTGGAGCGAGTGACATTGCCGGATATTGATATTGACTTTTTAGATACACGGCGACATGAAGTCATCGAATATGTTGCAAGGAAATATGGCAAGCAATTTGTCGCACAAATTATTACGTTTGGGACATTATCTGCCAAGGCTGTCGCACGTGATGTCGCACGGATGTTTAACTTTGATTCGGAAACGCTTGAAATGATTTCGAAGCTGATTCCAAATAAGCCCGGCATTACACTGCAGGAAGCATATGCGAATTCTGAAAACTTACGCAAATGGATGGACGCGGAGCCGGTTCGTCATAAGTGGTTCCAAACCGCGCTACGATTAGAGGGACTACCACGTAATGCGTCAACCCATGCGGCAGGAGTCGTATTAAGCCCAGTGCCATTAGTCGAAGTTGTCCCAATCGAGCAGGGACATGATGATATTTATTTAACACAGTGGCCCATGCTTGAAATTGAACAAACCGGATTACTGAAAATCGATTTTTTAGGACTTAGAAATTTAACGATTTTAGATCAAATTCGAAAGTCGATTCAGTTTACTCATCAAATCGAGCTAGATTTCAATCAGATTCCATTACAGGATGCAAAAACGTTTGAATTATTACAGCGGGGCGATACGGTAGGGATATTCCAGCTAGAGTCAGATGGGATGAAAAATGCGTTACGTGATATAAAGCCAACGCATTTTTTAGATATCGTTGCGGTCAATGCGCTCTATCGACCAGGTCCGATGCAATTTATTCCAGTCTATGCCAAACGTAAGCATCATATGGAACCGGTCATTATGCCTCATCCTGATTTAACACCGATTTTACAAGAAACATACGGTGTTATTATTTATCAGGAGCAAATTATGCGTATCGCCAATGTTATGGCGGGCTTTACGATTGGTCAAGCGGATATTTTGCGACGTGCAGTAAGTAAGAAAAAACGAGAAGTGCTCGAACAACAACGCGCAGCATTTGTGAAGGGCTCGCTTGCAAAAGGCTACACAGAGCAAATCGCACAAGAGGTTTATGAATTAATTGTGCGCTTTGCGGATTATGGTTTTCCGAAAAGTCATGCGGTTGCCTATAGTATTATTTCGTATCAGATGGCCTATTTAAAGGCGAATTTCCCTGTTAATTTCTATGCAGCCTTATTAACAAATGCAACTGGAAATAGCGATAAATTAATGCAAATTTTAATGGAAGCTAAAGCAAATGGGATTCAAGTCTTACCGCCATCGATCAATCGGAGTGTCCGACATTTTAAAGTTGAAAATGGCAAAATACGTTTTAGCTTATCGGCCATTAAAGGCGTCTCGCAACCTTTTTTACAGCAATTATTACTCGTAAGAAAAGAGCGTCAACAACCATTTGATTCGATTTTTGATTTGGCGGTGACCTTAACAACCGCGCATTTTCAACGGAAAGTAATAGAGCCGCTCATTAAGGCTGGCGCGCTTGATGAGTTTGGCAAGGACCGTGCGACATTGCTGGCCACTATCGAGGGTGCTCAAAAGCAGGCGGATTTCATGCGACCGGGTGGCGATGATCTATTTGATGGTGCGATGATGGCATTCGGTAAACCAAAATATAGTCAAGCGTCTATTATGCCGGAAAAAATGAAGCTGCAATTTGAAAAAGAAGTACTAGGTTTTTATTTATCAGAACATCCGATTACTCGTATGCGTGCCCAATTTCAGCAGGTAAATGGAACGGTTCAATTATTGACGTCCCTAAAGGATAATAGCTATGTTCGCCTCATTGGTATGATCAGCGAGTTTCGCCAGTTACGAACGAAGCGCGGTGAGCTGATGGCATTTGTTATGATTGAAGATGAGTTTGGAACAGTATCCTGCACGGTATTCCCTAAAGAATATGAACAGGTTGCTGGTCAGCTATGTGAGGATCAATTGCTCTATGTAGAAGGCTTTTTAGAGCGTCGATTTAACAAGGTTCAAATAAAAGTAAAGCAAATTACTATTCAATAAATAATAATAGAAAGCGTTTTCTAGCTTTTACTAGAAGCGCTTTTTTTCTGTGGTAAAAAAATATCGATCGAAAAATCGTAAAATCTATGTTTTATACATAAATATCTTTATAGCGAATAAAAAAGATAGTGGAAATCTCTTTACAACGCCAAAAACATTTTGTATTCTTAGTTATAGTAAAACTGGTCAGACCACTTTTGAGCGAATATTGAGGTGAGTTGTATGGAAAACAAGCCCGAGAAGAAAATGTTTTTGCAAATTGTAAAGCAGCTGCGCGAGCTAATTGCTAGCCAACATATTCAAGAAGGGCAAAAGCTCCCTTCTGAACGTGTTTTGTCTGAGCAATTACAAGTAGGGCGTTCATCCGTTCGAGAGGCGCTTCGAAGCTTAGAGTTATTAGGTTTGATCGAAACAAAGCATGGTGGCGGAACATATTTAGCGAGCATGAAGCATCATCAATTTGTTGAAATCGTTGGCTCATTTATTTTACAAGACGAAAAGTCTGCAATGGATGTTGAGGCAACAAGACAAATGCATGAAAAAGAAGCCATTCGTCTCATTTGTCAGTCAAAAAAATTACGTAACTTACCAATACTAGATAGCTTTTTCATTAAAGTCGAGCTCGGTGAAGAGGTCGCTAGGGAGGATATATTACGTGAATGCATCATTGCAAGTGGTAACCGACTAGCACTAAAAATTTGGATGCAATTAGTAGCATTTAGTGGGGACTTACTAGTTGGTACAATTGAAACACATGAAAAACTAGAAGTGGAAACAATGCTAAAGGCGATGCAAATGGGTTATACACATGAAGCAATCCAAGCCTATGAAAATTGGATGGAATGTATCGAGCGCTAAAGTAGCGTGTGAAATCAAGGGGGATGTACGATGGCGATTCGAGATTTATTTTCAATTAATCGTAAAAAAAATAATGAAAATATGACAAATAAGACAGATGAAAAGTCATTTCCAGAAGGTATTGTAACAAAATGTCCGAAATGTAAAGCAATCCATGTCACAAAGGAACTAGAGAAAAATTTAAAAGTGTGCATGAAATGCCAGCATCATTTTACGCTGAATTCACAAGAGCGTATGGCCATTTTTATCGATGAGGGTTCTTTTAGATCCATGGACGATCATTTACAAACGATTAATCCGTTACAATTTCCGGCATATGTCGAAAAAATAGAGGTCGACAAAAAGAAAACCGGCTTAAATGAAGCAGTATTGACGGGTGTTGCCACATTAAAGGGTATGCCAGTCGTTGTTGCGGTAATGGATTCTACGTTCCGAATGGGCTCTATGGGTTCAGTCGTTGGTGAAAAAATTACGCGCGCAGTAGAAAAAGCAACAGAATTACGTGTGCCATTTATTATTTTTACTGCGAGTGGCGGTGCGCGTATGCAAGAAGGTGTGTTGTCGTTGATGCAAATGGCTAAGACTAGTGTAGCACTTAAACGACATAGCGAAGAAGGCTTGCTCTATATTTCGATCTTGACACATCCGACAACAGGTGGTGTATCAGCGAGTTTTGCTTCCATTGGCGATTATAATATTGCAGAGCCGCAAAGTTTGATTGGATTTGCAGGACGCCGTGTTATCGAACAAACGGTACGAGAAAAGCTACCGGAAGATTTCCAAACAGCGGAGTTTTTACTGGAGCATGGTCAATTAGATGCGATATTTAACCGCGCTGAGATGCGTGACAAGGTGGCAACGATTGTGAAGTTACACGTAAAAGGAGGTGTTTCGCATGTCTAAATTAATGGCGTTTGAAGAACCAGTTGTAAAATTACGAGAAAAAATTGTGGAGTTAAAGACCATTGCCATGGAAGCGGATGTTGACATGAGCGGCGAAATCGAAAAGCTCGAAACACGTTTACAGGAGCTTGAAAAATCAGTATATGCCAATATGGAGCCTTGGGACCGTGTGCAAGTAGCACGTCATGCAGAACGTCCAACAACACTTGATTATATTGCGCATATTTTTGAGGATTTCATCGAATTACATGGCGATCGTACATTTAAGGATGATGCCGCAATTGTCGGGGGCATCGCGTCCTTTAATGGTCAGCCAGTTACGATTATCGGTCATCAGCGTGGGAAAACGACGAAGGAAAATATTCGTCGTAATTTTGGTATGCCCCATCCAGAAGGCTACCGAAAAGCGCTTCGTTTAATGAAGCAGGCTGAGAAATTTAACCGTCCGATTATTTGCTTGATTGATACAAAAGGCGCGTATCCAGGAAAAGCGGCCGAGGAACGTGGGCAGAGTGAGGCCATTGCTCGTAATCTATTTGAGATGGCTGGGCTGCGCGTGCCGGTTATAAGTGTTGTCATCGGGGAAGGCGGCAGTGGTGGTGCATTAGCACTTGGAGTCGCCAATAAAATATTGATGCTCGAAAATTCGACGTACTCTGTTATTTCTCCAGAAGGTGCCGCATCAATCTTATGGAAGGATGCAACCTATGCGAAACAGGCTGCGGAGGCTATGAAGATTACGGCTCCTGATTTGAAGAAATTAAATGTTATTGATGACATTATTCAAGAAGTTGCAGGCGGTGCACATAAAGATATACTGAAGCAGGCTCATTTTATGAAGCAAGCATTAGAACTTCATTTAAGCGAATTAGTAAAACTAACACCAGATGAGCTAATAGAAAATCGTTATACAAAATTTAAAAATATCGGTCAGTTTTCAGAATAAACTTTCGACTGAACGCACGATTTGAGGTGGAAGAATGCATGAAAGCGCATTCTTTCATTTTTTTATTAAGATTATATTTTTTGTTTTCCAGAATAGTTACATATAGACCATTTTTCTGTTAATGTGAATAGTATGAGACAAGTAGGAGGAAAATAGAGAATGAAGAAGATTGCGGTATTAACGAGTGGTGGAGACGCACCTGGTATGAACGCTGCGATTCGTGCGGTTGTTCGTAAGGCACGTTTTCATGGAGTCGAGGTAGTAGGTGTATCTCACGGTTATGAAGGATTGTATAACGGCAATTATGAGCTTTTAGATATTGGTTCAGTTGGCGATATTATTCAACGTGGGGGCACGAAGCTATTCTCTGCTCGTTTTCCAGAATTTAAAGAAGACCACTATCAATTTGAAGCTATTGAACGCATGAAAAAAGATGACATCGAAGGGCTTGTTGTTATTGGTGGAGACGGTTCTTATCGCGGTGCCATGCAGCTTACTGAAAAAGGTTTCCCTTGCGTTGGGATTCCAGGCACAATTGACAATGACGTACCAGGAACTGAATATACAATCGGCTTCGATACGGCATTAAATACAGTTGTCGAATCAATCGATAAAATACGTGACACAGCAACAAGCCATGAAAATACGTTTGTTATTGAGGTAATGGGACGTGATGCAGGGGATATCGCATTATGGGCTGGACTAGCGGCAGGTGCGGAATCGATTTTAATTCCAGAAGAGTCCCTTGACATAGAGGACATCGTGACACGTTTAGAGCGTGGTGCGGCGCGTGGTAAGCGTCATAGTATCATTATCGTGGCAGAAGGTGTTATGAACGGGCATAAATTAGCCAAGCAGCTTGAAGAACGAACAGGTGTCAAAATTCGTACATCGGTTTTAGGACATATCCAACGCGGTGGTTCACCCTCTGCACGAGACCGTGTATTAGCAGGGCAATTTGGAGCAAGAGCTGTAGAACTTTTACTTGAAAATAAAGGTGGACGTGCAGTTGGTGTCAAAAATCACCATATTATCGATTATGATTTAAAAGAAGCATTTGAATCCAAACACGAGGCAGATTTAAGTCTGTATACATTATCAAAAGAACTATCAATCTAAAGTGTAAAAAAACGGAGATGACAATATTATGAGAAAAACAAAAATTGTTTGTACAATCGGTCCTGCAAGTGAATCACCAGAAATGTTAGACAAATTAATTACTGCTGGTATGAATGTAGCACGTTTAAACTTTTCACACGGCAATCATGAAGATCACGCGATTCGTATTGCAGCGATTCGTGATGCATCCGAGCGCATGAAAAAACCAGTCGGCATTTTATTAGATACAAAAGGTCCTGAAATTCGTACGCATACTATGGAAAACGACGAAGTTCATTTAGTAACAGGTCAAGTAATTGACATTTCAATGACAGAGGTACTTGGTAACGCATCTCGTTTTTCCGTAACATATGATCAGTTAATTGAGGATGTAGACCAAAATGATGTCATTTTATTAGATGATGGTTTAATTGAATTACGCGTTTTAGCAAAGGATTTAGAACAAGGTTTAATTCATACAATCGTTGAAAATGCGGGGATTTTGAAGAATAAAAAAGGTGTCAACGTTCCAGGCGTTTCTGTTAAGCTACCAGGAATTACAGAAAAAGATGCTGCAGATATTTTATTCGGTATTGATCAAGGGGTAGATTTTATTGCTGCGTCATTTGTTCGTACAGCCAAGGATGTATTAGAAATTCGTGAGCTATTAGAGCAAAACAATGGAAGCCATATTCAAATTATCCCGAAAATCGAAAACCAAGAAGGTGTAGACAATATTGATGACATTATCGAGGTGTCAGATGGATTAATGGTTGCACGTGGTGATTTAGGGGTAGAAATTCCAGCCGAAGAAGTACCACTTGTCCAAAAATCATTAATTAAAAAATGTAACCAAGTAGGTAAGCCTGTTATTACAGCAACGCAAATGTTAGATTCGATGCAACGTAATCCTCGTCCAACGCGTGCTGAAGCATCAGACGTAGCGAATGCAATCATGGACGGAACAGATGCGATTATGCTTTCAGGTGAAACGGCAGCAGGGCTTTACCCAGTAGAATCTGTATCGACAATGAATAAAATTGCAGAGCGCACTGAAAATGCATTAGACTATCGTCAAATTGTATCGACACGTAGCCGTGAAAGAGAAGCTAATATGACAGAGGCAATTTCACAAGCAGTGGCATTCACGTCTATTAATCTAGGGGTAGCAGCTGTATTAGCGCCAACAGAAAGCGGTAATACAGCAAAAATGATTGCTAAATATCGCCCAGGTGTTTCGATTATCGCCGTAACAAGCCAACAATCAACGGCACAGAAACTAACACTAGTGTGGGGCGTAAAACCAATTTTAACGCACCGTGTCACAACAACGGATGAAATTTTAGAGCTTTCTGTAGATGAAGCACTTAAACATGAATTTGTAAGTCATGGCGATGTTGTGATTATTACGGCGGGTGTACCAGTTGGTGAAGCGGGTACAACAAACTTAATGAAGGTTCATATAATTGGCGACTTATTAGCACGCGGGCAAGGAATTGGTAAAGCATCGGTAGTCGGAAAAGCAATCGTCGCGAAAAACGCTGGGGAAGCATTAGCTTATGATACAGAAGGAGCGATTATCGTAACAGTCGGCTCTGACCGTGAAATGATGCCAGCCATTGAAAACTGCGCCGGTATTATTACTGAAGAGGGTGGTTTAACCTCACATGCAGCAGTAGTTGGCTTAAGTTTAGGGATTCCAGTTATCGTTGGCGTAAAAGAAGCAACAACATTAATTCGTCATGGTCAAGAAATTACGATGGACGCAGAAACAGGCGTCATCTATAAAGGTCATGCGAGTGTACTTTAATAGATAAAAGTAAAGGGGAGTGTCCGAGAAATATTACTGGGACATTCCCTTTGTTTTGAAACTTTTTTGGTGGAGATTCGTATAAAATAGTAAGAGGGGGACAAGTGATATGAAAAAGTTATTATGGGGACTATTAGCGCTAGGCTTTGCAGAAATTGCTTTGTTTATCATAATCGGCAAAGCAATCGGCGTTTTCTATACATTACTATTAATTGTACTCACTTCTGTAGTGGGTGTGTTTATTGCGAAACAGCGCGGCATGAAATCGTATAAAGATATTCAAAAAAGTATACAGCAAGGTCAACCACCTGGTGTTGCCATGATTGAAACATTTATGATCTTCATTGGTGGGATGTTAATGGCATTCCCGGGCTTTATTACAGATGTTATCGGTTTGTTATTTGTGTTAGGCATCACGAGAAATATATTCAAACCATTAATCTTCTATTTCTTGCGTAAAAAGATGAAAACTAGCAATGTTATCATCGTACAAAGATAGGATGTTGCTTGAATTTAATGGCTACCATTAAAAACAGTGGGCTTAATATGATGCCATAAATACCAAATAGTAAAACAGAGGCAGCGCTGATGATGAATGTATGAATCATACGTAAATGGAATGTATGACTCCACAGCATCGATTCGGTTAGCTGCCTTATAATTTGCACGAAAATATAGAGCGCAATAATAAGTGTAGCGATCATAGGCTGTCCGACAATGAAAAAATAAATGGAAATGGGTATTAAAAAGATTCCAATTCCTAAAAACGGCAATGAATCAGCAAAAGCAATCAAAAAGGCTTTCATTAAAAAGGCTTCAAATTGTAAAAAATAAAATCCGATGCTAAGTAAGATGAAGGTTAACGTAAATAGCTGTATTTCGACGAGTAAAAAATAGCTGATTAATTGCATCGCTTTTTGAAAGTAACGAGACCAGTTTGTGCGATACATGGCTGGAATATAAGCGAAAAACCAAAGCCGATTTCGATTGCTTTCAAATAAAGCAAAGTAAAAAGTGACAATGAATATAAGCAATTCAAAAATGGAATGCAAACTATTTTTGATGAAATCCACCATAAAGAACATCAATTCATTGAGTAGCCCTGAAAATTTATCAAGAATCAGTGGGAATAATGGATGCGCATCATAGTTTTTTTCTAAGAGGTGGATGGTTGATTGTAGGTTCGGTAGTAGTGTAAATAAACTATGTAAAATTAGAAAAATGACGGCACTTATGACAGTAAATAGAAAAATAGATAGCACAATGACAACAATGAAAAATGGGAGATGGAGAATTCGCTTGAAGTATTGGAAAATAGGGAAAAATAGATAGGCAAAAAATAGGCCGAAAATTATAGGTGGAATGAAATAAAACAGGATAATATAGAGTAAAAAAACACCTATATGCCTAATTTTTAAAAGCCATTGTGTTTGATTTTTTTTGTTTTCTATGCTAATCACTCCTAAAATATGCCGTATATATCTCGTTGAAAACATTAAATTCTCTATAAAACGTAAATTCTATTAGATATTCGTTTTTTTCTTAAAATCGAACTATTCCATTCACAAAGCCGTCAAAATTGATTATAATGAGTTATGTAAGCGATTTACTTATAGGTTCATTGAGCAGAACAGTATGAGTGTAGTTCTTTTTAATGCTAGAAAAAGAAAGCACTTACAAAACTATTATATTAAGTGAAGGAGCGATTTTTTTATGTCAGCAACTAAAGGTTTAGAAGGTATCGTAGCAGCGGAATCAAAAATTTCTTCAATTATCGATGATACACTAACATACGTGGGGTATGGTATCGATGATTTAACTAACAATGCAACATTTGAAGAAGTAGTATTCTTATTATGGAATACACGTTTACCAAACGCTGAAGAATTAGCGAACTTAAAAGCTGAATTAGCAGCAAATATGGAAATCCCAGCGGCAATTACTGATTTATTTAAATCTATGCCATTAAACACAGTACACCCAATGGCTGCATTACGTACAGCTGTATCTATGTTAGGTGCATTTGACGAAGAAGCAGACGTTATGGAAACAGAAGCAAACTACCGTAAAGCAATTCGTTTACAAGCGAAAATTGGTACAGTAGTGACTACTTTTGCACGTGTACGTCAAGGTAAAGAACCAGTAGCTCCAAAACCTGAATTAGGTTATGCAGCGAACTTCTTATATATGCTAAAAGGTGAAGAACCAGCAGCAATCGAAATTGAAGCATTCGACAAAGCGTTAATTTTACACGCTGACCACGAATTAAATGCTTCTACATTCACAGCTCGTGTATGTGTAGCTACATTATCAGATGTATATTCTGGTGTAACTTCAGCTATCGGCGCTTTAAAAGGCCCATTACACGGTGGAGCAAACGAACAAGTTATGAAAATGTTAACTGAAATTGGTTCTTTAGATAACGTTGAAACTTGGGTACAAAACAAACTAGACAACAAAGAAAAAATCATGGGCTTCGGTCACCGCGTTTACCGTGGTGGAGACCCTCGTGCACCTCACTTACGCGTAATGTCTGAAAAGTTAACTAAGTTAACTGGTAAACCAGAATTATACGAAATGTCAGTGAAAATCCACGATATGATTGTTGAGCAAAAGAAATTACCTGCAAACGTAGACTTCTTCTCAGCATCAGTATATGATTCTTTAGGTATCGAGCATGACTTATTCACACCAATCTTCGCAGTATCTCGTACTTCTGGTTGGGTAGCGCACATCTTAGAACAGTATGCAAACAACCGCTTAATCCGTCCACGTGCGGAATATGTTGGTCCAGATATGCAAAAATACGTTCCAATTAACGAGCGCTAATTAAAAAAGTATGTTAAAATATCTAGGACTGTGAATTGACACAGTCCTAGATTTATGATTATTAGGAGGCAATTTCCAATGACTAACAAAATCGTAGTTGAAAACGGTAAACTTATCGTTCCAAACAATCCAGTAATCCCTTTCATCGAGGGTGACGGCATCGGTCCAGATATCTGGGCAGCAGCTTCTCGCGTAATTGACGCAGCAGTAGAAAAAGCTTATAACGGTGAAAAGAAAATCGAATGGTTAGAAGTTTTAGCTGGTGAAAAAGCATTCAACAAAACTGGTGAATGGTTACCTGCAGAAACTTTAGAAAAAATCAACGAATACTTAATCGCAATCAAAGGTCCTTTAACAACTCCAATCGGTGGCGGTATCCGTTCACTTAACGTAGCTTTACGTCAAGAGTTAGACCTATATGTATGTTTACGTCCAGTACGTCACTTTGACGGTGTACCTTCACCAGTTAAACGTCCAGAAGATGTTGATATGGTAATCTTCCGTGAAAACACTGAAGATATCTATGCTGGTATCGAGTACAAAGCTGGTTCTGACGAGCAAAAGAAATTATTAGCATTCTTACAAAACGAGCTAGGCGTTAACAAAATCCGCTTCCCAGAAACTTCTGGCTTAGGGATCAAACCAGTATCTAAAGAAGGTACTGAGCGTTTAGTGCGTTCTGCGATCGAATACGCTATCTCTCACAACAAACCATCTGTTACTTTAGTACACAAAGGTAACATCATGAAATTCACTGAAGGTGGATTCAAACAATGGGGTTATGATGTAGCTGAAGCTGAATTCGGCGACAAAGTATTCACTTGGAACCAATATGATGCAATCAAAGCTGAAAAAGGTGAAGCTGCTGCTAACGAAGCACAATCTGCTGCATTAGCTGCTGGTAAAATCTTAGTTAAAGATTCAATCGCTGATATCTTCTTACAACAAATTTTAACTCGTCCAAACGAGTTCGACGTTGTTGCAACAATGAACTTAAACGGTGACTACATCTCTGACGCATTAGCTGCTCAAGTTGGTGGTATCGGTATCGCACCAGGTGCTAACATCAACTACTTAACTGGACATGCTATTTTCGAAGCTACTCACGGTACTGCACCTAAGTATGCTGGTCAAGATAAAGTAAACCCATCTTCAGTATTATTATCAGGCGTATTAATGCTTGAGCACTTAGGATGGCAAGAAGCTGCGGACTTAATTACTGCTTCAGTTGAGAAAACAATCTCTTCTAAATATGTAACTTATGACTTCGCACGTTTAATGGATGGCGCTACAGAAGTTAAATGTTCTGAATTCGCTACTAAATTAATCGAAAACTTCTAATTAAAGCTTATTTTTTGCCTATTTATGTGAAATTATGAACAAATTATTTGATTTAGAATAATATTGTGAACATAATAAATCATTTTCTGGTAATGATTGACTTTACTAATTATTCATACCAAAATAAATAGTAACAACAAAAGGGAGAGACTTCGTGTTTTCTCCCTTTTTTGTACCAAAAAGTGGAGAAAATGAATAATGATAAAAGGAGCGATTCGAATGGTATTAAAACGTAAAAAGATTGCCGTTATTGGTAGTGGGTATACAGGCGCAACAGCAGCCTTCATCGCCGCACAAAAAGAATTAGGCGATGTCGTAATTTTAGATCTACCGGCAGTAGAAAATCCGACAAAAGGGAAAGCACTTGATATGTGGGAAACAGCACCGATTCAAGGCTTTGATTCCTACGTAAACGGGACTTCTAATTATGATGATATCGCGAATTCAGATATCGTCTTAATTACGGCAGGTGTTGCACGTAAGCCTGGAATGAGCCGAGATGATTTAGTTCAAATCAATCAAGGCGTTATGAAAGCTGTTGCAAAAGAGGTGGCACGTACTTCACCAAATGCAATCATTATCGTATTAACAAATCCAGTTGATGCCATGACGTACACAGTATTTAAAGAATCAGGCTTCCCGAAAAACCGCGTTATCGGTCAATCAGGGGTATTAGATACTGCGCGCTTCCGAGCATTCATTGCAGAAGAATTAAATGTATCCGTAAAGGATATTTCAGCGCTCGTTTTAGGGGGGCATGGGGATACAATGGTGCCTTTAACACGACTTGCAACAATTGGTGGTGTACCATTAGAAAGCTTAATCCCTGCCGAACGCTTAGCAGAAATCGTGCAACGTACACGTGTAGGTGGCGGTGAAATTGTTAACTTACTTGGTAATGGTTCGGCCTATTATGCGCCGGCAGCAGCTATGGTCGAAATGGCCGAGGCGATTTTAAAAGATCAAAAACGCATTTTACCATCTATCGCATACTTAGAGGGCGAATATGGCTATGAAGGAATCTATCTAGGCGTACCGACCTTGCTCGGTGCGAACGGCATTGAAAAAATATACGAGCTAGAGCTAACAACAGAAGAAAAACAAGCGTTAGATAACTCCGCAGATGCAGTGAAGGATGTTATGAAGGCGTTAGTGTAAATGAAAAGCGGCGAGGCTATTAGGTGAGCATCTAATAGTTACGCCTTTTTTAATATGTTTCAACAATTGTACTTTTCTAAAAAAGTTGATACTATGAAGGAGACGCTTTGATATACTGTATTTCAAAGATACGTGTCACTGCCAGACAAAGGAAGGCATTGATTTGAGATGGGGGTTTCAAATCAATCTTGGAGGATTTAGACATGACGAAAACGGTTTTAGTAGTAGAAGATGAATTGCCAATTGCAACATTATTGAAATATAATTTAGAGCAAGCTGGTTTTGAAGTTTTGCTTGCACATGATGGTCAGACGGGGCTTGATACAGCTGTTGAAAATACACCGGATATCATGCTGTTGGACTTAATGTTACCTAAGCTTGATGGTGTTGAGGTTTGTAAAGAGTTACGTCGTCTTCGTATTAATGTTCCGATTATTATGTTAACAGCACGTGATGATGAGTTTGATAAAGTGTTAGGCTTAGAGCTAGGTGCGGATGATTATATGACCAAACCGTTTAGCCCGCGTGAAGTGATTGCACGTGTAAAGGCTGTATTACGTCGTTTTTCTGGCCCGATTGTAGAAGAAGTAGCCGAACCGAGTGAAATTGTTTATTCGTTTGGCAATTTAAAAGTATACCCAGAACGTTTTGAAGCGTTTATTCATGAAGAATCATTAGAATTTACACCGAAAGAATTTGAGCTTTTAGTGTATTTATTAGAAAATAAAAATCGTGTATTAACGCGCGACCAATTACTTAGCGCGGTATGGAATTATGATTTTGCTGGCGATACACGAATTGTGGACGTCCATATTAGCCATTTACGTGATAAAATTGAAGAAAATAGCCGTAAGCCGTTATATATTAAAACGATTCGAGGATTGGGCTATAAATTTGAGGAGCCAAAAAAATAATGAATATTATGAAGAACCGTTTATTTTATTCATTTATTTTTGTCATCGGGTTAGGATTAGCTGTTCTAGGGTTGTTCATAGGGCAGCTTTTTCCTTTTTTTGCGGATGAATATTATACGATTGCAAAAGATGCCAATGTTGCACAACTGGAACAAATTATTAAGGATGAACAAATTGTATTAACAGACGATCAAAAACAAGCATTATTAAAGACATACACATCGGAAATAGATTCATCTGATTTTAGCGAACTAAAGATGAAGCTGTACATTACGGTGGCGACATTGCTTTTATTAGGGTTAATCATTATGGCATTGATGGCACATCGTGTAGCAGCAAATTTTATTACGCCTATTATTAATATTACGAAGACAGCTATTGAGCTATCGAAGGGAAACTATCGTGCTCGCGCTTTTGCGAATGGTCCTCGAACAGTAGTTGAATTGCGTAATTCAATCAATATTTTAGCACGCAATTTACAGGACATTACAAAAACACGAATGATTGAAGAAGAGCGCTTAAAAACATTGATAGAAAATATGGGAAGTGCGCTCATGATGATTGACCGTGAAGGCAATATTTCCATCGTCAATAAAAAATTTCAAAAGCATTTTGAATTGCCGACAGCACAATTAATCGGTAAAAGTTTTATGTCGCTAGGATTACCGAAGCAATTAGAAAAGTTTATCGATCACGTATTTTTAACGGAAATGCCCTATCGTCAGCAGCTTGTTATGGAAATCGGGGAAGAAGAATATAATGAGCAAGTGTACGGTGCACCGGTAGTCGGAGAGCATGGGCGCTGGCTTGGCGTTGTTATTGTTATGCATGATATTAGCGAGCTTGTACGGCTAGAACAAATACGAAAAGACTTTGTTGCCAATGTTTCGCATGAGTTACGAACACCAATTACGTCGATCAAAGGATTTTCTGAGACACTTCTAGATGGGGCATTTAAAGATGAGCAAATGCTGCTATCCTTTTTGAATATAATTCATGATGAAAGCAACCGCATTGAAGTGCTTGTCCATGATTTACTAGAGCTATCAAAAATTGAACGTCATGGCTTTGAATTAGACATCACGCCAACCAAACTACAGGATATATTAGTGCGCGTGGTTGATTTAACAAGTGCACAGCTTGAAAGTAAGCATATGCAATTTGATGTGGAAATTGAGCAGGATGCCATCATTTTAGGTGACTTCAATCGCTTAATGCAAATCTTTACAAATCTTATTAACAATGCCATCGCGTATTCAAAAGAAGAAACGACCGTCACATTACGAATTAGTGCGAATAGTGAGTACGGGATTTTTGAAGTAAGGGACGAGGGGCTTGGTATTGAAAAGGCTGAAATTTCACGGATTTTTGAACGCTTTTATCGTGTAGATCGTGCCCGCAGTCGTAATTCTGGCGGTACAGGGTTAGGCTTGTCGATTGTGAAGCATTTAATCGAAGCACATCAGGGGAAAATTCAAGTAACGAGTGAAGTTGGAAAAGGTACGAGTATGAAGGTATACTTGCCACTACAAAAATAAGCTTAACAATTCTTTTACAATACTGATATAAATACTTTATATTCGGGTGCTATTCTTTGTAGTAGAAACCCCCGTTTCAAAAGTAATGCATTAGTTGATGAATACGTATGATAAAAAGCTGTTCTCTATTGGAGAGGACGGCTTTTTTCCATGGATAAATAGTGCCATCCTTTTATACGGATGATGTTTACTGATTAACTGAAATTTGTGTTATATGAAAATTTTTGAAACTTTATGCTTGTTTCACTCGTAAATTAATTTGAATAAAAAAGAGTAGGAGGTTTTAACGATGAGTGTGAAGCGAACATTATTATGGATTGGCCTAATTTTATTTGCGATTATCGCAATCGTAGCTGTAACGACATCGTGGTATACGGTAGATGAATCCGAACAAGCGGTAGTCATTACGTTCGGACAAGCCGATGAAACCATTCAAGATTCAGGGCTACATTTTAAATTACCATGGCCGATTCAAACGGTAGAAGTTTTATCAAAGGAAACGTACAGTTTACAATTTGGGTATAAGCAAAATTCAGCTGGTGAATTAGAAGCATTTGATAAAGAAACAAAAATGATTACAGGTGACGAATACATTGTATTAACAGACCTAGTCGTACAATGGCGTATTGTGGACCCTAAGAAATATTTATTTAATTCTGCTGAGCCACGTACAATTTTACATAGCGCTACATCGAGTGCGATTCGTTCAGTTATTGGTAGCTCAACGATTGATGATGCCTTAACAGACGGGAAAGCAGAAATCGAGGCGAAAACGCGTGATTTATTAGTGTCGTTACTCGAAAAATATGATATTGGGATTAGCGTCGTTGGTGTCAAGCTACAGGATGTTGATGTACCGAATGAAGAAGTACGTGCTGCTTTTACAGCTGTAACAGATGCGCGTGAAATGAAGAGTACAAAAATCAATGAAGCGGAAAAATATAATAATCAACGTACAAGTGAAGCTGCTGGGGAAGAGAAGGCGATTTTATCGAAAGCAGCTGGGGAAAAAACAGCCCGTATCGAGCAGGCAAAAGGGGAAGTCGCCTTATTCAATCAGTTGTATGAAGAATATCGCTTAAATAAGGAAATTACACGTGAACGTTTAATGATTGAAACATTAGAGGCCGTGTTACCAAATGCACAAATATATATTATGAACGATGATGGTAGTAGTACATTAAAGTATTTACCATTACAACCAACACAAACGAATACTTCTACTGAAACGAAAAAAGAAGGAGGTTCGAACTAATGAGCAACGATAAAAATAATTTCGATGGCGATTTAGATGAATTTGTAAAAAAGTTATTTGGCAATAAGAAACAAGCAAAAACCGTACACGAAGTTCCTAAGGCAGAAACGAATGAAGAAGCACCCGTGTCGGAGGAAAAGCCTAAAAAAGCGGCGAAGCCGATAAAAAAAGATAAAAAGCCTGTAAACCTGAAACAATGGGGGGCATCTGCTGCAATTATTACTGCTGTATTTGCCATGCTCATCATTGTCTTTGCTAACCTATATGTCGTGAAGGAAAATGAGTATAAAGTCATTCGTCAATTTGGGGAAGTAGTCAAATATGAGACAGAACCTGGTCTTCACATGAAACTCCCATTTATTCAAAGTATTACAACATTACCACGTAATTTAATGACGCATGATATGACAGAAGAGGAAATTAGTACGGGTGACAAAAAGCGAATCATTATTGATAACTATACAATTTGGCGTGTAACAGACCCGAAAGCGTTAATTTCAAATGCAGGGCAATTGCTAAATGCGGAAAGCCGTATGGAAGAGTATATTTACTCGGCGTTACGTACGGAATTTGGTCAAACAGTTTATGATGATATCATTGACGAAGAGAACTCAAAGCGTGGTAATATTAATGATCGTGTAACAAAACGTGTCAATGAACTGATTACCGAAGCGAATTTGGGGATTGAAGTTGTCGATGTGCGAATTCGTCGTACCGATTTACCAGAGGAAAATGAGCAGGCTGTCTTTACACGAATGGTGTCAGAGCGTCAATCAATTGCTCAAAAGTATTTATCTGAAGGGGACGCGGAAAAGCGTAGTAAAGAGGCAGAAACAGATCAAAAGGTGCAGGTCATTATAGCGACAGCTAATAAAAATGCAGCAGTGATTCGTGCAGAGGGTGAAGCACAGGCTGCTGAAATTTATAATAATGCTTATTCGAAAGATCCAGAATTCTATAGCCTATTTAGAACACTAGAATCCTATAAGAAAACAATTGGTGATGAAACCGTTATTATTATTCCAGCGGATTCACCGTATGCAAAATTACTTTCTGGGCAGTTACAATAATATGAAAGGGCGGGCTGTCTAAAAAGTCGAAACTTTTTAGACAGTTGCCTCCTCATATATTAATTATCCGCTTGAGGCGGTGCTTCTGCGGTGGTCAGAATAAATTCTCACCATCCTCGGCGCAAAGGGAGTGTCCCAGAAATACTTCTCGGACACTTCCTTTTTTAACTTTATTTACCTTCATGAAATCTTCAAATAATATTACTGATTCATATTATTTTGCTGTTATAATAGGATTTACTTAATAGAAAAGGAGAATTCGACATGAGCAGAACAATCCAAAACACATTAATTGCTTTTATTATGGCGACCTCTGTTACTGCATTATATTTCCAATCGAATTTTCAGTTTATGAAGGCTGAAATTTTCCATATACCCGTATTATTTATCATCATTTTTATGGTAAGTTTATTTGTTGCAGAAGACGTTAGAAATTCATTCAAAAAGGTGCTTTGGTTTGAAAAACGCAAAGATAAGCGTCCGATTTGGCAAGTAGGGATTGGGATGATTTTTTATTTCGCACAAATTGGTTTTGTAGAAGTATTCGCGCGTGGCTTAATGCCATACGATTTAGCAGGCATGCCAATGTATGTAATCATTCCATTTTTAAATGCCTTTTTATTAACGGTCATTTTTGAAGAGGTTTTTTATGACCAAAAACGTGAACTAGTGGAGCAATTTAAGTTTAAGAAGTTAAAATAAGCGTATATTATGTAATGATAAAACGGAGCCTTTATTGTTTATTCGATTTGAATGGACGATGGAGGCCTTTTTATTTGAGAGAGCTGTTCCTGAAAGGTTTACTTATACTTTCGGTACAGCTTTTTTGATTCCTTTAGCAGTACTTTTATGATGGGAATATAAGATAATGGCATTAATGGGTTATATCTCACCGTTTATCTGAAAATTCTAAAATGTAGACCGAAAGTAATGTTGGTGTATAATGGATAAGTGTAGTATTAAGGGGTTATTTTTAAAAAATATGAAGTTATTAAATACCTATATTTTATTTTGTGTTAGGTATATTGGGGTGTCTATAGGGCATTTCCATGATAGCTGGTAGTGATGGAGGGATATTTTTGATTTTACTTGATAGTACATACATATCGCCACTTTTGTCAGAAACACTATATGAGAAAGACATTGTCATGTGCGATATCCAGCAACAAGTAATACTTGGACAACAATTTGTAGAGCAACAAGCTTTAGAGAAGATGTTTCAATCAGAGGAATTAATTATTATGAATTCTGAGGAGGCTTTTTACCTGTTAAATGAATTTCATAGTGAGGCAAATATAACGAAAATTGCCAATGTATTTAAGAACAAAGTTGACTTTAGAAAGCAATTGTCAAAAATTTATCCACAGTTTTTCTTTTTAGAAGCTTCGATGAACGAATTACCTCTCATTGATACTGAAAAGTTACCATATCCGGTTATTTTGAAGCCTTCGATTGGCTATTCAAGCGTGGGTGTTTACCGAATAGAAAATAAAGATGAATTTCAACGAGTACTTGATAATTTAGTGAATACGATGCAGTCGGGTAATGAAAATTACTCAACAAATGTATTAGATACGAATTCATTTATTATCGAAAGCTATATCGAAGGTCAAGAATTCGCTGTAGATTTATATTTTGATGATCAAAATGAGCCGGTTATACTAAATGTTTTCTCGAGGATGTTTAAAGACGAAAAAGATATGAGTGATCGCATTTATTATACAAGTAGGCAAATTTTATCTAATTATTTAGCTCCTATTACCGAGTTTATAGCTAGGCTGAATAAGTTATTTGATTTAAGAAAAATGCCCTTACATATTGAATTACGAATGCAAAATAATGGAGAATTTGTTCCGATTGAAATTAATCCTCTTCGATTTGCTGGAATCGGCACAACCGAGCTAGGATACTTTGCTTACGGTGTCAATCCATATCGTCATTTTTTTGAGCAAACAAAGCCGGATTGGCCACAGTTAATACAGGCAATGGACGATAAAATTTATAATTTTACATGTGCAGAATTTGATCATGATGTAAAAATCGATTCGACTTTCGTTATTTTGCATGAACAGTTAAAAAAGCAGTTTGACCATATTTTAGAATATCGCCATATTCCTTTTGAAAGTGGTACAACCTTTGCTGTTATTTTCTACAGCTGTGATTCACTTGAACAAAACAAACCTATTCTATCCTTGGACTTTATGTCGTTTGTCGAGAAAAAACCGATGCTAACAATTTAAAATACAAAATAGTAGGGAGTGAAAAGCTACTTGTTAATTCGGTAGCTACAAATGTTAAAAATAATAAATTCAGTAAAAATGAAAGTTTTATTAGGAATTTTAATTCCTATTCTTGTCGTAAGTGTTGTTTTTGGTTCGGTATTATTCTTCGTTTCAAGTAATTTAATTACGAGCCATATTATCCCGCAGTACAATCAAAATTTAGTTTTAAATATGGAAAAGTTCAGTGTATTATTTGATGAAGATACAATAAATAAAGCTAAAACAGATGAGGCAACATACAAGGAATTACAGCAAGAAATTACAGCATTTCAAGAAGAATTTAAGCTAGAAAGTGCCTATATTATGAGTAAGGTAGATGGCGAAGAAGTCATATTAGTATTAGGAAATACGGATGATTATTTAACGCCATTAGCATTTACACCTGATCAAGCAAAGGCATTAAACACACAGGATATGATTGTCAGTGAAATATATGAGGACGATTATGGGAAGCATAAATCAACGTTCTTACAAATTCCGGGAACAGATTCCGTGTTAGGTTTAGATGCTGATGCAGACTTTATTGATGAATTAAATAGTCTTTTAATAAAAGTTGTTATTGGGCTTTTAGTTGTGGCGGTTATTTTAGGTTCGATTATAGCAGTGATCATTTCCAAAAAGATTGTAACACCTTTAATTATATTAGCTGATCATACAGAAGTTGTTGCTGGTGGAGACTTGTCTAAAGAATTAGAAGTAAAAGGGCAGGATGAGATTGGCCGTTTAGCACAGAGTTTCGCACATATGCAATCTCAATTAAGAGAAACGATTGTGCATGTTACAGATACTTCTAACCATGTAGAAGAGGGCTCAACTACTTTAAAATTAAGTGTGGAGCAATTAACGGTTGCGTCTAATCAAGTTTCCGGTGCTATTCAAGAAATTGCATCTAGTACAGAGCTTATTACTTCAGGGGCGACACAAAATCTCGTAGCAGTACAGCAAATTGTTGGTCAAATTTCAGATATCTCTAATTTAACGCATTCGGTTTCAAATGAAGCGAGCAATGCAACGAGTGTAGCCACTCAAGGGAATGAAGTAATTCAAAAATCTGTTTTAGGGATTGAAGGCATCAATGAGACGGCTAAGCTGTCATTAGAAAAAACGCAGCAAATGAACAACCGTTCTACGGAAGTAAGTCAAATTACGAAGATTATCTCAAATATTTCAGACCAAATTAATTTATTAGCATTAAACGCAGCTATTGAAGCTGCACGTGCTGGTGAATATGGAAAAGGCTTTGCTGTTGTAGCAGATGAAATACGCTCTTTAGCAGAGCAATCCGCGAACTCAGCAAGCAATATTACCTCGTTAATTGACGAAATGCAAAAAGATTCAAATGAGTCTGTTATTGCAATGAATAATGTTGTGTCAAAAATTGAACAAGAAAGTAAAACGATTTATTCGGCTGGTGAAACATTTAATACGATTTCGAGCCTAGTGGATCAGATGAATAAAGAAATTCAAACAGTGACAATGACGATTCAAGAAATTTCAAGTGGGTCACAGCAAATACTTGAAACGACAAATGCTACAGTACAATCATTAGAAGCAACAAATGATCATTCACAAAGCATTGCTGCATCGGTGGAAGAGCAAACCGCTTCTTCTGAAGAAATGTTAAGTATTGCAACAGAGCTAAATACAATGATTATTAAATTAAAATCTCAAATTGATAAGTTCACAATATAGTTTTAAGGGACAAGCCTAGAGCATGAGGGATTCGTGCTTCTAGGCTTTTTCTTCTTTTTCCTACATTTATATTGGCATTTCAGTAAAACAATCGCTAAAGTAGAAGGAGAACAGATAAGTGAATTTATGTTGATATAAATGGAATGTATTGGAGGAACTTGCATGACAAAAGAAAAATTACTTTTATTAGATGGTAACAGCTTAGCGTATCGCGCCTTTTTTGCTTTGCCCTTATTAACGAACGATAATGGCATTCATACTAACGCAACATATGGCTTTACGACGATGCTACAAAAAATTATCGGTGAAGAAAACCCAACGCAAATGTTAGTCGCATTTGATGCCGGCAAAACGACCTTCCGTCACGAGTCATTTGGTGAATATAAGGGCGGTCGTCAAAAAACGCCACCTGAATTATCCGAGCAATTCCCATACATTCGTAAATTAATCGATGCGTATAATATTAAACGCTATGAGCTAGAGCTATACGAGGCAGATGACATTATCGGTACATTGGCAAAACAAGCGGCAGCACAGGGCACAGAAGTTATCGTTGTATCAGGCGACAAAGACTTAACACAACTCGCAACAGAGAATGTAACGGTATATATTACGAAAAAAGGGATTACCGATATCGAAAAATACACACCTGCACATATCGAGGAAAAATACGGCTTAACACCGATTCAAATTATCGATATGAAAGGGCTTATGGGCGATCAATCCGATAATATTCCAGGTGTACCGGGCGTTGGTGAAAAAACAGCAATTAAGCTATTAAAAGAGCATGGCACAATCGAAAAGCTATACGAGGCAATTGATGCAATGAAGGCTTCTAAAATGAAGGAAAAGCTCGTTGAAAATGAAGAACTTGCCCATTTATCTAAAAAACTAGCAACGATTCATACAGAGGCACCGATTACAATCGGTTTAGAGGATTTAGCGTACACAGGTCCGAATGAAGAAGCATTACTGGATGTTTGGCAAGAGCTAGGCTTTAAATCATTAATCGAAAAAAGTGATTTTACAGTAGAAGAAACCGAACAGGCACAAGTGCATTTTACGGTTGTAGAGACCATTACAGCAGATCTGTTAAAAGACACGATGGCACTGCATTTAGAGCTTGAAAATGAGCATTATCATAGCTGCAAAGCATTTGGACTTGCCCTATCAGATGGTGAGAAAACGTATTATACATCCATTGACACCGTGCCTAACAATGAGGCGCTTAAGGCATGGCTAGAAGATGAAACGAAGAAAAAATACATGGCTGATAGTAAGGCGACACAGGCCATGCTACAACGTTTTGATATTCAGTTAAAAGGTGTCGAGTTTGATTTACTATTAGCTACCTACATTTTAAAACCATCGATTTCAGGAGATGATGTCGCGACATTAGCTAAGGAATTTGGTTATACAGATGTTCAGGCAAACGAAGTGGTTTATGGAAAAGGGGCAAAATGGACGTTACCAGCAGCAGATGCTTTAGCAGAGCATGTGAGCCGTAAAGCCGTTGCCGTTTGGAAACTGCAGCCATCACTAGAAGGTAAGCTACAGGAAAATGAACAATTTGAGCTATATAAAGAGCTTGAGCTGCCACTTGCGCATATTTTAGGGCGAATGGAAAGTGAAGGGATTACGGTAAACGTAGATACACTCGAACAAATGGGCGATGAATTGAAAGCAAAGCTAGATGTTATTGAACAAACCATCTATGAACATGCCGGCGAAACCTTCAACATCAATTCACCGAAGCAATTAGGCGTGATTTTATTTGATAAGCTTGGATTACCTGTCATTAAAAAAACGAAAACAGGCTATTCAACAGCAGCCGATGTGCTGGAGAAATTGCAAGCAGAGCATGATATTGTGAAGCATATTTTACAGTACCGTACACTAGCAAAACTACAATCTACGTATATTGAGGGATTAACAAAGGAAGTGCGCGATGATGACTCAAAAGTACACACACGCTTCCAGCAAGCATTAACTGCTACTGGGCGTTTAAGTTCAACCGATCCAAACTTACAAAATATCCCGATTCGTTTAGAGGAAGGGCGTAAAATCCGCCAAGCATTCGTGCCATCGAAAAAGGACTGGGTATTATTTGCGGCGGACTATTCTCAAATCGAGCTACGCGTTTTAGCTCATATGTGTGAAGATGAGGTGCTTGTGGAGGCGTTCAAGCAAGGTATGGATATTCATACCCGTACGGCAATGGATGTGTTTGGTGTAGAAGCTGACGACGTAACGAGCAATATGCGCCGTACAGCGAAGGCGGTTAACTTTGGAATTGTCTATGGCATAAGCGATTACGGCTTATCACAAAGCTTAGACATCACGAGAAAGGAAGCCGCAACGTTTATCGAAAACTATTTACAAAGCTTCCCAGGTGTCAAAAAGTATATGGATTCCATTGTCGATGAGGCGAAGAAAAAGGGCTATGTCACAACGATTCTAAACCGCCGCCGTTATTTACCGGATATTACAAGCTCGAACTTCAATTTACGAAGCTTTGCAGAGCGCACGGCGATGAATACGCCAATTCAAGGCAGCGCGGCGGATATTATTAAAAAAGCAATGATTGATATGGATGCACGTTTACAACAAGAAGGCTTACAGGCAAAATTATTATTACAGGTGCATGATGAATTGATCTTTGAGGCACCAGAGGAAGAAGTAGAAATTTTACAACGTATTGTACCAGAAGTGATGGAGCATGCCATTGAATTACTTGTGCCACTAAAGGTAGATTATTCACATGGTGCGACATGGTATGACGCGAAATAAGGAGTTAAGGCAATGCCAGAATTACCAGAAGTAGAAGGCGTAGTACGTGATTTACGGCCAATTATAGAAGGAAAAACGATTGCCAGTGTGACCCTTTCTCAAACGGTTTATGCGGCGCATGAAGCTGGAAAGCAAGCAATTGTTAAAAACGCCGCGCCCCAGCATTTTGAGCAAATGCTGCAAGGAATGACGATTGAACAATTACAGCGCCGTTCGAAATATATTTTCTTTCATTTAAAGAAAGACGGAGAAAGCTATGTTTTGGTGAATCATTTAGGCATGACGGGTGCATGGTTTGTCGTCAACGATGTGCTTGATATCAAAGAGGACAAGTTCCGCAAGCATATTCATGCCATCTTTACATTAACGAGTGGTGAGTTACTTGTTTATTCGGATATTCGTCGCTTTGGAGAATTGCGCTTTATAAAAGAGATTGCCGAGCATGCACCGCTCTTAAAAATGGCACCAGAGCCGTTTGATGCGGAGGCTAGTGATTTTTTCTTAACGCAAAGCAATAAGCCGCGCTTTGCGAAAAAGGCCATTAAAGAAGTGATTATGGACGGGCAAGTGATTTCAGGCTGTGGGAATATTTATGCGACGGAATCCTTATTTAAAATGAAGATTCATCCAGCTAAACCGACAAGTGAAGTGGTCCAGGAGCAAAAACTCGAGTTATTTCAAGTAATTTGTGCGGTTTTACAAGAGAGCATTGATTCCGGCGGCTCGACCATATCCGATTACCGAAGCATTAATGGCGACGCGGGTACGATGCAGCATCGTTTAAAGATGTACGGTAAAAAGCAATGTTTAACATGCGGAACAACTACAGAATCAATGGTCATTGCGGGCAGAACATCGACCTATTGCCCGCAATGCCAAAAGTAAAAGGGGAAATTTACTGTGATTATTGGATTAACAGGGAGTATTGCGAGCGGAAAAAGTACGGTCGCAAAAATGATTCAATCGTATAATTTGCCAATCGTGGATGCCGATGTTGTGGCACGTCAAGTTGTTGAGCCTGGCACACCAACATTAAAAAAAATTGCCGATGCGTTTGGTCCCGAGGTAATTGCCGAGGATGGTTCAATGGACCGTGCAAAAGTGGGCAGCATTATTTTTCATAATGAAGAGATGCGTAAAACACTTAATAGCATCATCCATCCCGCTATTCGTGAGGAAATGCTGCGCCAGCGTGACGAATTTATGTCGTATGGTGAAAAAAATATTTTTATGGATATTCCATTATTGTTTGAAAGCAAGCTTGAGCATTTTGTAGAGAAGATTATTGTTGTTTCAGTCGAGGAAGAAGTACAGTTACAGCGTTTAATGGCGCGTAATGGCTTTACAGAAGACGAAGCACGCACGCGTATCGCGACTCAAATTCCTGTTAAAGAAAAAGAGCAGCTAGCAGATGCCGTGATTCATAATAATGGCACATTAGAAGATACAGCTATTCAGTTGCAATCCATTTTATATGAGTGGAATGTGTTGAAATAATGGAGTGCCCTTATTAAAGGAATTCTTCAACAAAGAAAAAAATATAAATTTAGTGTGCCATGGACCTAGTGTTCATGGCATTTTACTTTTCTTGGAGACGAATAATTTAAAACGCATATTTTCTATGGATATAGTCAGTCGGAGTGATTGCTAAAAAGGTAAAGCTGATCGTGATAAAAGAAGGATGATTATTTCTAATGAGCCACGATAAAAATTATTGAATTTACTAATTAGTTATGGAAAGGTATGCTTAATTTACATTTTAGTACGAATGGAAAGAAGGCTCTTTTATGGAATTTCTCCTTTTTTTATTGTCGGGGTCGTTGGCAATGTAGTTGGTACGTTAGTGGGAGGCGGAGGACTTATCAGCTTACCGACAATGCTCCTCATGGGTTTGCCCGTGCATTCAGCAATTGGCGCAAATAAAGTGTCTAATACAGTTAGTTCGTTAACTAGTTTTCTTGTTATTTTTAAACAGAAAGAAGTTTCGGGTAAAGAGGCGCTAGCTGTCATCGCATTTTGCTTAGGGGGTGGGGTTTTAGGTGGACTCATTGCCTCCTTTTTAAGTGGGGAGGTGCTGACGGTCATTGCAATTGTATTGCTTAGCTTTGCATTTGTTACATCTTTCATGGGTAGTGGGAACTTTGATGGGACAGAGCCGTTACATGTGAATAAGAAAATAGGTACAGCCTTACTTGGAATTGGTATGTATGACGGGATGTTTGGACCTGGGAGCAGCACACTTGCAATGTATTTGTATGCTAGCCAAAAAATAGCGTATATCCGAGCGGTGGGTTTAGCTAGAATTGGTGTTTTCTCAAGTTGCTTTGGGGCATCCATTACGTATATTTCAACAGGTAAAATCATTTGGCCACTGACCATCGCCTTGATGATTGGGGCAATTGTAGGTGCCCAGTTAGGATTACGTTTAGCGAGGAAGTTAAAATCAAAACATATTAAACCACTTCTAAGAGTAGTGACCGTACTACTGATCGTACAAATAATGGTGGATTTTTTGAAATGATTAAATTGAGGTTTAAAATAACTACAGTGAAGCTTCTTTGATTAGAATTCATCAATCAAAAGATAGGAATAGTCACACTAATAATTTTTGGGTATAACACAGTTGACTCAAGAGCAACTTAACCTTAAAAAACAAGGGAATTATCATGTTGCAAATGGAGAAAAATATAGGGAAATAATTACGGTAATTGATGTGGAAGTCTTTACATTGTAAAAGATAGTCATCCCTGGTGTAGCTATTTGAGCGTTATTATCAGAAAATAACAACTTTATGAATGTGCGTAAAATGTGTTCACCTTTTTGAAATATGTGTTATACTAATCAACGAATAAAGAAAACGAATGATATGTACTTTTAGGAGGATTTATATAATATGACAGTTTCTATTGCAATTAATGGTTTCGGCCGTATTGGTCGTATGGTGTTCCGCCAAGCAATGATGCGCGGTGACGTAAATATCGTAGCGGTAAATGCGAGCTACCCATCTGAAACGTTAGCACATTTAATTAAGTATGACACAAATCACGGCGTATTCCCTGGTACTGTCGAAGCTGTAGAAGGCGCTTTAATCGTAAACGGCAAACGCGTTGAATTAGTTAGTGAACGTGATCCATTAAAATTACCATGGGCTCAAATGGGCGTAGATATTGTTATTGAAGCTACAGGTAAATTTAATGACCGTGAAAAAGCGGCTATGCACTTAGAAGCTGGCGCGAAAAAAGTTATTTTAACTGCTCCAGGTAAAAATGAAGATATTACAGTCGTATTAGGTGTTAATGACGATAAATTAGATTTATCGAAGCATGACGTAATTTCAAATGCATCTTGTACAACAAACTGTTTAGCTCCAGTAGCAAAAGTATTAAACGATGAGTTCGGTATCGTAAACGGTTTAATGACAACTGTTCACGCTTATACAAATGACCAAAATAATATCGATAACCCACATAAAGACTTACGTCGTGCGCGTAACTGTGCATCGTCAATTATTCCAACTTCAACTGGTGCAGCGAAAGCCTTACGCTTAGTATTACCAGAATTAGATGGCAAAATTCACGGCATGGCATTACGTGTACCAACTCCAAACGTTTCGTTAGTAGACTTAGTTGTTGATTTAGAGAAAGACGTAACAGTAGAAGAAGTAAATGCAGTATTCAAAGCATATGCTGATGGTAAAATGAACGGTATTTTAAACTTCAATTTAGAACCATTAGTATCTTCTGATTACAACACAACAACATTCTCGTCTACTGTTGATGGTTTATCGACAATCGTATTAGGTGACCGTAAAGTAAAGGTAATCGCTTGGTACGACAACGAGTGGGGTTACTCAGCTCGCGTAGTAGACTTAGCAACAAAAATTTCGAACGAATTAGCAACGGTAAACGCTTAATCTGAAAACTCTAAGCCTTTTGTAGAACGAATTGTTTCTACAAGGGCTTTTTTTCATTGTTTATATTTTACTTACGCTATATAATTTGAAAGCATTCATTTTCAATGCAAACGCGTAGGAATACTATTTCCATTGCGCGCTTTTTGATATAATAAAGATTAACTAAAAGACTTAGGAGAAAAAACTATGAGATGTCCAGCTTGTCAATACAACGGAACGCGCGTTGTGGATTCAAGACCTGTTGATGATAACAAAGAAATACGTAGACGTCGTGAATGTGAATCATGTAGCTTTCGATTTACGACATTTGAGAAAATAGAAGAAACACCATTAATCGTTGTAAAAAAAGAGGGGTCACGAGAAGAGTTTAGTCGTGAAAAAGTATTACGGGGGTTAATTCGTGCATGTGAAAAACGCCCAGTGCCACTGGAGCAGCTTGAAGAAATTGTACTAGCCATTGAAAAGGAGCTACGTCGTTTAGGGAATGCAGAGGTGCGTTCTGAAGATGTAGGGGAAATGGTCATGGATAGCCTAGCGAAAGTCGATGAAGTGGCTTATGTACGCTTTGCATCCGTTTACCGTCAATTCAAAGATATTACCGTATTTATCGATGAGCTAAAAGAAATTATGACTCGTCAAACGAATGGTAAATAAAAAAGGGGGGGACAAAAATGGTTCACTTCACAGAATTACAGCCTACGGATCATTTTGAAATTATGCTCCCTCATGCACTTTCAACAAATGAACGTCAATTAATCACTTTATTTTACCAGCCACTAACGGGTCCGACACCCATTAGTTTGTATTTAACACTATGGGCAGAGGCAGAAGATCATCATGCGCAAGTAATGAATCATTATTATTTAATGCAAGTGCTATCTCTGCCACTAAAGCAAGTATTTGAAGCGCGTATTGCACTAGAAGCAATTGGGCTTTTACGTACATGGCGAAAAGACGTAACAGATGGCCGCCATTTTCTTTATGAATTAGTGCGACCGCTCGATGCAGCGAACTTTTTTAAAGATCCACTATTATCGATGTTCTTATTTAGCAAAATTGGAGAAGGCGCCTATCGTAAACTGCGTCAACGCTTTTTAACACAGCCAAATAAAGCTCAGTTTGAAGAGGTGACGCGCACATTTACAGATGTGTATCGCCCCATCAATCAAAGCTTACCTATGGACGATTTAGAGATCCATCAGGCGAAAAGTGAAGATTATCCATTTTACTATGAGCAATTTGATTTTAAATTATTACAGGCGGGCTTATCCGAGCAATTAATTCCAAGTGCCGCTTTAACCTTAACGGCACGAGATACGATTGCGAAACTCGCATTTTTATATCATTTATCACCACTACAAATGCAAAAAGTAGTAATCACGGCACTCGATGAGCACAATAAACTCACGACAGAACGGTTAAAACGAGCAGCAGCGGATTTTTATAAGCTGACCGTTTCAACAGACGCACCAATATTAACAAAAACATTTGAAAAACAGCCAGATGTAGCTTTGGATGAAAATTTATCAAAAGAGCAGGAGCTACTGCAATATTTAGAAACAACGGCTCCTGTTCAAGTTTTACGTGATATAAATAATGGCAAAGAACCGATTCCGTCTTCGATCCAACTTGCTGAAGATTTAGTTGTAAAGTATGGTATGCCTGTTGGAGTCGTGAATGTGTTATTAGAATATGTGATGCTATCCACAGACATGAAGCTACCGAAAGCCTATGTAGAAAAAATTGCCGATCACTGGAACCGAAAGCAGCTGAAGACCGCAAAAGAAGCGATGGATTTAGCGCGCCAAGAACGTGATAAATATGCACAATGGAAGCGAGAAAGCACGCAGCCAAAGCAAACACAATTGAAAAAGCCATCCTATAATAATCGAAAAGTAGGCCGTGATGAGCAAGTACCGGATTGGTTTTATAAGCGTAATGAGGAAGTTCCTCAAGAACAACAAGATAGCGCCGTTGACTTTGAAAAAGAGCGCTTAAAAATATTACAAAAGCTTGATGGGGCAGGTGAATAATAATCAAACCAATTAACAATCAATTAAACGAAATCAAAAAACGTGTGCCCTCATTTGAAGAACGTTATGAATCCATACGTCGAGAAACAATCGAACACCCAAAAGTTCAGGAATTTTTACGCGAACATGAGCAGCAAGTGACGAAAGAAATGGTTGAACTTAGCTTACCGAAACTTTTAGAGTATATTCAACAAACGACAACATGCTGTGGCTGTGGCGATACAAAAAAATGTACAAATTTATTAAAGGGCTTTGTACCGAAGTTATTTATTACTAGAAATGTGATTGATTTGACGTATGTGCCATGCGAGCAAAAGCTACGGGAAGATGAGCGCCGTGACGTAGCGAATATGATTTCGAGTATGCATATGCCAAAAGACGTTTTAAAGGCGACATTAAAAGATTTAGCTATCGACAATCATTCACGTCTTACAATTGCGGATCAAGCAGCAGAATTTGTGGCCACCTATAAACGTACAGGCGAGCTGCCGAAAAAAGGCTTTTACTTATACGGCAAATTCGGTGTCGGTAAATCCTTTGTTCTCGGTGCCATTGCCAATGAGCTTGCGACATTAAAAGTAAAAACGGTTGTTGTATTCGTGCCAGAATTTTTGCGTGAAATGAAAAATGCCATTGGTGATAATTCATTAAACGAAAAAATTGATTACGTCAAAAAGGCACCTGTACTGATGCTCGATGATATTGGCGCTGAAACAATGTCTGCATGGACGCGTGATGAAATTTTAGGGACGATACTGCATTACCGCATGAGTGAAGAGCTTCCGACATTCATCACATCCAATTTTGATTACAATGGACTCGAACATCACCTCGCACAATCACAGCGCGGTGATATCGAAGTTGTCAAAGCGGCGCGTTTAATGGAACGTATTAAAGCGGTGACAATTCCTGTGCAGATGGATGGCGCGAATCGAAGAAATTAAAAGATTATTTGGATTCATAGTTGCAATTCCATAAAAACGAGCGTATACTTTTATCGTAATTAAACATTAAATGCATTGAACAGGACAACAGGTTTAACGAACTAGCTTTTAGAGAGGGAAGTCATTGGCTGCGAGCTTCCTAGCACAAGCGTTTTACTTTACTACCTTGGAGCAGTGGCGGGGCAAATCCGTCAACGTTTCTCAGTACGTTAACTGACCGAGAGCTTCTTATTCGCATTTTGTGAAGAAGGAAGAAGGGTGGCACCACGAGCATACAGCATCGTCCCTTTACGAGGGATGGTGCTTTTTATTTTGCCAAAAATAAGGAGGACAATACTATGTCAGAAATGATTCAACTAACTTTCCCAGATGGCGCAGTGAAGGAATTCGCTAAGGGCACATCTACTTTAGATGTTGCGGGTTCAATAAGCCCGGGTCTAAAAAAATCAACATTAGCAGGTAAAATCAACGGCACTCTTATCGATGCAAAAACAGGTATCGAACAAGACGGTGCAATTGAAATCATTACAAACAAATCACCAGAAGCACTAGAAATCTTACGTCACTCAACAGCGCACTTAACAGCACAAGCGGTAAAGCGTCTATTCCCAGACGTAAAATTAGGTATCGGGCCAACAATTGATTCAGGTTTCTATTACGACATCGATTCACCAACACCAATTACAGCAGAGGATTTACCAGCAATCGAAAAAGAAATGAAAAAAATCATTTCTGAGAACATCGAAATCGAGCGCAAAAACGTTTCACGTGATGATGCACAAAAAATCTACGAAGAAGTAGGCGACGAGTATAAATTAGAGTTACTAGAAGCAATTCCAGCAGATGAGCAAGTGTCGATTTACTACCAAGGCGATTTCTTTGACCTTTGCCGTGGTGTACACGTACCATCAACAGGTAAATTAAAAGAGTTTAAATTATTATCCCTTGCAGGTGCATACTGGCGCGGTAACTCAGACAATAAAATGCTACAACGTATTTACGGTACAGCCTTCTTCACAAAAGATGAATTAAAACAGCATATTCAAATGTTGGAAGAAGCAAAAGAGCGTGACCACCGTAAAATTGGTAAAGAATTAGACTTATTCATGACATCTCAAACGGTAGGTCAAGGCTTACCACTATGGTTACCAAATGGTGCAACAATCCGTCGTACAATTGAGCGTTACATCGTAGATAAAGAAGTATCTTTAGGCTATAAGCATGTATATACACCAGTACTTGGTTCAAAAACATTATACGAAACTTCTGGTCACTGGGATCACTATCAAGATGGCATGTTCCCTCCAATGGAAATGGACAATGAAACTTTAGTTTTACGTCCGATGAACTGCCCTCACCATATGATGGTATTCAAAAACAATTTACATTCGTACCGTCATTTACCGATTCGTATTGCAGAGCTTGGAACAATGCACCGTTATGAAATGAGTGGCGCGGTATCTGGCTTACAACGTGTTCGCGGGATGACGTTAAACGATGCACATATTTTCGTACGTCCAGATCAAATTAAAGCGGAATTTAAAAAAGTAGTGGAATTAATTTTAGAAGTTTATAAAGACTTCGATTTAAAAGACTTCTCATTCCGTCTTTCATACCGCGACCCGAACAACAAAGAGAAGTATTTCGATGACGACCAAATGTGGGAAACAGCACAAGCGATGTTAAAAGAAGCAATGGACGAATTAGGCTATGACTACTTCATCGCAGAAGACGAAGCAGCATTTTATGGTCCAAAATTAGACGTTCAAGTAAAAACAGCAATCGGTAAAGAAGAAACATTATCGACTGCACAGCTTGACTTCTTATTACCACAGCGTTTCGACCTTTCTTATATCGGTGAAGATGGTCAACCACAACGCCCAGTCGTTATTCACCGTGGTGTTGTATCGACAATGGAACGTTTTGTAGCCTTCTTAATCGAAGAATACAAAGGTGCATTCCCAACTTGGTTAGCACCAGTTCAAGCAACAATCATTCCGGTTTCAAATTCTGTACACTATGATTATGCACGCGAAGTACAAGAAAAATTACAAGCAGCTGGCGTACGTGTTGAAATGGATGACCGCGAAGAAAAATTAGGCTATAAAATCCGTGAATCACAAATGAAGAAAATCCCGTACATGTTAGTGTTAGGGGACAAGGAAGTGGAAGAGGGAGCAGTAAATATTCGTCGTTACGGCTCAAAAGATTCTGAAACAATTGCATTTGATGAGTTCCTAGCGAATATTAAAGCAGAAATTACAAAATAATTTCAATTTCCCTTACTGAAATGTCGGTATTTCGGTAAGGGTTTTTTTATGAAGTCTAAAAAAATCCTACCAAGTTTACTGAGTCGTAAATTTGGTAGGATTTTTATCGTTATACTTTAAATTGTCCAACAGCCTTTTGCAAGTCTTCTGCGCGTACGCTTAAATCATTTGCGACACTATTAATTTCTTGCATCGCTGAAATTTGCTCTAAAATGGCTGATTGTGATTGTTGTGTATCATCTGTGACGATTTGCGATTGTGCAGCTAGCTCCTGTACAGAAGCGGTTACTTCTTCAGCAGCGGCTGAAATTTGTTCTGTTACGGCAGAGACATCTTCAATTTGTGAGCGCATATTATCTACAGCTGCGAGTATATTATTGAAGGATGTGCCAGCATGATCGATGATGTCAACGCCTTGCTCTACTGATGCCAAGCTTTCTTGGATGGCACGTTCGACATTTTTCGTGTCGTTTTGAATTTCGTTTGCTAATGTCACAATTTCATTGGCCGATTGGTTGGAAGCCTCTGCTAGTTTACGTACTTCATCGGCAACAACGGCAAAGCCTTTACCATGTTCACCTGCGCGCGCGGCTTCAATGGCAGCGTTTAGTGCAAGTAAATCGGTTTGGTCGGTAATACTTGTAATAACACGTGAAATATTTTCGATTTCCATGGATTGTTGCGCTAATTTTTGAATTAATTCGGTCGTTAGCTTCGTTGTTTTATATATCGTTTGCATTTGTTGTTTTGCTGAATTGACATTTATTTCGCCTTCATTTGCGATTTCAGTTGTATCAGTAGCGGAACCATTTAATAATTGCGCAGATTCTGCAATACGTTGGATCGCAGTAGAAGTTTCTTCCATAGCAGTTGCGCATTCTTTTGCAGATGCCGCACTTGTGCTCGTATTTTCAACTGAGCTTGCCGCTGATTTTGCGATATTTTCAGATAGAAGTGTAATTTCTTGTGTTGAAGCACTTAATTCTTCAGATGAGGCGCTTAAATGTTCAGCATTACTGCCTAACGACTCAATAAGTCCCTTGATTGTATTTTTCATCGTATTCAGTGAATCGGTTAATTGACCAATTTCATCTTTTGATTTTACTGGAATATCGTCCTCGCTTAAGTCGCCTGTAGCAATTGTATGCACAGAAGCTTTTAATCTGTGCAATGGTTTCGCAATATGTCGATTTAAGCTAAATGCAAGTAATAAGCCTAAAGCAAGTGAGGCGAAGAATGCAATATTAGCGATTATTATCGCCATCGTCACCTTTTTCTCAGCTTGTACTTGTGCATCATCAAATAATTGCTTTAATAGATTATTTAATTCATCTCCAGAAGCAATGGCTGCATCTCGAGCAGGGAGCAACGTTTTTAAATAGAAATCTACGGCAGCGGCTCCACCCTTCGTATCATTAATTTGTAATGCTTCATTTACATGCTTTTCGTAAGTTTCAATTTTTGTATATGTATCATTCATTTGCTTTACGGCTGCGTCGGTTTTAAAACTTTCTTTCAAAAAATTTAATGTCTCACTCAAATCAGTTTGGGTTGTTTTAAGCTTTTGCTTTGCGGCGCTATCCCCTAAAATATAGGTTTGAAGCTGCGTGCTTTCAAGCGTTAAGCTACTACGTACGTCGCTTACTGCATGTAATTGGGGTAAACCTTCATTCATAGTATTGCTATACTGCTTATCGATTCCGGTCATTTGAAAATATAAGGTTGAGCAGGCAATGAGTGTTCCGGCAATCATAATTGCAAATCCTAATAGTAGCCTAAGTTTTATAGACATATGTATCACTCCATCTAATGTATTAGCGTTACATTTTCATTGTAGTATACAAAGCTATCTTTGATAAAGAGAAATTTTGGAAATGGCTTAATAAGAATCGAATGTACTAATACTTATTTTATATTATATAGTGCTTTTAATTTATCATTTTGCAAAAAAAGAAATTAGAATGCTTAAAAAAAATGAAAAACAGTTGACGCCAAATAAGATGCGTGATAAGATAATTTAAGTTATGAATACAAAGTTAACAAGTAGAGGCTGCCCGCTTCTCACCTGAATGATGCATATTGTTATCTACAGGTATAGACACGTTGAATTGTTTTACGCAACAATGCGTATGCACATATAGCGGGCGGACATCTCGAGTGTCCGTCTTTTTTGTTTGTATAAATAAAAAAGACTATATGGACATAGCGCGGAGGTGTACCGTTCGACCGGGTTATACTTTACACCAACTCATGTATTCGCGACAAACACTTGGAGGTGGATTAATATTAGCAAAGACATGTATGTAAACGAAGGCATTCGTGCACGTGAACTTCGTCTAATCGACCATAATGGTGATCAGCTTGGTGTTAAAACACGTAATGAAGCGCTAGAAATTGCTACTCGTGTTAACTTGGATCTTGTCCTTGTGGCCCCTCAAGCCAAACCACCAGTCGCTCGTATCATGGACTATGGTAAATTTAAGTTCGAACAGCAAAAGAAAGATCGTGAAGTTCGTAAAAATCAAAAAGTCATTACGATGAAAGAGGTTCGTCTGAGCCCAACAATCGATGAACATGATTTCCAAACGAAACTACGTAACGGTATCAAGTTCCTTGAAAAAGGCGATAAAGTTAAATGTAGTATCCGCTTCAAAGGTCGTGCAATCACACACAAAGAGATTGGTCAGCGTGTGTTAGATCGCTTTGCTGAAGCTTGTGCTGAAGTATCTACGGTTGAACAAAAACCAAAGATGGAAGGCCGAAGCATGTTCTTAGTTCTTCAACCGAAGACAGAGAAATAATACGTATGTAGAAACAAGTTTAGGAGGAAATCGACATGCCAAAAATGAAAACTCACCGTGGAGCTGCGAAACGTTTCAAAAAAACAGGTACTGGTAAATTAAAATTTGACCGTGCTTATGGCTCTCACTTATTCGCTAACAAATCTACTAAAGCAAAACGTCATTTACGTAAAGCTAAAGTTGTAACTTCAGGCGATTTCAAACGTATCCGTACATTATTAACTTACATGAAATAATCTTTGTTCGGTAAAGATGATTTCAAAACACAAAAATAACTAATCATTCGAAAGAATTAGCAGGAGGTAATTACTATGCCACGCGTAAAAGGCGGAACAGTAACACGCGCTCGTCGCAAAAAAGTTTTAAAATTAGCTAAAGGTTACTACGGTTCAAAACATACATTATACAAAGTAGCTAACCAAGCAGTAATGAAATCAGGTCAATATGCATACCGTGACCGTCGTCAAAAGAAACGTGATTTCCGTAAATTATGGATCACTCGTATCAACGCGGCTGCTCGCATGAACGGTTTATCTTACTCTCGTTTAATGCACGGCTTAAAAGTTGCTGGTATCGAAGTTAACCGTAAAATGTTAGCTGACTTAGCTGTAACTGATGCTGCAGCATTCACTCAATTAGCTGATGCAGCGAAAAAAGCAATCGCTAAATAATTAGCATTTACTTTTATAATCTAGACTGGTAGGGAACCGATTCCTTATCAGTCTTTTTTCGAATTAGGGGGAATTTTTTATGGCACTAGCAGCACTTTCATATGTTGTAATTGTTTCGCTCATTTTATGCGTCTATATGTATATTGATAAAGAACGCGCAAAGAAAAAGGAATGGCGCATTTCAGAAAAAACATTATTAACACTTGGCTTTTTTGGGGGTGCATGTGGCGGTGTGCTCGGCATGTATTTGTTTCGACATAAAACAAAGCACAATGCCTTTGCGTTTGGTTATCCATTAATGGCTGCAATCCATGTATTTCTACTAGTACAAATCTTTAAAATGTAGCAAAACGCTCTAAGAAAGATTCATCTTTTCTTAGAGCGTTTTTAATCAATCCTTCATTAGTTGCTCAATCGGGTTTTTCCAATTAATTGTGGCATTCGGATAATTCATTAAGATTTCCTTCTCCAAATATAGGAAATCCTCTTTTGTAAAGCCTTGTAGCTTCATTGCATCATGCACATAAACAAAAATACTAATCACTTCAAAAGCATTTTCGGTAGTACCTAAATATTTTTCGCCCTCGAAAAGCGCTCCTTTATAAGTAATGAAAAAATTTTTTCGGACATTCTTTACATCATCATAAAAGTAATAGTTTCCATTTTCATATGCCTCATCTAATTTGCGTTTCGGGTCGATTAAATAGCGAACCCCTTTATAAAATATGTAGATGATGAGGATAATAATGGCGATACGCAAAAGAACTGCCATAAAAGTTCCTCCTTGATTACAGTGTTTTCATGCTATACGATTAGGTAGTAGGAAAAGTTTCATTTATTTTAGAAAAAGAGGGAATTATTTATGAGATTTGTCGAATTATTTGAAATGCAGCGGCAATTAGATCGTTTTATTGAAGAAACACAAAATATTGAGAAGGATGTCTTCAATGAAAAGGGGCTCGCACTCCTTGTGGAATTAGGGGAGCTAGCCAATGAAACACGCTGCTTTAAATTTTGGTCAACAAAAGGGCCATCTGAAAAAAGCGTCATTTTAGAGGAATTTGTAGATTCAATTCACTTTATGCTATCACTGGGCTATATGCGTGACTTTACATTAGAGCAATGGCCGGTTGTTGAACAGAAAAAGGACTTAACACAGGCATTTATTGATACAACGCAAACCGTATTAACATTTTTACAACAGCAAACAGAAGAGAATTATAAAGCCATTTGGTTGCAATATAGTTTAATTGCTTACAACTTAAACTTTACCGTAGATGACATCATCGAAGCGTATAAGCAAAAAAATGAAAAAAATTACGAACGCCAGCGTAATGGCTATTAATTGTTAAAATGGTCAGCGAAGCGGTGAAACTATTTCACTTTTCGAAATAAAATCGTTATAATTAAATAGAATCTATTTAGGGGGCAATTTCTCATGACAAAGCTTGATCCAACATTACAAATGTTCAAAGATTTAACGGATGCAAACGGTATTCCAGGGAACGAACGCGCTCCTCGTGAAGTAATGAAAAAATACATTACACCATTTGCTGACGAAGTGGAAACAGATAACTTAGGAAGCCTCATTGCCAAAAAAGTAGGCGATGAAAACGGACCAAAAATTATGGTTGCCGGTCACTTAGACGAAGTAGGCTTCATGGTAACACGTATCGACGACAAAGGCTTCGTGTTCTTCCAAACAGTAGGTGGCTGGTGGAGCCAGGTAATGCTTGCACAGCGCGTAACGATTACAACTCGTAAAGGCGAAGAAATTATTGGGGTAATTGGTTCAAAGCCACCTCATATTTTACCAGCAGACCAACGAAATAAAGTAGTCGATATTAAAGCAATGTTCGTGGATATCGGTGCAACTTCTAAGGAAGAGGCAATGGAGTGGGGCATCCGTCCTGGCGACATGATCACACCATATTTCGAATTCAATGTCATGAAAAACGAAAAGCATTTATTAGCAAAAGCATGGGATAACCGTATCGGCTGTGCCATTGCAATCGATGTGTTAAAGGCATTAAAAGACGAAAAACACCCGAACATCGTCTATGGCGTGGGGAATGTTCAAGAAGAAGTCGGCCTACGCGGTGCGAAAACTTCGACATTCAAAATACAACCAGATATCGGCTTCGCAGTGGATGTTGGTATTGCGGGAGACACACCAGGCGTAACACCGAAAGAATCAACTTCTAAAATGGGTGCAGGGCCACAAATCGTTGTTTATGACGCATCCATGGTATCGCACACAGGCTTACGTGAATTTGTATTAGATGTAGCAGAAGAAGCTGGCATTCCATATCAATTCGAAGCAATCGCTGGTGGCGGTACAGATGCGGGCTCAATCCACATCACAGCAAATGGGGTTCCAGCATTAGCAATTGGTATTGCGACACGCTATATCCACTCACATGCAGGAATTTTGCATCGTGACGACTACGACAATGCGGTTAAATTAATCGTAGAAGTCATCAAACGCTTAGATCGTGAAACAGTAGATAAAATTAAATTCGACTAATATGTATAAAGTGCCATAATTGGGCGCTATCTATATTATAATGAAGGGTAGATTTGTTCTTAAATAGAATGAATCTACCTTTTAACGTTTATATTTATTCATTTACATCGAAAGGAGCACCACGATGATCTGGTTATTACTCGCAGCCTTATTTATTTTCTTAGGCTTTGCTATTCAAAGGCTAAAATGGCATTTTTTAATATCGGGCTATAATACAATGACAAAAGAGCAAAAAGAAAATGTCGATGTTGAAGGGCTCGCCAAATTAATGGGCAATTATTTATATGCATTAGCCATACTTTTCATTGTTGTAGGTTTGGTGGATTATTTAGAATACAGCAATCTCATTTTGCCACTACTTTCGCTCATTCTTGTATTTACCATTATCGTTGTTGTAAAGGCGCAAAAGTTTGATCATAATTTGTTTGATGATAATGGCAAATGGAAGCCGGGCGCAAGTAAAAATTTAAAGCGTCAGGGTATGATTATCGTCATTACATTAATTATTGTCGCTGTTATTCTCTATTTTTCGTTACAGCCAACAGGGGTTGCGGTTACTGAAAATGAAGTTGAAATTGCTGGTATGTATGGAGATACGTATGAATTTGCGAGCATGGAGCAAGTGACATTATTAGAAGCATTACCTGAAATTGCGTTGCGTACAAATGGTTCAGCGGTTGGCTCGAAATTAAAAGGTCATTTCAAATTTGAAAACGGGGATAAGGCAAAGCTCTTTGTCGATACAAAAAATCCACCATTTATTCAATTTATTGATGAAGGGAAAACCGTTATTTTCAATTTACAAACAGAAGCGGAAACACGCGCACTTTATGAAAAGCTAATTGCTAATACGAAATAGTTAAATGCTGCATTCACTCAAACACGGGAATGCAGCATTTTCTATTATTTTACACTGTGTAATTCAGTAAGTTTTGCTTGGATTGATTCCGTTAAATCCCTTGTTGCTTTTGGTACGAAATTTTCTAGTACCGAGTTAATCATCATGCCCATAATTCCGCTCGCGGCTAATTCTAAGCTGCCCGTTACTTCAGATGGAACGCCACCAGTCATTTTAAAATAGCCATGGCCATTAAAATTATCAGAAAGCCCCTTTAAATCAAATTTCACATCGGTAGGTTCTGTTAAATCAGTAATCGTTACTTGTAATTTAATCGTTTTCTTTGTGAAACCTAGGTCCGCTAAAAAGATCCATGTGAATTGCTTGTCGCTTTGTACCTCATGTGCAATATAACCAGGAATTAAAGCTGCCCAGTTTTCATAGTCCTTTAAAAAATCCCATACAATGTCATTCGATAAATCAACAGATACGTAATGTGTCGCTTGTGGCATAATCGATTCCCCCTTGGAATGAATAAGTAAAATATTTCAAATACATTACTTTGACACTATTATGCTAAAAAATGAATGGTAATTCAATTGAAAAGAATAAATTTTCTATAAAAACGCAAAATCTTCTCGTTAAAGAAATGATACGGTATTTTTTTATGAGGATTGGAGATGTATAATTATTGAACAATTTAATTAATTATAAAAATTTATATTAATTCGCTTGACTTTATATTTATGCAAATGTAAAATGAAAGCAACATAAAGGTTACAGAGGTGTGTAAGATATGAAATTATTAGAAGAAGTGCAGTTAAAGCCGGTCGAAAGCTTAAAGGGCAAAGACTTACTTACGCTGCTTGATTATACAAGTGAAGAAGTACAACAGTTATTAGCACTTGCAACACAATTAAAAACGATTACAAAAGCGGGCAAATGTCCTCGTTTACTAGAAGGTAAGACGCTAGGCATGATTTTTGAGAAAAGCTCGACTCGTACACGTGTATCATTTGAGGTAGGTATGCAGCAGCTAGGTGGCTACGGCATGTATATGAATGCACGTGATATGCAAATTGGACGCGGGGAACCAATTCCGGATACAGGTCGCGTATTATCAGGCTACTTAGATGGCATTATGATTCGTGCCAACTCACATGCAATGGTCGAAGAATTAGCGGAATTTTCATCGATTCCGGTAATCAATGGTTTAACAGACATCGATCACCCATGCCAAGCATTAGCAGACCTTGAAACAATCGCTGAAAATAAAGGCGAATTAAAAGGCTTAAAAATTGCCTATGTAGGCGATGGCAATAACGTGGCACATGCATTAGTCGTAGCTGCAGCCCATGTTGGTATGCATGTAGCGGTTGCCACACCAGTTGGTTATGAATGCGATGCGGGCATTATCAAAAAAGCACAGCAAATTGCCGCACAAAATGGCAGCACAGTCGTTGTAACAAATGATCCAGTTGCAGCAGTTAAAGATGCGGACGCGGTATATGCCGACGTTTGGACATCAATGGGGCAAGAAGAGGAAACAGAAAAACGCTTAAAAGACTTTGCAGGCTACCAAATTAACGATGAGCTCGTTGCCTATGCAAAGCCAGATTATATGTTCTTACATTGCTTACCAGCACATCGAGAGGAAGAAGTTGCGACATCAGTTATTGATGGACCAAATTCTTATATATTTGAGCAAGCAGAAAATCGTCTGCATGCCCAAAAAGCAGTACTTGTATCTTTATTAGCTTAAAGATCCTATAGATGAAGCGTGCTACGGGTTGTAGTCTCATCTAATAAACCGTACAGCACTTGCAAGCAGGAAGGGCGAGCAAGTGAGGTAGTAGCGCAAAGCCTATTGAAATGGGAGACGCTGTGACAATAGGTAGCGAGCTACAGTGATGTTTGTATTCAAGATGGAATGCTCCATCACTACATAGAAAAAGCAATCCGGGAGACGCTGGATTGCTTTTTGTTTTGCTTTAATAAGGTTTTCCATCTAAAAACGTACCATTTCGGTAGCTTGCATAGGCCTCTGCAATTTCTTCTTGCGTATTCATGACGAATGGACCACGTGCGACAACAGGTGCTTTAATCGGCTCACCTGAAAAGACAACGAATTTGGCATTGCTTGAAGCGTTAAATGAAATCGTTTCTGACTGTGGCGCAATTTCAAAATGAATGACATCAAAGGCGTTCACTTGTTTATTTTGGATTTCAACCGTGCCTTCCAATACATATAAATACGTATTATAGCCAGCTGGAATGACGATTTCACTCGAACCATTTTCGATTGTAACAGCTGTAAATAAGAAAGGTGTAAATAGCTTGATTGGCGAAGTAACCCCATTTACTTCACCAGCGTACACTTCGATTTTCCCACCATCAAATGGAATGACCGGTACATTATCATGCTTTAAATCTTCATATTGGCCATCAACTTTTTTATGTTCAGGTGATAAATTGACCCATAGCTGTAATACGCGCGCTTCTTCGCCACGATCAGGGTTTTCGTTATGAATAATTCCGCGACCAGCTGTCATTATTTGGAAGTCATTTTCATTTAAACGTCCGCCACTGCCAGTACGGCTATCATAGTGCTCTAAACTGCCTTCTAATACATAGGTAACAGTTTGAATACCTTTATGCGGATGGTCGGCAAATGTATTATGGGCAAATTTGTCATCCGCTAATATGATGAATGGGTCATTGTCCATTAAATCATTTGCCTGTAATGTAAGACGTACATTGCGTCCTTCGCTTTGCTGTAAATCGATATGCTGAATCGTTTTAATCTTTAACATGAATTTCTCCACCTTAGTTAATTAGTTTTGATGAAAGCAACACGTGTTGTATACTTGTATCATAGTAAAAATGCGCAATATGTACAATGAACAGCTATCCGCTACTGTTGCTTACACAACAGATTGCGTAAATTGTTGGGAAAGAAGGTGATTTGATGGGGAAGTCAATAGATCCAAGAGTACTACGTACAAGGAATTTAATTGTCGAAGCCTTTAATCAATTAATGATTACAAAAGGTTTTGAACAGATTACCGTTAAAGATATTACGGAGCAAGCAACGATCAATCGCGCCACATTTTACGCGCATTTTGTAGATAAGTATGCGCTATTAGAAGAGGTATTAACAGAACAAATTGAACAAATTTTTAATGAACAATTACAAGGGAATTCAAATCATTCGTTAAATGAAGCGTTGATTATTCAACTGTTTTTGGCGATTGTGCGTGTACACAATCAAATGTTTTCGCAATGTCGCAGAGGGTATACAGCCTTTACACAAATGATCGATGATAAGGTAAAGGATTATTTAGTCGAAACGATTCAAAAGTACTTACCAAGTGAACAAAAATTTCAATCCATTATCATTAGTTGGGGCTTGTACGGAGCATATGTAGATTGGGATAAAAAAAAGCGAGAAGCTGCGACAACCTATGCCCAAAAAGCAGCACAGCCCTTATTACTACTCATTTAGAGCACCTTTTATCAAAAACATTCAACAAGGGCAAATTATAGCCAGTTTGAAATGAAATAACCCACCTCAAGATCCAGCTGGAAATTTGAGATGGGCGTTTTTTAGTTCGCGAATTTTTGTGCTAGCTTTTCAGCAAAATGAGTTCGGTCATCTTCAGTTGATGCTTGCCACCAGGTTTCTAAAAAAACACCTAAACCTGGTAAGAGATGTTCTTCACCGCGAGAAATTGCATCATTGACAATGTCTTTGAATTCAGCTGCATCCGAACCTAAAACATTGGCTGTAATGGCTTGTCGAATTTGAAAGTCCATTTAAAACGCCTCCTTTAATCGAAGTGTGTTCGCCGTCATTCGATTTTATACATAACATCTGATTATGGAATAAAGGAAATCTATGATAAAATAACAGTTCGAGTATGAATAAAGGACGGGAAATTGATGAAACGAATTGAATCAACACAAAATGCGCTTGTGAAACATTGGAAAAAACTCGTAACACAGCGTAAAGAACGCGAAAAATCCGGCGAATATATCGCAGAAGGCTTCCACTTAGTAGAAGAAGCATTAAAGCATAAAGATCAAATTATCCAAATTATCGTACGTGATGGTGTGGATTTGCCTTTATTATGGGCAATCGATGATGTGGTGCTTGTACATGTTAATGATATAGTAGCCAAGGAAATTGCAGAAACTGAAAATTCTCAAGGGGTATTCGCACACTGTAAGCAACGTGATATTTCAGAAGATGAAAAGTACGATTGGCGCAAAGTATTATTAGTCGATGCGGTACAAGACCCAGGTAATATCGGGACAATGATTCGTACTGCTGACGCGGCCGGTATTGATGCAGTCGTATTAGGGAAGGGCTGTGTCGATGCCTTTAATCCAAAAACATTGCGCTCAGCACAGGGCTCACATTTTCATATCCCTGTTGTCCGTGGCGATTTAATCGAATGGATTGAACAATTACAGCAAGATAACGTTAAAGTATATGGAACATCTTTAGAAGAGTCGATTTCTTATAAAGAAATTGAACAAACGAATGCATTTGCACTCATTGTAGGAAATGAAGGTAGCGGTATTCATCCACAAATCTTAGCGAAGACCGACCAAAATGTTATCATTCCAATTTTAGGTGGCGCAGAATCATTAAACGTGGCAGTGGCAACAGGCATATTACTATACGCTTTTGTGAAATAATAATATGAATAGAAGGGGGATGCGTTAAAAGTGAATAACTTTTAATACATTCCCCTTTTTTAACTTAATTAAATGCACTAAATATTAGCTAAATAAGCTTAATATATGTAAAAAAACTACATTTAGAGTATATAGTGGATGATTCTGATAAGTCGAAAAACATTTACTTTAAGAAGTTCATAGTTCTGTCAATTTTGAAAAGGAGGATTTTAATGCTCGTAATTGCGCGGTTTTACTGTGTTTGTCGACTTTATTTTAAAATGGTATTAAATGCCCTTGTGAATATAGTAAGAAAAAAGGCTTTTTTCCAATTTGATGTTTTGACACTTATTTGATGTTTCACTAAAATCGAGGAAGGTTAGAAAATAAATAAACGCAACATGCGAAACAAAATAGTTTTTTAGTGAGAATGAAATAAAACGTTTTCATTTGAAAAAAATGTACATACCAATTTCAATTGTGTATGTCTTCAGGAATATTTTCTATTTTCTACTATTGGCATAGTGGAAAAGAAGGGAACGTTTTCCTATGTCATGTATAACTTTTTATTTTGTTTTGTAATGTTTGCAAGCTTCACGTAATTCTAACGAGATCGATTTATTGGAAAGGAGTCCAACTATGAAAAATCTGAAAGGAACTTTACTCTCTTTCATGGCTCTAGGTACGATGTTATTAGCAGGTTGTAATGATAAACTAACTGTACTTGATCCAAAAGGCCCTCAAGCACAACGCCAAGCAGACGATACAATGTTATTGATTACTCTGATGGGTGGTATTGTAATCACGGTAGTAGCAATTTTGATATTTATGTTATTTAAATACCGTGCTTCAAAACAAAGTGCTGATTACGAGCCACCACATATTCATGGTCACTGGCTTGTAGAAACAATTATGATTGGGATTCCAGTTATTATTGTAATATTTTTATCTGTAGTATCTGTAAAGAGTAACTATATTGTGGAAAGTACTCCACAAGGTTTCGAAGATAAGGAGCCACTTGTTATTTATGCTTCTTCATCTGACTGGAAATGGCACTTCAGCTATCCAGAACAAGGGATTGAAACAGTAAACTATGTTAACTTCCCAGCAGATCGCCCGGTTGAATTCAAATTATATTCTTTCGGACCGATTACAAGTTTCTGGATTCCACAACTTGGTGGACAAAAATATGCGATGGCTGACATGGTAACAACTTTAAACTTAGCAGCTGATAACCCAGGCGAATTCTGGGGACGTAACGCAAACTTCTCTGGTCGTGGTACAGCAGAAAATATGTTTGATGTAGAAGCAATGACTGCAACTGACTTTGACGAGTGGGTAACAGAAGTTCATGCAAATGCTGAACCTATTACCGAAGAAAAATTCAATGAATTATTAGAACCAGGTCACCTTGGTCGATCAACTTACACTGGAACTCACTTAGAGTTCTCACCAGCTCCTCATCACGAACATCATGATGATGAAGCAGAAGAAGATCATTCTTCACACGAATAAGTAAGTATTAAACTCGAAAGGAGAATTACAATGAAGGAATTCTTTGCACAGTTTGCAATTCCACACCCAAGTCTATTAATTTATATCGCAATGGCTTCGATTGTTCTTGGTACAATCGCATTAGTAGCAGTCGTTACGTACTTTAAATTATGGGGCTATTTATGGCGTGAATGGATTACAACTGTTGACCATAAAAAAATCGGTATTATGTACTTAATCACGGCTCTAGTTATGCTATTCCGTGGTGGTGTCGATGCCGTAATGCTTCGTATGCAATTGGCTGTTCCAGATAATACATTTTTAGATGCACAGCACTATAACGAGGTATTTACAACACACGGGGTTGTAATGATTCTATTCATGGCTATGCCGTTCATTACATTCTTCTTTAACTTCTTAGTACCATTACAAATCGGGGCACGTGACGTAGCGTTCCCACGTTTAAATAACTTAGCATTCTGGTTATTCTTCATGGGTATGGGATTATTTAATATCTCATTCGTTATCGGTGGATCTCCTGATGCTGGTTGGACTTCGTACTTCCCGTTAGCGGGCAATGAATTTAGTACAAGTGTAGGTACAAACTATTACATGCTGTCACTGCAAATTGCAGGTCTTGGTACGTTAATGACAGGTATTAACTTCATTACAACAATTATGAAAATGCGTGCTCCAGGTATGACATTGTTCAAAATGCCAATGTTCACTTGGTCTGCACTGATTGCAAACTTAATTATCGTATTCGCCTTCCCAGTATTAACAGTTGCTTTAGCAATGGGTACGATGGATCGCCTATTTGATACGAAGTTCTTCTCAATCGGTAATGGTGGTATGGACATGCTTTGGGCCAACCTATTCTGGGTTTGGGGACATCCTGAGGTATATATCCTAATCTTACCAGCATTCGGTATTTTCTCTGAAGTTATCTCAACATTTGCTCGTCGTAACCTATATGGCTATACATCAATGGTTTGGTCGATGGTCGTAATTTCTGTATTCTCATTCGCAGTATGGACGCACCACTTCTTTACAATGGGTCAAGGTGCACTTACGAACTCGATCTTCTCAATTACAACAATGGCGATTGCAATTCCTACAGGGGTTAAAATCTTCAACTGGTTGTTCACGCTTTACAAAGGTAAGATTGAAATGACAACGCCAATGCTTTATGCGATGCATTTCATTCCATTATTCACACTTGGTGGTGTAACAGGGGTTATGCTTGCGATGTCAGCAGCTGACTACCAATACCACAACACAATGTTCTTAGTAGCCCACTTCCATAACGTAATCATCCCAGGTGTTGTTTACGCGATGTTAGCAGGTTTAACATTCTATTGGCCAAAAATGTTTGGCTTCATGCTTAACGAAAAAATCGGTAAAGCAACAGTTTGGGTAATGTCTACTGGTTTCGTACTATCATTCATTCCAATGTATATTACAGGTCTTGATGGTCAAGCGCGTCGTATGTACACATACTCTGACGCTACAGGCTTCTCATTATTAAACATGGTATCATTCATTGGTGCTGGTATTATGACCGTTTCATTCTTAATGATTGTTTGGAACATTTGGTACAGCTTTAAAAACTCTCCACGTAATATTTCAAGTGACCCTTGGAACGCTCGTGGTCTGGAATGGGCAACACATACGCCAATTCCGAACTATAACTTCGCTATTACTCCAGACGTAACTGATGCAACTTCAGAAGCATTCTGGGATTCTAAGAAAAACGGTACGAAGTTATTTAAAGGCAAAATTGAAGATATTCATATGCCAAACAACTCGGGTCAACCATTTGTTATGGCAGTAGCTTTCTTCATTTTAGGCTTCGCATTTGTATTCAGCATGTGGTACTTAGCAATCGTAGGTTTAATTGTTATTCTTGGTTGTATGGCATTCCGTTCACTTGAGGATGACCATGGTTACCATATCCATGCACATGAAGTTGAAGAAACAGAGAAAAAATATGCTAAAAAAGGAGGTGCGAAATAATGAGTAAAGTTAATAACAACGTTCCATTAGAGTACTCAACAGAGGAAAATAACCTGAAAATCTTTGGTTTCTGGGTGTTCCTAGGTGCGGAAATCATGTTATTCGGTACATTATTCGCATCATACTTTACACTTGTAGATCGTACAGGTAGTGGTCCTACTGGTGCAGAAATTTTCGAAATTACGCCAGTTTTAATTGAAACATTTGTATTATTAACATCAAGTTTCACAATTGGTTTAGCAATTCACGCAATGCGTCTTGGTAGTAAAAAAGCGACGATTAACTTCATGGTGATTACATTACTATTAGGTGCAGTATTCTTAAGTGTTGAAATTTACGAATTTTATCACTATGTACATGTTGGTGCTGGTTTAACAGTTAGTGCCTTCACATCTATTTTATTAACAACATTAGGAACACACGGACTTCACGTAACAATGGGTCTATTCTGGGGTGCACTTTTAGTTTATCAAATTGCTAAACGTGGTTTAAACTCAGTAACAGCTGGTAAAACATTCATATTCTCACTTTACTGGCATTTCCTAGACGTTGTTTGGATCTTCATCTTCAGTTTCATTTACCTGAAAGGAATGATGTAATTTATGGCTAAATTCTTTCCAATTGGCCAAATAATGGGCTTTGTGTCTTCACTAGTGTTAACTGTGATCGCCTTGCTTGTTTACTTTACAGAAATGTCATTCACTACAGGGATGATTGTTCTAGTAATCACAGCGTTTATTCAAGCGATTTTACAGTTTGCAATCTTCATGCACGCAGGTGAAACAAAAGATCGTTGGTCAATTTATTCAAACATTGCATACGGCTTAGGTTTAGTAATTATTACAGTTCTAGGTACACTTTTAATCCTTATTTGGGATATGTAATCAAACGAATTTCTTCAATTAGTTGAAAAATGCTTCAATATCGAGTAGACTAGTTGAAGAATAATTACTAAATGCTTTGACCGGGAAGAGTAGTTGTACAGGTTTTGTTTTAGGAAATGTGTGCCATTGACTGAAAGCATGCTAGCAAAACGTATAATGAAGTTCACCCCGCGAGCAGCGTCCGGGAGCCGATTTCGGTGAAAGGATTGCCGGCTGGAAACAGTCGTTAGCTCCAATGAAGTGATTGCATTTTGCAATAACTAGGGTGGTACCGCGAAACTCGTCCTCGTCCCTTTTTTGGGGGCGAGGTTTTTTTGTTTTCATAAATGTTAGACATTACACATTATGGAAAATGTTATAAAGGAGGAATTAATCAATGGAACAACAATTAAAGCAATTAGAGCAAGAAGCTTTAGCAAAAATTGAAGCTGCCGCTAATTTAAAAGCATTAAATGAAGTTCGTGTTGCGTATTTAGGTAAAAAAGGGCCAATCACGGACCTATTAAAAGGAATGGGGAAGCTTTCTGCTGAAGAGCGTCCGAAAATGGGGGCACTAGTGAATACAGTGCGCGAAAACGTAACAGCAGAGCTTGAGAAAAAGGTAGCCATTTTAGAAGAAGCAGCCATTATAGCACAGCTTGAAAGCGAATCAATTGACGTAACATTACCAGGCGCAAAAGTACGTGTCGGCAACCGTCATCCCTTAACACGCGTAATCGAAGAAATTGAAGACTTATTTTTAGGCATGGGCTACGAAATCGTAGAAGGGCCAGAAGTAGAAAAAGACTACTACAACTTCGAAGCGATGAACTTACCTAAAGGTCACCCAGCACGTGATATGCAGGATTCATTCTACATCTCTGAAGAAACATTATTACGTACACATACTTCACCAGTACAAGCACGTACAATGGAAGCCAAAAAAGGCGAGCCAATTCGTGTTATTTGCCCAGGTAAAGTATTCCGCCGTGATACAGACGATGCAACACACTCTCATCAATTCATGCAAATTGAAGGACTTGTTATTGGCGAAAACATTCGTATGTCTGACCTTAAAGGGACACTTGATGCACTAGCAAAGAAAATGTTCGGTGCAGAGCGTGAAATTCGCCTACGTCCATCCTTCTTCCCATTCACAGAGCCATCTGTAGAAGTAGACGTTTCTTGTCATAAATGCTCAGGTAAAGGCTGTAACGTATGTAAGCAAACGGGCTGGATTGAAATTTTAGGTGCTGGTATGGTTCACCCAAATGTTCTTGAAATGGCTGGTTATGATTCAACTAAGCTTTCTGGATTTGCGTTTGGTATCGGAGCAGAACGTATCGCAATGTTAAAATACGGTGTGGATGATATTCGTCATTTCTATACAAATGACACACGCTTCTTATCACAATTCCACCAGGCAGAAGTGTAAGGGGGACAAAAAAATGTTAGTATCTTTAAAATGGTTAAGCCAATACGTTGATATTTCAGCATTAGAGGCAAACGAATTAGCAGAAAAAATTACGCGCGCAGGTATTGAGGTAGATTCAGTAATCGATCGTGCATCTGGCATGACCAATGTAGTTGTTGGTCATGTTGTATCGAAAGAAAAGCACCCAGAAGCAGATAAATTAAATGTGTGCCAAGTAGATGTTGGCGAAGAAGAATTACAACAAATCGTATGTGGTGCACCGAATGTCGATGCAGGCCAAAAAGTAATCGTAGCACGTCCAGGCGCAAAATTACCAGGCGGCATCAAAATCAAAAAAGCGAAATTACGTGGTCAAGAATCAAACGGTATGATTTGCTCGTTACAAGAGTTAGGGATTGAGGGCCGTCTTGTGCCAAAAGCATATGCGGAAGGGATTTACGTATTACCGGCAGATGCTGTTCCAGGTACAGATGCTTTAGAAGTTTTAGGCTTACGTGACATCGTGTTAGAGCTTGGCTTAACACCAAATCGTTCTGACGCAATGAGCATGCTAGGAGTTGCTTATGAAGTAGCGGCGATTTTAGAACAAGATGTGAAGCTTCCTGAAATTTCATATACATCTTCTTCAGAAAAAGCAGCAGACGTTTTAACATTATCTGTAGAAGATAAAGAAGCCAATCCAATGTACGCAGCAAAAGTTGTGAAAAACATTGAGGTGAAGGAATCGCCTCTTTGGTTACAACATGCGCTAATGGCAGCAGGTGTACGTCCACATAATAACGTGGTTGATATTACAAACTACGTATTAATGGAATACGGTCAACCACTACATGCCTTTGACTACGACAAGCTTGCAACAGGCGAAATCGTAACGCGTTTGGCAAAAGACGGCGAAGTGATGACCACTTTAGATGATCAAGAGCGTACATTAGCGTCACATAACTTAGTGATTACGAATGGTAAAGAGGCTGAGGCAATTGCTGGTGTAATGGGTGGTGCGAAATCAGAGGTATCAGATGCGACAACAACAGTAGTAATTGAATCAGCTTACTTCAACCCAGCAAGCGTGCGTCGTACATCAAAAGATATCGGCTTACGCTCAGATTCATCGGCTCGTTTCGAAAAAGGTGTCGACCCGAACCGCGTTTTACCAGCAGCAGAGCGTGCAGCACAACTTTTAGCTGAGCTTGCGGGCGGTGACGTGCTAGAAGGTACTGTATTAGTTGACGAGCTAGACAAAGCACCCGCTCGTGTTGTTGTATCTCCAGACTTCGTAAATGGTCGTTTAGGGATGAAGATTTCATTAGAAGATATGCTGTCTATTTTAGAACGCCTAAAATTCGACGTAGAGGCAGCGAATGGTAAGTTAATTATCGATGCGCCAACACGACGCCAGGATATTAAAATTCCTGAAGATATTGTGGAAGAAATCGCACGTATGTATGGCTACGATGAAATTCCAATCAGCTTACCAGCAAGTGAACAAATCGGAAGCTTAACACCGTATCAAGCAGGTCGTCGTATTGTACGTAGTGTGATGGAAGGCGCAGGTCTTTATCAAGCGGTAACGTATTCATTAACATCGGCAGCACTTTCTCAAAAATTTGCATTACAAGCAGAAGAAACGACGAAATTATTAATGCCGATGTCTGAAGAACGCTCTACTTTACGTCAAAGCTTAATTCCACATTTAGTAGAAGCAGCAGCGTATAATGTGGCGCGCCAAGCAGAAACAGTGGCGATGTATGAAATTGGCTCTGTATTCCTTGGTCAAACGGCTGAAGAGCTTCCATTTGAGGAAGAGCATTTAGCGCTTGTATTAACAGGTAAATGGATTGACAACACATGGCAAGGCGAAAAGAAAAACGTAGATTTCTTCGTAGCAAAGGGTATTATCGAGACTGTATTTGAAAAATTAGGTTTAACAGCTCGTGTTTCTTATGCAAAAGCGCAATTAGACGGCTTACACCCAGGTCGTACAGCAGAAATATTGTTAGATGGCGAAAAAGTTGGGGTGATTGCGCAGCTTCACCCACAAGAACAAAAGGCATTTGACGTAAAAGAAACATATGTAGCGGAATTAAATTTACGTGCCATTTTAGCATCAGCAAAAGAGGAGTTAGTGTACAGCATCATTCCTCGTTTCCCAGCAATGAGCCGTGACATCGCGTTAGAGCTAGATGTTACAACGCCAGCGGGTGAAATCGTAGCAATCATTAAAGGTGCAGGCACAAGCTTACTGAAAGACGTAAAAGTATTTGACGTATACGCAGGTGAGAAAATGGCTTCAGGTAAAAAATCAGTAGCGTTCTCCTTAACTTATTTCGATCCAGAGCGTACGTTAACAGATGAAGAAGTCGTAGCAGCGCATAATAAAGTACTAAAAGCATTAGCAGCAGCTGGCGCGGAAGTACGATAAATTAATTGTATTTTAAAACCCCGAATGTCGCATGAAAACGACGTTCGGGGTTTTATTATTGCTCCTCAACTTCTGCTTGCTTGGCAGGGCGCACAATTCCGATAATGGCACCGAGAAGAGCGCTAATTGTATGGATTATACCGAATGTATAAAAATTGATGAAAATATTATTTGTATATTCATTTAGTACTGGAAAGCCGTAAATTTGAGAGCCGGGTGTGTTTGGGCCACCGCCTAATTGAGTCAATACATCGTCTTTATACCCATTTGCATAAAAAACGAGTACAACAAGCAGCGCTATCCCAAATACGAAATAAATCATGCGCATCATATGATCACGCGCATGTCGCGAGTTTTCAACAAAAAAGCGATATGTAATAAAGAGGCTAAGCAAAATAAACGGAGCTACAAGCGCAATGCCTAATGCCCCTAAGTTACCTGCATTTGCCGTTTTATCTGGTTTCATTGTGAAAAAATGCTGAATAATCATGACCCCAAATAAACTAATGCCCATACTAATGAGCCAACTAAGACGTAGCATCTTAAATCCTCCATTTCTCCTTTCACTATACAGGGTCAAACGACGTGTTTCAATAATAGAAAACACTTTATCTTTTTTAGGTACAATTCGTATAATAGAGAAGAATAAAACAGAGGGGGAGAGATTTTATGCTACAAAAACAAGAAACCGTTTTAGTATTGATTGATATTCAGGGGAAATTAGCACAAATTGTCGATGAAAGTGACTTTGTCTTAGAGAACATTTCCAATATTGTACAAGGGGCAAAGGTATTACAATTACCGATTTTATGGCTAGAGCAATATCCAAAAGGGCTTGGTCCAACTGATGAGCGTATTGCCATGCATTTAACAGATCAAAAGCCAATCGAAAAGATTACATTTAGTGCGTACGATACGCCAGAATTTGTACAAGCATTGGAGCAAACGGGACGTAAAAAAGTGCTATTAGCGGGGATTGAAACACATATTTGCGTCTATCAAACAGCCGCGCACTTACTAGCGAATGGCTATGAGGTGGAAGTGATAGCCGACTGTGTGTCTTCCCGAACAGCAGGTAACCGAGAAGTCGGTATACAAAAAATGCTGCAGCTTGGTGCGAACATCACAAGTGTGGAAATGGCACTTTTTGAAATGCAGCAAATTGCGCAAGGGGATACCTTTAAAGCTATTAGTAAAATCGTGAAATAAAAAGAGGATCGCGTGGAATTCATCCGTGCGATCCTCTTTTATTATTTGAAAATAGGTAATTTTTTTAGCGCAATCGCTACAGGTATTGCAATGACAATCCCTACTGCATTTTGAACAAGATTACCAGGAATTGAAGCAAATGGAATTACTAAACTTTTAAATAAAATGGCTTCGCAAACATAATACCCTGCCAACATTACAGGTACAGAAACAATAATGGCTAAAATATTGAAGCCTACATTCTTCCCTTGACGATTGGAAGACCAGGCAATTTTGCCGACTACATATCCCTGTAAGCCACGAGCAATGAATGTAAAGGGTGCCCAAAGTGTCCAGCCCGAAAATAAATCAAATAAAGCCATTCCGAATGCCCCCGCAAGTGCCCCTTTTTTAGGTCCAAAGACAATGGAAATGATGAAAAGCATAGCCGTCCCTAAATGAACCAATCCGCCATTCGCTGCTATTGGTAATCGAATATTTAAAAATAAGGTCGCCACAAATACGAGCGTAATAAGCATAGCCGATAAAATGATATCGAAAGTTTTACTAGATGATTTCGTGAGCGTTGATGTTTTTGCCATAAAATAAGCCCTCCAAGATGTTGTCGTTCAGCTGATTAATTGTTGTTTCGCGATTATTGATACCTTATCAAAAATTTGACACGGCTAAAAGTGCCAATAAACATAAAACAGTAGTGGTCAGTTGGGGTTTATTTAAAATCTACAGGCACAGCCACGAAACGTAGAAAGCGAGAAAAACAAAATTGAAATTGCAATAATTAGGCATAACCTATCACCAATCATTCACACACAGTCATATCGTATAAGGAAGCACTTTGTAAGAAGGGCTATTTGCAAAAGTGACTAGATACGCGACAAAAGAAGGGGGAGAGGTTTTGTGAATAATGAAAATCATAAGCAACCTGTATTATATGGAGCACTAAACGATTTAAAACAAATGCAAGACTTGCTCGCGAATTCTTGGTCAAAGTATTACGGTCATTTTTTTGAAAAGCTTGTAGGGAGCGATACTATACCATTTTGCTTTACGACAAAGGAATGTAGATTGTACACAACGATAAATCCAAAAAAGCATACAGCAACAAGCTTCTTTCGCTTAGAGGCAATAGAAGCATCCCGCGTGATATTAACGCTTTTAGACGCATTTGATCTAGAGGAGCAGCCTACAAATGCCATAAAGGATGTTATTCGGCTAGAAAAAACGGATACACAGATAACTCTGGATTTTAGTTCCATGCTGGCAATCCAACTTTTAGAGCCAGCACTGTTAAGTAAAAAGTATTATATTGAATCGAAATGGTAGAAGGATAAAAAGGAGTGTAAATTTGTGACAATAATTGGCATGTTGCATCATCGGAAAGATCCCGAAACCGTGTTGAAATCATACGCCTTTGCAGCAGTTGCTAAGGCTGAAGGAATGCAATTTTATTATTTTACTCCGAGAGCGGTTAATTTTACGACACGAACAATTCAAGCAAAAGTTTTAGAAGAAGGGGTTTGGCAGGAAAAAACGGTTCCCTTTCCTGATGTGATTTATAACGCAGGAAGTCCAGAAAAATTAGCCATCTCCAAAAATATTTTAAGGCTATTACGCAAAGAAATCCCCTTCACGACAAATTCAATCGGCAATAAATTGAATATTACTAAACGCTTGCAAGAAGGGAAGGAGTTTGCGAGCTACCTCATTCCTACAATAAGTGTAAAAAATGAAGCACAATTTTATCAGCATATTCAAATTTATAAAAAGGTTGTTTTTAAACCAGTGGAAGGTCGTAAGGGGAAGGGAATCTACTTTATTTCAAAGCTAGCAAATGGTTATGAAGTACAAAAGGATACAGGGAAGGAACGATTCACTAAGGAACAGCTCGACCTATTTTTACAACAGCATTTAGCCGTAGAAACGTTTATTTTACAGCCCTATATTCAATCCACCTTGAAAAGCGGGCAAGTATTTGATTTTCGAATTCATGTTCAAAAAAATGGTCAAGGGGAATGGATCATTACGACCGTCTATCCTCGTGTTGCGCCCCAAGGTTCGATTATTCCAAATATTAATAATGGTGGTTTTACAAATTACTTAGAACCCTTTTTACAATTACAATTTCCTGATGAAGCATTTAATATTAAGCGGATGCTAGAGCATTTTGGCTTGTCTTTGGCACGCCATTTAGATGATATTCAAATGGTTAAATTTCAGGAGGTCATTGATGAAATCGGCATTGATGTCGGCTTAGATGAAAACGGCAAGCTTTGGATTTATGAAGTAAATTGGCGACCGGGATGTCCCCCTGCCTTTTACTTGGAACTAGACGTAGTCAAACATACCATTCAATATGCGCATTATTTAGCCCATCATCAGCAGGAAATAACAGCGCAAATTCAAGCTGCCATAAACCGTACTCCAGCAAAACAACCCATTTCTCCCGTTACAGAGCGTGTAGAGATTAAAACAACTGAAAAGCCAATAGCACCAATGACTGAAAGTACAGGGGAAACAAATGAAAAACCAATCATTGCGATTACAGGAAGTGCAGGAAAAACAACGACCAAGGCATTCATTGCCTCCATCTTATCTAAAAAATGGTCTATTTTTGAATCAAAGGATTATTGGAATACGACGGAGCATACGAAAAAGCATAAGGAGCTTATTAACGAATCCCATAAGGCGGTTGTACTAGAATACGGCATGGCTTATCCGGGTGTTATCGCCAGTCATTGTGAAATTATTCAGCCGAATATTAGCGTAGTAACAAATATCGGATTAGCGCATGTAGGAAATTTTGATGGGGATATTAAAGGCGTGGCAAAAGCCAAATCCGAGCTCATACAAGGGATGGACCAGCAAGGATTACTCATAGTAAATGAAGACGATGATAATTCGAAATGGCTCTTAACGGATGCGTTTAAAGGACAAATTAAAACAGTTGGTATTCATAAACAGGCAGACTATATGGCCTATGATGTGTCCTATAAGGATGATGGCATGACTTTCCACATCCAGCTAGGAAACAAGGAAATGGCGATGTTTATTCCGATTTTAGGGGAGCACCATGTATATAATGCATTAAATGCGATTGCAGTAGCAGATCAATTAGGCTTTTCAGCCGAGGAGATTCAGGCAGGCTTAGTATTCAAAAAGCCACCGCGACGATTAACGCTTTACCATTGCCGCAATGATATTGTATTAATTGATGACACGGTACATTCTCATCCCCAAGGCGTTCGTGCTGCACTGGATGTATTAGGTGAGATTGCTAAAGGGCGAACAGTTGCGATTATCGGGCAAATGCGTGAATTAGGGGACTTACGAGAAGAAGAATACCGCAAGCTTGGTGCCTATATTGGGGATAAAAAAATAGATCAATTAATTACGTACGGATTCCGGACAGAGGAAATCGGAATAGCCGCGCAAAAGAGTGGGATACCGGCAAAGAACATTCACCATTTTATTAACAAGGACCAATTGCATTTGTTTCTAAAAGGCTTGGTAAGAAGAGGCGATACGATTTTAGTGAAGGGTGCAAGTAAAACCAATATGTTTGAAACAATCCAATTTTTAGATAACCAATTTAAAGCATAGATTACACAATAAAAGGCTTTACGGAAGTGTTCTCTTTTCGTAAAGCCTTTTACTTATATACTTTTCATGTGGAATTTTATTTCGTGAGCTGCTCGATTAGCACGTGATACCGCCTCACTAATAGAACTGCCTTGTGCAATGATGTAGGCATATCGATGTCCCATAGATAAAGGCGGGATGAGGATTGTGCCTTTTTTTGGTTTGATATAGACATCGAATATGCCAGGGGATTTTAAGGCACGTAGCTTGCCTGTTACTTTTTCTAATCTTCCTTTTTTGTGAACAATTAAATATTTCGTGTAGACAAAATGGTAGTGTTTAGGTGTGAAATCAGCTTTGTCTCCGAGAAAGAGTTTTAATGTTTGCTCTACTAAATTGTATCCAAATGCAGCCTCAATCATTCGATTCATTGCCCCACCTGATATACGGGGATTGATTTCAATCAGCTTCCAGCCATTGCCCGTAAGTCGCAATTCTAAATGAAAAGCGCCTGTTTTTATATCGAATATGTCTACAATGGATTGGCATAGTGTTTCAAGGCCTGTTACTAAATTGGACGGTATGTTGGCGAAAAGCTGATAGCCAGTAATGATGAAGCGTTTTCCTTTTGTAATGTCTTGTCTCATAACGGCGATAATATGGGGGTGATGTTCTTGTACAATGACTTCTACTAAATATTGTTCTCCTTTTAAGTATTCTTCTGAAATAATGGATTCACTCGGATATTTATATTGAAGTGCTGCAAGATGCTTATTGAATTCCTTGATGTCCTTTGCTAATAATACGTCCTTTGAGCCCGTTGATTTAGGAGATTTTATAATAATAGGAAAGGTTAATTTGCCAGATGGTTTTTCGCTTGGTGCAATCACTGTAAATTGTGGGGAGTATAATGTGTTTTGTAAAAGCTTGCGTGTCGCCTCTTTATCCTCCATCATTTCAATTGCTTTTGAAGAGGTGAGATTTTGACAAAATATATCACAAAGCATAGAAGCTACATGTACATAGGGATCCACAAAGCTAATAATCGTTTTAATATCTAATCCGATGCTTTGAAGTTTCATAATTTCAGCTTTCATTGCCTCCATATTTGAAGTATCCACAAAAATCATTTTATGGATATCTACGTATTGTTCACGTTGTTCAAATTGTCTTTCATTATTAGTCAATAGCACTGTAAAATAACCTAGCTTTTCAGCTGCTTTTGTTGCCTCCCTGCTTGAGCCAGATTTATTAGTGCCAATAAAAATAATCGTCTTCATGTCATTCACCTCCATTCGAATTGTTGAATATACCTACTCTTAAATGTATGGTTGTAGATCTTTTTTGTCTGGTTATCCATCCTATGTAATTCAAATATCTACCTCCAAAAATTCATCGTACATATGCTAAGAGTGAAGGGGGGGAACGTAGGATGAAACCAATTTCTGTTGAAACATTATGTACCATTATTAATGGCACACACATACATGGACCATCCATTGCTATTCATTTTGGGGCTTATCGATTAAAACAGGTAAAACAGCGCAATACGGTGTTATTTATTGAAAAACATATTATGAATTGGGCAAAATTAGCGCCTTATTATCCACTTGTACTTGTGACAGAATCGCATTATCGCACACAAGAGCTACCAAGTGAAGTGGCAATCATTCATGTACAGCATACAGAGGAAGCATTATGGAAATTTATTAATTTTTATCGCGGGCAGTTTCAGTTACCGGTTGTGGCTATTACAGGAACAGCAGGTAAAACAACAACGAAGGAAATGATTAAACATATTTTAATGCGTTATAAAAAAGTGACGGCAACACAACTTAGCACGAACTCAAGGACCGCCTTTTTTCATTATTTATTAAGCATTGAAAGTGATACGGAGGCAGCCGTCTTTGAAACGGCTGTAGGGGCACCGGGAGATTTACGAAGGGCTGGAAAGTACTTCAAGCCAACGATAGGCATTATTACGAATATTGGTGAACACCATTTAAATTACTGTAAAACATTGGAGGGCTATATCGACGCAAAGGCAGAAATGTTAGAAATAGTAGATGCGAATGGTGTGTTGATCATTAATGCTGATGATCCAAATACAAGTAAAATAGATTTCGAAAAATTCAAAGGGCGACTCATAAAAATTGGTACGAAAAATTCTGCTGATTATATAGCGACTAATATTCGCTACAGTACAACGGGTATGGAGTTTGTCATCGTTCATAAGGGAGAGTACCATAAAATAGGCGTCACAGGCTTTGGAAAACATCAAGTAATGAATGCGTTAGCTGCTATTGTGGCAGTAGTTGAAATGGGTTTAACGATACCTCAAGCAGCAGAACAGCTACAAACGTTTCGTCCGTTGAATAAACAGCTTCAATTATTCGAAGGGATGAACGGTGTGCTCCTACTGGATGATACGTGGAGCATTACAACCACATCACTTGAAGCAGCCTTAATTGTATTAAATGAACTTGCCGGTACAAAAAAAAGGATTGCCATTATCGGAACCATTACGGATGTCGGCCCATGGGGGACATTTATTCATAAAAAGGCAGCAGAAATTGTACTAGACAAGGGCGTGGATGTACTCATAACGGTTGGGGAGCATGCCAAAATCATTGCTAATCATGCACTAGCATTAGGGATACAGGCGCAAGTATATTGTTTTAATAATAGTGTATTAGCCTATGAACTATTAAAAAATCGCATTGATTCCAATACGATAATTTTAATAAAAGGGGATATGTATAGCAAAACAATGTTTGACTTAGCGACAAAATTGAAGAAAAAAACATAAGCACATGATCGGAGGCTTAATTGAAAAAAATTTATACGGGACATATATCTAGGCGATAAAGCTATCAATGGCAAATACACAAGTATCGTTAATGTTATATGAATATAGTGTATTAATCTTACGAGAAAGGGGGGGAACCTATGGGAGGAGTTTGTCCGTGTGGTGTACGTGTCGATGCTTTTGCAAAATGCGTCAATGTTAAGTTTGATGGTGTTAATGGAAATATTCGTGGAAATTTAACGTACCTTGCCAATGTATGTATTACAACGCTAAGTGCTTCTACGCTATCATTACGATTTGAAGACACTGAAACACCAAATCATTTTAATTTTTTATTTACAGCAAATGAAATTACAGATGTAACATGTAAAAAAGAGGGGCAGAACTGTGTTGTAACGGTTCACGGTACAGGGCTTATTGGAGTGACAGAATACCCATTTGAAGCGGTATTTAGAGATCAAGTAGCATCTGCTAATCATGACTTAGTTCAAAGCTTTGTCATTAAAGGATTCTTTAATCAAGGGGGGGCTGTACCCGTTGCACAAGGATCGATTGTTGCTTTAGGCTGTCAAAGTTAGCGGTGCATTAATGCGAATGCAGTCCCTTCAATGATCAATTGAGGGGGCTTTTATACAATGTATCGGGGGAGCTATTATGCATGCGATTAGGGGGAGAATCGTACAAAATCAAATACTTGAACAACATGAGCATTTGCAACCGTATTTAGTTTCGAATGAACGTTTTTCAAAAACCGCTTTGAATACAATGTTGAAAGAGGCAAAGCAAATCTTTTTAAAACCAATTCTGGGCTTGGATTTTATAACTGTGACAAAAAATCAAGAAACGTATCAGATAAAAACGAATGTTGCTACTGTTGAGGTTTTAGAAGCAGATCTTTATGAATCTATTCAACAAATTATTGGTGAACGAAATTTTATCATGCAATTGCACTCTCATTCGACACTTCTCACTAAAAGAAGCTATCGCCGTTTTATTACTGTACAAAGGCGCAATGGATGCTGGCATGTTACGCATTCATCCAGACAAATGAGTAGTAATATTGAAATAGTAGCTTATTATAAGCATCAGGTTCAAATACAAAACATTGCGCTCATAGCGGCTGAGCAGTTGGGACTATTTTATCCTCATTGTGAATCCATTGTGATTGAGGTGCTATTTAATATTGTGGGGGATATCGCCATTACCGATTCATTTCTCCATTTTTCTATTAGCAAATGGAATCAATATCAAAGCCTTGCACATGTCATGCCCAAAACAGATTTACTGACGATGGCAACGTTTTATTCCTATTTGAATGACTATCCACTTGTGTTTTTAAAGCCATGTAATGGGCAACAAGGAAAAGGGATTATTAAAATTCACAAAAGAAGAATGTGTCATTATGAAATTCATAAAGGAAGACAAAAATGGGTGATAGCGGGTATCAAGCAAGTATATGCACATATTTGTGAAATGGCTCCAATGGAAGATTTCTATATTATTCAACGTGGTATTGCATTGGCAACAATCGATAATCGATTTTCTGATATCAGAGTTATGACGCAAAAAACAGCAAAGGATTGGCGTATTACAGGAAAATTAGTAAAAGTTGCTGGTCCTCATTTTTTTGTGACAAATGCTGCTCAAGCGATTTTGACTTGGCAACAAGCACTACGACATTCCACTATACATCCAAAGTTTCATCGGCAACTCGAAAGTCGGATTGATGCTATTTGCTTAGCCGCATCCTATTTGCTTGACCAATCAGCAGAAAGAAGGATCATTGGCTTTGATATAGCAGTAACCGATTATGGGCAGATATGGGTTATTGAAGGGAATTATGCACCAGATGTGTCACTATTTATAAAACTTGAAGATCCAGCGATGTACAACACAATCATGGACTATAAACGAATGTATAGATTACCCAATGAAGAGGGATAAACTTTCATAACCTAATTAAAGGGGGGCGATTTTATCCGAGCTTTACATGTAAAAACGATTCGGCAATTGCTAGGAGGGCAATTAGTACACGGTGCGGAAGATTGGTATGTGAAACAGGTGATGAACTATGATCCACAGCAATTAATCGCACCGAATACAATGCTATTTGTCCGCAAAAGTGATGAAGTGAATTGGAAAGAATTGAATAAAATAAAGCATCTATTAATTGTTTGTGATGCAACGGAAAAACTGCAAAATCGAGCAGCTACTTCTATAACGATTATATATGTTCGGAATATTTTACAAGCATACTTTGCATTTTGCACATATTATCGGAATTTGTTTGATCTTCCTGTTGTGGCCATTACAGGCACTTGTGGAAAGACGACTACGAAAGAAATACTTAAACATATATTAAGTACTGACATGAATGTTCAAACATCCGTAAGCAGTAAAAATGAACCGCGTCAATCCTTACCGTATCTATTAGGGATTGATGATAATACAAAAGCAGCGGTATTTGAATTGGGCTTAGGGAATACGGGAAATATCAGCTATCAATGTCAGGTTTACCAGCCAACAATTGGTGTCATTACAAACATTGGTGTACATCATTTAGATGGCTGTAAAAATTTAGAGGGCTACATTAAAGCAAAATCTGAAATACTCGATGGAATACGCGCGGGTGGAACATTAATCATTAATAGTGATGATGAAAATACAAAAAAAATTCCTTTATCAACATATCCGAATAAAGTATTTACATTCGGCATCAAAAATAAAGCAGATATTTATGCCACAGCCGTTCAATTTGCAGCAAAAGGCATGAAATTTCAGGTTCACATTAATCATAAAACGTATCAGGCGTATATACCTGGCTACGGGGAGCATCAAGTATATAATGTGCTAGCGGTGCTTGCTGTCATTCATGAGCTTGGTTTGTCTGTACAAAAGGCTATTTTACGATTGAGAACCTTTGAACAAATGGAAAGGCATTTGCAATTTTCAGAGGGAGTTGGCGGAAGCACGATTATCGATGATACGTGGACCAATAACCCTACCTCGCTAGAAGCCGCATTAAAAGTGTTAGATTCGATCGGAAAAGGGAAGAAGCGTTATTTAGTATTAGGGGATATTAAAAGATTGGGTCAATTCGAAAAAAAATATCATATGGATTTAGGTAGCTTAGTCGCAACTTATCCGATTCACACGTTAATTACCATTGGGTCAAAAGCGGAGTATATTGCCAAACAAGCAATAGAAGACGGGACAACAGCAAACGTCTATATGTATAAGGATACTCAAGGCGTTTATGAGCTGTTAAAGCAACAGTTAGATAGGAAATCCCTATTGCTCATTAAAGGCCCGATGTCGAGTCGCGCGATGATTCAATTCGCTGAGCAATTAAAAAGGAAGGAATCATAAAAAAACAGCTCTATCGCTGTCTATAATACAGCTGATAGAGCTATTTTCAATTGGATTATTTCGTTACGCGTCTAGCGGTAATATAATGATCCTTATAATAATCTACTAGTAATACACGTGTAATGACGCCCTTACTCGTAGGGATGATTAAGCGGTGGTCACCCGCATAAATTGCAACTTGTGTTGGCTTTTTAGATCCCTTCGTACTATTGAAGAATACTAAATCCCCTTTTTTTAAGTTTGCTTTAGAAACTGCTGTCCCTAGCTTCATTTGCTCGCTAATTGATTTTGTTTTCAGTAACACACCATTTTTACGGTATGTATATTCAATAAAACCGCCTGAAGTAAATCGTAATGAAGCATCACTGTTGACTGAACCCATTTTCGCTTGGTCTTTCGTAGCGTATGCTTTTGCAACAATTTTATCGCCAGTTGTTGCAGGGTTTGCACTCATTAATGTCGGTAGTACACGACGAGCTGTGACATAATTATCTTTATAGTATGGCTTACTATTTAAATCCGAAATAACAATGTTTTGTTTGGAGTCGGCCATATGGATAATTTTATTATTCCCGATGTACATTCCAACATGATCGGGGTCTGTTCCTGTTTTTTTGCTTTTAAAGAAGAGTAAATCCCCTTTTTGAAGCTGGCTACGTGGTACATAGCTTCCTTGTTGCATCATATAGTTTTCATTATAGGTTGCTAAATCAACGCCATTTTTCTCGAAAACATACATTAAGAAAGTGGCACATGAAAATTGATAGGGTGCAGTAGGTTTATATACGGTATTGCTGTAAGTTGCTTTTCCTATTAAACTTTTTGCTGTATTGATTAACTGATTGGCTTTATTCGCAACAGCTTGATCATTATTTTGGATATTTGCAGCATGAACAGGAGCTGGTTCACTGATTACGGGCATCGTAGAAAATGAACTAATCCCAATCGCTAATGCAACAGTTGTGACGAAACGTTTTTTCATAATAATTACCTCCAAGTTTAGTACACTAACGACTTTATCATGAGAAATACATGATTCTTGGAGGGAAATGTTGGTAGTGCATTTTGATAAGGCGCGAACCTGTTGCTATAACTAGGGCGATACGCATTCATTACAGTTTAATTACAATTGTTTCATTTACCGGTATTTAACTCAATAACTATTGCTTGGGGCATTATTTCTCCTTTTGAACAAACAAAAGCCAAAAGCAAAGTAATAGATGACTTTGCCTTCAGCTTGAAAAAAGGACTACATTCTAGATTAAAAGCATTGGAATGAACGAATGCTATTTGGGTTGAGTGGTTGGAAAACCCAGCCAAATCGGTGTCGCCATCTGAAACCGAGAATCATATTTCGAGAGACGAATGTTGGGAAATACCAAAAATCATCTCGATTATTTAACCAAACATAAGTATTGCGATATAAACAGCTACGCATACTTCTTGGTGGACCTTGTTGCCAATTCGTTGATGTTGGAACGAATTGAGGCGGAGGCCCCATTGGTTGAGCGTTTTGTCCACCGCCAGGCATTCCAGGCATTCCAGGCATCCCAGGATATCCAGGCATACTTGGTGTACTTGGTGGTCCAGGTGGGAAAAATCTTTGCTGCTGGTCCCAATCAATAGGCGTAGACTCATTATAGCGATCATTAAATGGATTCAAATTCACTTTCTCCCTTCTTTTGTCCATATCACTATAAGTATTCATCGACAAAATAAAAATGTAGGCTAGGCACAGCATGCAAGGGGAAAATAAGGGGAGACAACAAAAAACTAGGTGCTTGCATAAACACCTAGTTGAGGAAATTATTTTGTATAGTTATCGAAGTAACCTTGGATGTAAATCATTGGAGTACCTTTGTCACCAGAACCAGAAGTTAAGTCAGATAATGAACCAATTAAGTCTGTAAGCTTACGAGGTGTAGTTCCTTGAGCCGCCATTTGACCAGTTAAATCTTCTTCTTTGTTATTAATATAATCTTTAATTGCTGCTTTTAACTCTTCGCCTTTTAATTCAGCAAAATCATTATCTGCTAAATACTTTAATTTAATTTCGTTTGGTGTACCGGCAAGACCTGGTGTGTAAGCAGGTGATACAACTGGGTCTGCAAGCTCCCAAATTTGACCAACTGGATCCTTAAATGCACCGTCACCGTAAATCATAACTTCTACTAATTTACCAGAAGCTGCTAAAATTTTTGCTTGAATGTCGTCTACGATTGGTTGACAGTTATCTGGGAATAATTTAACTGCATCTTCTGTCGATTTGTTTGAGCCTAATAAGCCGTAGTTTGAGTTGAAGCCTGAGCCATTTACAGATTCAGCTAGAATATTATCTAAACCATAAACTTTTTCAGCACCAGCAGCTTTTAGTAAGCGTTTTGTACGGAAGCGAGAGTGGATATCGCATGTAAGTACGCTCTTCGTATAGTTTAAAATCGTTTTTGCATTGTTTGAGAAGATCACTTCGACTTCAGCGCCTTGCTCTTCGATGATTTCTTTGTAGTATTCGAGATAGTCCACACCTGTGAAAGTATGCTTGTTGTAACCGAAGTGACCACGGAATTCAGCTTCCGTTAATACATCTGTCCAAGGGTTGATGCCTTTTTCATCTAATTCGTCTAATGTTACTAAGTGATTACCTACTTCATCAGAAGGGTAGCTTAACATAAGAACGATTTTTTTTGATCCTTTGGCAATCCCTTTTAAAATGTTTGAGAAACGGTTACGTGAAAGGATTGGGAAAATTACCCCAACAGTATCATCACCGAATTTTGCTTGTACGTCCGTCGCAATATCGGTAATTTTGGCATAATTCCCTTGTGCACGCGCTACAACTGATTCTGTTACAGTAACGATGTCGCGGTCTTCAATAGAATAACCTTCTACTTTTGCAGCGTTTAAAGCTGTATCTACGACGATTTGTACGATATCGTCCCCTTCATTAATGATTGGGCCACGAAGACCTCGTACAACTGTTCCTACTAATCGTTCCAAAATAATCTCTCCCTTATATGTAAACAATATATTGATTCATTTTTACTCACGATGTTTACTATAACGCAATGATGTGATATAAGTAAAATTAATATTTCTAATAACAGATATAAGTGGTGGTTATATGATAGTGAAGTTAGAGGCATATCGAATATTTAATGCAGTGAGTCGCAATAAAAGCTTCTCCAAAGCGGCAAAAGAGCTATACATGACGCAGCCAGCAGTTAGCCAAACGATATCAAAGCTAGAAAAAGAGCTCGAAACATTGCTGTTTAATCGTACACCTAAAGGAGTTACGCTAACAAATGAGGGCGAATTATTACATGAATATGTAAATTCTGCCTTAGGGATACTTGATGCAGGAGAACAAAAAATTGCTGAATTTAAAAATTTGCAAACAGGGCAATTGCGAATTGGAGTCGGCGATACCATTTCACGCCATTTTTTACTGCCTTATTTAGAGGCATTTCACATTCGTTATCCGGGAATTAAATTAAAAGTACTAAATGGAACAACGAGTGAAATTTTGGCCTTTATCAAAGCGGGAGAGGCCGATTTAGGAATTTGTAATTTACCAGTGGAAGATGTCCATCTACAAGTAATCCCCTGCAAGGAAGTTCATGATATATTTGTATGCGGGCAAAAATATAAAAACTTAACGAAAAAGCCAATTAGCTTCGATATGCTCATGAAATTGCCGCTGATCTTTTTAGAGAAAAAGGCCAATTCTCGCAACTATGTAGAAAGGTACTTAAAGGAGCAAGGCTATGCCATCTCACCTGAGTTCGAGCTCGGTTCCCATGATTTAGTATTAGAGTTCGCAAAAATCAATTTAGGCATTGCCTGTGTGACGAAGGAATTTTCGATTGAGTACTTAGAACGCGGGATTTTGCATGAAATTGAACTACAACAAGCAATTCCTAAGCGTAGTATTGGTGTTGTACATTTAAAAACAGTACCATTATCACAAGCTACGCGGAAATTCATCGCAATCGTAGATCCAGCAATAATCCATTAACAGAAAATGAGGAAAGCAAATGTCAAATGACTTTAATCAATACAATTTATCACAAGAAATCACAAAGGCGTTACGTGATTTAGACTATTATACGCCTTCAGAAGTGCAGCAAAAAGTATTACCACATGCACTAAATAATGAGGACTTAATCGTGAAGGCACAAACCGGCAGTGGGAAAACAGCGGCTTTTGCGATTCCAATCTGCGAAAATATTGACTGGCTAGAGAACAAACCGCAAGCATTAGTATTAACACCAACGCGCGAACTAGCCGTACAGGTGAAAGAGGAATTTACCAATATCGGGCGCTACAAACGTATAAAAGCAGCCGCGCTTTATGGTAAGCAGCCGTTTCGTTATCAGCAGGAAGAGCTGAAGCAAAAAACACATATTGCGGTTGGGACGCCTGGACGTGTACTTGATCATATTGAAAAGGGCACATTGAAATTAGAAAAAATTCGCTATGTAATTTTAGATGAAGCAGATGAAATGTTAAATATGGGCTTTATTGAGCAGGTAGAGGCGATTCTTTCATATATTACAGAGCCCCATGTCACGATGCTCTTTTCTGCCACAGTCCCTGATGAAATTAAGTCACTAGCGGGTCGTCATTTAAACAATGCACTTGATATTGAAGTGCACTCAGAGCAGCAAGCACCAAAAATCGAGCATGCGGTAATTGAGGTGCCAGAAGAAGAAAAACTAGCCGCACTTGAAAAAGTCGCAGTTATTGAAAATCCAGATACATGCATTATTTTCTGTCGTACGAAAGCACGTGTCGACGAAGTCTATGATTATTTATATGACCGTGAGTACAGTGTCGATCAGTTGCATGGCGGCATGGAGCAAGCAACACGTTTAATGGTCATGAATGATTATAAACGTGGTGATTTCCGCTATTTAGTGGCGACTGATGTGGCAGCACGCGGCATTGATATTGATAATATTTCATTAGTCGTTAACTTTGATTTACCAATGGAAAAAGAGGTCTATGTTCACCGTACAGGGCGTACAGGTCGTGCCGGTAAAGAAGGTAAGGCTGTTTCGTTTGTAACACCTTTTGAATACGACTTTTTAGCAGGTATTGAGGAGTATATCGGCTATAAAATTCCGACAGCAGCGTTGCCAACGCATGAGGAAGTCGAGGCTAAGACAGATGCGTTCGATAAAAAAATGCAGGCTCGCCCTCAAAAGAAAAAACAAAAAAATGAGAAAGTCGATGCCAATATTACGAAGCTTTATTTTAACGGTGGGAAAAAGAAAAAGCTGCGTGCGGTTGATTTTGTCGGTACATTATGTAAAATCCCTGGCATCAACGCAGCGGATATTGGCATTATTACCATTTTAGATGCCTCGACGTTTATTGAAATTTTAAACGGAAAGGGGAATCTCGTGTTAAAAGCAATGAAAGATACACCGATAAAAGGCAAGCGCTTAAAGGTGCATATTGCCAAAAGCTAATAACAAAAAACATTCACTGCTTAAATGGGTTATTTGGGCGGTGGATGTTTTTTCATGCTTATTTTCATATAAGTTTAATTGTTGATTATTTGGATTGTTGTTCGGCATCTTGTGTATTTTTAACAAAAAACCAGATCATGTTAGCAAGCTCAATTGCCTCTGCTTCGTGTAACGTATTCGAAAAGGCTTCGCGGAATGGTTTTAATAAAGCTTCAATCACTGCATTGCGCAAAGTTTTTCTTTGTATTTCTTCCGTTAGACTTTGCGTGAATTGACTTCCCTTTTCATGGTCATCGTCATAAGCTAACTCTGCTTGGAAGCCCGTGAGTTTTTCAATCACCATTTCCTTTGTAACTGACTGATAATACGTATTTTCCTCAATCAATTGTAGTGAGTTGGATGCGATGAAAATATCGTTTGTCTGTATCATTTCCGGTAAAATCGCTTTAATATCACGAAAGGCGACGATGACGGTTTTCTTTAAGTCAACGGCAACGCCATACAGTGTGTGATAAGTCATAGATAAATGTTGCACAATCCCAAAAAAGATAATCGATAATTCGAGTGTATAGGGTCTCGTGTGCTCACCAAAAATATCAATAAGTCGATTCGATAGCCATTCGATTTCTAAAAAACGATAACGCATTAGCGTATCACGAAGTTCGGTATCATTGGATTGAAAAATGCCTTCAAAAATGGATACTAAATTTTGCTTTTTGTTCAATTGCATGAGAATAAAAATTTGTTCAATTAATACATTTTCATCAGACGGATCATTTCCATGTAATAGTTCGTGTCGTCGTAAACTGGCTTCATAGCGTACCTGCTCTAAAATGGCGATGAAGCATTCATTTTTGGAAGAAAAATAATTATAAAATGTTCCTTTAGAAATGAGTGCGTGATTTAAAATATCTTGAATGGACGTATTGTGAAATCCTTTTTCAATAAATAATTGTAAAGCGGAATCGAGTACTTGTCTTTTTCGTTGATTCATCGTAAGCCTCCGAATTTTTTCTACCGTTATTTTACGTGCTAAATTATAGGATAGCAATAAAATGGACTTGCGGTATAAAATTGTTGATATTTTTGGACTGTGAGTATAAAATAATTCGAGTATAAAAATATAAATTAATTTTAGAAGAAAAAGAGGGGTTTATGAGTATGAATAACACGCAAGACGTCAAAATCTTTAAAAAACCTCCTTATTTAATGATCGCGGTATTATTTGTGGGGGCATTCGTAGCGTTTTTAAATAACACATTATTAAACGTCGCACTTCCATCGATAATGGTGGCATTTGATATTGAGGATTACTCCACCGTACAATGGCTAGCAACGGGCTATATGTTAGTAAGTGGGATACTTGTACCAGCATCGGCTTATTTAATTACTAAATTTAAAACGCGTCCATTATTTATTATTTCAATGACAATTTTCGTTATTGGTACAGCGTTAGCCGCATTTGCACCATCATTTGAATTGTTATTAGCGGGTCGTATGATTCAAGCAGCAGGGGCAGCAACAATGTCTCCCATTTTAATGAATGTGATGTTAATTAGTTTCCCAGTTGAAAAACGAGGAACAGCAATGGGGATTTTCGGTCTTGTTATGGTATTAGCGCCAGCAATAGGACCGACTTTATCAGGTTGGATTGTTGAACACTACGACTGGAGCGTATTGTTCAAAATGATTTTACCAATCGCGATTATTGCTTTATTATTAGCAATTTGGAAGGCAGAGGATGTACTGCCAAATCGTCCTGCAAAAATTGATTTATTTTCCGTAGTCTTATCGACAATTGGATTTGGCGGGCTATTATATGGCTTTAGTACAGCAAGTTCAGCAGGTTGGGGTGCTGTTGAAGTTTGGGGTACGATACTGGTAGGAGCTATTAGTATCGCTTGGTTTGTTACGCGCCAATTCCGATTAGAGGAACCTTTACTTGATTTACGTATTTTCACCTATCCTGCTTATGCACTTGCATCTGTCGTGTCGATGGTATTATCGATTGCGATGTTCTCTGGGATGATTTTAACACCAGCCTACGTTCAAAACGTACGTGGCATTGAGCCATTTGAAGCGGGATTAATGATGCTACCAGGTGCAATTGTGATGGGGATTATGTCACCAATTACAGGAAAGTTGTTCGATAAATTTGGACCGCGTATTCTAGCGGTTACTGGTTTAATCATCGCTACGATTTCAACAGTTGGTTTAGGATACTTAGAAACAGATTCGACATATACCTTTATTATTACGATGTACACGATTCGTATGTTAGGAATTTCAATGGTCATGATGCCAATTATGACGAATGGATTAAACGCATTACCGAACCGTTTAAATCCCCATGGTACGGCAATGAATAACACAGCTCAACAAGTGGCTGGGGCAATTGGTACAGCAGTATTAGTGACGATTTTTAACTCCCATACGAATACACGAGCAGCGGAAATTGTTGCTGATATGAAGGCAAATGCAGATCCAAATGCGGCACAGCCAACAGCAGAGCAATTAGAGCTAATTCAAGGGCAAGTAATGCAACAGGCATTGCTTGATGGGATTACGTACTCATTCTTCGTAGCAGCAGGTATTACAGTTGTCGCCTTAATTTTAGCATTGTTCATTAAGCGTGTGGACATTACACAACGTGATGATTTTATGGGTGCAAAACCACAGGATAAATAAGTAATGAAAAACGGTAGAGTATATGCAACTCTATCGTTTTTTCTTGCGGTAAAATTGGGTATAGTATAAAGGTGAAATGTGAAGGAGTGATGGACATGATTCAGCAATTAGGACAAGTCATGCTTTATGTCAATGACCAAGAGCAAGCGAAAGTATTTTGGACAGAAAAGTTAGGCTTTCAAGTAATTTCAGATGTAGACAATGGGATGCGTATCCTGACAATTGCGCCAACAGAAGAAGTGCAGACGAGCATTGTATTACACGACAAAAAGAAAATACAAAAAATGTCACCAGAATTAAATTTAGGTACGCCTTCTTTAATGTTTTATGCCAATAATTTAGAGGCATTGTATGAAGATTTTAAAGCAAAGGGCATTACAGTTGGTGAGTTGGTCAATATGCCCTTTGGTAAAGTATTTAATTTCTCGGATGATGAGGGAAATTACTTCGCCATTACAGAAAAATAACAAAGAAGAGATGAAGCGCGGTTAGGCGATGCTTCATCCCTTCTTTTTTTGCAGGATTTTTCGTGCTTTTTCCGTATTTGCGAAATGCCATTTTGTCATGGATTTTAATGTTTCTTCTCCGTGCTTCAGCCAAATTTTTGCAGCCATTGCATCCACTTTGCTGCTTGCTCCTTTTTGCAATGGGTAGCCAACCATTTCAGCGAGACGATCCATTTCCTTTAAAAAAGCATAGCGGGCTAATATTGATGCGGTAGCGACAGCGACATGTAGGTTTTCGGCCTTTGTCGAAAATAAGACATGGTCACGAATGATTTCATTTTCATTTTTAATATGGTTGTAATAAATACTGCGCTCGGCAAATTGGTCGATGAGTATATAGTTTGGTTTTTCAGGCTCCATTTTCTTTAACACATGCTTTAATGCCTGATTGTGTAAAAGGGCCTTAATTTTACCCTGTGAGTAGCCGCGCGCTTGAATTTCATTATATTTATCATTGCGCATCGTTAAAATACTATGCGTGCAAACCTGCATTAAGTCAGGTGCTATTTTACGCATATAGTCATCCGTTAATTGCTTGGAATCTTTGACGCCGAGCTCTTGGACAAGGGCAATTTTTTCAGCCGGTACATAAACAGCTGCTACCGTTACAGGACCAAAATAATCGCCTGTCCCTGTTTCGTCAGAGCCGATAACAGACAACCTATCAAAATTAGCTGGGAGTTTGTCACCCTTTGAAGAAGTGTTTTTTGGCTTGATAAGTGTAGCAGTATTAGACCAACGTGTTGCTTCACGTTCAGCGCCTGCCCCTTGAAACATTACTTTTCCCGATTTATAGGCGGTAATAGCGGTATCTGCTAATTTCGCAGCAAAAATAACCCCTGGGGCATGGCGTTCGATTAATGAAGCGTGGTAATATTCCTTAATTTTTTGCTGAATGTCAGCCGATAATTGCAATACAATATTTGTCATAGTAAGTCCTTTCAAATTCATCAGTTAAAATAAGTATAGCTCGAATTGAAAAAAATGTGAAAATAACAAATTGTTTTGTATATTCCCCTATACAATATAGGCATTCGGTTGCGATAATCAAATTGGAAATGATATGATGTACAATATGAAAATGGCATGATTAATATAGAACAGGAATCGGACGTGTAACATATGCGAGCAATCCAGTAGTGGTATTGATAACTGTTTATTCTTTTTGGAGGGGTTATTTTGGCTGAGCAAGAAAAGAATCGTATATCTGTAGAAATCTATGGGCATACATATAAAATGGTAGGAACAGAGTCAACAGGCCATATGAGATTAGTCGCTTCAATCGTTGATGACAAAATGCGTGAAATCAATGGGTTGAACCCGTCATTAGATAGCGCGAAGCTAGCAGTATTAACGGCTGTAAATTCTGTTAATGATTATTTAACATTAAAAGAGCAATATGAAAAATTAGAAGAACAATTGAAACAGTTGAAGGGTTGACATACATGTTAGATTTATTTATTCTTGCAGTCTTTTTTATTAGTTTAATTATAGGAGCCAAGCGTGGTCTTATCGTCCAATTAATCCATATCGGCAGCTTTATAATTGCGCTAGTCGTGGCGATTATTTACTATAAACCGCTCGCCGATAAGTTTGTCCTATGGATTCCATATCCAGGTTTTACCGAAGGCTCGACTATGACGCTCGTGCTAGATTCATTAGATGTCGATCGAACATTTTACCGCGTATTTGCATTTGCACTTATCTTCTTTATTGTGAAAATCGCACTTCAAATTTTAGGCTCGATGTTTGACTTTTTAACGTATTTACCTGTAGTAAATTCGTTAAACTATTTATTAGGTGCTGTATTATGCTTGGTCGAAGCGTATATTATTTTATTTATTGGGCTCTATGTACTGGCCTTATTACCTGTAGAGTCCATTCAGTCGATTATTGATAGCTCGTTCCTGACAGGCCTCATGTTAGAGCATACACCAATTATTACGAGCATGTTCCAAAATTGGTGGTATATTTACAAGAACTAGGTTTCACTAGCAAATGTCATGAGATTGAACATCATGTGAAAGCTTCTCTCGATTTTCGGGAGGAGCTTTCTTTAGAGAGGGGACTTTTGATGAATAAAAAAATTATTATCCGCACATTAGAAAAAATTGCGTTATATATGGAATTACAGGCAGAAAATCCGTTTAAAGTATCGGCGTATCGTAAGGCTGCTGCCGCATTAGAAGCCGATGAACGGAGCTTAAGTGAAATTGATGATATTACCGCAATTAAAGGCATTGGGAAAGGAACAGCCGCCGTTATTTTAGAGCTATTGGAGACAGGCGAATCATCCACATTAAAGGAGTTAGAAGCCATTGTACCAAAAGGGCTGATTCCATTAATGAAATTACCTGGCTTAGGTGGAAAAAAGCTTGCAAAATTATATCAAGAATTAAATATCGTGGATGCAGATTCATTAAAAGCGGCTTGTGAAGCAGGGAAAGTTCGCGAATTAGCAGGCTTTGCGATAAAAACAGAAGAGAAAATATTAAAAGAGCTTGAAAACTTTGGCTCGCGTAAGGAACGTTTACCGATATGGCAATTGGAGCCAGCCGTATTAGAAATCAATGAACTGCTTGCTAGCTTACCCGAAGTTGAAAAATTTTCGGTAGCAGGGAGCTTTCGACGTGTGGCAGAAACGAGTAAGGATATTGATTTCATCGTCGCAACAGAAGCCTATGAAGTTGTACGTGAATCAATTTTAACGCAATTGGTGATTTTAGAAACGATTGCAGCGGGAGATACGAAGGTGTCGGTTATTTTGGATCGTGATGAGCCGGTAAGCGTTGATTTTCGTTTAGTAAAACGTGAGGAGTATGCGACTGCGCTCCATCACTTCACTGGTTCAAAAGATCATAATGTACGTATGCGCCAGCTCGCGAAGTCAATGGGCAAAAAAATTAGTGAATACGGTGTCGAGCAAGAGGATGGCTCGATTAGGACATTTGAAACCGAGGAGCAGTTTTTCGCCCATTTTGATTTACCGTTCATTCCACCGACTGTCCGTGAAAGCGGTAAGGAGCTAGACCGTTTGGCTGAGCTAGATGATCTTGTGCAGCTAGAAGACATCGTATCAGACTTACACATGCATACAACGTGGTCAGATGGCGCCCATTCGGTAGGGGAGATGGGTGAAGCATTGATTGCTAAAGGCTATACGCATGCGGTCATTACCGATCACTCGCAATATTTAAAGGTCGCAAATGGTTTAACTCCAGAGCGGCTACAGCAACAAAAGCTAGATATTGATGCCTTTAATATGGCAAACCCAAATTTCCGCTTATATCGTGGCACTGAAATGGATATTTTACCGGATGGCACACTCGATTTTGATGATGAGGTAATGAAAGATTTAGACTTTGTCATTGCGTCGATCCATTCGAGCTTCACCCAATCACAGGACAAAATTATGGCGCGTTTAAAAACAGCAATCGAAAATCCTTACGTGCATATGATTGCTCATCCAACAGGTCGAATAGTTGGCGAGCGCGGTGGCTATGACCCAGATGTTGCGTTATTAATTGAGTGGGCGGCACAGCATGGCAAAATATTAGAGCTAAATGCCAATCCGTACCGTTTAGATTTATGTATTGAGCATTTGCAGTTGGCGATGGAGAAAAATGTACCAATCGCAATCAATACCGATGCCCATGCAATCGATCAACTGCGCTTCATGGACATTGGTGTCAAATATGCACAAAAAGCTTGGTTAAAGAAAGACTTAATCGTGAATACATGGTCAAAAGCACAATTTGAGGCCTTTATTACGAAACATAAATAATTTTAGCAGGAGGTGTTTTTCATGATCGAACAGCGAGCGTTGAAAACACTAGAATTTGATAAGGTCCGTGAACAAGTCGCGGCATTTTGTACGAACTCCATCGGGAAGCAGGCCATTGATGAGTTGGTACCTGAAACTGATTTTGAAACAGTTATAGAATTATTAGCCGAAATGGATGAAGGCTTAGCCATTTTACGCGTGAAAGGCAATGTCCCGTTAGGCGGTATTTTTGATGTGCGTCCACATGCACGTCGCTCGCAAATTGGTGGCATGCTAAGTCCAATGGAATTAATGGAAATTGCCAGTACGATTCGTGCGAGCCGCATTTTACGTAATTTCATTGAGGATATTGAAGCTGAAAAGGATATCGAAATCCCTCATTTTATCGAGCGAAAAGAGCAAATGCCGGTACTTACAGCTGTACAGCACGAAATTAATGATTGTATTGATGATAACGGAGCAGTGCTTGACTCTGCCAGTACTACACTTCGTTCAATTCGTCAGTCATTACGTTCTGAGGAATCAAAAGTACGTCAAAAGTTAGAGGGCTTAACGCGCGGTTCAAATGCGACCAAAATGCTTTCTGATGCCATTATTACGATTCGAAATGATCGTTTTGTAATTCCAGTAAAACAAGAGTACCGCTCTCATTATGGTGGGATTGTGCACGACCAATCCGCTTCTGGGCAAACATTGTTCATCGAGCCTGAATCGGTTATTCAAGCGAACAATGAAGTGCAGCGCCTAAAGGTAAAAGAAAAAGCAGAAATTGAGCGTATTTTATTAGATTTAACATCCAAGGTTGCGGAAGTAGGACATGATTTATTCGTCTTAGTGCAATTGCTTGGTGAAATTGATGTGATTTTAGCCAAAGGGAAGTATGGCCAAGCAAATAAATGCACGATGCCAAAAATGAACAAGGAAGGTTACACACGCTTAGTACGTGCGCGCCATCCATTATTACCGATTGAGGAAGCAGTGGCTAACACAATCGAATTTGGTCGAGATGTCACGGCAATCGTTATTACAGGTCCAAATACAGGTGGTAAAACGGTCACTTTAAAAACAGTCGGACTTTGTACACTAATGGCACAATCTGGTTTGCCTGTACCTGCGTTAGATGGTTCAGAGCTAGCAGTGTTTGACCAAATTTTTGCGGATATTGGCGATGAACAGTCCATCGAGCAATCGCTATCTACGTTCTCCTCTCATATGGTGAACATCGTGGATATTTTGAGTAAATTTGATGACAAATCACTTGTGCTCTTTGATGAATTAGGTGCGGGCACAGACCCACAAGAAGGTGCAGCATTAGCGATTTCGATTTTAGATGAAGCAGTCGACCGCGGGGCACGCGTGATGGCAACGACACACTATCCTGAATTAAAGGCATATGGCTATAATCGTCCGCTCGTAGTGAATGCCAGCGTGGAATTTGATATTGAGACACTTAGTCCAACCTATCGTTTATTAATCGGTGTACCGGGTCGTTCGAATGCCTTTGAAATTTCTAAGCGCTTAGGGTTAACGAATACGATTATTGACCGTGCGAAATCATTTACAGGCACAGACCGTCATGAAGTAGAGTCGATGATTGCGTCGCTTGAGGAAAGTCGCTTACGTTCAGAACGTGAGGCAGATGAGGCGCATGCATTACTTGAGGAAGCCGCACAAATTCGCGCGGAGCTTGAGGAACGATTACGCATTTATGATGAAAAGAAAGATAATCTAGAGAAAAAGGCCAAAGAAAAAGCGCGTAAGATTGTAGAGGAAGCAAAGCGTGAAGCGGAGCATGTCATCACGGAATTACGCGAAATGAAAAAACTCGCTGCTGCAAATGTGAAGGAGCATGAATTAATCGATGCGAAAAAGCGTTTAGACGAAGCAGCACCGAAAGAAAATAAAGTGCTTCAAAAGGCAGTCGCAGCACGAGAACGTAAACAAAATCTACAAATCGGTGATGAAGTCAAAGTAGTAAGCTATGGTCAAAAAGGAACGATACTTGATCAATCGGGTGATGAGTGGGTTGTTCAAATTGGCATTTTAAAAATGAAGCTACCTGATAGCGATTTAGAATACATCAAGCCAGAAAAAGAACAAGTGAAACGTCCGAGCATGAATGTAAAAAATCGTAATGCACATGTGAAGCTAGAGTTAGATTTACGCGGAGAACGCTATGAAGATGCACTCATTCGCACAGAAAAATATTTAGATGATGCGTTATTAGCGAACTATCCACGCGTATCCATTATTCACGGCAAAGGAACAGGGGCATTGCGTCAAGGGATACAAAGTTTCTTGAAAAATCATAAGCGCGTCAAAACCTATCGTTATGGTGAAGCTGGTGAAGGTGGCTTTGGTGTGACGGTCGTTGAACTAAAATAATAGTTGCTCCTTTTGTAAAATTAGCTCATATTAAGAGTAAGTACAAAATTTGTTAAGGGGGTGCAATGGATTGCTAGCTTCAAGCTTTTGGCGTCATCCTCTCGTTGAAACGGCCGGCTATTTTAGCGTCGTCGTTTTATGTTTATTCGTGGCAATGATTATCTTTGAAATCGTGACGAAATATAAAAACTGGGAAGAAATCAAAAATGGAAATGTTGCGGTGGCATTGGCTACAGGTGGTAAGATTGTCGGCATCTGCAATATTTTTAGATATTCCATCCAGCAACATACATCGTTTGTAGAGATGATTGGTTGGGGACTGTACGGATTTATTTTATTGATCTTTGCTTATTTATTGTTTGAATTTTTAACACCAAAATTCAATGTCGATGAAGAACTTGCTGCAGACAATCGTTCGGTCGGGTTTATTTCATTTACAATTTCATTAGGATTATCATTTGTCATTGGTGCAAGCATATCGTAAGGAGACATTCGATGGAAACGTTATCTAAAATTTTAATTGTCGTATGTGTGCTGTTTTTAGCAGTTGGCATTTATTATATGGCAACAATCTAAAAGAAGAAGCAAACAAACGGGGTATTCGTTTGTTTGCTTCTCGGTGTTGAATGACAGAATATTTTATGAACCCCCTGTGAATTTCGCAGGGGGTTTTTGGTTGATTCCAATCGATTTATAAACGTGGATCGATTGGATCACTTTCTAATGCTAATGTAGCAAGTGCGCATTCGTGAACACGTGTACTACTTTCTAAACCTACAAAGCGTGAAATACCTTCTAAGCCTAATTTAAACTCGAGTAAAGCGTTCTTCATTTTGCGAGAAGGATTACGCTGTTTAAGCCTTTTCATAATGGTTTCATCCGTATAATCCATACCATAGATGATACGTAAATATTCGCGACCACGTACTTTAATAGCGGGTTGTAATAATTTCCCTTTATGGTGAGCTAGGAAATCGAATGGCTTAATCACAATACCCTCATGTCCATTCTCCGTCATGTTCTGCCACCAATTAATGATCTCCTGTTCATCTTGCTCACTTTCGATTAAACGATATTCTGTAGCTATAAATAGCGAGCTATTTTCAGCTAAAAGCGCATTCATTTGCATATGCCAGCTATGAGGCTGATGGAAGTTTGTTGAAGAGCTATGTGCAAGAATATGGAATGGTGCAATTTGAATACCAACTAGCTCATTCGTTGGCCAGCAATAGTTTTTAAAGACTGCATCAAAGCGTACTGCATTTTTATATTTATGTGTATATTCCTCTAGCCAGCTTGTGACGTCTACATGCTCGGTAATTTTAAGCTTTTCGATTAACTTTTGGCGATCCATTACTGCATTTTCGGCGACGGTTTCATATTGTTGATCGATTAAGCGATGCGCCTTTAAATTCCAAGGTAATATTTCGGCGTCCATTAAGACGAAGGTTGTGTTAAATTGCTCGAAATAATTTTTAGCTAGAAGCTCGGCGTGGATTTTTGCCACCATTCGTTGCTGCTGCTCTTGCTCAAAGAAGGCCCGGCCTGTACGTGTGGTAATATAGCCTAGGCTGTCACTATTAATGAGCTCCCTTGCGACCTCTTTATTTTTTGCAATAAAAATAACAGCGCGGCTACCCATATGCTTTTTCTCGGCAATCATTTTTGTAATCCCATTTTTCTTATAGTAATGAAATGCCTCTATAGGATGCTCTAAGTAATCTGCTAATGCCGATGTCTGCGGCGTTGGACTCATCGTCGGTGGGATATAAATCACCTGCTCTAAAGGTAATGTATAGTGTGAAAAAGTATCCATCGCTGCTAATGCATTTTCTTTAGGGATGGTTATTTGCTCATCCTTGCTTGTATGAACCGTAAAGCCATTACTAAATTGCGTCACATTTGGTGGACGAAAGCGTTTATTTTTAGTCTCTATAATAGGGTTGTCTATTGTGCCTGCATAGTTTTCGGATGCTTTTACAGAGACAAATGTTTGCTCAGGATATTGGAATGCAGTAAGCTTGCCACCAAATACAGCACCTTGGTCAATATTAATGGTACGGTTTGCTTTAAACGGTTGCACTTTAACATCATGTCCCCAAATAATGAGTTCGCTCGTTTTATGCTGAGTGAACCAATCCCCACGTACTGGCTTACTTGAGCGATCCGTTTGTTGAATATCTCCATAACGACAAAAATCAGAAATACCTTTCGATTGCTTGCCGATGTAATGGTCCTTGATTCCCGCATGTGTAACAACAGCTTTTGTAATCGTATCTTTCGTTAAAATATAATGTGAGGGTGCCTTTAAAAGCATGCTCGCCAAACGTCCCTTTAGCTCTTCCGCAGCCTCTATGCCATGGACCTTTGTATACTCCGCAAACTCTTGCTCTATAAGCTCATCCCCGTGATTAAGGGCAAGAGTTTGTCCACCTAACCAGCGTGCAATTTTCCATCCGTGGTTGCTGTCGGTCATATAGCTTAGTCCCGCATCGATTTGCTTTAACCAAAATTGCATTGTTTCAATCGATTTCGGACCACGACTCATAATGTCCCCGACAGAAATTAAACGACGGCCAGCTGGATGAACGTATACATCGTTCTGCTGCTCATAGCCAAGCTCCTTCACTAGCATAAGCATTTCATCGTAGCAGCCATGAATATCCCCAATAATATCAAAGCCATTTTCGATTTCTAAAGTAAGCTCATTTGGCTTTCGAATTATTTCAACTTCTTCATCTTGCACCGTAATAATGTTAGCGAACGGCTCCTTTTTAATTGTTTTTAGCTCATATTTCAACGTATTTAATTGCTGCAGCACGCGTTTATGTCCTCGTGAATTTTCACGCAGACTGTCACGAGCGAGTAGCTGATCTTTTGGTGTAGTTAAAATAAGTGCTTGAACTGGCACATGATGACGCTTAGCGATTTCAAAATATTTAGCGCGTTCAAAGCTGCGTAAGTTGGTTGCATCAATAAACGATACTTTATTTAATGTAGCACGCGCCTCTACTATTGTATGGAGCGCATTAAATGCTTGCTCTGAAATGCGTTGATACGCCTCATAAACAATGTCCTCGTTTTCCTTTGCTACAGCTGAAAAATCGATATAATCTACATCCGCAACAAGCTGACGAAAGTAATCTGAGCTTATAATTTCACTTTCAAGCAGCTGACCAGAAGCCACCAATGATTGCAGTAATGTTGTTTTTCCGCTATTAGAAGGCCCGATTAAAAGTACGATGGCTCCGTCTAGAAGTTTAAATTGCATGGGAATCTCTCCTTGTCATGATACACATTTGAGTAGGCGTACCGTATTGCGCATGCAGATCACCGATTCCTTTGAATTGGCAGTCATAGTGGGGTGCTATCTCTTTGCACCACGTTTCAAACTGCTGACGTGTCCATTCAAAGCGATGGTCATCATGGCGCATTTCCTCCAGCTCATATACAGCGTTGTATTCCGCGTTTGGCGTCGTAATAATGACATGCTTTGGTGCATATGTTTGTGTAATTAGCTGCATAATTTGAGGTAATCTTTCCTCCTCAAGATGCTCAATCACCTCGCATAAAATAAAGACGTCTACCCCTGTAAACTCTTTATCCTCATAGTAGAGGGAGCCCCACTTAATAATAGGGGCTGAAGCAAAATGCGTATCTGCAAAGCGCTTCTGCATTTTAGCAAGTGCCTGATTGCTAGGATCTACACTATACAGCTTGGTTAGAGTGTTCATTTGCGCAAGTAGCATCGATAATTTTCCTTCTCCAGCCCCCATATCGATGACCGTTTTAGGATTTAAAGCGGCAACCGTATGTGCAATTGCTTCATAGCGCTGCGTATTTAACGATGGCTTTACAGCTTTTTGCTCATTGTTTTTTGTCATGAACAATTGCTTAAAGCGCAATGCTTTTTTAAAAATGAAATCACGCATTGGATGAGCTTCTAGCCAGCCCTCACCATACTTTTGTAGTCGTTCACGCTCGGCTTCGTCAATAAAATAATGCTTATAGTCATCCATGACAGGAATTAAAATGAATAGTTGCTGTAATGCTTTTTGTAATGTAATGCTGTTTGTGAGCGTCAAAAAGCGAGCGCGTTTAGCAGATGTCATGGCATCAATCGTTACTTCATAGCCCAATGGTTCCCATAAGTTACGAATTTCCTCATCTGTTAAGCTCGAAGAAATTGGACCGAACTCAAACGTAAATGGAAACGCCATGTTTGCATAGGTTAAATAATCGTCCTTAGGCTTGCCGTTAAGCGCTGTGCCTAAAGCTGAGCGAATAAGTGATAAGAAAATAGTACTTACAGCAAATTCGCGGTCATTAATATAGTGGGTGATATCAAACGCTTCATTGTCTTTCACAAGTGCTAGTGAATCCGGCGTAACAAATATGGACGCGTATAATTCGTCATCTGTCATTTGATGATAAACAAATCGAACCGCATGACCTTTTACATGGCGCTCATAAACAGTTGCTGGATTTTTTGCTAGTAAATGAGAAATTGCTTTTGCATGCGGATTTTTTGTATAAATAGATAATTGCATAACGATACCCCTTTCTAAATGTAAGTAATTATCATTAATTGTTTTTATTATCTCACATTGAGCAAATTTACCAACAATAAATGGATTAAGTACAGTGTGCATTCATATTGGCGGGCTACGGCATGACCGCATATTTGCTGAATAAAATATGGCACTGCTTCAATAGGGTAACTTTGTTCAAAATTTAGCTCTTTGAATAAAATTACCTACTATGAATGTGTTAATGGAAAACTTCTTTTAGGCTAAAGGTGACCTTATTAAAATTATGACTTTTGATTCGCCAATATTTTTTAAAACCTTGGCAACAAAATTAAATCGATGCTTTAAAACATAGTGACGCGGAGTGGAGGGGGCGACTTCTAGGGGATTAAGCGTGTGCGGAAAATCCAATCCTATGTGCCGCCGTATGAGGCACATAGGATTTAGTTGGAGCCACGCCCCCAGAAAAGCGTCCCCCGTAGCGTAGCAGAACGAATTTTAGTAGAAAAATACATCTAATCACCAATTTTTGTATTAGAAAATACTCATTTTGAATTAATAAAAATTTTTACTTTTCTACAAAAGTATATTTCAAAAATTTGCACGTAATTATTCGTTTTTAATGTATGAGATTATTATGAAAATCATAATATTAAACGAGCATATTATTGAAATAACGAGAAAATAATGTAAAAAATAAATTGAATAGTTTGAAAGAATTTCCTTTTTTAATTATACTATTGGAAACAAATAAAGCTTTTAGAAAAGGGGAGAAGTTTTATGACAGAAAAAGTATGGCTCTCGAGTTATCCTAAGGAAGTCCCGCACATGATTGATTTACCTCAAATACCGGTACACCAATTTTTGACAGACGCCTTTAATGAGGTACCAGAAAAAGTAGCGATTCACTTCATGGGGAGGGAGCTGACGTACAAAGAGTTGTATCAATCGGCATTAAAATTTGCGAATTATTTACGTTCTCTAGGGGTGGAGAAGGGTGACCGTGTCGCAATTATGCTACCGAACTGTCCGCAATCCGTAATTGCTTATTATGGTGTTTTATACGCTGGAGGGATTGTTGTTCAAACAAATCCATTGTACACCGAGCGTGAGTTGCAATATCAGATGGCTGATTCTGGCGCAAAAGTGATTTTAGTGATGGATATTTTATATCCACGTACAATGAAAATTATTAATGAAACGAATATTGAAAACGTGATTGTGACAGGCATTAAAGATTATTTACCGTTCCCGAAAAATTTGGTCTATCCATTTATTCAGAAAAAACAATACGGCTTCAGTGTAAAAGTAGAGCATAGTGGTATGAATCATTTGTTCACAGAAATTATGAAGTCAGCAACGGCAACGGAATTTACTGTAGATTTTGATTTTGAAAATGATTTAGCATTGCTACAATATACAGGAGGAACAACAGGCTTTCCAAAAGGTGTCATGCTAACGCATAAAAACTTAATCGCGAATACGATGATGTGTGATGCATGGATGTATAAATGCGAAAAAGGTCAAGAAATCATTTTAGGAATTTTACCATTCTTCCACGTATATGGTATGACGACCGTTCTTGTGCTTTCAATCATGCAACAAGGGAAAATGGTGTTGCTACCAAAGTTTGATGTAGAGCAGGCATTAAAAACAATTGATAAACAAAAGCCAACTTTATTCCCCGGGGCACCGACCATGTATATCGGACTATTAAATCACCCGGATTTATCGAAATATGATCTTTCTTCCATCAAGGCATGTTTGAGCGGTTCTGCGCCATTACCGCTGGAAGTGCAAGAAAAGTTTGAAGCATTAACAGGTGGTCGTTTAGTGGAAGGCTATGGATTAACTGAAACATCGCCAGTAACACATGCAAATCCAATTTGGGAAAATCGCATTAACGGTTCGATCGGCTTACCTTGGCCAAATACAGAGGCTGCCGTGCTTCGTTCTGGTGAAACAGAGGTATTACCTCCAGGTGAAGTAGGCGAGATTGCAGTTAAAGGGCCACAAGTAATGAAAGGCTACTGGAATCGCCCAGAAGATACGGCGATGACGTTTAATGATGGCTGGTTCTTAACGGGTGACTTAGGCTATATGGATGAAAAAGGCTATTTCTATGTAGTAGACCGTAAAAAAGATATGATTATCGCTGGTGGCTTCAATATTTATCCACGTGAAGTAGAGGAAGTCCTATATGAGCATGAGGCCATTCAGGAATGTGTTGTGGCAGGAATTCCTGACCCTTACCGTGGGGAAACGGTCAAAGCTTATATCGTTCTTAAAGAGGGCAAAACTGTGACGGATAAAGAATTAAATGAATTTTGCCGTAAAAATTTAGCAGCATACAAAGTCCCGCGCTATTATGAATTCCGTACAGAATTACCAAAAACAGCTGTAGGGAAAATTTTACGCCGTACATTAGTAGAAGAAGAAAAACAAAAAATGCTAGAACAAGAAGCAAATTAATCGAGTGCAAACTATTGACAGAAAGTTGAACAAATACTAATATGAAAACATGAATGAATAGTCATTCATGTTTTCATATTTTTTTGGTGGTGAGCAACTTGAAACGAAATAAACCCAAGTATATGCAAATAGTAGATGCTGCAGTCATTGCAATCGCGGAGAATGGCTATCATCAAGCACAGGTATCTAAAATTGCAAAACAGGCTGGTGTAGCTGATGGAACGATCTATTTATATTTTAAAAACAAAGAAGATATATTAATTTCTGTGTTTCAGGAAAAAATGGGTATTTTCGTAGAGAATTTACAGGTTATAATAAAAAGTGGAGAAACGTCTTCAGAAAAGTTAAGCAAAATGATTGAAAACCATTTCCATGTATTATCGAGTGATCGCCATTTAGCAACAGTAACGCAATTAGAGTTAAGGCAGTCGAATAAAGAACTACGCTTGAAAATTAATGCGATACTTAAAGAGTATTTAATTTTACTAGATCAAATTCTAATCGAAGGCATGCTAAATGGAGAGTTTAATCAAACGATGGATGTTCGTATTGCGCGTCAAATGGTATTCGGTACCATTGACGAAATTACGACAACATGGGTAATGAATGATTATCGCTATGACTTAATGGAACAAGCTCCAAAAATTCAGCAATTATTATTTAACGCATTGAAAGCATAGAAGGGGATGTGGGGAAATGGAGTTTCTAAGTTGGAAAGTAGAAGATCACGTAGCCATTGCGACAATTTCTAGACCGCCAGCGAATGCGCTTTCACAAGGCTTAATCCAAGATGTTAATGCATTACTGGACGCTGTAGAACAGGATGAAGCAGTACGCGTAGTAGTTATTCATGGAGAAGGGCGATTTTTCTCTGCAGGTGCTGACATTAAAGAATTTACAAGCGTACAGTCAGGTGAGGAATTCGCTGGATTAGCGAAAAATGGTCAGGACGTATTCGAACGACTCGAAAACTTTTCAAAACCGGTGATCGCGGCGATTCATGGTGCGGCATTAGGTGGAGGATTGGAGCTTGCGATGGGCTGTCATATGCGATTCGTCACTGAAAATGCGAAGCTTGGCTTACCAGAGCTTTCATTAGGCATTATTCCTGGCTTTGCAGGTACACAGCGTTTACCACGTTATGTTGGGGTAGCTAAAGCGGCGGAAATGATGTTTACAAGTGAACCAATTTCAGGTACAGAAGCAGTCAATTGGGGATTAGCAAACCGTGCATTCTCCGATGAAGACTTATTACCAGAAACACTTGTGATTGCAAAAAAAATTGCCAAAAAGTCACCAATCGCATTAAAAACAGCCATTCAAATGCTGCAATATTCAAAAACAGCTTCATTTTACGATGGGGTGGCAGCAGAGGCAAATAGCTTTGGTGAAGTATTTGTATCAGCTGATGCAAAAGAAGGCATTCAAGCATTTATCGATAAACGTGAGCCAGTATTTACAGGTAAATAAACCGTTCATACGGATTAAATTAAAAAGCTTTTAGGAGGTCTAGATTATGAATATTTATGTATTAGTAAAACGTACTTTTGACACGGAAGAAAAAATCGTCGTTACAGGCGGTAAAATTCAAGAAGATGGTGCTGAGTTCATCATTAACCCATACGATGAGTATGCAATTGAAGAAGCTATTCAAAAGCGTGATGCATTAGGCGGTAAAGTAACGGTTGTCACAATTGGTGGCGAAGATGCTGAAAAGCAATTACGTACAGCTTTAGCGATGGGCGCAGATGAAGCCGTGTTAATTAATACAGAAGACGATTTAGATGAATTAGATCAATATTCAGCAGCTTATATTTTAGCGGAATATTTAAAAGACAAAGAAGCAGATTTAATTTTAGCGGGTAACGTGGCAATCGATGGTGGTTCAGGTCAAGTGGGACCTCGTTTAGCAGACCTACTAGGCATTAACTATGTAACAACAATTACTTCATTAGAAATCGATGGCACGAACGTGAAAATTGTTCGTGATATCGAAGGGGACTCTGAAGTATTAGAAACTTCTTTACCATTATTAGTAACAGCTCAACAAGGGTTGAATGAGCCTCGCTACCCATCTTTACCAGGGATTATGAAGGCAAAGAAAAAGCCGCTTGCAGAACTTGAGCTAGATGATTTAGATATCGATGAAGATGATGTTGAAGTAAAAGTAGAAACAGTAGAAATTTATTTACCACCACAAAAAGCAGCGGGTCGCGTATTATCAGGAGACCTTTCTGATCAGGTAAAAGAATTAGTAAGCCTATTACACAACGAAGCAAAAGTTGTCTAACTTCTTAACCAATTATGTCAATTCATAATTGAATCATTGAAAACGAAATTAATCGAAGTTTTACGAAGATGGTAATGGAGGGATATTCATGTCAAAGAAAGTTTTAGTGTTAGGTGAGGTTCGTGAAGGGAACTTACGTAACGTTTCATTCGAAGCAATTGCAGCAGGTTCAAAAATCGCTGATGGCGGTGAAGTAGTAGGATTATTAGTGGGGGATGCCGTAGCAGGTCTAGCAAACGAGCTAATCGCATATGGGGCAAGCCGTGTCGTTACAGTGGAGCATCCACACTTAAAAAATTACACATCTGATGGCTACAGCCAAGCCATTTTAGCTGTTATTGAGCAAGAAAAACCAGAAGCAATCGTGTTTGGTCATACGTCATTAGGAAAAGACTTATCACCAAAAATCGCGTCTCGCTTACAATCTGGTTTAGTTTCAGACGTAACAGAAATTGAAGGCGCTGGTGATGACACAGTATTCATCCGTCCGATTTATTCTGGTAAAGCGTTTGAAAAAGTAAAAATCAAGGACGGTGTAATTTTTGCCACAATTCGTCCAAACAATATCGCACCGTTAGAAAAAAATGCAGGTCGCTCAGGTGATGTATCTGCAGTGAATGTAGATATTACAAACTTACGTACAATCATTAAAGAAGTTGTTCGTAAATCAACTGAAGGTGTAGACTTATCTGAAGCAAAAGTAGTGGTTGCAGGAGGTCGTGGTGTAAAATCAGAGGAAGGCTTTGAGCCATTAAAAGAGCTTGCAAACTTACTAGGTGGTGCAGTTGGTGCTTCTCGTGGTGCATGTGACGCGGAATACTGTGATTACTCATTACAAATCGGTCAAACGGGTAAAGTTGTAACACCTGATCTTTACATCGCTGCTGGTATTTCTGGAGCAATCCAGCACTTAGCAGGTATGTCGAATTCTAAAGTAATCGTAGCGATTAACAAAGACCCAGAGGCGAATATCTTCAAAGTAGCGGACTATGGTATCGTAGGCGACTTATTCGAAGTTGTGCCAATGTTAATCGAAGAATTCAAAGCTTTAAAAGTAAACGCATAAAAAGTAACAGCTTCCTCAAATGAATTGTGGAAGCTGTTTTTTGATCCAGAAGTGTTATTATTTTTTTGTAATGTAAAGATAGATTAATTTCATCGTGTTTTCCAATGCCTCGTAATGCGTGCGTTCCATGCCGTGTGAAGCATGAACACCCGGTCCAATTAAGGCACCTTTAATATTATTACCACCACGCAATGCAGCGCTTGTATCGGAACCATACATTGGATAAATATCAACCGCGTATTGCAAGTTATTTTCTTGTGCCAATTCAATAAATGTTGAAGTCATTTCGTAATCATACGGACCACTTGAATCCTTAGCACAAATCGAAACATCGTATTCTGTACAGCTTAAATCATCACCGATACAGCCCATATCAACAGAAATATATTCCGTAATATCAGCAGGAATATACGATGAACCATGACCAACCTCTTCATAGTTAGAAATGACAATTTTCACGGGATACGCTGGCACGATGGCTTCTTGCTTCATAATTTCAAGTAGCGCTAATAAGCATGCCACACTGCCTTTGTCATCAATGAAACGAGATTTCAAAAAGCCACTTTCTGTTACAGTCGTTTTCGGGTCAATAAAAATAAAGTCTCCAACGCCGATGCCAAGCTTTAACACATCGTCCTTTGTTTTTACGCGTTCATCGAGACGCACTTCCATAAACTGAGGTTCACGTTTTTTGGATTTACTATCTTCAAAGACATGTACTGATGGACTTGTGCTTAGGATTGTACCGCTATATGTTCTGCCGTCTCTAGTACGAACAAATACATATTCGCCATCCCAAGTTGGAACGAGCGGACCACCAAGAAGTGTGAATTTTAGTGTGCCATGACCAGTAATCGAACGTACCATAGCACCGAGTGTATCCACGTGCGCAGATAGTCCGATTACCTTCCCTTCATTGGCCCCTGGAATCGTAATAATTCCTCCGCCCTTTAATGTGCGTTCAAATGAATAGCCTGTTTGATGAACAAATGCTTCAATCGTATTCATAATTTCATGGCAATAGCCAGTAGGACTATGTTGCTGTAATAAGTCCGTCGCGATTTGAAGTACCCGTTCTTTATTAATTGTAATCACTGTAATTCCCTCCAGTTATGTATTTAGTCTATAGCTTACTCTACTTTTTGATAGAAGAAAAGTAGTGGGTTTGTTCTTAGTTTATTTGTATGAAGGAGTGCTAAAGCTTGTCACAGCTTCCGGTGATTTGCCATGAAATCCAATTTCCGCGAGCATTTTATTATTTTCTCATTACCAAATCATGCTATACTACAAGCATATTGGAATTAAGGAGGCTATTTTAAAATGGCAATTGTACACGGTACAGATCAAACTTTCGCACAAGAAATTTCAAATGGTGTAGTTTTAGTAGACTTTTGGGCAGCATGGTGTGGTCCATGTAAAATGATCGCTCCAGTTCTTGAAGAATTAGATGCAGAAATCGGTAACGACGTAAAAATCGTAAAAGTAGATGTAGATAACAACCAAGGTACTGCTGCTGAGTATCAAATCATGTCAATCCCATCATTATTATTATTTGTAGATGGCCAATTAAAAGCAAAAACAGCTGGCTTCATGCCAAAAGAAGCGTTAATCGATTTCATTAACGACAATAAATAAGTTCCGTAACGAAGTCGTATGCCTTTAAGGGTGTACGGCTTTTTTCTTGCCTTTGAATCGGGTACACTAGATAGTAACGACACAGTGTATAGGTGAGAATATGAATGCAATCATTAAAGCAAAATTAGAAATTTTACCGGCTGAACCCGGCTGCTATCTAATGAAGGACCGCCAAGGCACAATCATTTACGTGGGCAAGGCAAAGATACTAAAAAACCGTGTGCGCTCGTACTTTACAGGCAGTCATGATGGAAAAACAGCGCGCCTAGTAAGTGAAATTGAGGACTTTGAATATATTGTTACGTCCAGTAATTTAGAGGCACTCATTTTAGAGCTTAATCTTATTAAGCTTCATGATCCAAAATATAATATTAAACTAACTGATGATAAGACATACCCATATATCAAAATTACAAACGAACGTCATCCACGACTCATTACAACGCGTAAAATCAAAAAGGATAAGGCAAAATATTTTGGCCCTTACCCAAATGCTTATGCAGCGAATGAAACAAAAAAGCTATTAGACCGCTTGTATCCTCTTCGAAAGTGTACACATATGCCCAATCAAGTTTGTCTGTATTATCATTTAGGACAATGCTTAGCACCGTGTGTAAAGGATATCGAGAAACAAATATATGATGAAATGATTGAAGCGATTACCAAGTTTTTAAATGGCGGGGTCGATGAAATTAAAGAGGAACTCCAGCAAAAAATGCTTGAGGCGGCGGAAAATTTAGAGTTTGAGCGAGCGAAGGAATTTCGTGACTTGATCACCCATATTGAGAGTATTATGCAAAAGCAAAAAATGGTGTCGGACGATTTAACCAATCGCGATGTATTTGGCTATGCCGTTGAAAAAGGCTGGATGTGTGTGCAAGTGTTTTTTGTGCGCCAAGGGAAGCTAATTGAGCGAGATGTATCGGTTTTTCCGATTTACAATGAGCCAGAAGAGGAGTTCCTAACCTTTGTTGGACGTTTTTATGAGCCTTCGAATCATCTTTTGCCGAAAGAAATTTTTGTCCCTCATACAATTGACGAATCGATTTTGCAAAAGCTTTTAAATACAAAGGTAATCATTCCGAAACGAGGTTCGAAAAAAGAGCTCGTTGATTTAGCAATGAAAAATGCAGGCATAGCCATTCAAGAAAAATTCCAGCTAATTGAACGTCAAGAAGAGCGAACAATTGGTGCCTGTGAAGCATTGGCAGAAGCGATGAATATTTCGATTCCTTTACGAATTGAAGCGTTTGATAATAGCCATATGCACGGAGCGGATCCCGTGTCAGCGCTGGTTGTTTTTATAGATGGGAAGCCGGCTAAAAAAGAATACCGTAAATACAAAACGCGTGAAGCCGCAAAGCATGATGATTATGGGGCGATGGCAGAGGTCGTACGCCGTCGCTATACGCGCGTACTTCGTGAAAATTTGCCGTTACCAGATTTAATCGTAATCGATGGTGGGAAAGGGCAAATGGAAGTGGCACGTGAAGTGATTGAAGACGAGCTGGGTCTCATAATTCCAATTGCTGGTCTTGCAAAGGACGACAAGCATAATACGTCACAGCTATTATTTGGTAACCCACCTGAAGTCGTACCATTAAAGCGTACTAGTGACGGATTTTATTTATTGCAGCGCATTCAAGATGAGGTACACCGATTTGCGATTACGTTTTTACGTCAGCAACGCCAAACAAATGCAATTCAATCTGTACTAGATGAAATTGATGGTGTCGGGCCAAAGCGTAAGCAACAATTGATGAAACATTTTGGCTCGGTGAAAAAAATACGTGAGGCAAGTGAGTTACAATTACATGAAGCGGGTATGCCACCAAAGCTAGCAGAGGCGATTTATCAACACTTTCATAACCCGTCATTGAAATCGAACTAGAGCTATGCTAAACTATTGATAATTCTATATATTCGAACGATAGAGGTGCAGTATTCAATAGTACATTGCTGGAGGAAGGCCATTTCCAAAGAAAGCAATCGAAAGGGGAGACTGCCGAAGTGAAGTGCGTATTGGTCACGTATTTTGCTGGTTTTGCATTTAAGAGATGTAAGGCTGTCAGAGCATGATGTTCTGGAGAGCTATCCTAAAAGATATTTTCATTATATTTGTCTTGACGGCGACTTTCCATGAACATGGAAGGTCGCTTTTTTGATGGATAGAAAATAGTACAACAAAAGGAGTGCAAATGCATGCAAACAATTATTGCAAAATTTGGTGGTCCGGCAATCACGACAGCCGAAAAAATTAGGGATGTCGCAAAAAAAGTAATAAAGGAGCAGGCAAGAGGCATACACTTAGTTGTTGTGGTTTCTTCGATGGCTTCGATTCGACGAGAGCTACGGCAGTTTGCGCATGATATTACGGATGAGCCTTCAAAGCGTGAAATGGACGTATTAATTGCTACTGGAGCGCAAATGACCAGTGCGTTATTAACGATGGCCATACAAGAACTAGGCGGAAAAGCAGTATCACTTTCTGGGTGGCAAGCGGGGATTAAAACGAATGATACGCATCGAAATGCACGAGTAGAAGACGTTGATGTGTGTCGTATTCAAGCACATTTAGCTCGAGGTGAAATTGTCGTTGTGTCTGGCTTTCAAGGGATAACGGAGGCGAAGGATATTACAACATTTGGAAAGGGTGGCTCGGAAACTTCAGCAGTTGCACTTGCAGTAGCGCTAGAAGCAGAGCGCGTAGAGATTTATTCCAATGTGGATGGTATTTATACCGCTGATCCTCAAGTCGTGGCGCATGCCCGAAAATTACCGGAAATTTCATTTGATGAAATGCTTGAATTTGCAAATTTAGGTGCACATATCCTACATCCTCGTGCGGTAGAGTTAGCAAAGCAATTTGAAATACCGCTTGTCATTCGTTCAAATGAGCAGGACGTGGATGGGACGTTAATTAAAGGAGATGTAGACATGGAAAAAAACTTAATTGTGCGCGGTGTTGCGTATGAATCGGATATTATTCGTTTGACAATCGGCTATAATTCTTATGAAACCGCATCATTAGCAGAGGTATTCAATACGTTAGCAGAAAATGAAATCAATGTGGATATTATTGTGCAAGCAGTGATAGATGGTATAAAGCCAACGATCTCCTTCACCATTGCAAAGGAAGAGTTTGCAGAAAGCTTACGCGTGTTAGAGGCAAGTAAATTATCCTTAGGCTTTAGCTTTGCTGATTTTGAAGTAGGCTTAGCGAAAGTATCTATTGTAGGTTCGGGGATGGTATCGAATCCTGGTGTTGCAGCGCGTATGTTTGCACGATTAGGCAAGGAGCATATTCCTGTGAAGATGGTAAGTACTTCTGAAATTAAGGTGTCAGTTGTTGTGCCACAGGATGAAATGGTACGCGCGGCGAATGCACTGCATGATGAATTTAATTTAGCGGTATCAGAGATTACTGCTTCCTAACTAAAAATGCCGTTCGTGGATTGACTAAGTCCATGAGCGGCATTTTTTATGTCAAACCAATTCCTTTAAATCCCACTTTAAAGTAAATTTCACATAGTTTTTCTTTTCGTTTCTTTCGTCATAGCATTCTGTTAAATAGCCTAATTGCTTTTGCTTTTGCTCGGCTAAAAAACCAGCTTCTAAGCGGAAACAGCGATGCTCGATATTTAACGAATGGTGCTCAGGTGTCATCAATATGTAATGGGCTTCATCCTTCGTTTCTTTTTCTAACATAATACTTCCCCAGCCTGCCTCGGTAAAGAATGATGGTAGTTCATCTAATGAAAATAATGGAAATTTCCGTGCTAGTTCTTTTCCTGCCCAATATAGAACATCGTCTTCGTGCTTTCCTAAAATGGAATGAAGTAAGTGATCCCGAATGATTTCATAGCCAAAAGATGGAATCGTTTTCATTTTTAATTCTTCCATAGTAATAATCCCTCTTTCATAAATTTTCTTATAATTTTAATTCTTTAGTAAGAAATGTGGTTATAAGTAGAAAATATCCAACTCAAAACAGCTTAAAGACGCCTTTAAAATGATTACTAAATATCACTAGTTGCCTTGACGCTAGTATCTGTTGAGAGTACAATGGACATGTCATAATATTGTACCATGATGAAATATGCAGTCAACAAACAGTGTCAACAATTTCGTGACGTTGTTTATGTATATTTCAAGTACTAAGGGGGGTAACAGTTTTGTCGAAAGATCGTGAATTTTTATGGCGCCGCTTACACTCGTTACTAGGTGTAATTCCTGTCGGGTTATTCTTGGTGTTCCACTTAAGTTTGAACTTCACTGCAATTGGCGGTGAAGAAGCTTACAATAACGCTACTGGCATGATGGAATTAGTGCCACACTGGTTATTGTTAGTAATGGAATGGGTTATTATTTATATCCCACTTATGTTCCACGCATTCTACGGAGTGTATATTGCATTCACTGCTACACACAACACGAAGCGTTTTAGCACATTCCGTAACTGGATGTTCGCTTTACAACGTTTCACAGGGATTTTCCTAGTGATTTTCATTGCTTGGCATATTTTCCAAACTCGTGTACAAAAAGCATTAGGTGCTGAAGTTGACTTCAACATGATGGCTGAAATCGTTGACAATCCATTAATGTTAGCATTCTACATCGTTGGTATCGTATCAGCAACATTCCACTTAGCGAACGGCTTATGGTCATTCTGCGTAAGCTGGGGGATTACACAGTCTAAAAAATCTCAACAAATCTTCACTTATGTATCTTTATTAGTATTTGTAATTTTAAGTATCATGGGTGTTGCAGCAATCGTATCTTTCATTTAATTCTTAATTAGATTTCTACATAGTTAAGATAATGATTGGATCGAACTAAAATGTGAGTAAATGTAATAAGCAATTTATTGAGGAGTGAGAAATAATCATGGCAAAGAGTAAAGTTATCGTCGTTGGTGGCGGTCTTGCAGGCTTAATGGCTACGATTAAGGCAGCTGAAGAAGGTACTGCAGTTGAGTTATTCTCGTTAGTTCCAGTTAAACGTTCACACTCTGTTTGTGCACAAGGCGGAATTAACGGAGCAGTTAATACAAAAGGTGAAGGGGATTCTCCATGGATTCACTTTGACGATACAGTATATGGTGGCGACTTCTTAGCAAACCAACCACCAGTAAAAGGTATGTGTGATGCTGCTCCTGGCATTATCCACTTAATGGACCGTATGGGTGTAATGTTCAACCGTACGCCAGAAGGTTTACTTGACTTCCGTCGTTTCGGCGGTACATTAATGCACCGTACAGCATTCTCTGGTGCAACAACTGGTCAACAATTACTATACGCACTAGACGAGCAAGTTCGTTCTCACGAAGTAGCTGGTTTAGTAACGAAATATGAGCACTGGGAATTCCTTGGTGTAGTTATGGATGATGATGGCGTTTGCCGCGGTATCGTAGCTCAAGATTTACGTTCTGAAGAAATTAAATCATTCCGTTCTGATGCTGTAATCATGGCAACAGGTGGTCCTGGTATTATCTTCGGTAAAACGACAAACTCTGTAATCAACACTGGTTCAGCAGCATCAATTGTTTACCAACAAGGTGCTTCTTATTCAAACGGTGAAATGATTCAAATTCACCCAACAGCGATTCCTGGTGACGACAAAAACCGTCTAATGTCAGAATCTGCTCGTGGTGAAGGCGGTCGTATTTGGACTTACAAAGACGGTAAGCCTTGGTATTTCTTAGAAGAAAAGTACCCAGCTTATGGTAACTTAGTACCTCGTGATATCGCAACTCGTGAAATCTTCGACGTATGTGTAAACCAAAAATTAGGTATCAACGGTGAGAACATGGTATACCTAGACTTATCTCACAAAGATCCACATGAATTAGACATCAAATTAGGTGGTATCATCGAAATCTACGAAAAATTCGTAGGGGATGACCCACGTAAATTACCTATGAAAATCTTCCCAGCAGTTCACTACTCTATGGGTGGTTTATGGGTAGATTATGACCAAATGACTGAAATCCCAGGTTTATTCGCTGCTGGTGAATGTGACTTCTCACAACACGGTGCGAACCGTTTAGGTGCGAACTCATTATTATCTGCGATTTACGGTGGTATGGTTGCTGGTCCAAATGCTGTTAAGTACATTCAAGGTCTTAAGAAGCATGCAGAAGATTTACCAGAAGAAATCTACACACGTCGTGTTAAAGAAGAGCAAGAAAAATGGGAAGCTATCCTTAAAATGGATGGTACAGAAAACGCTTACCTACTTCACAAAGAACTTGGTGAGTGGATGACTGATAACATGACAGTAGTGCGTGTGAACTCTAAACTAGAGGAAACATATGCGAAGTTAACTGAGTTACAAGAGCGTTGGGAAAACATCAACATCAACGACACACAAAAATGGTCGAACCAAGGTGCTCACTTCACTCGTCAGTTAAAAAACATGTTATACCTTGCTAAAGTTATGACGAAGGGTGCATTATTACGTAACGAGTCTCGTGGTGCACACTACAAACCAGAGTTCCCAGAGCGTGACGATGAGAACTTCTTAAAAACAACTATGGCGAAGTTCGATCCAGCTACGGGCGAGCCAATTATTACTTATCAAGAAGTAGACGTTTCGTTAATTCCACCACGTAAACGCGACTACTCTGCGTAAGAAGGGGGAGCTTAAAAATGGAAACAGTAAACACTGGAAGAACAGTTAAGTTAGAAATCGTTCGTCAAGATTCTGAGAATGGTGCTACACGCGTTGAGAAGTTTGAAGTTCCTTACCGCCCAGGTATGAACGTAATTTCTGCTTTAATGCATATTCAAAAATATCCTGTAACTGCTGACGGTCAAAAAACGACTCCAGTAGCATGGGATATGAACTGTCTAGAAGAAGTTTGTGGTGCATGTTCAATGGTAATCAACGGACGTCCACAACAATCTTGTTCAGCTTTAGTAGACAAATTAACACAACCAATTCGTTTAGAGCCAATGAAAACTTTCCCTGTCATTCGTGACTTACAAGTTGACCGTCAACGTATGTTTAACGCACTTAAGAAAGTTAAAGCATGGGTTCCAATCGATGGTACTTATGACTTAGGTGAAGGTCCACGTATGCCAGAGCGTAAACGTCAATGGGCTTACGAATTATCTAAATGTATGACTTGTGGTGTATGTATGGAAGCATGTCCAAACGTGTCTGAAAAAGCTTCATTCATCGGTCCAGCGCCATTATCACAAGTTCGTTTATTCAACACTCACCCAACTGGTGCAATGAATAAAGACGAGCGTTTAGAAGCAATTATGGGAGACGGTGGTCTTGCGAACTGCGGTAACTCACAAAACTGTGTTGCGGCATGTCCAAAAGGTATTCCGTTAACAACTTCAATTGCTGCGCTTAACCGTGCAACAACTGTTCAAATGTTCAAGAACTTCTTTGGTTCTGATCATATGGTTGACTAATCAGCTCAACTTAAAAGGCCTCCACATTTGTGGGGGTCTTTTTTGACGAAATTTGATAATACCTGAATGGAAGAAGTCGAGTATTTCTAATTTAAGCTATTTTTAAAAATCGTATTTATTGAAAAAAGATAAAATATGTTATAATGAATGAGTATTCATTATCAGGGGATGATGATTGATAAACTATAAAGGGGGAAATAATATGCGAGCAGCTTATATTCAAGAGCCACAGGAATGGGTAGCAGGATTTTCATTTTCGACAACTGTAAAGGTACGTTTTTCAGAAACAGACATGTATGGGCATGTTAACAATACGAAGGTGTTTGCCTACTTGGAATATGCACGTATAGAATATTTTAAAGCGTTGGGATTCGACTTTTCCAATGATTCTGGCAACCAAAATATGCTAGTTGTTGCAGATATTCAATGTGATTATTTGAATCAAGTATTTTTTGACGAAACGTTGACGATTTATGTAAAAACAGCATCTATCGGTAATTCCTCAATGGACCTACATTATTTGGTGAAAAATGAAAAAGGTGATATATGCTACACAGCGCGTGGAACATTGGTACAATTGAACTATTCCACAGGTAAAGGTGTCCCATTTTTAGAAGAACAGAAAAAATTATTGCTCGGGAAATAGTTAAATGCCCTCACCTCTAATTCGCACATGACATAATGTACAAAGAAGAGGATAGGAGGGTGTTGCAAAAATGACTCGTCCGCAGCATCGTTCGCTGTTAACAAAAAGAGAACGAGAAATTTTTGAGTTATTAATTGAAGACTATTCGACACGAGAAATTGCGAATAAACTAGGCATTAGCGAAAAAACCGTACGTAACCATATTTCTAATACGATTCAAAAATTAGGTGTTTCTAGTCGAACGCAGGCACTTATTGAATTATTGCGGTTGCAAGAATTGTCAATAAACTGAATGGATACTTGCTATTTTATGAAAAAAACATCAAAATAGAGATATGAAACGTTCGGGGAGTGAATGGAATCGATGAAAGATCAAAGCACACATAGCTCTGAATCTGTAGCAATCTTAGAAAAAGAATTACGATATATTTCTCACTTAATTAAGCAAAAGGGCCGCGAAATATTAAGCAATTATATTATTACACCTCCGCAATTTGTTGCGTTGCAATGGTTGCAAGAATCAGGTGATATGACAATTGGTGATTTATCAACAAAAATGTATTTAGCATTTTCGACAACAACGGATTTAGTCGACCGAATGGAAAAAAATGAGCTTGTTCAGCGGATTCGTGACGAAAATGATCGTCGTGTAGTGCGCATCCATCTATTACCAGAGGGTGAACGCATTATTCAAGAGGTAATTGTAAAGCGACAAGATTATTTACGTGACATTACCGATGAATTTGACGCAGAAGAGTTTGAGCAATTATTAAAGCACTTACAGAAGCTCCATTTATTAATGAAATAGGATAGAGGCGGTACTAGTGAATGCCCCAATTGGTGTAATTGATTCAGGAGTCGGCGGGTTAACTGTCGCAAAAGCAATAATGGAACTATTACCGAATGAAACAATTTATTATATCGGTGATACAGCGCGTTGTCCATATGGGCCACGCTCAAAGCAAGAAGTGCGAAACTTTACATGGCAAATGGCAAAGGCACTTGAAAAAATGAATATTAAAATGCTCGTTATTGCATGCAATACAGCGACAGCAGTGGCATTGGAGAGCTTACAAAAGCATATGCCTTTCCCTGTTCTAGGTGTTATTAATGCTGGGGCACGAGCAGCAATTAAGCAAACAAAGCGCAATGAAATCGTTGTGCTAGCTACAGAAGGTACGATCAAAAGTGGTGCGTATGAGGAAGCCGTTAAATCGCTTTCGACTAAGGCTACGGTCATTCCGTTAGCCTGTCCTACATTTGTACCTCTTGTAGAGAGTGGTGAGTATGAGGGGCAATTCTCATATGATCTTGTTTCTAAAGGATTGAAGCCAATTGAAAATGAACGCTTTGATACAGTAATTTTAGGGTGTACGCATTATCCTATCTTACAAAAGCAAATCGAAGCAGCGGTAGGGCAGAATGTGCACGTATTATCGAGTGCAGAAGAAACGGCGAAGGATGTTGAGGCCATACTAAGCTTTAAGGGACAACTGCGTATGGAAAGCGAGCCACCAAAGCATATATTCCATGCGTCAGGCTCGGTACCTATTTTCCGTTCAATTGCAGAGCGCTGGCTAGAACAGGGCACACTGGATATTCGTAAAATTACATTTGAAAAATAATGATTAAACTCAAGTTAGAGTGTTCTCTAATTTGGGTTTTTTCTGTATAAGCACTGCATTTCCACTTTAGGCAGCTAAAAAAGTATGTTAAGATAAGTGCGCGAACAAATTGAGGAGGACTAACATGACAAGACATGACTTACGAGCTGTGACACAATTACGTCCAGTTCAAATTGAAAATAATTATTTAATGCACCCAGAAGGTTCGGTATTAATTACGGTTGGCAATACAAAGGTAATTTGTACAGCGACGATTGAAGATAAAGTACCAGGCTTTTTACGTGGACAAGGAAAAGGCTGGATTACCGCAGAATACTCGATGCTACCACGTGCCACAGAGCAACGTACGCGCCGTGAAGCCTCGGCAGGTAAAGTAACCGGCCGTACAATGGAAATCCAACGTTTAATTGGACGTGCATTACGTGCTGTTGTGGATTTAGAGGCACTTGGAGAAAAAACGGTATGGATTGACTGTGATGTCATTCAAGCGGATGGAGGCACACGTACAGCTTCGATTACAGGGGCTTTTGTTGCGATGACACAGGCAATTGCAAAGCTAGGCGCGGAAAAACCTTTTGTCAAATTCCCAGTAACGGACTATCTAGCGGCGACAAGTGTTGGTAAATTAGCTGACATTGGTGCGGTATTAGACTTGAACTATTTGGAAGACTCTGCAGCAGAGGTTGATATGAATGTCGTAATGACAGGTGCTGGTCAATTTGTTGAATTACAAGGTACAGGTGAAGAAGCGACATTCTCAAGAGCCGACTTAAATGAACTACTCGATTTAGCAGAAGCAGGCATTGCCCAATTAATCGACATTCAAAAAGAAGCACTAGGAGACTTAGCAGCACAGATTGGAAAGGTGGAAGCATAATGAAGCAAGTCGTAATCGCTACGAAAAACAAAGGCAAAGCAAAGGACTTTGAAGCATTATTCCATCCATTTGGTTATGAAGTGGTGACCATGTTTGAAGTAGCACCTGATTTAGAAATTGAAGAAACAGGGACAACTTTTGAAGAAAATGCGATTTTAAAGGCGGAAACGTTATCAAACTTGCTTGGTAAAATTGTCATTGCGGACGATAGTGGCTTGGCAATCGATGCATTAAACGGCGAGCCTGGCGTATTTTCTGCACGTTACGCAGGCGATCATGATGATGAAGCGAATATGGTAAAAGTATTAGCAAATATGAAGGATGTACCAGAGGCAGCCCGTACAGCTCGTTTTTGCTGTGCATTAGCCATAGCGGGTCCAAATATGGAAACGAAAACGGTATTTGGTACATGTGAAGGGGTCATTGCACATGAGAAAAAGGGAACAAACGGCTTCGGCTATGACCCGATTTTCTATGTACCAGCTTTAGAAAAGCATATGGCTGAGCTTTCTGCTGATGAAAAAGGGGCCATTTCACACCGTGGTAATGCCATCCGCAAATTGGCGTTACAACTAGCAGAATTACTAAAATAGGCGCGTGCAAATAATTTTGAAATAATAGTTGAATGGTGAAGACGTTGAAAACTGAAAAAGGATGTGGACTGGAATGAAGCTAGTAATTATGAGTGATACCCATGGTGATGAGGAAATTATTGAGCGTGTGAAGAGCTACCATCCAGATGCAGACAAGATGATTCATTGCGGTGATAGTGAATTACCGTATTCCCATTCAGCGATGCAGAACATGGAGCGTGTGAAGGGAAACTGTGATGGCGATCCCAATTACTTAGAGGAAGTTTTGTTTCAAGTCAATGGAGAACGTGTATACGTCACACACGGTCATTTGTATGATGTGAAATCCTCGCCAATGAAGCTTGTCTATCGTGCAAAGGAGCTTGGGGCGACGATTGTATGCTTCGGTCATTCACATATTTTAGGTGCGGAATATATTGATGGTATTTTTTTTATTAATCCGGGTAGCTTAAAGAAGCCTCGTCAAATTCAAGAAAAATCTTTTGTCACACTAACGATTTCAACGACACATTTTACATTGGATTGTTATGATGACAATAATAATTTGATGGAGCAATTGTTTATTGAACGTTAAGAGGCAATAGAAAGAGTCCCGTTTTGAATACGAGACTTTGTGCTTCATATGCGATAATTTCGTTTTTTGGAATATTATTTTACTCAAATAGTAATTTATCTAAAAACATTGTTGACTTTCGTTTGTTTCTAACATATAATAAAAATTGTCTTTAATACCAGTTATGTTATTAAAGCAGTTGTCTCCATAGCTCAGCTGGATAGAGCACACGCCTTCTAAGCGTGCGGTCGTAGGTTCGAATCCTACTGGGGACGTCATATATAGATTTTTGCACAACATGAATCTAATTAGAAAAGCGTCTAAAACCTTGATTTAAAAAGGATTTGGGCGCTTTTTATTTGAATGCAGAAATGGGAAATATACACTGTAAAGCAGAGATAAAAGAATCAAGGTACTCAAAAAGTGAACAATAAAAATTTAAGAAGAGTAAATCGAAATTACGATTGATCCTTCTGGTACCTCGGAGCTAGGAAGGTTATGGAGTTAAAGTATAGCTAAACATAAGCAAAAAACTTCAGCCCATTTTAATTTTGAGCTGAAGCGATTTTGAAATTACTTCGTTGTTGTGATTTTCACTTGTTGAAGCACGCTATCCCATTCCGTAATAGCGCCTAATGATTCAGCAATAAAGCGTAATGGAACCATAGTTGTGTTTTTATAGCTCTCAGCTGGATGGGATAAGCTTATGGAGTTTCCAGTCCCATTCTCTGTAACATAAGCTGTTTTGTTTCCAACAGTCAGTGAAATGATTTTAGAATCTTTGTAAGCTGTAATTTTTTTAGTGTTCTTGTCGTATTCTACAGTTGCCCCTAAATCCTCAAAAATAGCGCGCATCGGAACTAACGTTGTGCCTTTTTTCATATAGGCACTTGGATTATAATTTTTCAAACTATTATTTATATAGACATCAACCATTGTTAGTGTAGGTTGTGGTGTGTATGTTGGTTTGGGTGAAGTGACAGGGCTGTAATTATTATTAGAGCCTGATGATGTCGAACTGCCACCATTATGGTAATGGTATCCCGTACATAATCCTTTTGCTATAGATTTGTCGCTACAATTATGACCCCTTTAGAATCCGTTCTGCCAGAATGCGCTTCTGCGAAAGAGCTTGAAAGGATGACTAATACAAAAATCGTTAAAACAGATAGTAATTTCTTCATTCTTATCCTCCTAATATATAGTATTATTATATTATAAAAGGAAAATAAGTATATTACTAGAACGAATATTTCTTTATGTGTTGTATTGAGGTTATTTGTAATATGTAGCCCATGAATGAAACCTTATAAATGTAGAGATATTTCGAAATGAATAATATTTTTGAAAAGAGAAATTAAGTATAGTATATAAAACGAACAACTACAGCTTTGTATAGGGAGATGAAATAAGAAAAACAGACAACTTTATTAGTTGTCTGCTAAAACAATTTTTTTATTGTCCGTTTTAAGGATGGCTTGCGTTTCTTTTTGATTAACGGCTTCGGCTTTTTAATTTTAATTGGTTTAACACCTGTTGCTTCATATACTGCTTTCTTTGCTTGTTTTTTTAATTGGCGCTTCTTTTTGCTAATTAGTTTTTTGAACATAGCGATTCCTCCTAATGCAGTTAATCCCACACCCAAATTTCCTTCAGTTGCTGTAAATTATATGAGAATATGCATTGATAGGCAATTCGAGAAAAATAAGTAGATTCCAATCAATACTAACAGTAAACTATTTAAATTTCATATAAATCACCAAAAGAATAGATTATTTATGTTAAAATATTCTGTAAAATGATAAAATTTTCTAGTTGGGGTATGGATTTTGTGAATGTTAGGGGGTTGTAAATTGTGAGGATAAATGATTCTGGACGCTTTAATAGTAAAAGTACACATGATTATTTGCAGCAAGTTATAGACCAATATAAGACCACTATTCAAAATTTTTACGTGTTATTTATTTTTGACGAGCTTGACACACAGTATGATTATTATTCTTTATACGAGCAGCATATGTCAGAAGGGTCTATCATTTCTTTAGATCAAAATGATATTTTTTCTACTTCCAAAAGCTTCGTATTAACAGAAGAAGCGTATTTACAAAATGAGGAACTGTTTTATAAATTTCGCATACAGGCGAGAAATCGGACAATCGAAAAGATGGCAAAATCCGTCATATTTTATGTTGTTGCACAAAAGGAACAAGCGAATAATTCCATTTTAAATAATCAACAATTATTGGATGAGGCCCTTCAGAAGACGAAACGAATTATTCAAAAGTCTACATTTATCAGTGATCCAATTACATGGGATTATTTTTATAGTTGGTGTAGAGCCGAGCTGACAACCCTAGTATTTGAAGAAATCGTCATTATGCACGGGGTGAATGGTTTAGAAAAATTAACAGCCCCTCAGCTAAATGACTTATTTTTCAAATTTTTAACGTCCAATTTGACGAGCAATAAGGCATTTATCAATAAGTTTGCACGCGCGATTGATTTATATATTCAAGAATGGCAGCGGAAAATTATAGACGAATTAAATAATAATATTCAAACCTATTTACGAATTGAGCATGTCGTTGAAAAGATCGAGAACAAACGAGCAGAACGTGATTTTTTACAAATGACAACAGTTCCAAATTTTATATTTGTTTTAAATAGTGTCATTTATCATACAGTGAGAGAAGCGATATACCGACGAGATTTTACGCAAGGTGAACCCGATTCTTGGCCAAAATACCATTTCATTAAAGGAAAGACAAGAGGTCATATACGCATTATTCCAAAGCTAGAAAAAGATAAAAATCGGATGAATTTAAATGAGGCTTCCTTAATGAAGGCACATACTATCGTACAGCAATTATCAACGATTGATGTCGATGTCCTTGATATTTTATGCAGCCTGTTTTTGCATAGAGCAAAGCATCCTGAAGAGGTTATTGAAATTGAGCTAGCAGATATTTTAATGATGCGCGGCTTAAAGGCAAAGCTAGGCGGAGAGGGCAGGCGTGGTGGCTTTGAAGCAAAGCAAAAGGAGCAAGTAATACAGGCGTTAAGCAATATTCAAAGTTTATGGCTAACAATTGAAAAAACGGTCATGTATAAAAATAATCAACCGGTTCAAGTTGGTGTACAAGGAAGGACTTTTTTGTTTAAGCACAAAGACGGTAAAGAATATGTCGTGAATAAAGAAAATTGTAGTAAAACGATTTCATTCACAGTGGATAAAGTTTTCGCAAAATATTTAACCTCCTCACAAAGGCAGGTTGCTTTATTGCCCATTAAGGCGCTTCGATACCATGCATACCGAAATAACTGTGAAAAACAATTATGCCGATATTTGAGCTGGCGCTGGCGGACACAGGCGTTTAAAGGGGATTTTTTGCAATTAAATAAAATTAGCACATTGCTGGAGGCCAGTGGTGAAATTTTAAATGAACGCTCACCGATGCGAACACGTGAACGATTTGAAAAGGCACTCGATCAACTTACAGCAGATAATATTGTAGCGGCATGGCATTATGTGAATTGGGACGAAAATCTAGCGTTGAGTAAAGGCTGGACAAAATATTGGCTGAATACCGCTGTTGTCATTGAACCGTCTGATGTTGTAAAGGAGCATTACCACTCAATTAAAAAGGCTAAAAATAACTCGGTGCAACAGGATGAAACCGCTTTAAAAAAGAATGCATTGCATCGAAAAATAGGCGAACGGTTACTTGAAATTCGGAGGGAGCATAAACTGACACTCTTAACTGTAGCAGAGGAACTCCAAGTGTCAGCTTCCTATATTAGTAATATCGAACGGAACCAAGTAAAACCATCTGCCAAATTGAGAACGCGATTAATAAAGTGGATGGAGAAGTTTGATTAAATGTATAGGTCAATAGGATTTTTGGCGCGGGTATTTATGTTGAAACGACCAGTGTTAGCATTTCAATATCTTAAATTGTATGGCTTTTTTGAAGGTAATTTGTAGTTACTTTCGGAAAGGCCTTTTTATTTTGGTGAAAACTGTTTTTATTGAATGCGCTTACAATGTGTTGGTGTCGAGGTTAAATTGCATGGTTGTCGGGGTTAAAGTGTACATAAAAATTTTTAAAGAATTTTTCAGCTTAGTGATATCAAGGGCTGAAGTATTTTATTTTAAAATATTAAGGTCTTTATAAGTATATAAATTTAGAATTTTAAATTTTCTTATTATTACAAAAATAGAAAGTAAAGTAATATTACAGATGTGACATCTGATAAAAACAATACTAGGGGTGATCGTTGATGACTCAACAAGTACTAGGTTATGAATCGTTAAAACCATTGTTAAACCCAAAGTCGATTGCTGTATTAGGTGCATCAGAAAACAAGTATAAAATCGGAAATTTACAAATCCAAGCATTAATTGATGGGAAATTCCAAGGAGATATTATTCCTATCCATCCATCAGCAAGTGAAATTGCAGGTCTAAAAAGTTATCCAACCTTAGCAGCAGTACCACATGAAATTGATCTCGTTATTTTTTGTGTTAGCTACAATCAAATCAAGGCAGGGTTGGTAGCTTGTGCTGAAAAGAAAGTAAAGTCGGCCATTATTTTTGCATCAGGCTTTTCGGAAGCTGGTTTAGCAGGTCAAAAGCTACAGCAAGAATTAGCACAATATGCGCAACAGCATGGCATACGTCTCGTTGGACCGAACTGTGTCGGGCTTGTGAATACTTCAAACGGCTTAATTGGAACCTTTTCACCAGCCATTTTGACCGTACCAATGAATGGAAAAAAGGGTGTAGGCTATGTTTCGCAAAGTGGCGCATTTGGTGTGTTAACGTATATGGCCGCTGCTCAGTATGGAATTAGCTTTAACTATTTCATTAGTACAGGTAATGAAATGGATGCTAGTTTTGAAGATTTTGTTGAGTATATGGTACATGACGATAAAACGAGCATCATTAGTGGCTATTTAGAAGGGACAAAAAAGCCAGAGAAATTAAAGCGCTTAGCAAAGCAAGCATTAGCGAAGAAAAAGCCGATTTTATTGATGAAAACAGGGCGCAGTAATGCTGGTAGTCGCGCTGCAGCATCTCATACGGGTGCCTTAGCTGGTTCGGACAAAATATATGATGCCTTCTTCAAACAAAATGGCATTATTCGAGTGGATGATTTTGAGGATATTATTTCCTTTTCAAAATTATTTAATGCAGAAAAGCTGCCTACTGGTAAAAATACCGTCATTATTACGAGCTCAGGAGGTCGTGGGATCAATGAAGCCGATCGCTGTGAAAGCTACGGCTTAAATATCGTCGAGCTTTCCGAAGCAACACAAGCCGAAATTCGCAAAACCTTACCAGAATATGCAAGTGTCAGTAATCCGATAGACTTAACCGCTGCAGCTTCCGTGACGAACCCGGAATTTTATTTGGCGCCATTAAAGGCACTCGTCAATGATCCAAATGTAGATAATATTATTTTCACAGATTTCCCATACGTTTGGGATGAAAATACGCCCATGTTACAGGAGTTTGTATCGATTGCTAAAGCTAGCAATAAGGTTATTGGTATTTTCCCATTCCCACTTGAAGGAATGACATATCCAAAAGCAACAGAAACGCTGATTGCAAATGATGTAGCCGTTATTTCCGGTACATTAAATCCTGTTCGCGCTTTAGCAAAGCTTGTGCAATATAGCGCCTATGTACAGATGAATGACCAGGTATCGGATGTTGCAGCCGATTATGGACCAGCCGATATAGCCGATTTATTAAAGCCTGGCGCTACTTTAAGTGAATCCGAAGCAAGTGATGTACTAGATCGCTATGGTATCCCTACGACAAAGCGTTATGTTGCAAAGGAAGCCGAAGAAGCAGTTGAAATGGCGAAAGAAATTGGTTTCCCTGTTGTGTTGAAAATCGACTCTCCACAAATTCCACACAAAACCGAAGCAGATGGAATTCGGTTGAATATATGCTCTGAAGAAGAGGTACGTATCGCGTTCGCAGAAGTGATGGCAAATGCGAAACAGTATAATCCGATTGCGACGTTAAATGGTGTATCGGTACAAGAGATGCTACCACATGGTGTTGAGATTATTATTGGCGCGCATAATGATGAAACATTTGGTCCGGTTATTATGGCGGGCTTAGGTGGAATCTTTGTAGAAGTGTTTAAAGATATCGCGTTTAAAGTAGCGCCATTATCACGTAAAGATGCCTATGAATTATTAGAAGAGCTGCAAGGGAAAGCGATTTTACATGGTGCGCGTGGAAAAGCACCTGTGGATAAAGAGGCCATCATCGACGTACTGCTAAAAGTATCAAATCTAATGCGCGACAACAAAGATACGATAAAAGAGCTCGATATTAACCCGCTAATCGTTTATGAAAAAGGGATAAAGGCAGCTGATGCGATGATTGTCGTACACGAAAAAGTATCCGAAATACAAGCAATAGGAGGATAAGATTTATGGAATTAGCACATTTAGTTGGAAAATCAGGTAATCCCTTTGTATTTCATGTGGATCAGCGCCATATTCGTCAATTTGCACAGGCAATAGGTGATGCCAATCCACTATATACAGATGAGCAATACGCAAAGACAACTATCCATGGTGGCATTATTGCGCCCCCTTCGTTCCCAATTGCAATTAGTCCAGATAATGGTGAGGAATTCGATTTAGGGTTGGATTATCGACGCATGCTGCACGGGGAGCAACAATTTATTTATACACGACCGATTCGCCCAGGTGACGTTCTAAAATGCCAATTAAAGGTGTCTGATGTATACGAGCGTGACGGCAAAAACGGCAAAATGGAGTTTTTAGTGCTCGACACAGAAATTACGGACGAAGCAGGAAATCACGTCGTCACGAGCCGCACGAATATTATTTATCGTTCACTTGTCATGAAATGATTTTTTGCGGGCTGAGTAGCTCACCTCAGCCCAATAGAGAAAGGGGAAATCCGAATGGTTCAATTTGAACAGCTAGTAGAGGGACAACAGCTGCCAGCACATACAAAGGAAAAAGTAACGAAAGTTCAGCTTGTAAAATATGCAGGTGCATCAGGTGATTTTAACCCGTTACATACGGATGATGCATTCGCTCAAAAAATCGGCTTACCGGGTGTTATAGCACATGGCATGCTGGTGATGGGATTTCTTGGCGAGTATATCAATCAATTGGCAGGTGATGTCGCTGAGGTGAAGGATTTTAAAATGCGTTTCGGTGCAATGACCGTGCCAAACGATATCATTACTTGCCAAGGTGTGATTAAGAAGCTTTATGAAGAAGATGGCAAGCGAATTGCGGTATTCGATTTATTCGCAGAAAAAGCACCAGGACAAATCGTTGGCTCAGGTGAAGCCGTTTTACAATTTTAATTCGAGGGAGTGTTAGAGGATGAGTACAATTCGAAATAAATATGCCATTGTTGGCGTAGGTGAAAGTAAACGCTCTAAAAATTCAGGGGTAACGCCATTACATTTAGCATTAGATGCAGCACGTGCAGCCATTGCAGATGCGGGTATGGATGCAAAAGATATCGATGCATTTATGAGCTACTCAGAGCATGATTCTTGCACACCTCATCAAGTGGCAACCTATTTAGGGGTACGTCCCGGTGTGGTGAAGGAAATTATTGGTGGTGGCAGTAGTACAGAATTATTAATTGCAGATGCGGTTGGCCTAATCGAAACAGGTCAGGCAAAAACGGTCTTAATATACCGCGCGATGAACGGACGCTCTGGCATGCGGATGGGCGGCGGTGGTTGGAGTACAGATTTACTTCAGTCCGCTTTTGATGGGGGTAGCTTTATTATTCCATACGGCGCAGGAAGCCCTGGTCAATGGTTCGGGTTATTTGCGACACGACATATGCATTTAAACGGTTTAACACAAGAGCATTTAGGACATGTTTGTACGAGCTTTTATGAGCATGCACAGCGCAATCCAAACGCATTCTTCTATGGCAAGCCTTTAACAATGGAAGAGTACATGAAAACGGCACATTTAAGCTCACCGTTTACAAAGCATGATTTTTGCTTAGAGTCAGATGAAGCAAATGCGATTATTGTGACTTCAGCAGAGCGTGCGAAAGATTGTAAATCAACGCCTGTTCACATTATGGGGATGGCTGCCCGTCAATCTGTATCGCATGCACACTACTGGAAAAATGTTGATGAAGTGGCGTCAGATTATGTTGCACCGGAACTTTACAAGGCAGCTGGCATTACACCGGAAGATATTGATGTAGCGTCGATTTATGATTGCTTTAGCTGGGTGGTGCTACGTCAATTGGAGGCGTATGGCTTAGCACCAAAAGGAGAAGTGGGTGACTTTGTAGCGGCAGGTAACTTGAGATTAAATGGCAAGCTACCTACGAATACAGCAGGTGGAATGCTATCAGAAGGCTACACACACGGCATGAATAACGTGCTTGAAATTGTTCGTCAAGTGCGCCATGAATATGCAGGTACAAATCGACAAGTGGAAAACTGTGAAATCGGCATCTGTACAGGTTGGGCTGGACCAGATATTGCAGGTGCAATGGTTTTAAGTAAATAGGAGGTTTTATGATGAGCGAAGAGACAAAAGTAAAGTATGAAAAACCAATTCCATTAAAGACATTAGATAATACGCCATATTGGGATGCTGCGGATCGTCATGAGCTGGCATTGCAAAAATGCAATACATGTAATGCTTATAATCATCCTCCAGGTCCAAGCTGTGCAAGCTGTGGAAGCGTGGACGTAATTTGGGAAAATCAAGGAAGTGTTATTCAAGGGAAAGTATATTCCTATGTTGTGTCCTATCGCCCGTTTTTACCTGGCTTTCAAAACGATATTCCGCTAGTTATTGCTGTCGTTGAGTTGGATCATCTTCCGGAAGTAAAAATTATCGGCAATATCTTAAATGGCAATGCAGAAAATGTCACAATCGGGTCTGCTGTAAATATGGTATGGGAAGATGTGACGGAAGATCGTGCAGTACCACAGTGGGTACTTGCATAATGAATAATCAATAAGGGGGTAGTAGACATGGATTTTTCATATACAGCTCAAGAAGAGCAGTTTCGAATGGAGCTACGTACTTGGCTAGAAGAAAATTTACCTGAAGGCTGGCTGGATGGCACATTTAAAATGCCAGAGGAGCAAGCAGCATATGGTCAATTTTTACGAGACTGGCAAAAGAAGCCTTCTGATGGAAGATGGGCAGCAATTGCTTGGCCAGCCAAACATGGTGGTCGTGATGCAACACTGATGGAAGAAATTATTTATCATCAAGAAATGGTGCGAGTGAAGGCACCACCATTAGTAAATTATGTAGGCTTACACATGGTAGGGCCAACATTAATGCAAATTGGAACGCCGGAGCAACAGGAAAAATATATCCCTAAAATTTTATCAGGCGAAGAGGTTTGGTGCCAAGGCTATTCTGAACCAAATGCCGGCTCGGACTTAGCAGCGGTTCAAACAACTGCTGTAAAGGACGGAGATAAATGGATAATTAATGGTCAGAAAATTTGGACGAGTTATGCACATTTTGGCGATCGCTGCTTTTTAGTAGCGCGGACAAGTAAAGGCGAGAAAAAGCATCATGGCATTACATGCTTCCTGCTCGACATGAAGCAACCTGGAGTAGAGGTACGTCCCATTATTCAAATGGACGGGGAGCATGATTTTAATGAAGTGTACTTTAATGATGCTATTGCCTATGACAGTGAAGTGATTGGGCAAGTAGATGATGGTTGGCGTGTAACTATTGCACTCCTTATGCATGAGCGTACAGGTATTGGTGCACAAGTATTTTCACTTGAACAGCAATTCGACGGCTTAGTAGGCTTAGCGCAGACAGTGAAAGAAGATGATGTACCGATTATTCAAAAAGCGGATGTGCGTAAACGGATGCTTGATTTATATATTAAATCTCGAGGATCGCTATTAAACTATTACCGTAATTTAACGAAGCAGCTAAAAGTAGGCCATCCTGGTGTTGAAGGGTCGATGGATAAATTATTCGTGAGTGAAGTGACGAAGGAATTGTTCGCAGAGGCCATTTCTCTACAGGGACATCAAGGCTTATTGTGGAAAGATGATGCGGTTTATGGCAATTCGTATTGGCAAAAAAATTATTTATATTCATTCGGCCAAACGATTGGCGGCGGTACGAGTGAAATTCAAAAGAATACCATTGCAGAACGGATATTAGGCTTACCAAAAGATGTAGGACGCTAATCTAGAGGGAGGGTGAATCAGCATGGATTTTTCATTAAACCAAGAACAGGAAATGTTTCGTGAATACGTTAGAAAATACTTAACGGATATGGAGCAAACGAAAGTCGCACGCGATTATACTGAAAATAAAATCGAACATGTAAAAGCGGTACTATCAGAGTTACACGAGTTAGGTTGTACACAGCTAAATATTCCTGAGAAATACGGTGGTATGGGGCTAGGAAAACTTGATTTAGTGCCGATTATGGAGGAAATGGGTCGTGCCATTGTTCCAGGTCTGTATTTAGAAACAAGTGCATTTGCCGTACCAATCATCGAACAATTCGGTACAGACGAGCAAAAGGCAACCTATTTACCGCAAGTTGCAAATGGTGAGGCTAGCTTTACGATTGCATGGCTAGAGCCAGGTCGGAGCTACAAGCAACAAGGTATTCAAATGAGCGCTCGTTTGAATGGAGATGTCTTGGTCATCAATGGTGTGAAGACACAAGTGCCAGATGTCGAGCTTGCTGAATATTTCATCGTACCTGTGCTAATTGATGATGAAATTACGCTAGTTATTATGGATAAAAAATCTTCGGGCATTACGTTACGTGAGCAAAAAGGCTTTGATGAGACACGTAAGCTAACAGAAGTAACCTTTGAAAATGTGGAAGTACCGATGAATCAACGTATCGGGGCGATTGGTGAAGGCTGGTCGATTATCCAGGAAGGTTTATTGTCTTACAATGCGGCCCTATCTTCTGTTGCAGTAGGAGCACTGGAACATATTGTGGAAATGGCAAGTGAATACGCAACGATTCGTGAACAATTTGGCAACCCGATTGGACGATTCCAAGCGATTAAGCATCGTTTGGTGGATATGAAGCTCGATTTAGAAACAGCTCGCTCTCTTTCCTATTATGCGAACTGGGCGCTTGAAACTAGTTCAGAAGATCGAATTGAAGCCATTTGCAGTGCTCGTATTTTTGCTATACAAGCCTTCATCCGTACATCCGCCCACAATATCCAAATTCATGGCGGAATTGGCTTTACGGAGGAGATTGATTGTCATTTATTCGTAAAGCGTGCTCGTTTTTATGAAAATTATTTAGGTAATATGGAGCAATACTACGAGCAAGCCATTACTGCATTAAACTGGGAACAAACAGAAACAGCACAGGAAAAAGAAACAATCTTAAGCACTAATTAATAAGTTTAGCTTTATAAGAGCCGTCATTAATAAATAAATAAATAAATAAATAAATAAATAAATAAATAAATAAATAAATAGAGTAAATTTGGTTGTTACTAAGTTTGAGGGAGATTTCTCATTTGTAAAATACGTATTGTGTTTCTTACATGAGAAATCTTTTTTTTTGTACTTGTTTGCATTTTTAGTAAAGACAAAATCTAATTTAGAGGGTGATCTGATTGATTTTTAAAACTTCTAGAACAGTTGAATCTTTATCGTACAAACAAAAGGTATTATTAATGATTGGTATTTTCTTATGTATCGAATTAGGACTTATGGTTTCTTCCGAGTTTTCTGTTGCACTGCCAAAAATTATTGAAGATATTGGCGGTATTGAATTTTATTCGCTCGTCTTTACGGTTAACTTAGCGGCTTCAGCAATTGTCACGCCCGTTGTAGGGAAGTTGAGTGATATGTATGGACGACGTCGACTTTTAATTATTGGGATTTTAATCATTTTAGTTTCGGAATTGCTGACACCGTTACTTGTTTCAAATATCTATCACTTAATGATTTTCCGTGGTGTTCAAGGCTTAGGGGGCGCAGCAACTGCAGTCGTTGGTTTAATCGTCATTAGTGATATTTTTGATATTGAAAATCGCGCGAAATTTTTAGGGTTTTATGGTGCGTTAAATGCATTAACGGCGATCGTAGCGCCTACTGTTGGTGGTATTTTCGTCCAATATATGTCATGGCATTGGGTATTTTACTCAATTGCGCCAGTTGGATTACTTGGATTATTCTTCGTCATCAAGTATATGCCTGAAATTCCAAAGGCTAGAAATGCAAGTTTAGATTATAAAGGAATTACTATTTTAAGTACCGCAATTTTAATTTTTGTAGCGATTACAACAGTCGGTGGCACGCGAGTACCTTGGATGTCACTAACAATGTTTATACTAGTGCTTGCTTTAGTAGCGGCAGTAACATTATTCATTACTAGTCAAAAGAAAAGTGCGGATCCAATTATGCCCTTGCACTTATTTAAGTATCGTGTATTTATCATTTGCTTATTTTCGGTATTAGCTGTGATGTTTGCTGCAACAGGGCTAATTTATTTCTTACCGATGTTCTTACAAAATATTTATGGCTTTACACCGACTGAAACAGGGTTATTTATGACGTATCGTGGTGTGACATCATTTATTTTTGCAGCAATAAGTGGCTTTATTGTAGCGAAATTAAAGGACTTCCGCCTAGTGGCAATTGGGGCAATGGTGATTTTTGGCGGCACAATATTTGTATTAACATTCTTTACGACGTCCATTTCAGCATTAGCAATTACAATTATTTGTTTAGTTTGGGGGACGTCAAGTGGTGTTTTAATTTCGATTTTCCATACAGGCATTCAAATGAACTTGCCGAATAAGGATATTAGTATTGCTATGGGGGTAGTCCAATTATTTGTAGCCATTGGTTCATTATTAGCTACATCCCTTTTAGGGTTATTTTTACGAAATGCAAATTTAAGTTTAGGATTCAGCTATTTATTATTCACGTGTTTAGGCGTCGTTTTATTTGCATTGGTTGTATTTATCGTTGTACTACAGCGTCGTAATTTACGCGCTGAATCAGAAACAGAATTAGTAAAACAACAGAACTTAAATGAAGAACTTGTGTGAATCAGAAATATGAATTACTTGAAGGAGTAGATGATATGGTACAGGTATTAGAAAAGAAGTTACAGGAAATCTTTGATAAGCAAACGATGTATCAATGGGAGGCGCGCAAAACGACAGCCGAACAGCGTGCACAAAAGTTAATGGACTTAAAAGAAGCGATTTTAAGTCGGATGGATTGCTTTGTGGAAGCAGCCAGTCTTGATTTTGTTACGCCAGCTTCCACGGCGCAAAACCAAATTTATTCGGTTATTCAGGCAATTGATTATGCAATAGAAAACGTAGCCAAATGGATGCAGCCTGAGCTGGTTGAAAACCCACAAGATGGTGAAGCCTATGTTTTATATGAAGCGCGTGGTCGTGTTTGTATTTTTGGGACTTGGAACTCACCGATGTCTGTAACCATTCATCCCCTAGCAGAGGCACTTGCTGCTGGGAACTGTGTCGTACTCAAGCCAAGTGAATTGAATCCAAACTATAATAAGGTTTTACTAGAAGTGATTGAAGCGGTGTTTGATGAGCAGGAGGTAGCGCTTGTTCAGGGAGAGGCGGATGTATCTGAACAGCTATTAAAGCTACCATTTGATCACTTCTTCTTTACAGGAAGTCCACGGGTTGGAAAAATTGTCATGCGTGAAGCAGCCAACCACTTAGCCGCAGTGACACTTGAATTAGGTGGGAAATCACCAGCTATTATTGATAAAGGCTATGATTTAGTAAAGGCAGCGCAAAATTTAGTGTTTGGGAAAGTTTTAATGGGCGGACAATTTTGCATTTCGCCTGATTATATTTTTGTGCATAAGGAGGATATCACTGCTTTTGCAGAGCTTTACCGTCAAATGACAGTTGGGATGCTATATGATGATGGCAAAATTCGTTCAGTAGAGCGCACGCAAATCGTCAATGAACAACATTATAAGCGGATTAAAAATTTGTTCGAGGATGCGCTTGCAAAAGGGGCCGTTATTTTAAGTGGCGGTGCATTTGATGATGATAAACGATTAATTGAGCCTACTTTACTTGGTGGTGTGACAGCAGGGATGCTGATTGCAGAGGAAGAAATTTTTGGTCCTTTAACCTTTGTGCGCACCTATACGGATGTAGAGGAGGTTTTGCAGTATATTCAAGCGAATCCAAAGCCACTTGCATTATACATGTTTAGCGATAATGAAAATTTCCAACAACAAATTTTAGCATCGACATCCTCTGGTGGTGTGACAATTAACGGGATTTTCATGCATAATACGCACTTACCATTACCGTTTGGCGGTGTGAATCATTCTGGAATTGGTAGCTTCCATGGCATCCACGGCTTTAAAATGTTTTCGCATAACCGAGCAATTTATAAAGTGAATTAGTCGGTACGCAAACGGCAGGCTTGTATTAAATATAGAGAATTCATGTAAATAAGAGATGATTCCTAGATGGATAGGGGTCATCTTTTTTTTGAGTATGCTTATCTACGTCATTTGAATTCATGAGCTCATGGTTCATTACATAATGTAGGAATGGTATAAGTATGTAAGCTAAAGAAGGTGCGTATTGAAAAAGAGTATCCAAATTGCAGGTGCATTTGTCAGTTTAGTAGTAGGAGCAGGCTTTGCTTCAGGACAGGAAATTCTACAGTATTTTACAAGCTTTGGCGTGATGAGCATATTTGGCTGCATCGTCGCGACATTCCTTTTCGCCATTTTAGGCATGACCCTTGCTCAAATAGGCTCTGATTTGCAAACGACTTCTCATAAGGAAGGAATCCACTATATTGGGGGCCGTTTTTTCGGACCAGTCCTTGATCTGTTAATCTCATTTGTTTTATTCGGAATTGGCATTGTGATGTTAGCAGGTGCGGGCTCCACATTTAATCAAATATACAGTATCACCCCATCTGTTGGGAGTATGCTCATGACATTAGCTGTCCTATTTACGCTCTTACTGAATGCGGAAAATATTATTAAAATGATTGCGGCGTTAATGCCTTATTTAATGGGAATTATTTTTATTCTTTTAATTTACTCTTTATTTACTATGGACGATTCGGTGAGGGAGTTAAATGCGATGGCGAAAAATCAGCCATCTGCCGTATCTCATTGGTTGCCGGGTGCGATATTGTATGTCTCATATAATATTGCAGCTGGGGCGGCGATGCTTATTGTAATGGGGGGTACCACTAAGAATAGAAAGATTGCCAGAAATGGTGGTACATTAGGCGGTATCCTACTAGGGTTGTTAATCTTCCTCATTAACGCGGCTCTTTTTGCAAAAATGGATGTTGTGGCAGGTGCAGACATGCCAACGCTTCAACTAGCACAGCAAATTCATCCACTAGTAGGCATCATAATGTCTATTCTCTTACTTGGGATGGTGTATAGTACAGCTGTTGGAACATTATATATTCTTGCAGTGCGATTCACGAAGCCAGATACTTTATCTTTTAAAGTTGCCGTCATGTTACTCTGTCTTGTCGCGTTTTCTATTAGTCTTGTTGGTTTTACCACGTTAATCGCTAAGATGTATGCAATGATGGGCTATTTAGGGATTGTGTTGGTTATCGCTATTTTATTATCGGGGTTGCGTTATTTTAAAAAAGGCTTAATGCGGCAATAATATTGACAGATCCCTTGTCAAAACTGTAGATTGGTTTAAATTGAAAAGGATGAATCAATAATTCATTTAATTGGACGATATAGTTAACATCTATATAAATAGAGGAGCATTAATAATGAATCCAAATATCAAATTACGCGCATTAGAACGAGAAGACCTACAATATGTACATCAGCTGAATAATGATAACAAAATCATGTCTTATTGGTTTGAAGAGCCATATGAATCCTTTGCGGAGTTGCAAGATTTATTTGAAAAACATATTCATAATCAAAGCGAGCGCCGCTTTATTTTGATGGACGCTGATCAAATTGTTGGGTTAGTAGAATTAGTCGAAATTGATTTAATACACCGCAATGCGGAATTTCAAATTATTGTTGACCCGAAATCGCAAGGAAATGGCTATGCCAGCATCGCCACTTATTTAGCTGTTAAATATGCATTCCAAATCTTAAATTTACACAAAGTATATTTAGTCGTTGACATTGTAAATGAAAAAGCCATTCATATTTATGAAAAAATCGGCTTTAAATTTGAAGGGGATTTAAAAGAGGAATTTTTCATTAATGGGCAATACCATGATGCCATCCGCATGTGCATGTTCCAACGTGATTTCTTTAAGGCAAATCAATAGTGCCTGCTTTGTTTAAGCTGCTGTCTCTATCTAGGAGGGATAGCAGCTTTTTTAGTTAATATAAAGGGATATTTAGAATACGTGTTACGAGCTTATAAGCAACCTACATAAAATTGTCCATTTCTCAGTAATTGAATTCATTTTCCTACATATGATGGGTACGGTAGAATGATTTTTGTTTAGTACTAGGAAAAAAGGGGATTAAAGCATGTATACGTATTCGAAGGGCTGGTATGTGAAGGAGTTGCGTAAGAATGGTGTAAAGCTACACCCGCAGCTGAGAACGCATTTAGGGCTTTTCAAAGCATCTGAGCTGCGTAGATTGTATCATCAACTTGTATTAAAAGAAGGGTAGTACCATCACAAACAGGTTAGCAGTACACCATTTGTTGTGCTTGCTAACCTGTTTATTTACGAATATGTGTTATAGGGCGAAAAGAAGCCCCAAAATTGACAAACGATGGCTGAAGCAATCATTTCAGACATCGCTAATGCCTCTGCTTCAATTTGATCAAACACAGCGACATCCTCTTTATAATTTCCCTGTATCATCGTAACCGCTTCTTCCTTTGTAAGTCTCAAATGCTCATAAAACATTTGCTGTAAGGGTTTTTTGTGTAAAAAGGGATTAATACTTGTTAAAAAAGCAACAATATCATCTGCGTTTCGATACCATTCCTCTTCTTTTAATTTTGCCGTAACCGCATCCCCTTTAGAGGCTGCTGTCACAAGCTCAGCGGCAATTGTTAAATGCTCTTTTATTAAATCTGCATAGCGATTCGCAATTTGATCTCCGTAAAAAGGACGCAAACAATTGCCTAAATCGGTTGCATTGCGTAAAAGCCGCTCTTGTACAAAGGGTAAGTCAGGTAGTCCGAAAACAATACTAATAATCGTCATTCTTGTCCAATTGACATGCTCCATCCATAATAAGCGATTCATTGCCATAAAATCCGCTTCTTTTTTACTAATGCAGCGATAATCATTCCAAGATGGCGGTTCACTTAAAAAATGGCGAATCGGCGCAGTATAATTATAAAGGGTACCTTGATAGATTGAGCGTAATGATACGGGGGAACTATGGTTTTCAAATAAATACATGATCGTTCGCTCCTTAATGTAAATATACGAATCCAAAAGATAGGTTATCCCCTAGACTATTCAAAACGTTCAAGATTTGTGCGTAAAAAAGGAACGCCTAATAATTAAGCCGTCCCTCTATCACCCCATATTTCGCTAATACCGTCAATTCATATAAACACTATCGCAAGTTCCTGCAATCGGTTCATAAAAACAGTGTTGCTTAAACTGCCCAGTAAATGGCTGATTGTACCAAGTTGGTGGACAATCACCAGATGGATTGAAGTACCATAGGGCAAATTTCGCGGGATGTTGGCGCCAGTAATCTAGGGTTTGACGCGCTAATCTTCGTTCGGTATCGCGGGCACGTTGATAAAACATATTGCCTTTTTGTACAGCTTCAAAGGCATAGTTATTGCCCTGTATTTGAAAAATAACATCCTCAATCGTTCGAACATCACGAAAATCTAAACAATCCGAAACGGCACGATTGACGATAACGTTACCAACATAAAGCATTCCCTGTTTTCCTTCACCTTCTGCCTCAGCTCGCATCATCCGAGCCATTAAATCCACATCAGCTTCACGATATTTGATTCTTGGCATTTATTCACCTCATTAATATCATATGAAAAAAGTCAAAATTGATGTCATTTCCTATGCCGAAGTTGAATAGAAATGTTTGAATAATACCCTCGCTTCACATCTTTCTTTATGTCGAAATACATGTTCGCACGCTTCCATTCATAAATTATAAAATCGAAATAAGAGGAGGAACGACAATTCATATACATGTCGTACAGCCAGGGGAAACACTGTGGGGAATTGCGCGGGCATATGGAACGACTGTACAAAGTATTGTGACGGCTAATCAAATACCAGAACCAGACCGATTAGTTGTCGGGCAAGCATTGGTTATACCGATTTGGGGACAGTTTTATGTCGTACAGGCTGGGGATAGTTTATGGTCAATTGGACAGCGTTTTGGCATCAATTATTTAACACTTGCGCAAATGAATGGCATTAATCCAAATGCACCGCTCATGATCGGAACGCATTTATTTATTCCGCCAATGCCAAAAACGAAGGCAGAAATCTTGGCGTATATTGAGCCGAGGGGCGATGAGGTAAGTCAAGCATTAGTAAATGAAGCACGTGCCACAAGCCCGTATTTAACGTATTTAGCGCTGTTTAGTTATGAAGCGAGGCGCGATGGTTCGTTGAAGGTACCGCCAAATCAGCCATTACCGACAGTAGCAGAGGAAAACAATGCCGCGATTGCGATGGTGATCTCCAATTTGGAAAATTATCAGTTTAGTAGTGACCTTGCCCGCGACATTTTTCAAAGTGAAGCGGTACAGGATGTGCTTTTTGACAATATTATTGAGGAAGCAAAGCGCATTGGAAATGTATCGGATATTCATTTTGATTTTGAGCGAGTTCCAGCTAATCAAAAAGAGGCCTACAATAATTTTTTGCGTAATGCTGTAAAACGAATGCATGCACAGGGCTATACGGTATCAACTGCACTTGCTCCGAAAACGAATAGCGAGCAGACTGGTGAATGGGTTGCCGCACATGATTATGAGGCACAAGGTAAAATAGTCGATTTTGTTATGTTAATGACGTATGAATGGGGGTATTCAGCCGGACCACCAATGGCTGTTTCCCCCTTGCCAGAAGTAGAAAAGGTCGTGCAGTATGCCTTATCGGTAATGCCTGCAAATAAGATTATTCTTGGTCAAAATCTATATGGCTATGACTGGACACTTCCTTTCGTACAAGGGGGACCATATGCGGAAGCGTTAAGCCCACAGCGAGCGATTGAATTAGCAAAGCGCTATAACGCAGCGATTCAATATGACTATACAGCACAAGCGCCTTACTTTAACTATTACGATGATGAGGGGCGTTCACATATCGTTTGGTTTGAAGATGCTCGCTCCATTCAGGCAAAATTTAATTTAGTGAAACGCTTAAATTTACGCGGTGTCGGCTATTGGAAGCTCGGTCTTCCTTTCCCTCAAAACTGGCAGTTAATTGGCGCCAATTTTGATGTAGTAAAAAAATAAATTAAATGCATTTAATAAGGTTGTTTCCTGATGAATTTTTCCGGTATATAACCTACTTTTATAAGCAATACTAGAAAGCAATTGAAGTGGTTAGACCAACTTTTCATCGGGAGGGAATTGTTTGACAAGTGCACAATCGACACTTTCCATTTTTGCCTTAGGGGGCATTAATGAAATCGGAAAAAATATGTATGTAATTCAATATGTAGATGAAATTATTCTCGTTGATTGCGGGGTGAAATTTGCAGATAAAAGTTTGTTAGGGATTGATGCGATCATTCCTGAATTTACGTATATTGAAGAAAATCGTGGTAAAATTAAAGCTTGTATCGTGACACATGGGCATGAAGACCATATTGGTGGGATTCCCTATTTATTGAAGAAATATAATATCCCTATTTTTGCATCGCGATTTACATTGGGTTTGATTGAATTAAAATTAAAAGAACACAAGCTGTTACGTGAGGCTCAATTAACCGAAGTTACAGCAGACGCCCGGTTGGAATTTGATAAAATGGCCGTTACTTTTTTCAAAACGAGCCATAGTATTCCGGACTGTTTAGGGCTCGTGTTCCACACACCTGAGGGTAAAGTGGTGCATACGGGGGATTTTAAATTTGATTTAACCCCTGTGAATGACCAATCCTCGGATATTCATAAAATGGCAGCGATTGGCCAAGACGGTGTATTAGCATTGATTTCAGAAAGTACGAATGCAGAACGGCCTGGTCATACACCGTCTGAAAAATTAGTGGCCAATCAATTATCGCAACAATTTTTGCAGGCGACAGGAAAGATTTTTATTTCTACGTTTGCTTCGAATGTAAATCGCATCCAGCAAATTATTGAGGCCGCTCGTCTAACAAATCGCAAGCTCTTATTTCTTGGGCGCAGTATGAAAAGTGTTACATCGGTTGCTATAAAGTTAGGCTATTTAAAAATACCAAGCTGGATGTTAATAGAGATTGAGGATTTAAGTGATTTACCACCAGAACGCGTCGTCATTGTTTGTACAGGAAGTCAGGGGGAGCCTTTAGCAGCGCTATCCCGTCTATCTACAGGCAGTAATCGAGCTATAAAAGTAATACAGGGGGACACCGTTATTTTTGCAGCGTCACCGATTCCCGGGAATGAAAAAGATGTCTCGAAAATCGTCGATAATTTATTTCAACTAGGTGCAAATGTTGTCTATGGAAATTCCAGCATCACCGGTTTACATGTTTCAGGGCATGGCTATCAAGGCGATTTGAAGTTAATGCTGACACTTATGAAGCCGAAATATTTCATTCCCGTTCACGGAGAGTATCGCATGCTCCATCTTCATCGCTTACTCGCTGAGGCAGTGGGCGTGGAACAAGGCCATACCTTTATTTTAAAAAATGGGGATGTTGTCGATATTTTTGGTCAAGTGGCGCGGCAAACAAGGGCTGTTGCTGCTGGGGATACTTATGTGGATGGGATTGGCGCTGGTGAAGTAGGAGATATCGTCTTACGTGATCGCAAACGTTTATCTGAAGATGGCATGCTTGTTATTGTCGTCACGATTAGTAAAATGGATGGTTCTATCATTCGAGACCCAGACACCCTTTCACGAGGCTTTGTTTATGCGAGAGATGCCGAGCAGTTAATTAATGATATAAATGAGCTTGCGAAAACGGCTGTCTTGAAATTTAATGAAGCCAATCCATTTGCTATGAAAAAGGCAATTAAGAAGGTAGTCGATCAATACATTTATACATTAACGAAAAAGAGCCCAATGATTTTACCGATTGTTATTGAAATATAATTTTTATTTCAATAGTGAAAAGACGGAGTTAACATAATTATGATTAAAACTGGTGCGTAAGTATATAGAAATTACACACTAGTTTTTTTATTGACTAAAAATTTATGGATAAAATAAGTAAGCATTTCCATTAATTTGTTTTATTGTTATATTGATATCATTAACGTTGCATAAAAATTTTTAACGTTTGTCAAAAGAGATAAAATACCTATTTAATATTAATTCCAGAATTTTCTGAACAATTGTTCTTCCTAGATTTTAAAAAAAGTCAACATGCGCATAAGCGGTAGCTCTTATCCACAAATTGTAAATTATTTACATCCGATACAGCTTAGAAAATTGGATCATACGTTAATTCGTCCAGATGTTCCACCTCTCTTTCGTGGAACTGTCTGACGATGTGCTGAAATTCTCTGTTCCAATCGTACTTTTTCCGTCCTTTTGATTTTCTGGTTGGCGCCCTAAATAGCGCTTTTATAAATACTTCAAATGGCTTAAAGAGTAGATTTTGGAGCGTTTCTTTTAAGTCTAAAAGAGGTCCATTATGGTTCAATTTCAGTTTTAATAATACCTGTAAGCAATACGTAATTAAGGCGATCCAAATTTGTGTATACACAGCGTTTTGACTTTTTCCGTAGAAGCTTTTGATTCTTAGATGTTGTTTCATCCATTTAAAAAACGTTTCGATTTTCCAACGATAGCGATAGAGGTCACCAATTTCTTTCGCCGATAAATCGAAACAACTTGTAAGAATGATAATTTCATTCCCTTCACTGTCCTTCGTTCGAATTAAACGTAGTGTATTCTGCATTTTCGTTCGGTTCTGCTCATCACCTAGAAAGACTTCTTGATCAGAAAAGATGTTATTTTCAACGTCTGGGACTTGTTCATTCAACACTTCGATTTTTGCATTTTTCTTCAGTCGTGTGATAAAACGAATTCCTCGATCGCAGAGTTTATCGTATTGTCGATAGTCCGTATAGCCTCGGTCAAACAGATGAATCGCATCGGAATCGACATCAATTAACTTGTTCATTTGCGTGCGATCTGCGTGTTTCGCTGGTAAAATGACCGCTTGATCAGGAAGTGTCACATCTTTTGTGACAACCACGCGCAAATGTAGACGAACGCCTGCCTTTGTTTTTCGAAACGTTGCCCAAGGATATTGGCTTAGACTCATCGACATCGTAGAAGAATCGATGACAAGTAATTTCCCAATATCACGAAGAAACGGTGAGTTTCCTTTCATTTTCACCTGAATGGAAACGGCGAGATGGCGAAAGACTTTTTCGAATATTCTAGGGGTGAGGCAGGATTGTTTACGCGAAAGCTGCGACGAACTAATGGCATCCATTTGAATAAATGTATGAAGTTCTTCGGTATCTTTCAGCTGTTTCGCTAATTTTTTAAGCGAACTTTTTTCATTCAATTGCGCAATGATGAACAGCTGAAGAAACTTATAAGCTGTCAACTTTTTAATGTAAGAGTCGAGATTTGAAACGTTCACAACTTTTAAAAATGTTTTCTCATCGAGTACTTTTAACAATTCATTTAATGTGGATTTTGTGGTATCCTTGTCCATGGGTAAGCTCCTTTAAATTGGGATTTGGACAGAACTACCAAACCTAATTATAAGGAGTTTTTTCGTGCAATGGAATACCTAATTTTGGGATATTTTTAGATAGAAAGACTCTTGATATAATGTGTTTTAAATTAATGCAATGTTAATGTATTGATATACTTATATATGTAGGAGGAATTTATTTATGTGGAAAAAATTATCGGCTTCAGCATTGACGCTATCCCTTTTAGCAGGTGGCGTTGCAACAGAATTAGTAGCCGCATCAGCGAACGAGGATATCACGCGCGGTGAATTTGTGAAGGCTATGATCGATGCGCTGGACGTGCCACTTGGTAGTGGAGAAACGGTGAAGTTTCAAGATGTACCAGATTCATTAAAGCCGTATATTGAGAAGGCAGTTGAATTAAAATTAATCAAAGGGAAAACGGCAACACAATTTGCCCCTGATGAAAAAATAACACGTTCACATGCCTTTATTATTGCTGCGCGCGGGATTGAAAGTAATGAAACATATCCTGCTAGCTTAGTAGATCAATATAAAGATGGTAACAAAATCGCAGAGGGCAGTCGAGAAGAAGTAGCAAAAGCAATCGGTCTTGGCTTGCTTAATGGCTATGAGGACGGCACGATTCGTCCAAATAATTTTGTGACTAAAGTACAAGTGCAAAATATTTTAAAACGCTTTTTAGAAGAATATAGTCCAGTAGAGGCAAATACGACTGTAGCATTACGTATTTTAGGAACATCTGATATTCATACAAATATTGTGAATTACGATTATTATAAAGATGTAGAGGCAAATAACTTAGGTCTTGCCAAAACAGCCTTACTAATTGATGAAGCGCGTGAAGAAAATCCAAATACGCTATTATTCGATAATGGGGATGTGATTCAGGGAACACCACTTGGTTCGTATGTGCAATCCGTTCAAAAATTAAAAGATGGCGACATTCATCCTTCGGTAGCGGCAATGACTGCATTAGATTATGATGCTGCTACATATGGTAACCATGAGTTTAACTATGGCTTAAGCTATTTAGATGAAGTAACAGACGATGCGGCTTTCCCATATTTAAATGCCAATGTGCGTAATGCCACTACGAAAGAATTGATGTACGAGTCATATGCCATTATCGAGAAGGAAATGGTGGACTCAAATGGTCAGCCAACAACAATTAAAGTGGGTGTGACAGGTATTGTACCACCACAAATTTTAAAATGGGATAAAACTGTACTTGAAGGAAAAGTGACAGTTGATGATTCGGTTGAGGCAGTAAAAACGGTAGTACCACAAATGAAAAAAGCTGGCGCAGATGTCATTGTTGTATTATCACATTCAGGAATTGGTGATGCTAAGCATGAAGTTGGTGAGGAAAATGTTACGTACCTACTTTCAACAATTCCAGATGTTGATGCGATTGTTACAGGGCATGCTCATGACGTATTCCCAGGTAAAGTCGATGCGTCTTTAACGAATGTAGAACTAGAAAAAGGCACAATGAATGATGTACCAGTAGTTATGCCAGGTAAATTTGGTAGCCATTTAGGTGTAATTGATTTACAGCTAGAGAAAAAAGGAGATTCATGGGACGTAACAGCAGGTACAGGTGAGGTTCGTGAAATTGAAAAAGAGAACTCAGATGTAAACAAAGCTGTTGTAGATAGTGTAAAAGAAGCACATGATGGAACAATTGACTATGTACGTCAAGCAGTTGGAACAACAGAAGCAACAATTCATAGCTACTTCTCACAAGTACAAGATGACCCATCGATTCAAATTGTAACAAATGCGCAAATGGACTATGTAAAGGGTAAAATCAAAGGGACACAATACGAAAACTTACCAGTATTATCTGCAGGTGCACCGTTTAAAGCAGGAACTCGTAGTGATCCAGATTATTACACATATATTCCAAAAGGTGAGTTAGCAATTAAAAACGTAGCAGACTTGTATTTATACGATAATACAGTAGCAATGCTAAAACTTACAGGTGCAGATGTAAAAGAATGGTTAGAAATGTCGGCAGGTCAATTCCATCAAATTGATGTCAACAAAGCAGGCGAGCAGCAATTAATTAACACCGATTTCCGTTCATACAATTATGATGTAATTGATGGTGTTACGTATGAAATTGATGTAACACAACCAGCGAAGTATGACACATCAGGTAATGTTGTAAACGAAGAAGCTTCACGTATTGTAAACTTACAATATAATGGTAAGCCAATTGATTTAAAGCAAGAATTTGTTGTAGCGACTAACAATTACCGTGCAAGTGGCACTTTACCAGGCGTGCGTAATGCAACAGCTATTGAAAATTATACAGATGAAAACCGTCAAGTAATTATTGATTATATTTTAGCTGAAAAAACAATCGATCCGTCAGCTGATGGCAACTGGAAATTCACATCTATTCCAGCTTCAGTTGAAGTTGTATTTGAATCTTCGAAAAAAGCAGTGGATGTTTTAGAAAAAGACTCGAATATTAAATATTTAGGTGATGGCACAAGCGGCTTTGGCAAATATTCATTAAAATCAAATCAATAAGAAAAAATGCAAGACCACTGGAAAACTATGATTGTTTATGGCAAAAGAACGACAAATATATTGAGTATAATGAGGAACTTGCTCGTTATGGCTTAAACTATGATTTAAATGATAAATTAAAAGCAACCTATGTCATTACAGAAAATGACGTGGCCCAAGAACCACAAGCAATTATGCTAAATCAAAAGGGTTCCTTTGCATTTGATAAAAACAGATGGTACAACGATGATTACAGTAAATCATAGTAAGCATTAAATAAATGAAGCATTTCCTCCCTTCGTCAATTCAAGGGAGGAGATGCTTTTTTTAGTTAGCAAAATAGAAGTTTTTCTGACAAAACACGAAATATAATGGTGTTGAATATACTAGAAGTAACTTGATTTTAGGATAGGGGACATCAGGTGAAAAAAATTGGGTACATGATCTGGATATTTTGTGCAATCTGGCTGTTAGCAGGATGTCAGGAGACGTCGCAAAAGAGCGAACAGGTAAATATGGAACCAACCTTTAGTAGTCAGCCTACACAAGATACCACCAATGCAACAGAGGAAAATGCTGCGACACAACCACTGTTAAAATCGGCTGTTGTGACATTAATTGACCCCCGAACATTGGAAATTGTTCAAACGATTCATCCGAAAGAATTAGGTTTTGAATCGGATTTTGCATCGTATGAAAGTCAGTTAAAACAACTAGCGAAAACATTAGCAAGAGGAACGGAACACTTTATCGGATACGATCAAACAATGGAGCTGGATCGGTTAAACGAGAATGGACAGATTGTGAAAGGGAATGCAGGAACCGTATTAAAAGAAAGTGTATTAGTAGAGGAAATTATTCGTGCTTCCAAAAATGGTGGCAATGTGTATTTACCATTATACGAAATGACAAGTAATTATCCAATCGAGGCAGTCAGCTCCTTGAACGAGACGGTCATTGCATCATTTACAACCTATTTTCAGTCGTCGGAGGAAGGAAGAAGTAAAAACATCGAGTTATCGGCATTGGCGCTTAATAACATCATTGTTGGTGATGGAGATTATTTTTCTTTCAATACAATGGTTGGCGAAAGGTCTGAAGCAAGAGGCTATCAACCCGCATATGAAATTGTCAATAAAAAGATGGTAATGGGCATTGGTGGAGGGATCTGTCAAACATCTTCCACATTATTTAATGCCATCGATCAGCTTGCATTAAGGATAACGGAGCGACATCATCATTCATTAAGTGTAGGCTATGTAGTTGCAGGCAGAGATGCAACCGTATCCTATGGCACATTAGATTTTAAATTTCAAAACACGAGTGGCGTGCCATTATTAATCAGAAGTTTTTACCGTGCAGATATTTTAACCATCGAAATCCGAACGGCGCAACATTACAAAAATTTACTGGGAAAAAGGTAAGGTAACACATCTAAATCCTGCGCTGGAATGTTTTACTGCCGTTAAGTAAGGAATAAATGGTCAAATGATTAGATCGCTTAATATGATATATCGAATGATTGTGAAAGAAGGAGCGAGTTCATGCCTAGCATTACAGGAGAGCAATATCTATCACGTATTGATCAATTAGGGATTGAGGTTTGGGTTGATGGGGAGCAGATACAGGGCAAGCTTTCGGAGCATCATGCATTAAAAGGCATTATGAAAAGTCAGGCTGAGCTTTATTCCATGCAGCATGATGAAAGCCTACAACAGGAATTGACCTATTCATCACCGACTACGAGTAATTTAGTAGGGCTGTCATTTCTCCAACCGAAAACGAAGGAGGACTTAGTTAAGCGTCGGAAAATGGTTCAGCACTATGCTTCCTATCATCATGGTTTAATGGGACGTAGCCCGGATTATATGAATACAGTCATTACCGCACTCGCTTGCTCCACAGATTATTTGCAAGGAAAAGAGAATTGCTATCCTGCCCATTTACAGGCGTATTATGAATATGCACGTGAGCATGATTTATCGATCACGCATACATTTATTGACCCACAAGTGAATCGTTCGAAATTTTATATCGAGTTTGATGAAAAACCAATTGCAGCAACCATTATTGAACAAAACGATGATGGAATTATCGTCGATGGTGCAAAATTACTCGCAACGCAGGGCGGTATGACGGATGAGATTTTTGTCATGTCTGGCAGTAATGACGGAGACGGCAATCGGGCATTTGCTTTTGCGATTCCGAGTAATACGAAAGGCTTAAAGTTTGTATGCCGTGAATCCTTTGCACTTGGAGAAAGTGAATTTAATTATCCACTTAGCTCAAAGTTTGATGAAATCGATGCCCTCGTCATATTTGACCATGTATTTGTTCCGTGGGAGCGCGTTTTTTATGCAAATAATGTGCATGTAGCGAATACATTTGCCCAAAATTCATTATTTCGTCCTCTGTCACTCCATCAAGTTGTATCAAGGCAAGTAAAGAAAACCGAATTTTTGATCACGCTTGCCTGCGCCATTGTTGATTCAATTCAAATCGAAGAACATGCTCATGTGCAACAAAAAATAGTGGAAATGCTTGTACTTCAGGAAACATTGGATGCCCTGTTATTAAAATCTGAGCAAAACGCACAGATGCACAAATTTGGCTATATATGCCCGCAACGTGAGCCTTTAGAGGTGGCCATTTTGATTTATCCGAAAATGTATCCACGCATGGTCGAGATCATTCAACTTTTAGGGGCAAGTGGTTTAGTGAATATACCGACAGAAAAAACCTTTCAAACAGAGCTAAACAGTGATTTGAATCATTTTCTCCAATCAAAATCTCATTTAGGTGAAGAACGCGTGAAGCTATTTCGCATGGCCTGGGATTTGACAATGAGTCCGTTTGGTACTCGTCAAACGTTGTATGAACGCTTTTTCTTTGGTGATCCAGAAAGAATGTTTGGAGCCATCTATAATTTATACAAAGAAAAACAGGATTTATAGATTTCAATATAATTTTAGTAGGTAGTGTGAATAATTAACAAGCATGTCTAATCCTATACAAAATCCTATATCGATACAGCATTTTCATACAAATCACCTTCTATTTAATAGTATTTTATTTATAGAATATTATCGTTGAATCAAAAGTAATGACTGAATTATTAAAAATGATGAGTTTTGAACTACTTATGGTATAATACTTTTGACGCTATGGAAAAATATTGCTGTCGTATATCTTTAATAGTAGCAGCAAAAATAGCGGAAAAATTTGAAATAGTAGGTGTTTCGAATGAATATTTTATTTAAAGCAGATTGTGGTAAAGTTTTCGAAGTTCCTTTTACGTATGAGTCGCTAAATGAAGAAGATTCTAGCAATGTAAGCTCTAATAATATGAGATTTTTTAAATTGATTTTATCGACATCGTTAACTGAGTTACCATTTCAGCAAATTATTTATACATTGCCTAATTTAGATAGCTTCAACAAATTATTGAATCAGCGTGACGGCTTAATTACAAATAAGCTCGAGATGATATGGGGCATTCCGAAGCTAGTTGTCCATACGTTTGTTGCCGATCAACTGGTTCAAACCACACCATTTGATATAATGACCAACCAATTTATCATTTCATCATCAGAGATAGAGCAAATATCAACGTTGAAAACGCGCTACAGAAAAATTTTCATCACAACCGAAACAAAGCAAATTCCAAATATAATTTTATGCCGCGAAACGCAAAATGCTTATGAAAAATCCATCATTAATAAAACTTCAAGTTCTATTAAAGCATCCATATAAAATCAAACACCTGTAGACAAAAAGAGCTACAGGTGTTTGTTTTGTTCTAATGGATTCGAGAGCCTACCAGCCGCGGCGATATGTTTTTGCGGTTGCTTCTAGTGTAACGCCTAATTCCTTCGCTGCACGATACGCAAAATAAGGATCACGTAAAAGTTCACGTCCGATCAAAATCAAATCGGCTTCATTGTTTTGCAAAATAGACTCAGCCTCAGTGCCGGTAGTAATAAGTCCTACAGCACCAACTGGTAAGCCACTTGCTTTTAGAGCTTTTGCATGTGGCACTTGGTAAAGTGGGAAGGTATCAATTGTAGCCGGAACAACAGCCCCTGTAGAAACATCAATTAAATCTACATCTTGTTCCTTCATCCACTGCGCAAATTGTACATAATCAGTTGGAGTTAAGCCGCCTTCCACATACTCTTCTGCCGATACACGGACAAGTAATGGACCATCCCAAATCGAACGTATGGCATCGATTACTTCACTTAGGAGACGATAGCGATTTTTAGCAGTGCCACCATAGACGTCGGTGCGTTTATTAGTAAGTGGTGATAAAAATTCATTAATTAAATAGCCATGAGCTGCATGAATTTCTAACACATCGAAGCCCGCTTTAATCGCGCGTTGAGCCCCGTCTTTAAAGGATTGCACAATACCTGTAATTTGCTCTAATGTAAGAGCTTTTGGGGTTTGATACGCCTCACTAAAGGCAATAGCAGATGGTGCAAAGATGTCACCTTGTATTGTCGCTTTTCGACCTGCATGGGCAAGTTGAATGCCTGTTACCGCTCCATACTGCTTCATTTGCGTAGTTAACTCAGCCAGCATTGGGATATGCTGATCAGACCAAATGCCAAGATCTTGTTCCGATATTCTGCCCTCAGGTACAACCGCAGTTGCCTCTAAAAGAATAAGTGCTGTACCTCCAACTGCCCGGGAAGCATAGTGTACAATATGAAATGGCTTCACAATGCCGTCATTATCCGCTTCATACATACACATAGGTGCCATTACCAGTCTGTTTTTTAGCATAATGTTTCGTAATTGAAACGGCTCAAATAATAAGGTCATAGAAATTTCCTCACTTTCAAAAACATTCATAAAAAAGTATAGCAAAAAACATATTGTTTTACTATGGATTGATTTTGATGAGTTGAGAACGATTAAGCGAAAATAAAATTTGTTTTTTTTTACAGCAATTCCTTAATGTTTCGTCAATAATTTTACTGAAATGAACAATAATAAAGGGAACGATAGAAATGAAGGATGTGGATTAGTAATGAAAAAGAAATGGCTTTTTTTTTTAAGTTTATTTGTATTTATTGGCCTATCGGTAGTCTACGTCATTGACCGAACAGCTGCTGAAAAAAGTCGCAAATATTATGAAGAAGCCGGGTATATTATTTGGGATATTCAAACGGAAAAAAAGGTCGTTGCATTGACATTTGATGATGGCCCACATGCGAAGCACACAGAACAGGTTTTGGATTTACTCGATCAATATGATGCGAAAGGTACTTTTTTTATTGTAGGACAGCAAGCTGAAAAATATCCACAAATCGTTCGACGCATGTATGAAACAGGTCATGAAATTGCCAATCACACATACAGCCATCCCTATTCCAAAGCTGTCCCAAAGGTGATGAAGGAAATTGAACAAACAAATGAAATTCTCTACAGCATTACAGGTTTTCGACCGAAGTTATTTCGTCCAGTAGAGGGCTATTATACGGAAGAATTAGTAACCGAGGTGGCGCGAGAAGGCTATAAATTAGTGATGTGGTCATGGCATTTAGATACGGAAGATTGGAAGGACCCTGGCGTTAACCAGATTATTGATACGGTTCTGACAGGTGTCGAGCAGGGAGATGTCGTACTGTTTCATGATGGGGGCGGAAACCGTAAGCAAACGGTTCAAGCGTTAGAGAAAATTTTACCGGAGCTTAAAAAGCAGGGCTATCGTTTTGTGACAATTTCAGAAATGTTGAAGTTACAGCAAGTCAGAAAGTGAGGAGGATTTGTGCACAGAACAATAGTAGCGATGGTTGTTGCAGCGATAGCATCGATGAATATAGGGCATGAAGAGATACATGCAAAGGAACAAGATTCAAAAGAGCAGCTAATCCAACAGCGCATGAAATATTATGTGCAATTTCAAGATTTCATCATTCCATGGCATTATTTAGCGGCTATTGATCAGTATGAGCGAAATATTCAGCAGGTGCGAAAAGACATCCCAAAAAAAGAGAGCATTATTGCGATTCAATTTTCAAATGAATATTGGGCTGGGGCATTGAATCCAGTACATGATGATACATTGCCCAATTCTATTGACCTGTTTGGCGGCATGGGATTAGATGGTAATGGAGATGGCGTTGCTTCGCCGATGGATGATGAAGATGTATTGTTTACGATGGCTAAATACTTACGAACGTATGGGCATAGTGAACAGGAATTTAAATTAGCGTTGTGGGATTATTATAAAAATGAGCTTGCCGTTAATCAGATTACAGTGATCGCAAAGTTATTTAAAAAATTTGGGACGATAGATTTAGACGCACATTATTTCCCGATTCCGAAAAATTATAGTTATAGCTATACAGGCACATGGGGAGCGAATCGTGGCTGGGGTGGCAGACGTATCCACGAGGGGACAGATATTTTTGCGCATTATGGTACACCCGTTGTTTCGACTTCTTATGGTGTTGTGGAAGTGATTGGCTGGAATGAATTTGGTGGCTGGCGTATTGGGATACGTGATCATCATAATTCGTACCATTATTATGCGCATCTACAATCGTTTGACAAACAGCTACAACAAGGGGACATTGTGGAAGCAGGGCAGACGATTGGTTATGTGGGGAGCACGGGCTATGGAAAAGAGGGAACAGCGGGAAAGTTTCCGCCACATTTGCATTATGGCATGTATAAATTCAATGGTCGGACGGAATGGGCATATGACCCGTACCCATCATTGCTAAGATGGGAAAAAAATAAGCAATAAAATGAGAGAAGGCATTTTCATTCGTGAAGATGTCTTTTTTATGGTTCGTTCGGTGCTAATGGGATAGAAATTATACAGACTTCATGCGAAAATAGAAGTACTGAGAAAGGGGGCGCTATGCATGGACATCAATATAACAGACAAAAAAGTAAAGGATCTATGCGGAACCGTCTCTTATAAAAAGGGACAAACCTTTTATCAAACTGGAAAAGTAACAATTGTAGAAATGGATGCCTCTCACGCGACGGCTATCGTGAAAAGTGCAGAGGATTTTCACGTGACGATTAGGCAAACAGACACGTCAAAGGACTTACAAACGAGCTGTAGCTGCGAATGTCTTATTCAGTTTTCGAAAAAATGCCAGCATGTAGCAGCTGTTTTGATTGCGTTGCAGCAGCAAAAAGTACAGCAAAGGGAGTTACAACGCCAGCAGGAGCACAAAGAGGCTATCAAGAGCGAATTATTTTCTATTTTTGAAGAGCCATCTGTGCGTGGTAGCGGCTATCAGCGTCATTTTGAACAGCGAGAGCCATTGTTGCTTCAATTTGTTCTAACACCGATTGAGTTAACGAAACAGGAAACCCTATTTGGGCTTCGTTTAAAGGTTGAGGACATTCCGATTCGTACCATTCGCCCATTTTTACAGGCTGTTTCAAGCGCGCAGCCTTACCAAATTGCCCCCTATTTTACGTATGAGAAAGGTGAGCACTGCTTTGAAGCAAATCAAAATAAAATCATCCAGCAGTTACATCATATTGTGCAGGATGAAGTGCTCTATATCGATGCGGCTTTACAGCAAGATGAATTTCATTTGGTTGAAGATATATTGTTCATTCCACCATCTGCATGGCATAAACTTGCGCCGAATTTAGCAGAACAAAGAGAAATTGAAGTTCACTATCAGCATGACATTTTTAAGGGCTTTCATTACAAGGAAGCGCCATCCTCATTAATGGTGAAAGTTGAAAAAATGGACGATCATTATGAAATGCGCATTCCACATATAGAAAGTATCATCTTATTTGAAAGCTATGAGGCCTTATTAATTGGAAATGAGCTGTATAGATTGTCTTCGCAAAGCACAAAGCAAGTAAAAGACATCCTGCAGCTGTTTGCAAAGCAGGAGCGCTTCATCATTGAAACTAATCAGTTAGCGCATTTTTTAGATGTAGTTGTACCAAAGCTCAAGAAAATTGGCTGTGTCGAAATCGCCGCGGCTATTACAAAGGAGCAAATGAAAATTCCGCTACAAGCAAAACTGTATTTAGATCGTGTTAACAATCGACTATTAGCAGGGCTTGAATTTCAGTATGATCAATTTGTGATTCAACCACTGGAAGAGGCTTCGATTGCTGATGAAGTATTAATTTTGCGTGATATCGAAAAAGAGGCAGCCATTATGCAAGTAATGGCTGAGAGTGGATTCACCCAAACAGAGGGTGGCTATTATATGCAAAATGATGAATTAGAATATCAATTTTTGTATCATACATTGCCTAAACTGCAAAAGCTCACGCAAATCTACACGACGACTTCTGTGAAATTACGCATTGCTAAGGAAAATAACTTTCCAAAAATTCGTGTCAATGTTCAACGAGAGCGTACTAATTGGCTAGAATTCAAATTCGAAATGGACGGCGTAACGAATAAGCAAATTAAAGAAATATTAAGAGGGCTGACAGTCAAGCAAAAATTTTATCGACTCGCAAACGGGGCCTTATTGTCGTTAGAAACGGGTGAAATGGAGGAAATTCAGCGCTTTTTACGAGCGATTCCAGCACAGGATGATGAATATGAGCTGACGTTTAATATGCCCATTTTAGAGAGCTTACCGTTTTTAGAGCAATTTGAGCATAGCGCTATTTTTGAAGCAGAAGCGTCCTTTAAACAATTTACACAGCAATTAATGCAACCAGAGCAATTAACATTTGCGGTTCCTTCGAGTTTAGAAAACGTCCTGCGTGACTATCAACAGCATGGCTATAGCTGGTTCAAGCTGCTTGCCAATTACGGCTTTGGGGGTGTGCTTGCAGATGATATGGGGCTCGGTAAAACGATTCAAAGCATCGCCTTTATCGTGTCTGAGCTAGAAATCATTCGAGCGAATCAACAACCTGTACTGGTTGTTTGTCCGTCTTCACTAGCCTATAACTGGCTTTATGAGCTAATGAAATTTGCACCTGAAATTGAAGCAATTATTGTCGATGGCACAACAGCAGAGCGCCGAGAATTATTACGACAGCTCCCGATGCATGATGTGGTCATTACGACGTATCCTTTATTGCGCCGAGATATCACCTTTTATGAGCGCCAGCATTTCCACACGGTATTTTTTGATGAAGCGCAAGCCTTTAAAAACCCATTAACGCAAACAGCCCGCACCGTGAAAAAAATTCGAGCAACGAATCGCTTTGGGCTAACGGGAACGCCGATTGAAAACTCATTAGCAGAGTTATGGTCGATTTACCGTGTCATTTTCCCACAGCTTTTCCGTGAGTTAGAGGAGTTTAAGCATACGCAGCGCAAGGATATTGCACGTCGTGTACGCCCATTTTTACTGCGTCGTATGAAGGAGGATGTATTAATGGAGCTTCCCGGTAAGGAGGAAACATTGGATTTTAGTGATTTACTACCAGAGCAAAAAGCCTTGTATGCAGCATTTTTAGCGAAATTACGTGAGGATACATTGAAGCATTTAGATAAGGACACCTTATTACAAAATCGAATTCGTATTTTGGCAGGGATTACGCGATTACGGCAAATTTGTTGTCATCCGGCATTATTTATGGAAGATTATCAGGGGCGTTCGGCGAAGTTTGAGCAGCTTTTGCGGATTTTAAATGAGGCGAAGAATTCAGGGCGGCGCGTGCTCATCTTTTCGCAGTTTACGCAAATGCTAAAGCTCATTGCGACAGAGCTAACAAAGCGGGGGGACTATTATTTTTATTTAGATGGACAAACACCATCTGAAGAACGAGTACAGCTTTGTAATGCCTTTAATGAAGGGGAAAGTGATCTATTTTTAATTTCGTTAAAGGCTGGGGGAACAGGGCTTAATTTAACTGGCGCAGACACGGTTATACTATATGACTTATGGTGGAATCCAGCAGTTGAAGAGCAAGCCGCAGACCGCGCACATCGCATGGGGCAGCAGCATGTTGTTCAAGTAATTAAGCTCATTGCACGTGGCACGATTGAGGAAAAAATGAACCAGCTGCAGCAAAAGAAAAAGTCGCTCATTGCCGATATTTTAGATTCCGAGCAGTCGTCTACATTAACCGAACAAGATATACGGGAAATATTGTCCATTTAAAAAGGGTATGAGGCCTGTTTAATTGACCTCATACCCTTATACTTTATGCTTCTGGTGTACGTACTACTAATACATCACATTTTGCATGGCGCACAATCGCTTCTGTATTTGAGCCAAGGAAAACTTGCTCTACCGCATTGACACCTGTTGCCCCACAAATGATTAAATCGGGTTGAACATGCTCATGTAGTTTCTTTGATAAAACTTGTTTTGGCACGCCTTTTGTTAGGATTTTTTCTACTTTTTCGATGCCCGCATCCTTTGCTTGTGTTTCGCAGCTATCTAATAACACTTCACCGTGCTTGCGAATTAACTCAACCATGTTGTCATAGAGCATATCGAATGTTGTGGCAACACTTGTATCGATGACATGAATAATATGTAGCGTAGAGCCAACATTTCGTTTTGCTACATCAATTGCTTTCTTAAATGCGTAATCTGATAATTTTGAGCCGTCTACTGCAACGACAATATTTTGATAATGGTTCGACACAGGGGATTCCTCCTTTGTAATTCACTTTATTATAGCAAAGAAATAGAATTTGGAAAAATAAAGCTCCTACCTAGTACAAAGGGAACTAGGTAGGAGCTCAAAATAATTCTTACTTGATCGGTAAAATTTTTAGTACTTTTTGAATGCGGTAAGCGAAAATACCAGCAAAAATAGCTAGAATGATGTCTTTTGGCATCGGTGGTAACATCCATAACCAAGCCATTCCATAACTAAAGCCTTCTGGTGCGGCAGCCCAAAACTTATAGGCAACATACATCCAAGTTGTACCTAGAACATAATTAAGTACAAACGCAATAAGAGCAGCAACAATATAAGCTGATTTTGTTTTATAGTGCTCGACAATTTTACCAGCTACATACGCACATAAAATAAACGTAACGATAAAGCCGAATGTTGGAAATAGAACAGCGGAAGCGCCCCCTGTGAATTTAGAAAACACCGGTGCACCTGCTAGCCCGATTAACATATAGACCGTACAAGCGATGGCCCCTTTTTTACCTCCTAGTATGAGACCAGCTAAAATGGCGAAAAAGGTTTGTAATGTAATGGGAACTCCGCCAACAACTAGAAAGGGTGCGAATGATGTGATATTTGCACCAATCATCATTAAAGTAGAAAATAATGCGCAATATACTAAATCAATCGTTTTAAAACGATTATTAGCAGCAACAGTTTGCATAGTAAAACTCCTTTATGTTAACTTTTTGTTTTTATTTGTTAACATAAATAATAATGTGTGAATTTTATTACGTCAACTTAAATTTTATTGTAGTTAACCCAAAGGATTTAAAATTATCTAACTATTCGCGCTAAATTAGCGAAAATCGTCATAAAAGTATTTTCTTTTGGTTTGAATCTTTTGTGTGTCTATAATGGAATTAACTTAAAATGAAAAGAGGCATCGTGATTATGACAGGGGATTCATTCGGTTTTCAATTTGAAAATACTTATACGACATTACCATCTGGCTTTTTTACGGAAGTGGCAATTAATCCGGTTGCAAATCCAGAAATTGTAATTTTTAATCGCTCGTTAGCACAGCAGCTAGGTTTAGATGCCGATGCATTATTAGCTAAGGGCGCTTCGGTTTTAGCGGGCAATGAAAAATTAGAGGGCGCGGCGCAACTTGCACAAGCCTATGCAGGACATCAATTTGGACACTTTAATATGCTTGGAGATGGGCGTGCAGTATTACTTGGTGAACATTTAACACGTAATGAAGAGCGCTTTGATATTCAATTGAAAGGTGCTGGACGAACAGTCTATTCGCGTCGTGGAGATGGACGGGCAGCGCTTGGTCCAATGCTACGTGAATTTATTATTAGTGAAGCGATGCATGCGCTAAATATTCCAACAACCCGTAGCTTAGCGGTGACGTCGACAGGGGAGCTCATCTACCGGGAACAAGCATTAGAAGGTGCGGTGCTAACACGAATTGCGCAAAGTCATTTACGGGTCGGGACCTTTCAATATGCGGCAAACTTCGCAGAAAAAGAGGATTTACGTGCATTGGCACATTATGCGATAGAACGTCATAATCCGAATATCATGCAGGCTGAAAATCGTTATTTAGCGCTATTAGAGCATGTATTAGAAAAGCAAGCAGCACTCATTGCGAAATGGCAAAGTGTCGGCTTTATTCATGGTGTTATGAATACGGATAATATGACGATTAGCGGTGAAACGATTGATTACGGTCCATGTGCATTTATGGATGTCTTTGATCCGACGACTGTTTACAGCTCAATTGATACGCAAGGGCGCTATGCATATGGCAATCAGCCGAATATGGCTTTATGGGATTTAACGCGCTTTGCCGAAAGCTTGCTGCCGATTCTTCATGATAATCTTGAAGAAGCCATTGCCTTAGCACAGCCGGTTGTTGAAACCTTCCCAAGTATGTTTGAAGCGAATTATTTTAGTGAAATGGGTAAAAAGCTCGGACTTCTTTCAATCGAAGCACAAGATGAAAAACTTATTTTACAATTGCTTGATTATATGCAACGCTTTGAAGCGGATTTTACTAATACATTCCGTGCTCTTTCTGAAGGAGCCAAGCCGAGTGAGCCATTATTCCAATCAACGGAATTCAAGGAGTGGGAGCAAAAATGGCTTGCACGTTTGGAATCGCAAGGAACAACAATTGCTGAAGCAAGGGACTTTATGAAAACGGTGAATCCTGCTGTTATTCCACGAAACCATGTCGTTGAACAGGCGATTAATGAATTTGTTGAAGGAGAGCCAGCTTTATATTTAGAGCTACTACAGGTAGTAACCAATCCATATGCACACGCTGACTCAAAATTTAGCGAACCACCAACCGATGATGCACCACCCTTCGTCAGTTATTGTGGCACATGAATTTTTGCACCATAGTATTTCGCTATGGTGTTTTTTCATGTTTATGGTGTGGAAAATAAACATCTACAAAAATAATTTCAAATGATTTGAACAATTTTTCGGACAACATCCGTCTAAGCGGTAGAATGGAAAAGAGGTGAATGGTCGGTGGAGCAAATAATCGAGCGATATGGTGAATATTTATATCATTTTAGCTACTTATATGTGAAGGATATTCAGCTTGCAGAGGAAATTACACAGGACGTATTGATGAAGTTTCTATTACATAAAGAAGATTTCCGTAACGAGGCCTCATTAAAAACATATTTAACGCGGATTGCGATAAATTGCTGTCATGATGAATTGCGCAAACAAAAGCGAAAAAATATATTAACGAAATTTCTCCCATTACGTAAAAGTGAACCTTCTACAGAGCAAGCATACTTAGCAACAGTGGCGTTTGCAACGTTAAAAGAAACTGTGTTTGCATTGCCCGTGCATTACCGAGAAGTCATTATTTTATTCTACTACGAGGAATTTGAGGTAGCTGAAATTGCTGATTTATTAGATGTTTCGCAAAATACGGTGCGTACAAGAATTCGTCGGGCCAGGGAATTATTAAAAACCAATCAGGAGTTGGAGGCGATTTTTTATGAAGGGGTTTAAAAATCAACTACGGCAGGAATTACAGCAAGATGCACCGTTTACGAAAGAAATGAAGCAACGTCTACTACAAACGAAGCCAAAGCGAAAACAGCGCAATTGGCAGGTGCTATCTGTATCGGTTGCAGTGTGCTGTCTCATTGGAATGCTGTTATTTGCACAATTTGCACCTCAAAAAAGTGTTCTAACTGCCAGTGAAGGGGAGACGTTATTGCCGTTACTGGATGATGTGTCCGGATTAGAGGTTATTGAACCCTATTATGCACATTTACTTGGTGAACAATGGATGCTAGAGGGATTTCCAATGGTCATTGATAAAGAAGCCCCAATTACTTACGGGGATTATGTTGCTTACTATACGCCATCTGGAATTATTGTCTCAACAGTGCTTGGTTTAGCGGATGACTCTGTAACGATGGATGAGGGTCAAATTATAGTCAATGGTACAGTATTAAAAATGCGTGGGCTCGGTGAGAAAATAGTAGGGGACTTAAAAAAAGACCCCTTTAAAAATCCGTATTACTTTCATGAAAGGGGAGTATCCTTTTCACCTTTTGTCAATGAAATCATTCAGGTGGCTAAAGATGAGCTCGTTATTTATAGTTATCATCTTGAAAAATCTCGTCATCAATTACTAAAAATAAAGGACACACAACTCGTTGGTAAGGTGACAGCGATTCAAGCCACGGAAGAATTAGCGTATACTTTGACGCCAGAAGAACAGGCGGTGTACGAGGCGTTTAAAATGGATCATGATTTAGAGCGTTTACATCATATTTCACCTGTTTCAATCGTTAAAATGTTTTTCTTGAGTGATATTGATCAGGATTACGGAACATACGAAGCACTAATGTCAACTTCTAATAATAAAGACATACTAGAAGCAAGGCAGCATTATGAAAAAACAAAAGCTGTACGCCAGCAATTATTCACACCGGAATTAAATCGTCTTATAATTGCAAGGTATTTTAACGGAATTGAAAATGCCACATTTGATCAGCGCTCAGATAAAGAGGGCTGGGTTGTGTTTACTGGAGAAAATGGACTGCCATCAGAGGTGAGAGTGGAGAAAAACGAGCAAGGAATTTGGCAACCAACATTCCATCGAATCATATATTTCCCACTTCAATGACAAAAAAGCAGAAACGCCTAAACGTTTCTGCTTTTTCTTATGACAAACGCCCTTTATAATCCTCATAATGGAATGTACGAATGACCTTCATACCATCCTCTTCATTATAAGAGCAAATACTTGGTAAGTTAACCCCGTTGAACATATGCGTTTTCACCATTGTGTAATGCGCCATGTCTGTAAATACGAGCTTGTCGCCAGCTTTTAATGGTTCATCAAATGAATAATCACCGATTATATCACCAGCTAAGCATGTCATACCACCTAGGCGGTATGTATATGCTTTTTCATTTGCTTCACCTGAGCCAATAATATGTGCGCGGTACGGCATTTCTAGGGTATCAGGCATATGGCAAGTTGCTGAGGAATCTACAATCGCGAGCTCCATGCCGTTGTGTACGATATCTAAAACCGTAGCGACTAAATAACCTGTATTGAGCGCAATGGCTTCTCCTGGCTCTAAAATAACTTTGACATCATATGTGTCTTGAATGCGGTTTATGAGCTTTACAAGGAGCTCCACATCATAACCAGGCTTTGTAATATGATGACCACCACCGAAGTTTACCCACTTCATTTGATGCAAGTACTGACCATATTTTTCTTCAAAGTGAACTAAAATACGTTCTAATACATCCGCCCCTTGTTCACACATGGCATGGAAGTGAATGCCTTCTACCCCGTCAAGCTCGTCCGGTCGAAATGATTCAACCGGAATCCCAAGGCGAGAATTAATGTAGCAAGGGTCGTAAAGTGGTGTTTCCACCTCGGAATAACCAGGATTCACACGTAAGCCAATCGAAATGTTTTTCTCATGACTTAATACTTTGTCTTTATACTTATTTAACTGATCAAATGAGTTAAAGACGATGTGATTCACATACGTTAAATATTCGTCAATTTCGTGCTCTGCATAGGCAGGTGCATAGGCATGGACTTCCTTGCCGAATTCCTCAAAACCAAGGCGCGCCTCAAATAGAGAAGAGGAAGTAATCCCTGCTAAATAGTTGCGTGCCATTGGAAATGTTGACCACATTGAAAAACCTTTCAGCGCAAGTAAAATTTCACAGCCAGTACGATCTTGTAGGGATTTTAAAAGCTTTAAATTGCGCTCGAGTAAGCGTTCGTCGACAACGAAAGCAGGGGATGGGGCTGTCTGCCAATCTATGCCTGTTTCTTGTTTAAGAGCAGCAGTCATAATCGGCTTCGAATCTGCCTTCACGCTCGCCATTACGCTTTAACCTCTTGCGTTGGATTTGTGAAATCTAAATCTACTAAATCAGGGTTTTCTGTTTCTTGCCATGGTAATCCCCATTTATTTAAAGCGTCCATGAATGGGTCTGGATTGAAGTCTTCTACATTCCAAACACCTGGTTTTTGCCACTCACCGTTCATGACTAACATGGCACCAATCATTGCTGGGACACCTGTTGTATAAGAAATGGCTTGAGAGCCCACTTCTTGGTAGCATTCTTGGTGGTCACAAACATTGTACACATAGTATGTTTTCTCTTCGCCATCTTTAAGTCCGCGAACGATACAGCCGATGTTTGTTTTACCTTTTGTTAGTGGACCTAATGTTGCTGGGTCTGGTAACACTGCTTTTAGGAACTGGATTGGTTGAATCATTTGACCTTGGAATTCGATTGGCTCGATTGAAGTCATGCCAACATTTTCAAGTACATTTAAGTGTGTTAAATATTTTTGACCAAATGTCATCCAGAATCGGATTTGTTTTAATCCTTTAATATTTTTCGCTAAAGATTCTAATTCTTCATGGTATAGAAGATAGCAATCTTTTTCGCCGATTTCTGGTAAGTTATATACCATTTTGTGCTCTAAAGGCTTTGTTTCTACCCACTCGCCTTCTTTCCAGAAACGACCGTTCGCCGTAATTTCACGAATGTTGATTTCTGGGTTGAAGTTCGTTGCGAATGGAAGGCCATGGTCGCCACCGTTTGCATCCACGATATCGATGTAATGAATTTCATCGAAGTGATGCTTTTGTGCATGCGCTGTGAATACGCCTGTTACACCTGGGTCGAAACCAGAACCTAGAAGCGCAGTAATGCCCGCTTCTTCAAAACGCTCTTTATAAGCCCATTGCCATTTATATTCGAATTTAGCCGTATCCAAAGGCTCGTAGTTCGCTGTGTCTACATAATGAGTCTTCGTTGCTAAACATGCATCCATAATAGTTAAGTCTTGATATGGTAAAGCTACGTTAATTACCACATCTGGTTTAAATCCATTGATTAGGTCAATTAGTTCTTCAGTGTTATCCGCATCCACTTGTGCTGTATGGATAATCGTTTTCCCACCATCTAATTTTTCCTTTAAAGCATCGCACTTAGATTTTGTTCGACTTGCGATCATAATCTCTTCGAATACTTCAGAGTTTTGGACACATTTGTGTACCACTACGCTAGCTACACCGCCAGCTCCAATAATCAATGCTTTACCCAATTCCTTGTCACGCTCCCAATCATCTTTTATAGTGTTGTTTCTTTTGAAACAAGATTGATTATATAAAATAGTAGGAAAGTTAGCAATTAAGTTTTTAAAAAAATTTAGAGGGAGTGTCAATAATAAGAATGGAGTAGGGGAATTTCGGTGTCAGAGAAAGAAAAACGAGATGGAAGCTCAATCAAATTTGTTTGAATAATCTTGATAATTCTCAAAATTTCATTATGAAAAACAAAACCTAGTGACTTGAAATCACTAGGTTTCTAATTATTTTACTGTTTGCTTTTGCAGAAGGGCGTCTTTTGTCGTAACAGCATCAACAGCCTCGTAAATGGTGCTTTCGAAATGATTTACTTGTAGGGAAGTAACACCTTGAATTGTCGTTCCACCTGGTGAACAAACTTGATCGATTAAAGCCCACGGATGCGAATCAGATTCTAAAACCATTTTCGCGCTACCTAGTACCGAACTGGCTGCGATTTCTAATGCCATTTCCTTAGGCATACCTTCACGAACAGCAGCGCGAGCCAATGAATCAATATAGAGGTAGGTAAATGCAGGTGAAGCACAACCAATCGTTGTAAAAATCGAGAATAAGTTTTCAGGAAGTTCAACAATTGAACCAACTGTTGAAAATAATTGTTCCACCAATGCTTTTTGTGCGTCATTGGCATGAAGTGTAGAATAACAGCTTGTGGAAGCCCCAATTGTCGCATTAATATTGGGCATGACGCGGAAGATGGTTGTATCCTTCCCTAATTGTTCATGTAAATAATCCAGCGATTTTCCCGCTGCGATGGAGATGACGATGTGTTTGTCCGTGATGTGTTTTTGGATGGTTGGCAGAACATCCTCGAACATTTGTGGTTTAATCGCAAGGATGATGACATCAACTTCTTTCGTGAGCTGTTCAATCGAAGTAGTAGCTTGAATTGCATATTTATCCATTAGAAGTTCGGTTTTTCCGATGGAGCGATTAATCCCGTATACATCTGAGGGGGTAAATTTTCTACTCGTAATCATTCCATGTATGATAGCGCTGGCCATATTACCAAGCCCGATAAATCCATATTTCATGTTCCATTTTCCTTCTTTCATATCGTTCAATTTATTGAAATGTGCATAGCGCCTAGTATACAGTAGCTAGTTGAAATTTTAAATTGAAATGAATTTTTTGAACTAAACCACCGCGCATTATACGAAAAAACGATGCTAAATGGTTAGCATCGTCCAAAGTTTATAAAAAGTATGCATTTTTAATTCCGACGGGCCAGTCTACTATTTGACCTGTATCTGTTTTTACTTCAAGCACGAATGTTTCATTTTCAATGGCTTCCAGCAGCCAGTTACTATATAAAAGCAATGGATTTTCGTCTTGAACTAATGTTTTTAATTCATTGTTCGTAATCGACAAAATTTCAAATTCACAAGTGATGTATAGATGCTGAGGAACGACCGTTAGCGCACCAATTTTAATCGATCCGGGAATCGTGCCTTCAATTTGAATGATATTCGTTGTCACCACTTGCTTTTTGTAATCAACAAATGTCTCTGTAATAAAATCGAACTTCACAGGATATTCGGTTTCATTGATAATTGCAGTACTGCGACTAACAACCGTAATCGGTAAGTTTTCTAAAGACTTTTCGAAACGCGGCTTAAACTCTAATAATACATTTTCAGAAAGTACGACCATGTGAAACGCTCCTTTTTAAATGAGTTAGATTATTTACTGAGCATAACGGGAATATGTGTAACTTAGTACTTAGTATATACTTTTTTTAATTAATGTAAATTATGACAAATATTAAAATTGTGAATTTTCATGACAGGAAGGATGGACGTTTCATATGCTATAATTTGAATGTAAATTGTATCATTGTACTACTTCACAATGATTGGAGTTGAAATAGATGGAAAACCATAAAACATCGCGGAAAGTAATTTTATTTCCTGGAACGGTGCAACGATTATTTAATGAAGCGAAAATATTAGCCGAGCAAAATCGTTTTCAAGAGGCGAATGATTTATTCGAACAGGCATTACTTTTGGAAGAGGGCGATGAAGTTACATTAAGTGTCTATGCTTATTCACTTTATGAAACGAAAGGCTATGAGCGAGCAAAGGAAATTTGTGAGGATATACTTGCAAAGGGACCGAGCATGTATTTTGAAGTGATGGAATTGTATTTAACGATTTGCATGCAGCTCCGTCAGTTTAAACAAGTAGAAAAAATTATTCAATCCTTATTAGAAGAAGAGTTAATTCCAAGTGATGAAATTGATAAGTTTACTCGCTTGAAAAAATTAAATGCTGAGATTGCTGAAAATCAAGAGGTCCATTTTTCGCAATTAGAAATCGAGGATGATGAGAATTTTGATGCACAACATTTTTTACAATTACCCGTGCAACAGCAATTATTGCAAATTCATGAAATGACAGAGCGAAATATTCGACCATTTATGAAAGAAATCATAATGATTATTAAAGACGAATCTGTTCATCCGTTTATTCAAAGCTTGCTGCTAATATTATTAGTAGAACAACAAGTGAACATGCCCATTGCGCTTGCTAAGTTTGATTATATGGATACGATAAATCCTGCTGAGTTGGTATTGCCGACAAAGTTACCACAATTTCAAGCGGTAATGGAGCGAATTACTGAGAGCCTGGAGCAAGATCCCTCCATGCTAGAGGTGGTGGGTCATTTAATTGCCAAGCATGCGATTGTCCTTTATCCGTTTGAGTGGAGAGGCTATACGAATGAAGCGGTGGCGAATAGTTATGTCCATTTCGTGAAAACAATGTTTGGTGAACAACCTGAGATAAATAATGAGCTGGTTGATTTTTTACAAAAATTAGAATATCTATCAGATTTACAGCAGTAGTGAAAATTGTTGAAACATTGAGCATCTATGTTATACTAAAATGGTTGTCAAACATTATATATGACAGTTTGTAAAGCAAACGAATGTTAACTTTGGAGGTAATATACATGTCAGTTAAATGGGAAAAACAAGAAGGTAACGAAGGTTTATTAACAGTTACTGTAGCAGCTACAGAAGTTGATAAAGCTTTAGACCAAGCTTTCAAAAAAGTAGTAAAACAAATTAATGTACCAGGTTTCCGTAAAGGAAAAATGCCTCGTCCAGTATTTGAAAAAATGTATGGTGTAGAAGCATTATACCAAGATGCTTTAGAAATCGTAATTAACGGTTCTTACCCAACAGCATTAGACGAAGCTGGTATTGAGCCAGTAGATTACCCAGAAATCGCGGGTACAGAAAACTTCGCTAAAGGCGCTGACTTCACTTATACTGCAACAGTAACTGTGAAACCAGAACCAAAATTAGGCGATTACAAAGGTTTAGAAGTAACAAAACAATCTGCTGAAGTAACAGATGAAGAAATTCAATCAATGATTGATGCTCAATTAGCGAAAAAAGCAGAATTAGAGCTTAAAGAAGACGAAGCAATCGTAGAATTCGATACAGCTGTAATCGATTTCGAAGGTTTCGTAGGTGAAGAAGCATTCGAAGGTGGTAAAGGTGAAGACTACCCACTTGAAATCGGTTCTGGTTCATTCATCCCTGGCTTTGAAGAACAATTAATCGGTGCTAAAGCTGGCGAAACAAAAGACGTATTCGTTACTTTCCCAGAAGAGTATCATGCTGCTGAATTAGCTGGTAAAGAAGCAAAATTCGTAGTTAACGTGAAAGAAGTAAAAACGAAAGTATTACCTGAATTAACAGATGAGTTTGCAAAAGAAATCGACCCAGAAGTTGAAACAGTAGAAGCTTTAAAAGCAAAATTAAAAGAAACAACAATCGCGAGCAAAGAAGCAGACGTAGAAGCAACTTTACGCGATGAGTTAGTTGAAAAAGCTGCTGAAAACGCAGAAGTTGTTATTCCTCAAGGGATGATTAACACAGAAGTAGACCGCATGATCCAAGAATTCGGTCAACGTTTACAAATGCAAGGTATGAACTTAGATCTTTATTACCAATTCTCAGGTCAAGACGAAGCAGCATTACGCGCTCAAATGGCTGAAGAAGCTGGTAACCGCGTAAAAGTTTCTTTAGTATTAGAAGCAATCGGTCAAGCTGAAGGCATCGAAGTAACTGAAGAAGAAATCAACGCAGAAATCGAAAAAATGAGTGCACAATTTGGTATGGATAAAGACCAAATCTTAACGGCTTTAGGTGGTTCTTCAACAATCCTTGAGAACGATATCCGCACACAAAAAACAGTTGAATTATTAGTAGAAAACGCTAAAATCAACTAATAAACTTTGATTGAAATTCAGTAACCAAGCTGTCTGTTCACCATGGTAAGGAATGGATGGCAATTATTTATTGATTCTTAAATAAGGAAAACTGAATGATCCAGTAGTAAAAACAAGGTACGGTTTTTTGCCGTGCCTTGTTTTTAACACATAAAAGCTTTCATTTTTACATAATGACGAAATATGCCATAATACATACGTAGCACTATTTTTCTTGTTGCAGAAAAACTTGAAAATGATAGATTTATTAAAATTACCTAGCATTTTCGAAATATTGAAATATAATAATTTTAAAAAACGAAGTAACGTCATGCAGTCAATATATTTGATAAAACGAATAGAATCTTGTAAGATTGTTGCTTGAATAGGGGTGAACCGAATTGTTTAAATTTAATGATGAGAAAGGCAATTTAAAATGCTCTTTCTGTGGTAAGCCACAGGAACAAGTTCGTAAGCTGGTTGCAGGGCCGGGTGTATATATTTGTGATGAATGTATCGAATTATGCTCAGAAATTGTCGTAGAGGAGCTAGGAATTGAGGAAGAAATTGAATTCCAGGATATTCCAAAGCCTAAAGAAATTTTAAATATTTTAGGTGAATATGTAATCGGTCAAGAGCGTGCTAAAAAAGCATTAGCTGTTGCGGTTTATAATCACTATAAACGCATCAATTCAAATTCAAAAATTGATGATGTGGAATTATCAAAATCAAATATCGTTTTAATCGGTCCAACTGGTAGTGGTAAAACATTACTAGCACAAACGTTAGCGCGCATTTTAAACGTGCCATTTGCCATTGCGGATGCTACAAGCTTAACAGAAGCAGGGTATGTTGGTGAGGATGTAGAAAATATCTTATTAAAGTTAATCCAAGCAGCAGATTATGATATCGAGCGTGCTGAAAAAGGGATTATTTATATCGATGAGATCGACAAAGTGGCACGTAAATCTGAAAACCCATCGATTACACGCGACGTTTCAGGAGAAGGTGTACAACAAGCCTTACTAAAAATTCTAGAAGGTACCGTAGCAAGCGTTCCTCCACAAGGTGGCCGTAAGCATCCACATCAAGAATTTTTACAAATCGATACGTCAAACATCCTATTTATCGTAGGTGGTGCGTTTGACGGTATCGAAACGATTATTAAACGTCGTCAAGGCGAAAAAGTAATCGGCTTTGGTACAAACCCAAACAAAGGGAATGAAGATAACGGCTCATTAATGGCTCAACTAATTCCTGAAGACTTATTAAAATTTGGTTTAATTCCAGAGTTTATCGGGCGTTTACCAGTATTAGCTACATTAGAACAATTAAATGTTGATGCATTAGTTCAAATCTTAACAGAGCCGAAAAATGCATTAGCAAAGCAATACCAAAAAATGCTGGAGCTTGATCAAGTAGAGCTTGAGTTTGAGGACGAGGCATTAGTTGAAATTGCAAAATTAGCAATTGAACGTAAAACAGGTGCTCGTGGCTTACGCTCCATCATTGAAGCGACAATGCTCGATGTGATGTTTGAATTACCATCTAATGAAGAGATTAAAAAATGCATCATTACAGCAGAAACAATTCGCGATAAAGCAGAGCCAAAGCTATTATTAGAAGACGGCACAATCTTTACAAAAGATGATAACGAGAAAACAACAGCTTAATTGCTGAAGTTATCCAATGATGTAGCTGACTTTGACTTCATAAACAAGTCCAAAGTCAGCTTTTTCTAACAGTTAATCATACATATTGGTAATAAATTGGAGTATCGAACGGAATGAAAGCGAATCGTCTACTCGCTGAATGAAGAAAGTTGCTAGTAAATGTCTCGGATTTTTTGGAAGAGCATTGCTAGAAGCTAGGAAAAAAATGAGACTATGTATAGCAAAGCGTAATTGATGAAAAACTAACACATACTACAAATGCGGGTTTTTTTAAAGATTTGGATGGAGGTGAATACCCGCGTGACAAAAAAATTAACGAATATGCCAGTTTTACCTTTAAGAGGTCTTTTAGTATACCCAACAATGGTTTTACATATTGACGTGGGACGAGAGCGCTCAATTGCTGCACTTGAACATGCAATGTTAGGAGATAGCACCATCTTTTTAGTAACACAAAAAGATTTACGTGTAGAAGCTCCTGTAAAATCAGACCTATTTGAGATGGGGACATTAGTCAAAGTAAAGCAAATGCTAAAATTACCAAATGGTACATTACGTATTTTAGTGGAAGGCTTGCACCGTGCAAAGATTCTACGTTACGAGGAAGCAGAAAAATTTACGGTTGCTGACTTGGAGCTTTTTGAAGACGAAGAATATAAAGATTCGGAAACGGAAGCATTAATGCGTACGGTGTTAACTTACTTCGAAAAGTATGCAAAATCATCGAACAAAATCACAACGGAAACGATTGAATCGGTATTAGATATTGAAGAGCCAGGTCGTTTGGCAGACGTCATTACATCGCATTTACCGTTTAAAATTGGTGAAAAGCAAGAAGTATTAGCGATTACAAATATCAAAAAACGATTAGATCATCTCATGATTCGTTTGCATGATGAGCAAGAAATTTTAAATTTAGAAAAGAAAATTAGTACAAAAGTAAAGCAAGCAATGGAGCGTACACAAAAGGAATACTATTTACGCGAGCAGATGAAGGCAATCCAAACAGAGCTTGGTGATCGCGAAGGTAAAACAGGTGAAATTGCCGAGCTTCGCAAAAAAATTGAGGCAGCAGGTATGCCGGAATCCACACAAAAAGTAGCCTATAAAGAACTAGATCGTTATGAAAAACTACCAGCTGCGAGTGCAGAGAGTGGTGTTATTCGCAATTATATCGAATGGCTCGTATCAATTCCTTGGAGCGAAAAAACAGAAGACCGTATCGATATCGCGTTTGCTGAGGAAATATTGAATCGCGATCATGATGGCTTAGAAAAGGTAAAAGAGCGTGTATTAGAGTATTTATCTGTACGCCAATTAATGAATTCCTTGCGTGGTCCGATTCTTTGCTTAGCAGGACCTCCAGGTGTAGGAAAAACAAGTTTAGCCCGTTCGATTGCAGAAAGCTTGGACCGCAAATTTGTCCGTATTTCTCTTGGTGGTGTGCGTGATGAATCAGAAATTCGTGGTCACCGTCGTACGTATGTTGGGGCAATGCCAGGGCGTATTATCCAAGGCATGAAAAAAGCAGGTACAACCAATCCTGTATTTTTACTTGATGAAATCGATAAAATGTCAAATGATTTTCGTGGCGACCCTTCAGCAGCAATGCTTGAAGTGTTAGATCCAGAGCAAAACAATACATTTAGCGATCACTACATCGAAGAGCCATACAATTTGCAGGATGTGTTATTCATTGCGACAGCGAATGATTTAAGTACAATTCCAGGACCATTACTTGACCGTATGGAAGTAATTAATATTGCGGGCTATACCGAGTATGAGAAAATCGAAATTACAAAAAATCATTTAATTCCGAAGCAAATGAAGGAGCATGGTTTAAAGCGAGCGCAGCTACTTATTAAAGAGGAGGCAGTGATCGATTTAATTCGTTACTATACGCGTGAAGCAGGTGTGCGGGGCCTTGAACGTCAAGTAGCAACGGTTTGCCGTAAAGCAGCAAAGAAAATTGTTTCCGGAGAAAAGAAAAAAGTAACGGTTTCATCAAAAATTTTAGTAGAAATGCTAGGAAAACATCGCTTCCGTTATGGTCAAGCTGAAACGGAAAATCAAGTTGGGGTAGCAACGGGTCTTGCTTATACAACGGTTGGTGGCGATACACTTCAAATTGAGGTTTCGTTAATGCCTGGTAAAGGGAAGTTAGTGTTAACAGGGAAGCTTGGCGATGTGATGAAGGAATCAGCTCAAATCGCATTGTCTTATGTTCGTACATTAACAAATGATTTAGGCGTAGATGCCGATTATTTTGAGCAGACCGATATCCATATTCACGTTCCAGAAGGTGCTGTTCCAAAAGATGGTCCTTCTGCAGGGATTACGATGACAACAGCCATTGTTTCGGCAATTACGGGTAAAGCTATTAAGCGCGAAGTCGGCATGACAGGTGAAGTTACGCTTCGTGGTCGCGTATTACCGATTGGTGGTCTAAAGGAGAAATCGTTAAGTGCGCATCGTGCGGGACTTACAACGATTATTATTCCGAAAGACAATGAACGTGATATTGAGGATATTCCAGAAACAGTTCGTGAGCAGCTCACATTTAAGCTAGTGTCAGAAGCTGAAGAAGTATTGGCGATTGCACTAGATGGAGGTTTTAATAAGTAATGAAAGTCCATAACGTTGAAATGATCGGAAGTTTTGTCCGAGAAGAACAGTTCCCAGAAGATGGTTTACCTGAGTTTGCGTTAGCGGGTCGTTCGAATGTCGGCAAATCTTCGTTCATTAATCGTATGATTGGCCGTAAAGCGATGGCACGTATTTCGTCAAAGCCGGGAAAAACGCAACAGTTAAACTTCTACCGTATTGAAGAACAGCTGTATTTTGTTGATGTACCTGGTTATGGTTATGCGAAAGTGTCAAAGACTGAGCGTGCCGCATGGGGGAAAATGATTGAAAGATACTTCATGGGGCGCGAGCAGTTAAAAGCGGTCGTGCTAATCGTCGATATCCGCCATAATCCAACAAATGATGACCAAATGATGTATGACTTCTTGAAGCATTACAACATTCCAGTCATTGTTGTTGCGACGAAGGCTGACAAAATTCCAAAAGGTAAATGGGACAAACATAAAAAGAATGTCCGTGACGAACTACAAATGGAAAAGGAAGATCCATTAATTGTATTTTCTTCTGAAAAAGGTCTTGGCTTCGAGCAAGCTTGGGCTGAAATTGAAGGACGTATATAACAATAAAAAGCAATCTCATGTTTGTCTGTGAGATTGCTTTTGTTTTGAAGAAAATTGATAATATTGATGATAAATAAAGGATAATGACTTGATATTTAATAGGGAATGTCGATAAATGGTGTAGGGAGGTGTTACATTTGGATATTGCAGCAGTAGCGATGTCGATGAAAAAAGCACAATTAATGCAAAACGTTTCATTGGCTGTAACGAAACAAGCGATGGAATTTCAAGAGCAATCTACTGAGCAAGTACTTGAAATCTTAGACGCGCCACACCCAACATCTGGTCATTCAATTGATGTATCTATTTAAAATTTTTGACCAAAATCAAAAACGCTCACTTTTTGTTAAATATAGTAAATAATTTGTTTTTCTTTACAAATTATACAAAAGTTACGAGCGTTTTGTTACGAATTTTGATTAATAGATTATGCATGAATCTATTTTGATAGAATTAGTAGGTAGAAGGAACATAAAGGAGGCGGAACAATTGCTAAAAAAATGGGCAACAGCATTACTAGCAATTATACTTGCTTTAGCAATGTTTCCAACAGGACAACAAGCTGAGGCAGCAACTACATATACATTTGTAAAAGCACACTATAGTGAAACGGAAAATAAGGACGGTAGTGTGAAACGTACACTAAAAAATATTTCGTTAAAAAAGAGCAATGGTACGACGGGCGTATTCCAAGTATCTGCAAACAGCATTTACTATATCAATAATACGCTAACAACGGTTGAGGGCTTCAAAAGCGGAATGCCCGTAACGATTAAATTATCGAATGGTAAAATTAAAGAAATGCGTGGCACAACGAATATCGAGGATGGTTCAATTGTTGCCAATAGTAAGCAGCTTTCAGGTAGCGTGACATCGGTTGACGCAAATGGCTTACAAATTCGTGTGAAAGTCGACGGTTCTTCAACAAAAACATTCACAGTATCAAACAATACCGAGGTGTTTAAAGGTAATTCTGCTGTTGATCTAAGCACTCTTTATGTTGGGGATCGTGTTCGATTAAAGTTCGAAACGGCGACTACATCACGCGTGTCAGAAATTCATATTATTTCGACTGCGGCAATAGTAGTAGAAGATTTATATAAGGCAAGTTTAAACGCAGTTAATACATCGAAAAATACAATGGTTGTTAAAAATGCCCACCCAATGTTGAACTGGCGTTTCGGTACAGAAGAGACGAAAGCGCAACAAACATTTAACTTCACGAATAATACAACGATTTATGTAGGCAACAAAAAGATTTCAAAAGCAAAATTAGCGAACTATAAAAATAATGAATTATATTTCGTAACGAAAAAGCAATTTAGTAAAGAAGTAGTCGACAAAATTATTGTATTAGCTAAAAATGAGCGTACGTATTATCAACCGATTGAATATGTATCATTGGATGTCAATACAATTTCATTGAAAAACGTATCAAAAATTCAATATCATGATGGCTCGATTTTAATTCGAAATGGTCGTTTAGTAGAACCAGAGGGCTTAATCGCGTTAGATACAGAGCAAACACCTATTTCTACAACGGCATTTGTGCTGACAGATGGGGCAACGAAGAACGATTATGCACATGTTGTCAATATTACAAATGATGGTTTCTTAGCGCCAAACTTATCAGACTATGGTCTATACTTCGGTCGTATTGATGTAGCTGATATGGATGCATATCAATTAGAATTAACAGATATTGAACGATTCGATAATCATTTCTGGAAAACGGATAATTCAAATAAGCAATTTGCATATAGTAATTCAACAATTGCATCTGAATTAGATGGCTCAGCACAGTTCAAAGTCATACCTGAATTAGATTTAGATTTATATGATAACTATACAAACTCACCAAACCCATACTACGGTTATTTCTATGAGAAGGGTGGTCATATTCAAGGAATTCACTTTGTTCCAAATGAAAAATTAGCGTCATTAACGTTAACTGGCCGTGTTGTGGATATCAACTATAATACGAAAAAGCTATCGGTGAAAAATAGTAGTCAATGGAATAAAGATGGATCATGGAGTTTCCGATACGGGGCATTAACGCTTGATTTATCGAAAGCGATGATTGTTAAAAATGGTAAAGTAATTACAATCAATGATATTAAAAAATCTGATCATATTACGGCCATTGCTCGTTCAACATCGGATGTTTATGTTTTAATGGTAAGCGAATAAGTAAGATGGCATGTGAGTGAACTACTCGCATGCCAATCCATGTTTTTGGAGAAATGTTACAATAGAACCGATTTAAAGAAAAGAGGGATGTTTGAGTGAACAACCAATTTAAATTTATACTTTCATTAGCCTTTTCCTGCTTGCTGATGCTTGGGCTAATCATGCCGCAAAAGAGCTCGGCGCAATCACTGGATTTTACAGGTGGTATTAAAAATGAATATGACTACGAAGAATATATCTTTATAACAGGTGAACCGATTAAGTTTACAGGCACAAGCAAAAATATCTCCGTTACAACAAAAGAGAGTAAAGGGAAGCTGACAGAAACGTATAAATTAACGCTAACTGGACCAAAAGGCGAAAAGCTAGCGCGTAACTTTGCGTATACATATGATGTAACGAACTATGATCAAATTGGTCAAAGTACAGCAACGGGTAACGTTACGAAATTTACCGAAAAAATTACGATTAATAATGCAACGTATACGTTAGCGGACTATCAGCTTTCTGACAGCTCAGTAACCGATAAGCGCCCGGCTTCGGATTATTATGCAGGCAATGCGATTGCACGCAAGACGTATACAACAGTAGTCGGCAGCGGCAGAAATGCAAAGACAGAAGAAATTACGGTGCATATTGATAGCCGAGATGAAGGCTATGAAAACTTCTGGGGTGCGGCTGAAACGCAAATCACAGAATATGAAATCCAGTTCGGAGACGGAGAAATTGGAACGGTAACAAATAAAGTATCCACTGCGAAGTCACGCGTACTAGAGTACAACGAAAGTGATGCAAGCTTATCGAGTTTTAAAGGAAATTACAAAACAATTAGCTCAGCGGATACATTATCGCAATATGAATATGATTTACCAAAAACTAGTGGCACAGTATCGCTGGAAATTGAGTATATGCCAAAAATTGAGATGTTAAAGATCCCTAAGTTCCGTGATCTTTCATCAAACTGGGCGCGCGAACAAATTGAAAAGCTTTATTCATTAGGTATTTTAGATGATCAATCGAATTTCTATTCGCCAAATACACCCGAGCAGCGCTATGATTTTGCGGTGGCAATTGGTAAAGCAATTGATATTCGTGTATTAGAAGAGAAGAAAAAGAAAGCAACAACAACGACGATTTTTAAAGATGTAAAGCGTACAATGAAAGATTATAACTACTTAGAAGCAGCAGTGAAAAAAGGCGTTATATTCGGTATTACACCACAAACCTTTGAACCAGATGGCTTTTTAACACGTGAACAAGCTGCGACAATTTTAGTGCGTGCATTAGGGCTTGAAGGAAAAGCACCAGATCCAAACTTTGCTACTTCGTATGGGGACGATTATAAAATCTCGGACTATGCGCGTGACTCGGTGTATGTAGCGACAGAATTAGGGTTACTAAAGGGCGATGGTGGTAACTTCAATCCAAAGGGAATCTTAACGCGTGCCGAATCAGCAGCCATTATTGAACGCTTCTTACGTTATTTAGAAACGGATTTAAAAGAAAATTATCGTGACAATATTTTGTTCTACGAGTAGAGGAGTGCTAATTTGATTACTTTGAAAAAATATATGGCGCTAGTGTTAATTTGTGTACTAATTCTTTCAACAGCATTACCATTTAGTGCGTCCCCGGTGGAGGCAGCTACTACAAAAATTTCGGATGTTACGACAAAGAATCCAAAGTATACTGCCATTAAATGGGCGGTTGACAATCAATATCTTGCCTTATTTCCTGGGAATAAATTTGATGGTGGCTATTCTGTAAAGGAATGGGAGCTACTTCATTTTATTTCAAAATTAGATGATAATTTTCATATTGATTTAAAGGGAAAGTCAGACCGAGCGATTCAAGAGATTTTATATAATTATTATGGTGATTTAAATATGCCATTAAATGGAGTGGCAAGCCCGAACAAGCGTACATCAACTGTAACGAGGGGGCAATTTGCGCTCATTTATGCAGCAGCGAATGGACTGGATTTATCAGACGTTCAAGCGGTTCGTTATTTATATATGAGCGAAATTACTACAGGTACAACGGGACAAAAAACGTATGAAGACTATGTGGCAAGCAATACAATGAAGCGCGGCGACTTAGCCGTATTTATGTATCGTGTTTATAAGCAAGGTAAGCTATCGATCGAAGGGCTACCAGCATCGCCATCAGGTAAGGATAATAATAAAATTACAATACCTGTAAACTTTGTTACATCTAAAGATAATTCGGTGACGATTCCATCTAAGCCGGGTTCTAGCACAGATGACAAAGAAAAACGCCCAGATGTGTATAAAGCAGTAAAAAGCATTGATGTTAAAAATGAAGAATTAATCGCAAATGGTGTGGATTCTACACTGATTACGATTGATTTACGAGATAGCTATGGCAATGACATCCCTTATGATGAATCATTAGCATTTAAAGTAACATCACAAGCAAAGGCAAAAATTTCTGAAACGAATAACAGTACAAGTGGTGAAGCGAGCGTCGTATACACAGATGGTCCATTGTTAAGCGTTTATGTAACGGCACCAGCTGCATCCAAATCAATTGTGGATACGATTTGCTTTGAAATGGTGAACCCAACAGAGAAATATTACACGTATAAAAATCAAGTAATCAAAACATCTGTTCGTTATGTGCCAAAGCCAGAATTACGCGTTACGTATCAAGTACATGACCCAGAGCAAACAGATTGGGATGGCGGCAATGTAGACCCAGGAGCGAAGCCATTACCAGCGCTACCTGTAGGGACGGTAGGTACGATTACAGTTCCATTTACAGTGAATGGCGAAATTACTGTAACGGATTATGATGTCGATACGAAATTGATGACCGGTTCGAAATGGGAAACGTATACAAACGAGCAAGGTGCCTTGACGCAAGGTGACGTAGAATCGGATGAAATTCAATATGGAAATGCAGAATTAAAGTTAGAGGGGCAAATCATTTCTGTTTGGTTATTTGAGCAAATTTTAGATTATATGATTTATGGCGCAGATAAAGACTCAGAGTGGGGCGGCGTAGGTAGTGCAAAAGTAATGTACACAATCAATAGTGAAGGCCGTGCCACATATGATTTACAAGGTGTAATTGGAAAAGAATATTTAGACCAATTTGAGAGTAAAGTACACGCCGTTATTATTTATTTAATTAAAGAATTTTTACCTCCTGCGGATAATATTACATTAGCCCATGCAGAAACAGTAAAAGTGATTCAAGCGATGTACGAACGATTAGGTCAGGTGGATAAAAACCTATTGCAGAAGGAACAAGCAGATTTAATCGGTAAATTACTCGGAGCGATTGCTAAAATCGATGTATTACTTGCAGGGCAAGAATTAGAACAGCGTCCAGAAGGTATGGATCGTTATACGAAAGTGATTGTCAACCTTGTTGCACCAGGTGGAACAATCATTACCGATTATTACGGAACGGTTGAAGTAACCTTTAACGGTAAATCAAAGCTGGTGTCATTCGATACGAATACAAAAGATTACAATACCGGTACAGGTAGCCCCGGCTCTGCCGTTGTGTTCTTTGATGATATTATTTACGGTAAATCTCAGGTTAAGGTTCGTTTAGTCGACTTAGACCCGCGTTATGATAAGGTAATTGGTTCATTGAAAGGGCAAACCGTTTCAGCACCAATTTTCGCTAATCCTCGATTTGAGAATAATTTATGTTTACTTGAATCGGAGGTCATGTTTGTAGTCGATCATTCAGGTTCGATGAATAGAGTAGATCCTACTAACGAAACAAGAAGTAAAGTGAAGCAAACGGTGAAGCGAATAAATGCAAATCCAACGCATGTCTATCGTTTTAATACACGAGCAACCTTTGAAGCGAAAGATACGGCAGAGGAAGTTGCGAATATGGCAAGCCTGTTAGATCAAAAGCGTTCAGGTGGTACAAATATCATCACTTCGTTGAAAACAGCATTAAGCAACTTCTCAACCAATGAATTTACGAATAAAGCGATTGTTTTAATTACAGATGGTTATTCCAATACCAATGGCTTAGATGAAGTGCTTCGAAAAGCAAAGGAACAAGGCGTTGCAATTCATACTGTTTCCGTTGGCTCGTATAAGCAAGTAAACGAAAAGCTGTTAAAAGATATCGCCTCTGAGACAAAAGGGACTTACCAAAACATTGTAGAGATTGAGAATTTACATGGTGCCTTACAATCGATTATTAATTCGATTTTATGTAAAACACCTGTAAGCAATAATAGCTGCTTAGTTGGCGATACATTATTCAATAATACGGATGTACGAATTGAACCTACAAAAGTAACATTGATTGCGGATGTTAATACAAGCTGTACAACTGTAAAAGGTGTGCGTGTTATTTTCCATTCGCCAAGTGGTAATGTTCAATATGACTTACCGTCGCGTGGTTCTTCACGCTATATGCATCGACCAAATTTATATGAGTTCCCAGAATTCGATCTTTATACAGAAGTAGAATTCCAAGCGTTAGATGCTTCAGGAAATGTGATTACAATAAAAAAACATATGATGTAAAAATGAGGCTATACTAAAAGGTAACTTTTGGTGTAGCCTTCTTTCTGAGTTAAACACATTGAATTATTAAGGGAACTTTGTTAAACTTACATTAGAATTATTACAATCTAGTGCAAACGATATTATTCATAGCATGTTCACAAACTAGACGTGATTCATGTTGGAATTATGTTACAATAGACACTATGAATTAGAACGTGTGAGGTGTGGGGGATTCATGCATACATTGGTAGTAGGCTTGAATTATAAAACAGCGCCAGTCGAGATCCGTGAGAAATTATCATTTATCGAAACTGATATTGCAAATGCGATGGAAGCGCTACAAAATCAAAAAAGTATATTAGAAAATGTAATTATCTCGACATGCAACCGTACCGAAATTTATGCGGTTGTAGATCAATTGCATACAGGTCGTTATTATATCAAGCAATTTTTAGCAAACTGGTTTAATATCCCGATGGAACAATTTGAGGATCACCTCTTTATTCGTGAGGAGGATGCATCATTAGATCATTTATTCCGTGTAACGGCGGGGATTGATTCGATGGTGTTAGGTGAAACACAAATTTTAGGCCAAGTGAAAAAAAGCTTTTTACAAGGTCAAGAATTAGGGACTACGGGAACCGTTTACAATCAATTATTTAAACAAGCTGTCACATTTGCTAAGCGTGCTCATAGTGAAACCGCGATCGGAGAAAATGCCGTATCTGTTTCGTATGCAGCAGTTGAATTAGCAAAGAAGATTTTCGGTTCATTACAAAACAAGCATGTAGCGATTTTAGGTGCTGGTAAAATGGGTGAGCTCGCGATTCAAAATCTTTATGGTAATGGTGTTGGGAAGGTAACGGTAATCAATCGTACATTTGAAAAAGCACAAAACCTAGCAGCTAAATTTGATGGGGATGCCAAGGCAATGAACGAGTTACAATGTACGCTCCTTGAGGCGGATATTTTGATCAGTTCAACAGGAGCGACAGAATATGTGATTGATTATGAGTTAATGAAGGATGTTGCAAAATTCCGTAAAGGCGATCCATTATTTATGGTAGATATTGCGGTGCCACGTGATTTAGACCCAAAAATTAGTGATGTGCCAAATGTCTTTTTGTATGATATTGATGATTTACAAGGTATTGTACAAGCTAACTTAGCCGAGCGTGAACGTGCTGCTAATGATATTGTAGCTATGATTCAAAACGAAATTATCGAGTTTAAGGATTGGTTTAAAACATTAGGTGTCGTTCCGGTAATTTCAGCATTGCGTAAAAAGGCCGCGTCTATTCAAGAAGAGACGATGATGAGTATCGAAAACAAAATGCCTGATTTAACTGAACGTGAACGAAAAATTTTAAATAAACATACGAAATCAATTATTAATCAGTTGTTAAAAAATCCAATTTTACAGGCAAAGGAATTGGCCAATTCCAATGAAGCGGCAGCACAGCTTGCATTGTTCCAACAAATCTTTGGAATAGAAGAGGATGTTGAGCAGGAAGTACTGCAAATGCAACAGCAAAAGGTGCAGCAAGATAAAACGGCACCTGATGCGAATTTCGAGCCACGTTTGTCTTATTAATTGAACAATGCCAATAGAAACAAGGTCTTATTGACGTACTTTCTTCAAATAAAACATAAGCGTTTTCGTATCTATATGGTAAAATTATAGATAGCGAAAACGCTTTTTCATGTATGTTTTTAGATATGTGTTCTAAGCATATCTAGAAATGGGCTATTGGAGCAAATTTCAAATAGGGGATAGTGCATATGACGGATGTAGTTATGGCAAGATTATATGAGCTCATGATTGTTCTCTATGCGCTCAGTATCGTGCTATATTTTATTGATTATTTATATAAAAATGTGAAATGTAGACGTGTGGCATTTTGGTTTGTTTCGATTGTCTGGGTATTGCAAACGATTTACATAGTGCTTTTTGTCCTAGAGACGAAACGCTTCCCCATTTTATCACTTTATGAGGGAGTCTTTATTTACGCATGGCTGCTTACAATGCTGTCGATTGTCTTACACTGCATTGTTCGCGTTGATTTACCGGTGTTCTTTATTAATGTATTGAGCTTTATTTTTATGTCGATTCATTTAATTGCACCACAATCAGCACGGCAAATTGTTGGGGAAGCACTGATTTCCGAAATGCTACTGATTCATATTAGCTTTGCTATTGTTTCCTATGCGGCATTTTCTGTCGCGTTTATCTTTGCCATTTTGTATTTGATTTTGTATCGTCTACTAAAGCAAAAAAAATGGAATAATTTATGGTCGCGGTTGCCTAATTTACAGCAAACGATGAATTGGATTAACTATTCAACCATTATTGGTGTACCCTTATTATTAATTAGTTTAATTTTAGGGCTGGAATGGGCATTTTTAACGTTAGAGGGACTTTCCATTTTTGACGTGAAAATTATTGGCTCATTTGTCGTGTCGGTTGTGTACTTAATTATTTTTTTATTGCACCGCAAAGGTATTTTATTAGGTACGATGTATGCACGCGTCCATATTTACTTGTTTTTACTCGTTGTCGTGAATTTCTTCCTCGGCAGCAAATTATCGAATTTCCATCTATGGGTATAACAGAAAGGTCGGAGTAACTTGAGAAAAATTATTGTAGGTTCACGTAAAAGTAAATTAGCCTTAACGCAAACAAACTGGTTTATTAACGAATTAAAAGCAGCAGGTGTACCGTTTGAATTTGAAGTGAAAGAGATCGTTACAAAGGGTGACCGTATTTTAGATGTGCAGCTTTCAAAGGTTGGGGGCAAGGGCTTATTCGTAAAAGAAATTGAGCAAGCTTTATACGATAAAGAAATCGATTTTGCTGTGCACTCCATGAAGGATATGCCTGCTGTGTTACCTGAGGGCTTAGTCATTGGCTGTATTCCACCCCGTGAAGATGCGCGTGATGCGTTCATCTCAAAAAATCATGTGAAATTTGCCGATTTACCAAAAGGTGCAATTGTTGGGACGAGCTCATTGCGCCGTTCAGCACAGCTACTTACAGTACGACCAGACTTAACGATTAAATGGATTCGTGGCAATGTCGATACACGTTTAAATAAGCTTGAAACAGAAGAATATGATGCGATACTTTTAGCGGCAGCAGGCCTTAAACGTCTGGGCTGGAGCGATGAAGTCGTAACAGAATATTTAGAGACAGATATTTGTCTACCAGCAGTAGCACAGGGCTCTTTAGGCATCGAGTGTCGCGCGGATGATGCTGAGTTACTGGAGCAATTGGCCAAATTAACAGATGCACCAACATGGAAAACTGCCCATGCGGAGCGTTCGTTCCTTGCTGCGATGGATGGGGGCTGCCAAGTACCAATCGCTGGCTATGCAACGGTTGATGGGGACAATATCACATTAACAGGCTTGGTCGCAGCACCGGATGCTTCTGTAAGCTATAAAGAAACATTAACAGGAACAGATGCAGATGTATTAGGGAAACAGGTTGCAGCCAAATTAACTGAACAAGGTGCCTTTGATTTAATTCAAAAAGTAAAGGCTGAGCTTGATGCACAGTAAGGCACTTGCAAACAAAACGATTATTTTAACGGGCTCAAGTGTTGTTATGTCTGTCAAAGAGCTTATTACACAGCATGGTGGTCAAGTCTATTGCTATCCGTTAATTGAAACCGTTGAAAAAGTGACTATGGAAGATCAAACGTATCTTAACAATCTTGAGACGTATCATTGGCTTATTTTTACGAGTCAAAATGCCGTTACATTTTTTGTCGATAAGCTAGAGCGTGCCCTAGTCACAGTACCGAGCACGTTGAAAATTGCGGCTGTCGGTGAAAAGACAGCCACATTACTAAATCAGCATGGGTTTAAGATTCACTTTATGCCGACTGTTTATAGCGCCGATGTGTTTATTCAACAATTCGAGCTATTGCCAAATGAGCGGGCGTTATTTGTACGTGGCTCTATGGCGAAAAGCACCATTCATGACGGCACAGGTGCTGATGAATGGACCGTTTATGAAACACGTCCTTGTAAAAGCTATTTACAGCCATTAGAAGAGTGTTTATTAGCGCATGAAGAGCCTATTGTCATTTTTGCAAGCCCATCTGCGGTAGAAATCTATGCACACTCGATTGTGCCAACTGTCGATTGGCGCTATGTAAAATTTGCTTCGATTGGTCATATTACAACGGCAGCACTAGAAAAATACGGTGTAAAGCCGATTGTGCAACCAAAAATCTATACGATGCAAGCTGTCATTGAACAGCTCATCTTGGAGGAATTATCATCATGACAGAACTTTATTTCCAACGCCACCGTCGCTTACGTCAATCACCTGCGATGCGTGCATTAGTAAAAGAAACATACTTACACAAAGAAGATTTAATTTATCCGTTATTCATTATTGAAGGCGAGAACATTAAAAATGAAGTGAGCTCAATGCCAGGTGTGTTCCAATTATCACTTGACAATTTAGCAGCAGAAATCGATGAAATTGTTGAATTAGGCATTCAAGCAGTTTTACTATTCGGGATTCCAGCTGAAAAGGATGCGGTTGGCTCGGGTGCTTTCCACGATCATGGTATTGTTCAAGAGGCCACGCGTTTAATTAAAGAACGTCATCCGGCGCTATTAGTAGTTGCTGACACTTGCCTATGTGAATTTACTGATCATGGTCACTGTGGTGTCATTGAGGGCGAGCAAATTTTAAATGATCCATCTTTAGATATTTTAGCGCGTACAGCAGTATCTCAAGCAAAAGCGGGTGCTGATATTATCGCCCCATCGAACATGATGGACGGTTTTGTTGCAGCGATTCGTGCAGGCTTAGACGCAGAAGGGTTCCAGCATATTCCGATTATGTCGTATGCCGTGAAATATGCATCGAGCTATTATGGACCATTCCGTGAAGCGGCAGAGGGCGCACCTAAATTCGGGGATCGTAAAACGTATCAGATGGACCCATCGAATCGTATGGAAGCCATTCGTGAAGCTACTTCAGATATGGAAGAAGGCGCGGATTTCTTAATTGTAAAGCCAGCACTAGCCTATATGGACATTATTCGTGATGTGAAAAACAGCTTCCCAGTGCCAGTTGTTGCTTATAATGTTTCTGGTGAATATTCAATGGTTAAAGCAGCAGCTCAAAATGGCTGGATTGATGAAAAATCCGTTGTACTGGAAACATTATTAGGTATGAAGCGTGCGGGTTCTGATTTAATTATTACTTATCATGCAAAAGACGTTTGTCGTTGGTTGGAGGAAAAATAATATGCGTAGTTACGAGAAATCAAAGGCAGCTTTTGCGGAAGCTGTTCACTTAATGCCAGGTGGCGTAAACTCACCGGTACGTGCATTTAAATCTGTGAATTTAGACCCGATCTTTATGGATTCAGGTAAAGGTGCGGTCATTAAAGATATTGATGGCAATGAATACATTGATTACGTATTATCTTGGGGACCACTTATTTTAGGTCATTCAGAGCCAAAAGTCGTGCAGGCGATTCAAGAGCAAGCAACAAAGGCAACTTCTTTTGGTGCGCCATCTCTTTCTGAAAATGAGCTAGCAAAATTAGTATTGGATCGTGTACCGGGTATTGAGATGATTCGATTCGTTTCTTCGGGTACAGAGGCAACGATGTCGGCATTACGTTTAGCGCGTGGCTATACAGGACGCGACAAAATTTTGAAATTTGAAGGTTCTTATCATGGGCATGGTGATTCACTATTAATTAAAGCTGGGTCAGGCGTGGCAACATTAGGTTTACCAGATTCTCCGGGTGTGCCAGCGGATATCGCGAAAAATACATTGACAGTGCCTTACAATGATTTAGCGGCCGCAAAAACAGTCTTTGAAAAATATGGTTCTGAATTAGCGGCGGTTATTGTCGAGCCAGTTGCAGGTAATATGGGTGTTGTTCCGCCAAAGCCAGAGTTTTTAACAGGCCTACGCGAATTAACAGAAAAGCATGGCACCGTGTTAATTTTTGATGAGGTAATGACAGGCTTCCGTGTAGACTATAGCTGTGCACAGGGCTATTATGGTGTTACCCCTGATTTAACAACGCTAGGGAAAGTAATTGGCGGCGGTCTGCCAGTAGGTGCGTTTGCAGGGAAACGTAAGATTATGGAAAACATTGCGCCAGCTGGTCCGATTTATCAAGCGGGTACACTATCAGGTAACCCACTTGCGATGACAGCGGGTCGTGCCACTTTAGAGCAATTAACACCAGAATCTTATGAGTATTTCCAAAAGCTTGGAGACCAATTAGAAGAAGGCTTCCGCGCAGCAGCAACGAAATTCAATATTCCGCACACGGTCAATCGTGCGGGCTCCATGATTGGTTTCTTCTTTACAAATGAAGACGTGGTTGATTTTGAATCAGCCAAAACATCTGATTTAGCCTTATTCGCTGAATATTTCAAATTAATGGCAGAGGAAGGCATTTTCTTACCACCATCCCAATTTGAAGGTTTATTCATCTCAACTGCTCATACAGAAGAGCATATCGCTAAAACTGTTGCGGCTTTCCATACAGTATTTGAAAAGTTGGCACGCTAATTTGATAGACCCTTGTTTCTAATCAAAAGAAACAAGGGTCTTTTTAGTTCTCCTCATTACTGAAAATACAGGCAATAGGTCTAAAAGTTTTAGGGCGGCATAAAGTAAACGTAGAGAGGAGATGCGAATATGCAAAATTGGCAAATGCAAGAGGTGTTATGCTTTCCTGCTCATTTTGGTACAGTGCAACAAGGTTCCGTAATTAAAGTAGAACCAAATTGGCATAGTGAAATGACGGAAAGCTCGATTGTTTTAAAGGGTGTCTATGTATTAAAGGGAAGTATGCAATTTGATTTCAAAGAACGTGAAGAAACAGAGCAAGAAGGTACGTTTATTGAGCATTTGGCAATCGAAAAGGACGAGGCCTATTTTGAATATGCAATCCCGTTTTCGATTGATATCCCAAATGATGACGTGGAAAATGTGAACATTAAGGCATTACAATCCACTGTGGATGTGAATGAGCAAGGGCAATGTGTATGTAGTTGGCAAGTACATTGTGATGTTGAAAAAAAGGCGCAACCAAATGAAGAGATTGCCATGGTTAAAGAGGATCTTCAATTAGAGCCAGTTATGAAAAAGGAAATTAAGTCAGAGCCAATTGTTGAAGTAACGCAGTCTGACGAACCGATCGACTATGTGAAAGCAATAATTGAAGAAAGCCCTCAGTTATCGAGTGAGGAAGTTGATTTTCTTGAGCAACTAGCAGAAGCTTATAGCGTCGTACAAGTACACTTAAATAAAGAACACAAATAATAAAGAGGCAATAACGAAACTAAAATAATTCGTTATTGCCTCTTTTTAATTTGTCATACATATGTTTTCTTCCTCACATTGCTAAAATCGTCACATCGTGCAGCAACTCATTCATGGCAAAGAGCGTGTTGGCCTTCTGTAGTGATAATGCATCACTACACTTAAATCAAAATTTTGGATTGGGGAATACACATTATCATTTCTTAAAGAATGGGTGTATGACACTAAATAAAATCGGTTAATAGTAAATAGCAAAATAACATTAAGATAAAAAGCAAAATAATGTCGAGCGTTGTGGGAAAGATAATGGTACGAATTGCTTGGAAAACCGTTAATGGAATAATACAATGGCGCATTAAAAATCGGAATTTTCGAAGCCAAGGCGGCAATAAGTATGGATTATAATTTTTTCGCACAGCAAAACTCCTTTTGTATAGTATATGTTTAAAATATTTAACATGTGTGATGAAGTCCTTGATATTTTATGCGAAACATCATAAAATAAAGACTAACTCTATAATTGAAGCGTTGAATAGGAAGAGTATGTAAATTGGCAATGTGTAAGAGAGGAAACGGTAGCTGCAAAGTTTCTACATTGTAATTACAGAAGGTAGCCTAGGAGCTGACTTAGTGAACGATTAGTAGCTAAGTTCCGGTTAAACACCGTTATCGAATGAAGTGCCGATTGGGCATAGGAACGCCGCAGATTTTGCGAGCGCTTAATTAAATCATAAGGGTTTAAAGAAAGCGCTTGTCAGACGAGGAACGCAGCTGAGCGAAGACGCGAGTTGAACATATAGTTCACGAGTGGACGAGTGAAGCAAGTGACGACGTATGCGAGCGCTTGACTAAACCCAAACGGAATTAAAGGTGGTACCGCGATTTAACTCCCTCGTCCTTTTTTAAAGACGAAGGGAGTTTTTTGATTTCATTGAAAAAGTTTTTAATTAAAAGGAGAGATTCACATGACGGAAATTACAATGCCAACAAAGTATGATCCACAGTCAACAGAAGCCGGCCGCTATGAATGGTGGTTAAACGGTAAATTTTTCGAAGCAGACCCAACAAGCGATAAAGAGCCTTACTCAATCGTCATTCCACCACCAAACGTAACAGGGAAATTACATCTTGGTCACGCATGGGATACAACATTACAAGATATTTTAATCCGTATGAAGCGCATGCAAGGCTATGATGCACTATGGCTACCAGGGATGGACCATGCAGGGATTGCCACACAAGCGAAAGTAGAGCAAAAATTACGTGAAGACGGTATTTCACGCTATGATTTAGGACGCGAAAAATTCCTAGAAAAAACATGGGAATGGAAAGACGAATATGCTTCTCACATCCGTGAACAATGGTCGAAGTTAGGTCTAGCATTAGACTATTCAAAAGAGCGTTTCACGTTAGATGAAGGCTTATCAGAAGCGGTAAAAGAGGTTTTCGTTAAATTATACGAAAAAGGTTTAATTTACCGCGGCGAACGCATCATTAACTGGGACCCAGCTGCAAAAACAGCCCTTTCTGACATCGAGGTTATTCACAAAGAAGTAGAAGGCGCATTTTACCATATGGAATACCCACTTGCTGATGGCTCTGGTAAATTACGTGTTGCGACAACGCGTCCAGAAACAATGCTAGGTGACTCTGGTGTTGCTGTTCACCCAGAGGATGAGCGCTATGCCCACTTAGTAGGGAAAACGGTTATTTTACCAATCGTAGGTCGCGAAATTCCAATCGTTGCCGATGATTATGTAGATAAAGAGTTCGGTACAGGTGTTGTAAAAATGACACCAGCCCATGACCCGAACGACTTTGAAGTAGGGAACCGTCATAACCTAGAGCGTATTTTAGTTATGAACGAAGATGGCACAATGAATGATTTAGCAGGTAAATATGCAGGCATGGATCGTTTCGAATGCCGTAAGCAAATTGTAGCGGACTTACAAGAAGCGGGCGTACTCGTTGAAATCGAGCCTCACGTACACCAAGTAGGTCACTCAGAGCGTACAAATGCAGTAGTTGAACCTTATCTTTCAGCACAATGGTTTGTAAAAATGGGCCCATTAGCGGAAGAAGCGTTAGCTATGCAAAAAAATGAAGCAGAAAAAGTAAACTTCGTACCAAATCGTTTCGAAAATACGTATAACCGCTGGATGGAAAATATTCATGACTGGTGTATTTCGCGTCAATTATGGTGGGGTCACCAAATTCCAGCGTGGTATCACAACGAAACAGGCGAAATTTACGTAGGGAAAGAAGCACCAGCAGACAAAGAAAACTGGACACAAGATGAAGACGTGTTAGATACGTGGTTCTCATCTGCATTATGGCCATTCTCTACAATGAACTGGCCAAACGAAGAGGATGCGTTATACAAACGTTATTACCCAACAAGCACATTAGTAACAGGCTATGACATTATTTTCTTCTGGGTAAGCCGTATGATCTTCCAAGGGAAAGAATTCACAGGCAAACGTCCATTTGAAGATGTCTTAATTCACGGCTTAGTTCGTGATGCAGAAGGACGCAAAATGTCTAAGTCATTAGGTAACGGGGTTGACCCAATGGAAGTAATCGAGCAGTACGGTGCCGATTCATTACGTTACTTCTTAGCAACAGGCTCTTCACCAGGTCAGGATTTACGTTACTCTACTGAAAAAGTAGAATCAACTTGGAACTTCGTCAACAAAATTTGGAACGCCTCACGCTTTGCTTTAATGAATATGGAAGGCTTAACATTCGAACAAATCGATTTAACAGGCGACCTTTCTACAGCAGACAAGTGGATTTTAAGTCGATTAAATGAAACAATCGAGCGTGTGACAACATTATCAGATAAATACGAATTCGGTGAAGTAGGTCGTGAGCTATACAACTTCATTTGGGATGATTTCTGTTCTTGGTACATCGAAATGGCGAAATTACCATTATACGGTGAAGATGAAGCCGCAAAATTAACAACACGTTCTGTACTGGCTCATGTTTTAGACAATACAATGCGCCTATTACACCCATTAATGCCATTCGTAACAGAGGAAATCTGGCAGCACTTACCGCATGAGGGCGAATCAATTACAGTAGCGGCATGGCCAACTGTAAACCCTGCATTTGATTTCAAGGCAGAAAGCACAGATATGCAGCTATTAATGGACATCATTCGTTCAGTACGTAATATTCGTGCAGAAGTAAACACGCCAATGAGCAAAAAAGTAGCGATGACGATTTCTGCAAAAGAAGCGAGCATCGCAGCTGTACTAGAAGCAAATAAAGGCTATATCGAAAAGTTCTGTAATCCAGATGGCTTAACAATTGGGGATGGTATTGAAGCACCAGCCCAAGCAATGTCAGCCGTTGTTTCAGGCGCAGAAATTTTCATGCCACTTGCTGGATTAATTAATATTGAAGAAGAAATCGCCCGTCTTGAAAAAGAACTCGAAAAATGGGCAAAAGAAGTAAAATTAGTTTCTGGTAAATTAGCAAATGAACGCTTCGTTTCAAAAGCACCAGAAGCATTAGTAGCCGCTGAGCGTGAAAAGCTTGCCGACTACGAAGAAAAATTTGCAACCGTTGAAAAACGTATTGCCGAATTAAAAGCGATGTAATTTAACTAGAGGTGCCGAACTTTCGGTGCCTCTTTTCTTTAATTTTCGCTATAATAGGATGTATTGCATTCATTAACGGTTTTAGGGAGAGAAGAATTATGTTTCAAACGATGGAACAATGCACAGATTTTATTTTTCGCTTAAAGGCAAGTCAGTATAAAGGGGAGCCACTGCAATCGGCAGGCATCATTTTAAATGCACTTGGTAATCCACAGAAGAAAACAAAATTCATTCATTTTGCTGGCTCTAATGGAAAGGGCTCCACATTAAATGCTACGCGTGAAATTTTAATGGCTCATGGCTTAACGGTAGGTGCTTTTATTTCGCCTCATTTAGAGCGTGCCAATGAGCGCGTAACAATCAACAAGCAGCAAATTTCGGACGCTGATTTTTTACGTATTGCCAATCTTTTAGCTAGGGTGATTGCAGACAAGCTTGGTGGCAAATTTCCAAGCTTTTTTGAGTTTGTGACATTGCTGGCACTTGTTTATTTTTCCGAGAAAAATTTAGATGTGGCACTTCTTGAAACAGGGATTGGGGGGCGTTTAGATTCAACAAACGTTATTATTCCTGAGGTGTCAGTCATTACAACGATTTCCTTAGAGCATACCGAAATGCTAGGCGACACGCATGCACGGATTGCAGCTGAAAAAGCCGGAATTGTGAAAGCTGGGAAACCGGTCGTAGTCGGTGTGAAAAATGAGGAAGCATTAGCGGTTATTAAAGAAACGGCACAGCAATTACAGGCACCGATATATACATTAAACGAGCAATTTTTTGCAAAGCCTCATCAAGGGCTGTTCGATTATTTAGGTGAGATGGAGCTAAGAAATGTGGAGCTAGCGATGTTTGGTGAGCATCAAATTGCCAATGCGGCACTTGCGATTACGGCAACGAAGCTATTTTTGCAAGAATTAGATGAAGTGAAAATACGTGAAGCATTGAAAAAAGCAAAATGGGAAGGTCGCTTTGAATGGGTGCGCCCTAATATTGTATTAGATGGAGCGCATAATTCGGAAGGAACAACCGCACTTATTGAGACATTGCAACAAGTGGTTCCGAATAAACAATACGTCTTTGTTTATGCGGCATTACAGGACAAAGATCATGCGCTCAGCATTCAATTAATGGATCAAATTGCTTCAGAAATGCATTTCACACAAATTGACTTACCACGTGCAGCTACAGCGGCGCAATTATTTGCACAAAGTCATCATCAACAAAAGTTTGCCAATGAAAATTGGATTGCACTACTTGAGCAAAAAATGGAACAGATAACGGCGGATGAGGTGCTGGTCATTACAGGCTCACTTTATTTCATTGCCGAAGTGCGAAGCTATTTTGTAAGCAAAGGATGGGTATAAATGATACCGTTATTAGATGTCTATAAAGAACGTTGGCAAGTAGCGAGTGATCCGGTGATTCAACCAGGTTTAGCTTCGATTGAACAGGCGCTTGAAATACTTGGAAACCCTGAAAAAGAGCTAAAGGTTGTGCATTTTGCCGGTACGAATGGCAAGGGGTCTACCTTAACCTTTGTGGAGGCAATGGCCCGTGAATATAGCCTATCTGTTGGGAAGTTTATGTCACCATGCGTTGTCGATATCCATGATCAAATTCAAATCAATGGTGTGGCAATTAATGCCCAGCAGCTAGATGCGATTTTTCAACAATTACAGGAATATGGCTTAAGTGGGAAGTTAACTGATTTTGAACTGTTAACCGTCGTCGCGTTGCTTTTTTTCAAGCAGCAGCAGGTGGATTTAGTGCTGCTTGAAGCCGGTATGGGGGGGCGTGAAGATAGTACGAATGTGGTGACGCCGATTGTCTCAGTTATTACAAGCATTGCGCTAGAGCATACAAATTTTTTAGGCACGACACTCGCTAGTATCGCCTCACATAAAGCGGGTATTATCAAGCCAGGTCGACCTGTTGTACTTGGCGAGGTGCCACAGGAGGTTCAATGTATTTTCGAACAGGAAGCGCATAGCAAGCATACGTCCATAGCGCAATACGGGCGTGAATTTAGTGTGACACCAACTAAACTGTACGAAAGTTATACACATACTTCAATAGGGCTGTCCATTGACCAGTTATCTCGTCAATTTTTAGGAACACATCAAGGAAAAAATATGGCGCTGGCAATTACTGCATTTTTACAAGTGCTTCAAGCATTTGATTTGCCAGTAAACAAAGAAAAAATCAAGCAAGCCGTTAGCAAAGCAAAACTAGCGGGGCGTTTTGAACAAGTATTACCCGATGTTTATTTTGATGGGGCACATAACCCAGCGAGTATCGAAATGCTCGTACAAACGATTCAGCAGCAATTTCCAGCACAACAGATCGAATTTGTCGTTGGTTTATTAGCGGATAAGGATGTAGACAAAATTTTAAGCATGCTGGAACAAGTGAGTGACATCTTCTATTTTGTGGATATAGAGAATCCACGTGCAATGCCAGCCCAGCAATTACTTCAAAAAAGTAATGCCAGTAAAAAATCCGTTGTAAAAGATGTAGATGCTTTGCTACATACTCCAATAAATAGTAAAAAAATACGAATTGTGACAGGTTCACTCTATTTATTGAGCGAGATACGACAGAAAATTACCCGCTTATGAGAAATCAGGTGACATCGAATCGCTAGTTTGGTACTATAGTTGGACTTAAGTGTTTTCTGGTGGGGGAAATATGTATAGCTATTTAAAAAGAATAATCATGAATACAGTTGTTTTCATAATTGTAACAATTGTGCTGGCCCTCTTATTTGATAGAGTGCCTTCGCATCAAATAGATTTATTTACATTTTTAAGCTTATTGTTAGTAATATGTATTGGTGCCTGCTATCCATTAAAATATGGACAAGTGAAGCGCATAAATGTTTTTTGGTTAACAATTCCGATTTTATACTTGTACGGGTTGCCGATGATGTTACTTTATTATCAATTAGCTGTTATTGCTTTTTTACTAGGTCGCACGAAAACGGGAAATTTCTCACAATACCCGATCTATTCACTGGTGTTTTTAGTCGGTCCTTTACTGTCTTATAGCCTTATTAAGGGAATTGGCTTTGATTTTGAAACAATGTCCTTTTTACAAATGCTGTTTGTGAATAGTCTGTTTTATGCAATATTTGGGCTTTTCAGTGGAGTTGCCTTTATGATTTTAAATAAGCAGGAAACTTACTTAAAAGCCGTTAAATATAAAGGACGGCTATTTGGAGAGCTATTATATTCTGTGTTTTTTATATTGTTAGGTACAGCGTTATATGTCTTTATCTTAATGTATGGAAACTATGCTGTAGTCATAGCCTTACTCGTTTACTTAATCACAGCAAAGCTATTACGTAGCTATGATACCTTACTGCAAAAATCGGCTACATTAGAAAATGTGATGGAATTTCAAGTGAATATTAATGAGTATGAAACACAGCTACAAGTTACAAAAAATTTTTTGCAAAAGGTATTACTTGTTACCGGAGCAAAGCAAGCTTCCATTGTCTATGAAAAAAATGCCTATTTTATTCATCGTAATGATCAGCTTGAAAAACGTGCGATTAAGCAGTGTCAGCTCGCTCTGTTACAAGAGGTGTATGCCAAAAAGCGTGTGCACGATGTAAAAAAAAGAGCTTATTTACAAATGGAAGACTTATTGGCAACCGATTTAAAGGCTGAATCTTTACTAGTCATGCCGATTACCCAATTCAATGAGCCGGCAATGCTTGTGCTAGAAAGTGATGTGCCTTTTGCCTTTAATAAAGCCCAAGTAGATCATTGTCAGCTGCTTGTGACCGCATATAAAACGGCATTGGAGCAGAAATCGGTCATCGAGGAAACGACATATAAAAGTGAACGCTGTGCATTAACAAATTTGTATAATTATCGTTATTTAACAGAGCGCATGAAAGAAATGGAAATTCAATTCACGCAACAAGAAATAGAAAATATATCGGTAATTATATTAGATATTGACCATTTTAAGCGTTTAAATGATACATATGGTCATGAGAATGGGAACATAATTTTGAAGGAATTTGCTTCTCAATTACAGGCGCTTGTTGAAGAAACATATGTTTTGGCGCGCTATGGTGGTGAGGAGTTTGTCGTATTATTACCGAACACAACGTCCGATGAAGCACTAAAAATAGCCGAATATTATCGACAAGTCATTGAAGGATTGTCATTCCAAGTAGTTGAATTAGAGCAACAACTAAAAAAAGAGACCACGGTTCATGTGACAGTATCTATAGGATTAGCGAGTGTTCCTGAGCATACGCATCATTTATCGGATTTAATATCATTTGCTGATAAGGCGCTCTATATTGGTGCAAAGCAAGCCGGACGTAATCGCGTGGCTATTTATCAGGAGCATTTGTAAAATTTGCTCGAACAATATCGAAAAGTTTTTTTGACGAGACGACAGCAGTCTCGTCTTTTTTTATGTGCATTTTGCTAGAGTGGAGCTAAAAGAGTTGAGGCGATTTCTAAATGAAAAAGATAAAAAATAATGTAGTCTTTCAGGCGATGCTCATTGGAAGTATGACAGGCATTATCGGTGTATTGTTATTAATCATGCTATTAAAAATGCCGATTGAAGAACAAGCACAGGATGCAGGCCCCGTTGTAGAAACGACTTCACAGCAAGAGCAGGAAGAAATTGTTCAAGTATTTTATGCGTTGCAGCATGGAGTATTTTCGTCATCGGACAGCGCGGCACAATTTGTTGCCTCGTTTCCAACGTTAAATAAATCGGCAATTGTGGAAATTGAGGGGCAATATTTTGTATGGTCGCGCCTAGATATCGAAAAGGTAGATACGGCATTAACTGTTGTGCCAAGTGCGTTTTATAAAAAACTAACGTTTCATAGCAGTTGTCCTAACCCAGCTCAGCTTCAATTGCCGAAAACATTGAAAGATACGAAATGGCTGACATTACAAGGAATAGATCAGGCAGACGCAACAGCAGTTCCAGAGGATTGGGTAAAGCGCGCTGAAGAAGTGTTGAAGCTCACAACAAATCCAAATGTCATCCGACTTCATTTAGCAAAAAATTATTTTGAACAGCTAGATTGCTTGAAAGTGACTTTTTGAGCTAAAAAAGATGCGTAAATTGTCAAATTGACTAGATTCAATTGATTTGGGGCATTTTTCAAATTTTGAATTGTCGTTTACTATAGTAGTAGGAGGATTGGAAAATGAATTTTACTACTACTGAACAACTCGTTTTAGCATCAGCTTCTCCGAGACGTAAAGAACTATTATCGATGTTAGGTGTGCCATTTACAATTGTAACAAGTGATGTTGAAGAAACAAGTGTACAAGCTATGACTGCAGCAGAATATGTAGAAGGGGTTGCGCTTTTAAAAACACGAGATGTTGCCAAAAAATGTCCTGAGCAATGCATCATCGGGGCCGATACAATCGTTGTTTTTAAAGACCAAATTTTACATAAGCCTACTTCATATGAAGAAGCAATAGCGCACTTAACGCAGCTACGAGGCCATCGACATACGGTGATGACAGCGGTCGCTATTATTTTAGCAGATGGTACAGAGCATACAATGGTCGAGAAAACATCCGTCCTTTTTAAGCATGTATCGGATGAAATGATTGAGGCCTATGTTCAAACAAAAGACCCATTTGACAAGGCTGGTGGCTACGGCATTCAAACGAGTGGCGCCTTACTCGTTGATAGAATTGAAGGAGATTATAATAATGTCGTAGGCTTACCGATTGCATCATTGGTTCAAAAATTGCTTACTTTACAACTTCTCAAACTACATGTTTAGGAGTGTTGTAAATGATCGAAACAACTTTGTTAAATATGAAAATTCATGATGTCCATGAAGCAGATCGGCCACGTGAAAGATTATTGCGTCAAGGAGCAAAAAGTCTTTCGAATCAGGAACTAATTGCCATTTTACTAGGTACAGGAACGAAACATGAATCCGTACTTGCAGTTGCGAATCGCGTATTGCTAACTTTTGAAAAATTGCACAATTTGAAATTTGCCACACTAGAGGAAATGACTGAAATTAAAGGCATTGGTGAAGCTAAGGCGGTGTTATTACTGGCAGCGATTGAGCTAGGAAGAAGATTAGCATCAAAAGAAGGCGAGCAGCGTTACACGATTCGGTCGCCAGAGGATGCAGCCAATTTTTTAATGCAGGATATGACTTCGTTGCAGCAGGAGCATTTTGTTGTCTTATTTTTGAATGTCAAAAACCAAATTCTGCATAAGAAAACGATTTTTGTTGGTAGCTTAAACGCTAGTATCGTGCATCCGCGCGAGATATTTCGCGAAGCTGTCAAGCGCTCTGCTGCTTCAATAATCTGCGCGCACAATCACCCCAGCGGCGTGCCAACCCCGAGTCCTGAGGATATTGATGTTACGACACGACTCTATGAAGCAGGTAAAATTGTTGGTGTCGATTTACTTGATCATGTTATCATCGGGGATCATCAATTTATTAGTATGAAGGAAAAAGGGTATTTTTAAATGGACAAGGGTCTGCCTAAACGGTAATTTTGGGATAGACCCTTTTTCTTGTTTGTTACATTACAATAACAACTATTACATTATGAAAATTTATTAAAATATGAGTGCATTAAGGAACTTCTTATTGTCATATTCGTCATGTCCATGTTGTGATATTGTTAAATCTTACATATTAATTTTATTTGTTTCAAAACGAAAATAGAAATACAATAGAAAAGTAGTGTTATCTGAAAACATTCGACAAAATTCGCGATTCAGTGCTTGTGACACTATAATTTTTTGATGTAATTCGTTATAATAGAGCGTATGATTTCAGTAACACCATAAATAAAGAACGGTTTTTATAAGAAAGGGAGTACTTAATTTGTTTGGATTAGGGAATAAAGATGTCGGGATTGATCTTGGCACAGCTAATACATTAGTATTTGTTAAAGGAAAAGGGATCGTATTACGTGAGCCTTCAGTAGTAGCAAAAAATACAAAAACTGGAGATATCGTTGCGGTAGGTAATGATGCTAAAAATATGATCGGTCGTACACCAGGTTCAATCGTAGCCATTCGTCCTATGAAGGATGGAGTAATTGCTGATTTTGAAATTACAACAGCTATGATTCAATACTATTTACGTGAATCAATGAAGGCATCTGGTTCTAACTGGAAGAAGCCAAATGTCATGATTTGTGTACCCTTTGGCATAACATCAGTGGAACAACGTGCAGTAATCGACGCGTCTCGACAAGCAGGTGCAAAAGAAGCATTTACGATTGAAGAGCCATTTGCAGCAGCAATCGGTGCAAATTTACCAGTTTGGGAGCCAACAGGTTCTATGGTCGTTGATATTGGTGGCGGTACAACTGAGGTTGCGGTTATTTCATTAGGTGGTATCGTAACAAGTGAATCGGTACGTGTAGGCGGGGATGCAATGGATCATTCGATTATCGCTTATATCCGCAAAACATATAACTTAACAATCGGAGAACGTACGGCCGAACAAGTAAAAGTAGAAATCGGTACAGCACGTGCAGAAGGTCCAGCAGAAACAATGGAAATTCGTGGTCGTGACTTAGTTACAGGTCTACCAAAAACAATTGAAATTACATCTGATGAAATTTCTAAGTCATTACACGAGGCAATTGTAGCGATTTTAGATGGCGTAAAGAAAACATTAGAGCAAACACCGCCAGAATTATCAGCAGACGTAATGGAGCGCGGCATCGTATTAACAGGTGGTGGCGCATTATTACGTAACTTAGATAAAGTGATTAGCGATGAAACAAAAATGCCTGTATTTATTGCCGAAAGCCCATTGGACTGTGTAGCAATTGGTACGGGTAAAGCACTAGATAATATCGATCTTATTCGTGCTCAACAATCAAAATAAGGAGGCCTATTCTTATGCCACACTTAACAAATAAAAAATTAATCATACTTTTAGTAAGTGTAATTTTTCTAGTGGCATTGATTGGTTTCTCTTTGCGTGATCGTCATAACGCAACATTACCCGAAAAAATTATTAAAGATACAGTTGGCTTTGCACAATCACTTGTCGCAAAGCCAACAAACTACATAACGGGTATTTTTAGCAATATTGACTCGCTCATGAATACGTACGAGGAAAATCAACGCTTAAAAATGCGCTTAGAGGATTTCGCCGTTTTACAGGCGGAAGTAAGTACGTTAAAGGCTGAAAATGCTACATTACGTGAGCTTGCCAAAGTAGAGGAAGGCTTACGTGATTTTGACCCGATTCAGGCGACGGTCATTGCAAGAAACCCTGATCAATGGGAAGATAAGATTATTTTAAACAAAGGAACGGCAAACGGTGTTGAAAAGAACATGGCAGTTATGACAACGCGTGGGCTAATCGGTAAAATTGTAGTCGTGACACCGTATACCTCTGAAGTCGAGCTACTATATACGAACAACGAAAATTACCGTGTTTCCGCAATTGTCTTTGGTGAAAACAATGAAGAAATTCATGGTTTAATTGAAGGTTATGACGTCGAGCGTAACGAATTATTATTAAAGCGCATTGATTCAAAACTGAAAATAAAAGAAGGCGAAAAAGTACTGTCATCAGGTTTAGGGGGGATTTTCCCGAAAGGTGTGCTCATCGGTGAGATTACCGAAGTGACGACTGATGACTTTGGTCTGACGAAAATGGCCTATGTAAAGCCTGCAGCAGACTTTTCGATGCTAGAAAATGTCATTATTGCAAAGCGTAAAATGACAGCAGTTGATGGCTCTGATGGCAATGCAACAAATGCAGATTTAACAAATAAAGTAGACGAGGCAACTGCCGAGGGGGATGAATAATGCTCACTCGATTAGTGATTGTACTTGTTGGAATACTATTATTTTTAGTAGAATCTGAGTTTGCGATGTTTTCACCGCTTCAGTGGAATAACAGCACGTATTATTTAATTCCGCGTTTTTTAATATTGTATTTAATCTTTTTAGCCATTTACTATAGTCGTAAAAAGGCCATGATTTACGGGTTGATCTTTGGACTATGCTTTGACGTATTTTATATTAATATTATTGGGCTCTACACTGTTTTATATCCTGCCATTTGCTTTATTGCAGCGTGGTTTGTAAAACGTGTTGAGGCGCATTTACTATTTACAACATTTTTATCTCTTGGGCTGTTAGCGATATTAGAAGTGGTTTTATATGAATTTTTCTATATAATTCAGTTTACTACGATGGCATTACAACCATTTTTAATTTATCGATTAGCTCCAACTTTAATTGCAAACTTTTTATTTTTAATAATGCTTGCCTGGGCGTTTAAATATTGTATTAGCGCTCGCGTATTTCAACGCGCTTAAGTGGCAACATGATGAAAAGAAACAATTCACGTTATTTTGGATTGTTTCTTTTCATAATAATTTGGCGCGAGGTGACGGAATTTGTTATGAAGAAGCAACTTGTCCATATTAAAGGGACGAAGGATGGCTTAGTCCTTCGTTTAGACGATCAATGCTCTTATACGGAATTGCTTGAAGAACTCGGAAAAAAAGTTACAGATGGACATCTTGATGGTAAAATAGATGTACAATTGCACATAGGAAAACGTTACTGTACGCCCGAACAAAAGGAGCAGCTCATTGAAGCTGTCGAGAAACATCAAAAATACCGTGTGAAAAATATTCAAAGTGATGTTCTCACTGTAGAAGAAAGTCTAGAGCAGGTGAAATCCAGCCACTTTGAAACATTTGTTGGTATTGTACGTTCTGGGCAAGTTTTGCGTGCAACGGGAGATCTTCTAATTTTAGGTGATGTCAATCCAAATGGACGTGTCGAAGCAGGAGGCAATGTTCATATAGCCGGAAAACTGAAGGGGATTGTTCATGCTGGTGCAAATGGTAATGAAGAAGCCATTGTTTTTGCTTCACATTTTGAGCCAACACATGTGTTAATCGCCAATTTTGTCGAGGTTATGACAAATGAAAGCAATTATATTTTAGATCATATGCATCAAGTCTTTGCCTATATAAGCGAAGATGGTACGATTTCCTATGACCGAATCCAAGAATTAAGAAATATTCGACCGAATTTATCAACATTTAAAGGAGGAAGCTAAATGAGTGAAGAAGAGCTATTATTCGCAAAGAATATTGATGAAGCAATTACTCAAGATGCTACCTTACATAAGGAAGGGGCCGCTAATGTGGGAGAAGCAATCGTAGTAACATCAGGAAAAGGTGGCGTAGGGAAGACGACGACAACCGCTAACCTTGGAACTGCATTAGCACTGCAAGGAAAAAAGGTATGTTTAGTCGATACTGATATCGGGCTACGTAACTTAGATGTTATTTTAGGGTTAGAAAATCGCATTATTTATGATTTAGTCGATGTGATTGAAGGGCGCTGTAAAACACATCAAGCACTCGTGAAAGATAAACGTGTAGATGATCGTTTATACTTATTACCAGCTGCTCAAAATACAGATAAAAATGCAATAAATCCTGAGCAAATGAAGGCATTAGTTGACGAATTAAAGCGTGATTTTGACTATGTATTAATCGACTGTCCAGCGGGAATTGAGCAAGGCTACCGTAATGCTGTTGCGGGTGCGGATCGAGCGATTGTCGTGACAACACCTGAAATTTCAGCTGTACGTGACGCAGATCGCATTATTGGATTGCTTGAACAAGAGCCAATTGAACCGCCAAAATTAATTATTAACCGTATTCGTAAGCACTTAATGAATAATGGGGATGCGATGGACATTACCGAGGTAACGACGCATCTATCCATCGATTTATTAGGGATTATTGTAGATAGCGAGGATGTTATCAGCTCTTCCAATAAAGGAGAGCCTATTGTGATGGATCCAAGTAACAAAGCTTCATTAGGCTACCGTAATATTGCACGCCGTATTTTAGGGGATTCTGTGCCCCTAATGACATTAGAGGACGAACAACCAAAAGGCGTATTGGCTAAAATAAAATCATTATTTAAGTAATGAATCAGAGGAATGCTAAAGGTCAAAAAAACTTTTAGCGTTCCTTTTTTCATGCACTTTTGTATGAAGCATATACTAGAGAAAAAAAGGATAGGATGGTGAGCTTGAAAAAATGGCAATGGCTCATCGCAATCGCTCTTTTTCTTGGCATTGCAGGCGCGAATCATTTTGGCGATTTAACAATAAAGCGAGCGATTAATAAAATTGTTTATAGCTCGGATGATTTGCTGTATATGCGCAAACTAGTTATCGCTTTCACACAGCCAAAGGACCAGCAAATTACTGTGACAGCTCATAATTCAGTGGAGCAATTGCAAATGTTCGAAACAATCGAACGCTTTAATGAAGGCTTTTTATTAACGTATAAGGAACCTTTTGTTTTAAATGCGCTTTATGACGGACTGATTATTTTTACGGGTCATACGCAATACAACGGAAAATCGATTTCGGTAATTTATGATAATGGAATGACGATGACATTTGGCTTTGTTGATGAATTTTATGTATTGCCGTATACAACAGTTGGTCAAGGAACCGTTATTGCAACGAAAAAAGGTGGGGAGCTTTATATTCAAATTGAAAAAGACGGTGTTATTTGGAATATGGAGCAAACTACAAAGTGGTTAAAGGATCGCGAAATTTAAATGAAGTATTCCATTCATCCAGCATTTTTATTGCTTTTATTGTTGATTGCCCTTTATGGCGATATTGCCATGTACAGTGCGGTAATGATTTCGCTAGTGATCCACGAGCTTGGTCATTTTCTAGCGGCAAAATGTGTCGGCGTTCAAGTGGAGACATGCAAAATAATGCCATATGGTGGGGAAATGACTTTGAAGCACGAAATGCAATTATCTTATCGGAAATTGATTGTCGTTGCGATGGGCGGACCTATTGCAACAATAATAGGCATAGCGCTTAGTTTTTTATTGCCACCCTTATTAAAAGAGTTGTTTATCGAAATTCAGTTTTTTATTTTATGTTTGAACTTATTGCCTATTTGGCCACTTGATGGTGGCAGAATACTTTGTTTTACTTTACTAAATCGTTACGCTCATTCTAAATTATTTGAATATTATGTCTCCAACTCTTTCTATTTACTTACAGTCACAATTATCGTACTATTATATTTACTACCACAATCTCTTCCTTTCGTTGTTGTAAGTATTTTCTTATGGAGCAAAGTAATAGCAGATTGGAGAATTCGAAAATACCGTTCAGCATTTGAAAAACATGTGATGAACCGGTTGACTTAAGAATTTTGGTATGGTAGTATTTTAATGTTATTGTTTGTAGCACCCGTGCTACTGCAACCGCGCTGAACAGGTTTTAAGTATCTTTTATGGTCACCTGCAATTCCGGGCGAGTCTGAGTCTAAGAGGAGGTGCATTTTAATGTACGCAATTATCGAAACTGGTGGTAAACAAATCAAAGTTGAAGCAGGTCAAGAAATCTACGTTGAAAAACTAGGTGTAGCTGCTGACGAAATCGTTACTTTTGACAAAGTTTTATTCGTAGGTGGAGAAACAGTTAAAGTTGGAGCTCCAACTGTTGCTGGCGCTACTGTAACAGCTAAAGTTGTTAAAGAAGGTAAGCAAAAGAAAATTACTGTTTTCAAAATGAAAGCGAAGAAAAACTACCGTCGTAAACAAGGTCACCGTCAACCATACACTAAATTAGTAGTTGAAGCAATCAACGCTTAATAGGTGAAATTATGATTACAGTAACTATTTATAGTGACGCAAATCGCAAATCATATGGCTTTGAAATCTCAGGTCACGCATTGTCGGACGTTTATGGTCGAGATTTAGTTTGTGCAGGTGCTTCTGCTGTATCTTTTGGTGCAGTAAATGCCATTCCACAACTTACAGGGATTACTCCTGAAATCGAGCAAGGTTCACAGGGGGGTTACTTAAAGGTAACAATACCTCAAGCGGAGCTGACTGATGAAACAGACGCTAAATTACAAGTTATTCTGAACACAATGGTGACGCAGTTCTATACAATGACTGCGAGCTATTCAGAATATATCGAATTGAAATATAAAATGATCTAGGAGGTGGAACAGTATGTTATTATTAACTTTAGATCTTCAATTCTTCGCATCTAAAAAAGGTGTAGGTTCTACTAAAAACGGACGTGACTCTGAGTCAAAACGTTTAGGCGCTAAACGTGCTGATGGTCAATTCGTTACTGGTGGTTCAATTCTTTACCGTCAACGCGGTACAAAAATTTACCCAGGTACAAACGTAGGCCGCGGTGGAGATGATACTTTATTCGCAACAGTTGACGGCGTTGTTAAATTCGAACGCATGGGTCGCGACAAGAAAAAAGTATCAGTATACCCAGTTGCACAAGAAGCATAATTTTTGCAATTAAAGGACTGCATTTATTGCAGTCCTTTTTTTTGGATGAATGATTGAAGTTTTCTTAAGTATTGAATACGATTTTCGTGTGAGGTATGAAGAGAAAAATGTATGAAAACTTGTTATACTAAATAACGAATATTTATTATGGAGTGTGCAAAATGGTCGTTTCCAAACTAACTGTTAGTGAAGCGTTACGTTACGCTAATCACGATTATTTAAATCAGCTTCATCTAATTCAAATGAATTTAGATCTAGGAAGAGTAGAGGATGCTAAAAAAGTGATTTTACAACAATCTGAACATTGTAAAATCCTATCAAACATCAATCGCCTTGGCTTAAAGAATACAGTAGAATGGCTACAAACTGTTCATTGGCGCTACCCTGCTTTACAATTGCAACTCATAAGTGATGTACAATCTTCCATTAAGGAGGCGTACGATGAGGCAATTGTACAATACTTGGAAAAGACAATTATTCATGTTTATGATGCGCTTGACCCTTATACGATGCATCAATTACAGTTGAACATTGAAGCAAATGACAAGGAATGGTCGATAACATTCCATTTAAGCGGGAATTGGCAAATGACACCATTTCCAATAGAAGAAACAATTTTTGAAGTGAAAACATATGAGCAAACCGATACTATATGGAAGTATGTTGTTCGTAATTATGAGGAGTGAAAGCAATGTTTGTCGATCACGTAAAGATTTACGTTAAAGGTGGAGACGGTGGAGACGGAATGGTCGCGTTTCGCCGTGAAAAATATGTACCAAATGGTGGTCCAGCAGGTGGCGATGGTGCCCGTGGTGGGAATGTTATTTTTGAGGTAGAAGAAGGCTTACGTACGCTAATGGATTTCCGTTACAAGCGTCACTTTAAAGCTGAGCGCGGCGAGCATGGGATGAGTAAAGGCATGCATGGACGTCGTGCAGAGGACCTAATCGTTAAAGTACCGCCTGGAACAGTTGTTGTTAATGCAGAAACTAAAAATGTAATCGCAGACTTAGTTGAGCATGGCCAGCAGGCGATTATCGCAAAAGCTGGGCGTGGTGGACGTGGTAACTGTCGTTTTGCAACACCATCAAACCCAGCACCAGAGCTAGCTGAAAAAGGTGAGCCAGGTCAAGAGTTAGAAGTTATTTTAGAACTAAAAGTATTAGCGGACGTTGGATTAGTTGGTTTCCCATCAGTCGGTAAATCAACATTATTATCGGTAGTCTCTTCAGCGAAGCCAAAAATTGGTGCCTATCACTTTACAACAATCGTGCCCAACTTAGGAATGGTTGAAACAGAGGATGGCCGTTCGTTTGCTATGGCAGACTTACCAGGACTAATCGAAGGCGCGCACCAAGGTGTTGGATTAGGGATGCAATTTTTACGCCATATCGAGCGTACACGTGTTATTGTACACGTAATTGATATGAGTGGTATGGAAGGTCGCGATCCTTACGAAGATTACGTAACGATTAATAACGAGCTTGAGCAATACAACTTACGTCTGTTAGAGCGTCCACAAATCGTGGTAGCGAATAAAATGGATATGCCAGATGCAGAGGAAAACTTAGTAGAGTTTAAAAAGAAAGTGGGCGACGATGTAAAGGTCTTCCCAATTTCAGCTGTTTCTCGTCAAGGATTAAAGCCGTTATTATTCGAAGTAGCAGACTTACTAGAAGTAACACCAGAATTCTTATTACATGAAGTAGTAGATGAAGAATCAGATGCAGTCGTACTATATAAACACGAATCTAAAGGTGTTGATTTTGAAATCACGCGTGATGATGACGGTTCATTCGTGCTTTCTGGTTACACAATCGAACGTCTATTTAAAATGACAGACTTCAGCCGTGAAGATGGTATTCGCCGATTTGCTCGTCAATTACGTGCAATGGGCGTAGACGAAGAATTACGTAAACGAGGCGCTGAAAATGGCGACACTGTTCGTTTAATGGAATTCGAATTTGACTTTGTTGACTAATGAAGTGAGGGATCTTAATGAAAAACGTAGCGAATCAACGATATTATTTAGTGCGTGAAGACGTGTTAACGGATGCCATGCAAAAAACATTAGAGGCCAAACAGCTCTTACAAAATGGATCAGTTGCTTCAATATGGGATGCCGTAAAGCAAGTTGACTTATCGCGCAGTGCATTTTATAAATATCGCGATGCAGTTTTTCCTTTCCATTCAATCGTGCAAGAGCGTATTTTAACGGTCTTTATCCAATTGCAAGATCGTAAAGGCACACTTGCCAAATTACTTGAAACGGTATCAGATGCACACTGCAATGTGCTGACGATTCACCAAACGATCCCAATTCAGGGGCGTGCGAATGTTACATTGTCATTAGATGTAACAAGCATGATCAGTGAGCTGGATGAGCTGATTCGTAGCTTAAATCAGCTTAATTTTATTGAATCGGCTGAAGTAATTAGCTCGGGTGCACTATAATTGAATAGGTTGTCCAATGTTTTCGGACATATTGGGCAGCCTATTTATTTTAATATAATTTACAGAAAATTTAGAACCTAAAACGAGGTGTAATAGATGTCACAACAACAGTGGGAAAAACGTATCGCTTATTTAGGTCCAGAGGCGTCGTTTACATATTTAGCAACAAAGGGACTATTTCCGCACGATTGGCATATTCCATATCAATCAATTCCCGAATGCATTGAAGCGGTATCGGAGGGCAAGGTTGAGTTAGCCGTTGTTCCTGTAGAAAATGCGTTGGAAGGTTCGGTACCTTTAACGGTGGATTATTTATTCCATGAGGCAGAGCTGTTTGTGACAGCGGAAGTGATGTCAAAAATTCAACAGCATTTGCTAGTCAATAAAAAATATGCAGATCAACTAGATGAAATTGAAGAAATTTATTCACACCCGCACGCACTCGCACAATGCCATAAATTTTTGTTTTACAATCATGGTAGCGTAAAACAAACGCCCTATGCATCGACTGCCGCTGCGGCAAAATTGGTATCCCAAACGGAAGACCGTTGTATTGCGGCAGTGGCCAATGCTTCTGCTGCGGAAAAATACGATTTACATATTGCCGAAACGAATATTCATGATTTCCATTTTAATCATACACGTTTTTTTGTGCTATCAAAGCAAAATATTCGCCACGGTTTAGTGCCGCTACAAGCACAGCCCAAGACGACATTTATGCTAACATTACCAACAGATGTGTCAGGAGCACTACACCAAGTACTATCAGTATTTGCATGGCGCAAAATTAATTTGAGTAAAATCGAATCGCGTCCATTAAAAACAGGACTCGGGAATTATTTCTTTATTATTGATATACTAGCAGACGAGGATGAACCGATGATGAAAGGTGCCGTTGAAGAGCTTATCGCACTTGGTTGTACTGTAAAGTCACTCGGTACTTATTTTACATACGTTACACCAGAGTGAGGTGAATCACGTGAGACGTATTGTATTATTTGATGGGGAATGCCATTTTTGTGATGCGAGCGTGCAGTTTATCCTAGCACGGGATCAAAAAGCGACATTTCAATTTGCAGCGCTTCAAAGTGAAGTAGGGCAAGCTTTGTTAAAGGAGCTTTCGGTGCCGAATGATGTAAATAGTTTAGTACTGATTGAAGGCTCACATTATCACACGAAATCTACTGCTGCCTTAAAAATCGCCAAGCAGTTGGATGGCTTGTGGAAGTTGTTGTATGGTGTAATGATAACCCCGAGACCTATTCGTGATACGGTCTATCGTTACATCGCCAAAAATCGTTATAAATGGTTTGGAAAAAAAGAGGTATGTCAATTGCCATCAGTGGAGCAGCGTGAGCGGTTTTTATAGAGGCATAGTTCTTTGTAGGGTAATTTCCTACATTGGTGGGTGTATAAAATAATGATTAGAAAAGCCAGTAAACGTTGTTGTATGAGCATTTATTGGCTTTTAATTTGTGTACGAATTTTGATTTGGGTATGTTTATTAAACTTCCTTTATATAAAATTACTGGACATTAATGCCCGCAGATTTAAGTTTAATAATACCATCCTCGACAATTAGATTTTTAAGTGATGTCAATACTGGGTCAAAATCGGTATGCTTGTCCAACATGAATAGCATATCCATTTCAATTGGTAACCATGTTTCAAGGTCTGCTTCATTGTGCTGAATTTGTGCTTCTAATTTATCTAATGCGTTCGCAACCTTTGCTTCATAGGTTGCCTTATGTTCAAATTCGAACCAATAATCGTAAAATAATTGACCTGTTTCTCCACCAATTAAATCTCGAATTTTTTCAATCGCTTTTATTTCATTTTCAACTTTCGCTTGCTTTGCTTCTACATTGTTCATTGTATCGAAAGCCGGAATATCTGTCGCATATGCTTCTACTAAGTCATGAATAATAATCATCTTCAGCAATTTTTCACTATTTACTTTCTGAGGTAAAGAGGATTCGAGCGCCATTGCCATGAGAGCTACACGCCATGTGTGTTCAGCGACACTTTCCCTTCGTCCATCAGAGAGCCAACTATGTCTTAATTCTTTCTTTAACACTTCTCCTAATTTAATTAATTTTAATGCATTTTTTAAGTTTTCCATTATCTTGTATCACCTTTTATGATTTTTTGATATGTAATAATTTTACCAAAGTTCCAATTTTGGTTGAATTAATAAACGGCTAGATTGTATCGAAGTTATTGTATATTATTTTATAGTATTATATTGTTATTAATTGTTTTGAAAGAAAAAGCAAACTTTGATTAAACGGCACTCGTCTAATGTTAGGAAGGGAGGAAAAGAAGTGGATAGCTATTCAATTGAACAAACGAAACAACTTTCCTATGAAGTTATCATTGATGAGCTGATGAGTGATTATGGCCAAGATATTTTACAGCTCGTCATGCAGTACGTACATAATCGAGCGATTGCAGAAGATTTAACGCAAGAAATTTTTGTGAAATGCTATCAGGCATTGCCCACATTCCATTTTAATTCCTCGCTAAAAACATGGCTGTGGCGTATTGCGATTAATCATACAAAGGATTATTTAAAAAGCTGGTATGCAAGAAATGTAGAGGCCGCAAAGGAAGACTTATTTGCACAAGTGAAGAGTGCTGATTGTGTAGAACAGCAGGTCATCCAGCAAGAGCAGGATGATGAATTAGTGCGCGCGGTATTTGCATTACCTATGAAATACCGCGAAGTCATTTATTTATGCTATTACGAGGAACAAACGATGAAGGAAATGGCAGAGGTCTTGCAGTTAAATGAAAGCACTGTAAAAACAAGGCTTCGCAAGGCAAAACAATTATTAAAGAAACGATTGGAGCGTGAATAATGTGGAAGAGCGATTAAAAAAATTAAAAAAAACCGTCGATCAAACGGCCTTTAAACAGCTGGAATTTACAAATGAGCATCAGCAAAATATTCGAAAGCAGCTACAAAGCGCTTCATTAAAGCAGCAAATTTTATCGATGCTGACTGAAGCAAAATCAGGTGTTGAGCTGACACAGCAGCTGCATGTGCGCGCTGTTGAGCAAATTGTTGAGAATGAAGGATTGGTTTACAGCATTTTACATGAAGCAGAGCAGCAGGGCTGGCTGATGGCAAGCTGGCATGAAGGTATTAAATATTATCAATTAACAAAGCTTGGGACAAAGCAATTGCAGCAGGACAGCGAGCGCATCAAACTTACGCTAAAACAACGAATTTTGGGGGTGCGCATGCATGTCGAGTAAGCAGTTTTTACAGCAAGTTACAAGCTATATCCGTTCGAAAGAGGCACGTAGCCATGTCGAACAGGAGTTGCAGCAGCATATTGGGCATTCTACAAAGGCATGGGTCAGTAAGGGCTATTCTCGAGAGGAAGCCGAGCAAAAAGCGATTAGCGAAATGGGCTCTGCATCGCAATTGGGAAAATCACTAGACAAAATTCACCGACCGAAATGGGATTTTTGGTTAATGGGTGCGGTTATTTTACTGATAGCCTCAAGCTTTGTACCGATTTTAACAGTGGATGTAAATGAAGTGTTCGGATATGATATGACACGTTATTTAGTAGAAAATAAAATTATTCATATAGTGTTAGCAATGGCGTTAATTGTGGGGCTAATGTTTGTGGATTACCGTAAGTTACAACGCTTTAGTTTTCCAATTTATGGCGTGGCAACCCTGTTACTTGCTATACTGCCCTTGATTTCTAATACCTTCCGTAATGGAGAAGCGATGTTTCGAATCGGGCCAATTCTCATTCAAGCATGGACAGTGCTACCACTATTACTAGTAGCATTTGCAGGGTTTTTTACCGAACGAAAATGGAAGCTATGGCAGTTAACGGGGTTATTTTTATTGCCGCTTTATTTAATTATGAAGCTACCAAATCTTGCGGTTGCAATGCTATATATTGTCGTTGTAGCAGTATTATTTAGCTTTAGTCATTTTGCGCGTAAAGTGAAGCAAACGGTCTTTGTAGTAGTAGGAACAATAAACGTAGCGCTCATTTTGTACAGTATATATGCTTATCATTTTTTACTCGAACCGTATCAAACGGTGCGTATCGCCGCATTTTTAAATCCTGACTTATTTGCGACATCGGAAGGCTATATGATGCTCCAAATTAAAACAGCACTTGCAAGGGCGGGTTGGTTTGGAGCGGAAACGATTTACTATGTACCAGAAGCACATACCGATTATGCCTTAATCCAGCTCATTCAAGCATATGGCTATGTGGCGGGTGTCGCTGCCATACTAGTTATACTTGGGATTGCACTGCGCATTTTATGGCATGCACGCACGATGCCGCAATCATTTGGAAAATTGCTTGTCATCGCCGCGGTGACATTATACAGTGCCCAAAGTCTTTACTCGATATTAATGGTATTTGGTTTCCTACCACTGACAGGTGTGCCATTGCCATTTATCAGCTATGGGATGACACCATTATTACTCAACGCCATTTTAATTGGGCTTGTATTAAGCGTGTATCGAAGAAAATCTTATATGATAGCGCACAAGATGGCGTCATAAAATAAAGCAGCTTAACGGCAAAAAAACCGTTAGGCTGCTATTTTAATGTTCTACTAAAAATCCGCGTTCCCGCAATTTCGCTTCAGCTAAATTTAAATTTTCTTGTGCCGTTGCACTAATGACATGTAAATGGGTGCCGTCTGTTAAAGCGGATAAATAAAGGGCATTGGTTTCCTCTACGCGTTTGACGAAATGCTCCACTTCTAAACGATTGGATACCATGATTGAGGCAGTAATTTCACCATATACAGGATGTTCAACAATAACGCCTTCTACCGTAACACCACAATCCACTAAAATAAAGAGCTCTTCTTTTGCTTCTTCGGGCTTGTGCGTGCATACAATTTTACGAGTGATTTTTTCTTGGTGCACATGATGCATATAAATATAGCCTTGACTTGTTGCGACAATCGGCTCATTACGCGCCTTTAATAAATTCATATCATTGACAATGACCTGACGTGACACATTTGTATGCTTAGCCAAATCGGTTCCTGTCAATGGTTGCTTGGCATTTTTTAGTAAGGCAAGAAGTTCGATTCTGCGATCTTCTCCTAAGAGTTTTTTCATTAAATTCACCTCTATCAACATAGCTCTTCTTTTAAGTGTAACACAATTTTGATTAACTTGGCGGATAAGCAAGCGTAACTTATTCAAGGGAATCCACATAAGAAAATTCATCATTTCGCGCAAAATATGTTTTTCTAAATACTAAAATGGTGGCAACCAGGCGATTGTTGCATATGCTATTACGAGAAAAGGAGGAAAGATGTGCGCGTTCATATTGTCCAAAAGGGAGATACTTTGTGGAAGATAGCCAAGCAATATGCTGTTGGCTTTGAAGAATTAAAGCGTTTAAACGCACATTTAACCAATCCCGATTATATTGTGCCGGGAATGGAAATTTATTTACCAAATAGTGCACCGAAAAAAGAGGTACAGGTACCGCATGTAGAAAAAGAGCATCAAAAACCAATGAAGGAAACACAAGTACAAGTACAACCACCGAAGCCTACTCCAACTCCAGTACCAACGCCATTACCAGCTCCGCAAATGCAAAGACCATTGTGGCAAGGTGACCTTTATTTCCAACCACCAATCCCACAACCAATGCCGATGCCAAATTGGCAAACGCATGTACATGTGCAACCATCCATTGAGCAAAACGTAACAGCGTCACAACCACAACCTATGCCACAAGCCGTCCCACAACCGATGCCGATGCCAATGCCAATGCCGCAACCACAAGTAATTCACCCACAGCCCATCTATATTCAGCAACCACCACAGCAGCCGATATTTATTGAGCAGCCTATGATGCATCATTGCATGCCACAAATGATGCCAATGCCTCGATGCCCACACTGTCACCGTATGCCAATGGAAGAGCCGATGCCGATGCTACCAATCATGCGAGAAGAAGAATCACCAATGAGAAAATGTGACTGCTCTGATCAAGAGCAGCAATTACAGCATTATTATGAAGAAATTCAACAAATGATGTGCATGCCGAACCCTTGTTGCCATCCACAAATGATGCCATATCCTTCATATATGATGCCGCAGATGCATCAAATGCCACAGATGCCACAGATGCCGCAAATGCATCAAACGCACCCGATGCACCAAATGCCACCACAAAATAAGTCATGTCGATCGTAATTAAAGAAAACTGTTGGCAATGGGATTCACCAAAGGGTCGTTTTTTTATGAAATATTATGAAGATATATGGCTTGCACAAAAAGTGAAATACGTTCATCAACAGTTAGAAAATATTGATTTTCCGTACCATGTGCCACTTGAGCACAATGAAGATCGTCATATTTTAAAGCAAAAATGGATTGACGGTACGAGCGTAAACTATGAAAAAAGAGGGCATCAAATACTAGCCTTGCAAGCTCTGGAGACGCTACACAAATCAACGGATAAAATCAATTGGTCACAAGACGTATTGCCCAATTATCAGTTGTTCCAAAAGTGGCAGCGCAGATTTGAACGTTTTGTTGCGCAAGAAGAGGCATTAAAGGGCTTGCTCCACAATCATTATGAAGTCCTTGTAAAGGAAGCGTTTGAGGCATTAAACGCAATTGAGCAAAGTCAGCGAAATTTCGAACCGCTCACAATATTACACGGGGATGTAGTACACCATAATTTTATGATTTCAGCAAATGATGTAAAAATTATTGACTTTGATTTAGCAACTCTTGGAGAAGCTTCAGATGAATTAATATTATGGATGCATCGTGTGTTACCACAAACAAAATATAATTTAGCAAAGCTGATGAAAACGCATCCGTATTTACAAACAGCCAAGCATAAATTGCATTATTTGAATTTCCCGAATGAAATCTTAAGAGAAAGCTTATTTTATTTGAAATTAAACCAACGGCAGAAGCTTTCCTGCTATCCATTTATCCAATCGATTGTTCGTGATTGGCTCAAATATAAAGCGCCGTTAAAAAGCACGATTCAAACTATGATGAAGTAGAATATGTTACACTTAGAAAGGCTGTCGATTAGGCAGTCTTTTCTATTGGTTAATGCAACATACGTTCGGTAAATCCAATCAAACTATGCTATAATGAAGCCAGAAATGTGAGGGATAAGCGATGTATGATTATTTAAAAGGACAAGTGACGCGAATTACGCCAGAGTATATCGTGTTGGAGCAACAAGGGGTAGGGTGGTTACTTTATACACCAAATCCATATGCTTTTCGAATGTCAGCAAGTGAGCAGCAAATATTCGTATCGATGCAAGTGCGTGAGGATGCACAAAATTTATACGGTTTTCATAGTTTAGAGCAGCGTGAATTATTTAAAAAGCTCATACAAGTGTCAGGCATTGGTCCAAAAGGAGCCTTAGCCATTTTAGCAAGTGGCAATCCGACTTCCGTTATTCAAGCAATTGAAATGGAGGATGAGGCCTTTTTAGTGCGCTTTCCAGGTGTCGGTAAGAAAACAGCGCGTCAAATGATTTTAGATTTAAAGGGCAAGCTGGACATGCTGCTAGATGCGGTTGAATTGCCGAGCACAGAAGATGAGCTCCCATTGTTTGGTGTCAATCCAAATAAACATGAGCTAGAGGAAGCGATGTTAGCATTAGTCGCACTTGGTTATTCTGAAAAAGAGCTAGAAAAAATCAAGTCTCAACTAGATGAAGATGAAAATTTAAAAACGACAGATGCTTACATTAAACAAGCGTTAAAATTATTATTAAAGTTAAAATAAAAAAGGAGTGAGAACTTTGTCAGACCGTGTACTTTCTGGACAAGCGGCAGAAGCTGAACAGCAATTTGAGCTTTCGTTAAGGCCACAACGCTTGGCGCAATACATAGGCCAAGATAAAGTAAAGGAAAATTTAAAAATCTTTATCGAAGCCGCAAAGCTACGCCAAGAAAGTCTTGACCACGTTCTCCTTTATGGTCCACCAGGTTTAGGGAAAACTACGTTGGCGGTAGTGATTGCCAATGAAATGGAAGTCAATGTCAAAATGACGAGTGGTCCAGCGATTGAACGTCCAGGTGATTTAGCTGCCATATTAAGCTCACTGGAAGCAGGTGATGTTTTATTTATCGATGAAATTCATCGTTTGCCACGTGCCATTGAAGAGGTATTGTATTCGGCAATGGAAGACTTTTGCTTAGATATTGTTGTCGGTAAAGGCCCTGAAGCCCGTTCGATTCGTTTAGACTTGCCACCTTTTACATTGGTCGGTGCAACGACACGTGCAGGTGCTTTATCCGCGCCATTACGTGATCGTTTTGGTGTACTGGCCCGCCTAGAGTATTATGATGAGGAAGCGCTCGCACAAATTGTCATTCGTTCGGGTGAGCTATTTGGCGTTGAACTAAATGAGCAGGCAGCCTATGAAATTGCGCGTCGTTCTCGTGGCACACCGCGTATTGCCAATCGCTTACTAAAGCGTGTACGTGACTATGCACAGGTGTTAGCAAATGGTGTTGTTTCTGAAGCCCTAGCACAGCAGGCTTTGGAATTATTACAGGTCGATCCACGCGGGTTGGATCATATTGATCATAAATTAATGCAGTCCATGATTGAGCGCTTTGGTGGTGGTCCGGTAGGCTTAGATGCATTAGCTGCGTCTATCGGAGAAGAACGTATTACAATTGAAGATGTGTACGAGCCGTATTTACTGCAAATTGGTTTTATTCAGCGTACACCGCGCGGACGGATTGCGACGATGATTTGCTATGACCATTTCGGCTATCCGCCTGCACAAAAAGAATAAGAAGGAAGTAATCAGCATGAAAGTAGAAGATTTTGATTTTCATTTACCAGAACAATTAATTGCCCAAACCCCATTATTAGACCGTACTGCGAGTCGCTTAATGGTTGTCAATCCGGATTCTCTAGCACTGGAACATCATAAATTCGGACATATTTTAGATGAATTAAACGAAGGGGATTGTCTTGTATTAAATGATACACGTGTTTTACCTGCTCGTTTAATGGGTGAAAAAGAAGGAACAGGGGCGCATATCGAGCTGTTATTATTAAAGCAAACGAATGACGATGAGTGGGAAACATTAGTGAAACCTGCAAAGCGTGTCAAAGTGGGCACAGTTGTGACGTTTGGTAATGGCTTATTAACCGCAACTTGTACAGGTGAGTTAGATCATGGTGGACGTACATTCAAATTTGAGTACGACGGCATTTTTTATGAAATATTAGACCAATTAGGTGAAATGCCATTACCACCATACATTCGCGAAAAATTAGACGACCAAGATCGCTATCAAACGGTCTTCGCAAAAGAGCGCGGTTCGGCAGCAGCACCAACAGCTGGCCTTCACTTCACAGAAGAATTGCTGGAAGCCATTAAGGCAAAAGGGGTAAAGGTGGTATTCATCACATTACATGTCGGCTTAGGTACATTCCGTCCGGTAAGTGTGGATTCCATTGAGGACCATGATATGCACTCCGAGTTTTACAGCGTATCTGAGGAAGCAGCTGCCACGATTCAAGGAGTGAAAGATGCTGGCGGTAAAGTGATTTCTGTTGGCACAACTTCAACACGTACATTAGAAACTGTTGCGCGTGATCATGGCGGTAAAATCGTAGCTTCACAAGGCTGGACAAATATCTTCATTTTCCCGGGCTTTACCTATCAAGCAATCGATGGATTAATTACAAACTTCCATTTACCAAAGTCAACACTAGTCATGCTTGTCAGTGCATTAGCTTCAAAGGAAACGATTATGAATGCCTATGAAAAAGCAGTGGAAGAAAAATATCGCTTCTTTAGCTTTGGTGACGCGATGTTTATTCGTCCGAAGAAGTAATTTGCATTTAGGCTATAATCTCTATACAATTAGTATTTGTGTGCACCTACTACAATGAGTGGTAGGTGTTTTTTACGCCAAGGTGTAAAAGATTCGAAGTAGTGTTAATACTTTAGAAAAGCGAGGAATTATAGATGACAGAAACAAAAAAACAACCACCCATTCGTTATGAATTAATTAAGACATGTGCGCAAACAGGGGCGCGTTTAGGCATTGTGCATACACCACATGGCTCATTTGAAACCCCAACATTTATGCCTGTAGGAACACAGGCGACGGTTAAGTCAATGAGCCCAGAAGAATTAAAAGAGATGAATGCAGGTATCATCCTATCGAACACCTATCATTTATGGTTACGTCCTGGGAATGATATCGTAAAAGAAGCGGGCGGATTACACAAATTCATGAACTGGGATCGTCCAATTTTAACGGATTCAGGCGGTTTCCAAGTATTCTCTTTATCCAAGTTCCGTAAAATTGAAGAAGAAGGCGTTCATTTCCGTAACCACTTAAACGGCGATAAATTATTTTTATCTCCTGAAAAAGCGATGGAAATTCAAAACGACTTAGGCTCAGATATTATGATGGCGTTTGATGAGTGTCCACCATTCCCAGCCACTTATGAATATATGGAGGCCTCTGTAGACCGTACAACGCGTTGGGCAAAACGCTGTAAGGAAGCGCACCAGCGTCCAGATGAGCAGGGCTTATTTGGGATTATTCAAGGGGGCGAGTATGAGGCATTGCGTCGCAAATCTGCTGAAGCACTCGTTGAATTAGACTTCCCAGGCTATGCGATTGGTGGTTTATCAGTAGGCGAGCCAAAAGAAATTATGAACAAAGTATTAGATTTTACTGCACCTATGATGCCAGCAGACAAGCCACGTTATTTAATGGGCGTCGGTTCTCCTGACTCACTTATTGACGGTGCGATTCGTGGGATTGATATGTTTGACTGTGTGTTGCCGACACGAATTGCTCGTAATGGTACATTAATGACGTCAGAGGGGCGTATGGTTATTAAAAACGCGAAGTATGCTAAAGACTTTACACCAATTGACGAAACATGTGATTGTTATACTTGTAAAAATTATACACGTGCGTATGTGCGTCACTTAATGCGTACAGAAGAAACATTTGGTTTACGCTTAACGTCTTACCATAACTTACGCTTCTTAATTAAAACAATGGAGCAAGTTCGTGAGGCGATTCGTGAAGATCGTTTAGGTGATTTTAAAGAGGAATTCTTTGAGAAGTATGGCTATAATAAGCCCAATGCAAAAAACTTCTAACGGTTTGAATGAAAAATGAGCGGTTCTATAAATTTTTGAGAAATTTTAGAGTTTTTTTGCGCAAAATTGCGTAAGTTTATACTATACTATGAAAGTGAGATATAGAAGGGGGGCAATTTGAGAATGGATGCTTTAGTACAATTTTTACCGATTATCGTAATGTTCATTGCGATGTGGTTCATATTAATTCGACCAGCACAAAAACGTCAAAAAGCAACGGCACAAATGCAAAATAGTTTAAAACGTGGCGATAAAGTCGTTACAGTTGGTGGATTACATGGTGAAGTCGACGCAATTGAAGATACAACTGTATATTTATTAGTTGATGGTAACACACGTTTAAAATTCGAACGCCAAGCAATTGGTCGTGTAGAATCAGTGTAATAAGTAAAAGGCTTGTGGAAGTAGATTCTGCAAGCCTTTTTTGTATGAATTTTCTATTATTGTTCATGCTAATTAGGAGGTGATCATATGAATGATTATTTACTGATTAGTGGTAGAACAATCTTTTTATATATTATTTTACTTGTTGTTTTTCGCTTAATGGGCAAGCGAGAAGTTGGCGAATTGAGCATTGTCGACTTGGCAATTTTTGTTTTAATGGCAGAAGTGGCAGCACTTGCTTTGGATGATTTGAATCATGATTTAGTGAAGGATATATTACCAATTGGTGTATTATTTCTCATTCAGTATGTGAATTCCTGGTTTATTTTAAAAAATAAAAAGTTACGTGATTTTATTGAAGGCGACCCGACCTTAATCATTCGTGACGGCTGGCTTTGTGAAGCTGAAATGAAAAAGCAGCGCTATAATTTAGATGATTTGCTACAGCAATTACGTGAGCAGGGTGTGAGCACTGTACAGGATGTGGCCTATGCATTTTTAGAGCAGTCTGGAAAATTGTCCATCTATCTAAAGGACCAAGACCCGGTAATTTTACCACTTGTACTAGATGGATATGTGGATCAGCGACATTTGAAAATTATTAATAAAGATGTAGCTTGGCTTGAGCACGAACTGATGCTACAAGGTTATACTAATATTAGAGATATTTTTTATTGTAGCTATGATCATGGAAAGTGGTTTGTCCAATTACGAGCGCGAAAAGATCGTCCGAATGTATAAAATATCTTGAATGCGAATTTGTTTTGTAAGAAGAAGTAATACAACGGTAACGACAAGTGTTATCATAATTTGAATTGTCAGTGGATATTGGTGCGTGTAGGTAGGCAAAACTGCTGCTGTAACGATAAATACACTATAGGGCAAAATAAAAAATCGGAAGCCTACACGAATTTTGGGCTGTTGCTTAATGGAGGCGATGTGTAGAAAGGACGTGATTAACACGCCAAAACCAATGGCAATAATAGCACCAAATTCTTGAATTTCCGGCTGAGACGCAAGGAAAAATAATAAAAACAGTTTGCCGAGACCACCATAAATCGAGTTCATCATAGCGGCTTGTGCCTCGTCCATCGCCTGTAAAATGGCATGTAGTGGACTTTGAATATAATAAAAATAAAAAATAGGTGCTAAAACTTTCATGTAGCCTCGATTTTCTTCTAAATGAAACAAAACAGTGACCAATTCGTCTCCATGTATGAAGAATACGGTAGCAGCAATACAGCCAACGAGAGAGCTGAGTCTTAAGGAATGGCTAACTCGTTTTGTGAGTAGGGGCAAATCATTGCGTGCCAAGGCGCTACTAACAGCAGGTACAAGTATAATTGATAACGCACTTGGAATGAATGCCGGGAATAATAATAATGGGATATGTACACCAGAAATTACCCCGTATAGTGTAGTGGCTGCACCAGCAGTTAGCCCAGCAACAGTCAACGCCTTTAAAAAAACAATCGGCTCTAAAAACCAGGTAAATGTGCCGAATAATTTACTCCCAGCAGAGGGTAAAGCAATTTGCATAATCGGTTTCGTGAAAGAAGAATTAGATTTTTTAGTTATTGCATGTTTTCGTTTTGCTCGGAAGTAAAAGTAGCTTAAAAATAATAATGAAAAAATTTCACCAATCGCAGTAATCCCCATTGCTGCTGCAGCGGTTTTGGCAGGGGATGTTGAAACAAAATACGGCAAAACAGCCATGATTAGTCCGATTCGAACAACTTGCTCAAGCAGTTGTGCCCAAGCGGTAGGCGCAATTTTAGCTAACCCTTGTAAGTATGCTTTTATGAGACTTGATACGATGACAAGTGGAATCGTGAAGACGCTAATATAAAGTGTCAAAATTAAATTTTCATTATGTAATAATGTTTTTGCGATAAAAGGCGTACTGAGTAAGACGATTGGTGTAAATACGATAATGGAAATGATAGATAGTTTAATAGCGCTTGCCATAACAGCTGCAGTTTGCTCGTTTTTGCGTGTCGCATCATATTGAGCGATAAGCTTTGACACAGCAATCGGAATCCCTAATTGAATAAGAGAAATAAAAAAGATAAATGTCGGATAGGCGGTCATGTAGAGCCCGACAACTTCTTCACCTGCGATACGCATAAATTGCATGCGGTAAAGAAATCCAAAACATTTAGATATGAAAATGACGAACATTAAAAATAATGTTCCTTTTAAAAATGAGCCCAATTACCTTCTGCTCTCTCCTTTCGAATTCATATACAATTAACGTATGCTCCATGAAATTAAGTTAAAACCTACAGTAGGGGTGATTGCTATGCAAATTCCGTATTCACAACTTTATGAACAAGTTCAAGAAATTTTGAAAAACAAAGTCGAGGAAATTCATTACTTTGGCTATAATTCTATTACAGAGCAAGATGTATGGTGCTATTGCATTGATAAAATCTGGCGTAAGCAGGACGTTCAAAAATTAAGGCTTCATGAGCTTGCTTCAGGTATTTTAGGAGTAGGTGCTTCAGAATTGTTGAATTATATCCAAATAAAGGGATTGAAGCATAGTGATGTACAGCAAATGTTATCGAAGGACGAGCTAGACGAATTATTCGATCCGAAAAAATAGATTTTCGTAAAAAAGTAAATCGTAATATCTAGTAATAATTTGACAGTTTCCACAAGCTGTTTCATAATGAGAGTGTTGCGCTTTTCAACGCGGAGATATATTATATTTGAAAAGCAAAAAGTAAATAAATCGCCATGATTACATAGTTTGTGGTATGTAGCTTGATGTTTTTGCTCGTACTTTTTTGTACGACATTGAGGAGGATTTTTAAATGAAATTAGCAAACCGTATTATTACGTTTGTTCTTGTTGTAGCATTGCTATTTACAGGAATGGGCACAACGGTAGAGAAGGTGCTAAACGATGTAAGACTCGGCTTAGACCTTCAGGGTGGATTCGAGGTTCTTTATGAAGTCGAATCATTGGTAGATGGACAAGAAGTTACACAAAAGGTGCTTGCAGATACGGCAGCAGCGCTGAATAATCGTGTAAATATGTTTGGTGTTAGTGAGCCGAGCATTCAAATTGAAGGAGAAGACCGTATTCGCGTACAGCTAGCGGGCTTAGATGATCAATCATCTGCGCGTGAGCTCTTATCAAGTACGGCCAATTTAACATTCCGTGATGTGAATGATAACATTTTATTAGATGGTACGGATTTAAAAGAGGGTGGTGCAAATGCATCATTTGATGAACAAAACCGTCCAATCGTTACATTAACATTAAAAGATGCAGCAAAATTTGCTGAAGTAACACAAAAAGTAAAAGATATGGGTGCACCAAATAACCTATTAGTCGTTTGGTTAGATTTTGAAGAGGGCGTAGATTCATATGCTGCTGAAATTCAAAAGCCAGCAGATGAGCAAAAGTTTGAATCAGCTGCCTCTGTTACACAAGTACTAAATACGACAGATGTTATGATTTCAGGTAACTTTACTGTTGATGAAACAAAACACTTTGCGTCAATATTAAACTCGGGTTCATTACCTGTAAAATTAACTGAAAAATACTCCACTTCGATTGGTGCACAGTTTGGTAAAGATGCTTTAAATGATACAGTATTTGCGGGTGTTGTCGGCGTTATTTTAATTTTCGTCTTCATGTTACTGTACTACCGTTTACCAGGGTTTATTTCAATCATTACATTATCAGTATTCACTTACTTAGTATTAATCGTATTTAACGGAATCAATGCGGTATTAACATTACCGGGTATTGCAGCAATTGTATTAGGTATTGGTATGGCAGTAGATGCGAATATTTTAACGGCCGAGCGTATTCGTGAAGAATTACGTGTAGGGCATACGGTAAAAGATGCCTTTAAATTAGGTTCAAAACAGTCCTTATCAGCTATTATCGATGCACAGTTAACGACTTTACTGGCAGCGGTTGTATTATTCTACTTTGGTACAAGCTCGGTAAAAGGCTTCGCAACAACATTAATCATTTCGATCTTATTATCATTTGTAACAGCGGTATGGGGTTCACGTATGTTACAAGGACTATTAGTAAATAGTGGCTACTTTAGCAATCCAGCATGGTTTGGTATTCCAAAGTCAAAGCAGCATAATTTAGAGGATAATATTACTTCTTTAGATTTAACAACAAAATTTGATAAGCTGGATTTCGTACAGAATCGTAAAAAATTCTATGCGCTATCATCGATTATTCTTGTCATCGGTATTGTCGTGCTTGGCGTGTTCAAACTCAACTTAGGCATTGATTTCTCACAAGGTACTCGTGTCGAAATTTTAGCGGACCAAGCGTTAAAACAAGAAGAGGTTGTGGATTACTTAGATGAAATCGGCTTCGCCAATGAAGATGTTGTCATTTCAGGAGATGATCAAAATATCGCGGTTATGCGTTATAAAACCGACTTCACACAAAAAGAAGTATTAGACTTTAAAGCAGCTGTTATGGATCAATACGGGCATGAGCCAAGCTTAAGCACCGTTTCAGCAACAGTTGGTAAAGAGTTAGCAAAAAATGCGATTTATGCCTTATCATTAGCGGCACTAGGCATTATCATTTATGTAGCAGTTCGTTTTGAATGGCGCATGGGTCTAGGGGCAATTGCTTCTTTACTGCATGACGTATTCTTTATTGTGGTGATTTTCAGTATTCTACGTCTAGAGGTAGACATTACATTTATCGCAGCGGTATTAACGATTGTTGGTTATTCGATCAACGATACGATTGTAACGTTTGACCGGATTCGTGAAAATATTGATCGTGCAGGTTCGATTACTACGAAGGAAGAGCTTGCCTTAATCGTCAACAAATCACTGCGTCAAACGATGGGACGCTCGATTAATACGGTATTAACGGTTATTATCGTAGTCATTGCGCTTATTTTCTTAGGTGCACCATCGATTCAAAACTTCTCGATTGCCTTACTAATTGGTTTAGTTACAGGTATGTACTCATCAATTTGTATCGCAGCGCAAGTTTGGTACACATTAAAGTCTCGCGAAATGGACAAAAAGGGTACGGCTGTTGTGAAAAAAGAGAAAAAACAATGGGGTTCAGACGAGCCACAAGTTTAATAGAACATGTAAGCACCTGATAAATATTTATTTATCGGGTGCTTTTAGTTTTGCGGAATGTATAAAATGGGAATAGAAATAACTAGATAGTCATTTTATAAGAGTGGGTGAGACGATGATGAAAATGCAATGGACATTTGTTGTAGGGCTGCTATTTGCACTTATTATTGCCATTTTTGCAACGGTAAATGTTGAAAGGGTTCCGGTTGATTATGTATTCGGTGAAGCATATTGGCCATTAATTCTAGTCATTTTAAGCTCGGTTTTGGTTGGATTTATTATTAGCTTTTGCTTTTCGGCTTTCCGAATGTTTAACAGTGAGCACAAAATCAAAATGATACGAAAAGAATTGGACAATGCCCGAACAATTATTAATGAAAAGGATAGCGAACTTCTACGTTTAAAAGAACAATTGAGTGAGCGCAGTGTTTCGGCAATTGTTGAGGAGGAGTCTTCAGAGGTTTCGAAAAGAATCAATGCTCAATAAAAATGGAAAGATGTTTTGTAGAACGATTCACAAAGCATCTTTTTTTATTTGGAAGGAAACCTTAGGAAACCCGCTTTATTTTTTGTATAATGGACTGCATGAGGAAGTGAAATGACATGATTCAGTCACAAAAACTGTGGACAATTCAAAAACCAAATGAAGAACTTATCAAACAATTCACGTCACAGCTAAAGATTTCATCCATTACTGCAAAAATCTTAATTGCACGTGGCTGTGAGACAGTAGAACAAGCGAAACCTTTACTAACAATCAATTCGGATGATTACCATGATCCGTTTTTAATGGCAGGTATGGAAGAGGCTGTCGCACGAATTGAACAGGCTCTAGACAGTGGTGAAAAGATTTTAGTATATGGAGATTATGACGCGGACGGCATAACAAGTACGACCGTTCTGCTAAATGTGCTGCTAGATTTAGGGTCGGATGTCGATTTTGTCATTCCAAATCGATTTAAGCATGGCTATGGACCGAATGAAGAATTATTCCGCCAAGCACATGCAGATGGCGTACAGCTCATAATTACAGTCGATAACGGCATCAGTGGCATCGAGCAAGTAAAATTAGCGCGCGAGCTTGGAATGGATGTCATCATTACCGATCACCATGAAGCAGGAGATGTATTGCCTGATGCCAATGTCATCGTGCATCCGCGTGTACCAGAAGGGCATTATCCGTTTGGAGAGCTTGCAGGTGTAGGAGTGGCCTTTAAATTAGCGCATGCTTTATATGGGGAGCTACCTGAACATTTATTTGAATATGTGGCAGTGGGCACAATTTCAGATTTAGTACCACTCGTTGGCGAAAACCGCTATCTTGTTCAGCGTGGGTTACAGGCATTACAACAGTCGCACAATCCTTGGGTTCCTGCCCTTTCTGAGGCATCTGGAGTAAGCCAAAAGGATATTAATGAAGAAACAGTCGGCTTTTATTTTGGACCACGCTTAAATGCAATTGGTCGATTAGGTGACGCACAGCCAGGGGTTCATTTTTTAATGAGCGAAAATCCAATAGAGGCAAACGATTTAGCCAAACAGTTAAATGACCAAAATACCGAGCGTAAAAAAATCGTTGAGGAAATTGCGAATGCAGCGATAACAATGATAGAAAGCTCACCGCAAATAAAGGACTCCCTTGTGTTAGTAGTTGCGGGAGAAAACTGGAACCCTGGTGTTGTAGGGATTGTTGCATCTCGTTTAGTGGAGAAATATTATCGCCCAACGATTGTGCTCTCTTTGAACCATGAAAAAGGCATTGCCAAGGGGTCTGCGCGTAGTATTGAAGGCTTCCATTTGTATAATGAATTAGCCAAAAACCGTGAACTATTACCGCATTTCGGTGGGCATCCAATGGCAGCTGGGATGACGTTACCATTGGAACATGTTGATGAGTTACGTCAGCGTCTGCATGACCAAGCAAGTGCCTGTTTAACCGAAGAACAGCTCATTCAAAAGCTACATATTGATGTGCCGATTACCTTAAACGAAATTTCAGTGGAAGCGATTGAAGAAATTCGTCAATTAGCGCCATTTGGGACAGAGTTTCCGAAACCAAACTTCGCAATTCAAAATGTTAAAGTCAAATCGATGCGTAAAATTGGTTCAGCAGAAAATCATTTAAAAATGGAGCTAGAAGATGCCTACGCGACACTCGATGCTATTGGCTTTGGCAAAGGCTATTTATTCGATGAAATTTCGTATGGCATTGATTTATCGCTCGTTGGTGATTTGCAAATTAATGAGTGGCAAGGGAATAAAAAGCCGCAATTTATGATTCAAGATGTTGGGGTCAAGGAATGGCAGCTGTATGATTACCGTGGAAAAAGCCAAACAGCGCATTGGCTTGCTAAAATACCGATTGAGCAAACGGACTTTATCGCCTTTACAGAGCAAACAAAACAAGAATATACAGAGGCGATTCCGAAAGAGATTGTCCTTGTAACAGCACAAACGGATTTCACTACTATACAGCGTAATCTCGTACTACTTGATTTGCCTGAAAATGTAGCCATTTTGGAGGCATTATTACAAACTGCAAAGATTGAACGAATTTATGCACATTTTTATACAAAAAACTCGGCCTACTTTAATGGGATGCCTACACGCGATCATTTTAAATGGTACTACGGTTTCTTAAAAAAACGTCCTGCCTTTAATCTGAATCAGCATATTCAACAATTATCGCAACATATCGGACTCAATATCGAAGTAATTAAGTTTATGACAAAAGTGTTTTTTGAGCTAGGATTTGTTACAATAGAGAATGGTTTGACGACTGTTAATGATCATGCGCCGAAGAAAGCATTATCAGAGGCACCGTCATATAAAATGCGTTCAAAACAAATTGAGCTGGAGCAAAAACTTTTATATGCTACATATAGTGAGCTAAAGCATTGGTTTGACGAACGATTGAGTTCTTGAGGAGGACAAGGAACAATGGATTTAAAACAATATGTAACAACAGTCGAAAACTGGCCTAAAGAAGGAATCAGCTTTAAGGATATTACGACAATTATGGATAATGGTCCAGCTTATAAATATGCGACAGATCAAATCGTTGCTTATGCAAAAGAAGTGGGCGCAGAAATTATCGTCGGTCCTGAAGCGCGCGGTTTCATCATTGGATGCCCGGTAGCATATGCATTAGAAATTGGTTTTGCCCCGGTGCGTAAGCCAGGTAAATTACCACGTGAAGTCATCTCAGCTGATTACGGCTTAGAATATGGAACAGACACATTAACAATGCACAAAGACGCTGTAAAACCAGGTCAAAAAGTATTAATCTGTGACGATTTACTTGCAACGGGCGGAACTGTGGAAGCAACGGTACGCTTAATCGAGGAATTAGGCGGTGTTGTTGTTGGTGCGGCATTCATTATTGAGCTAGAGGAATTAAAGGGCCGCGAAAAAATTAGCAAAGTACCGATTAAAACGTTAATTCAATATTAATCAGTCAAGCTACCTTGTGCATGTTAAGCAGGGTAGCTTTTGCTTTATGGAGGATATTGCAAATGAATGTCCCCCCATTCCTGTTCAACAATTCTACAAATTTCTCGTTTTTGCAAAACTAAATGCCTACGTGTCTTTACATTTGCTAGACATTTTTTATACAATTGAATTTATACTTAACGTGAAAATATGAAACAAGGTGGACAAAAAATGGCGAAAGAACAAATAATGGCGCCCGAAGAGGTTTTCGAGCTCGTCAAATCTTATATGAATGATGAACATGTTGCCTTTGTTGTAAAAGCGTATGAGGTAGCAAGGGAAGCGCATCAAGAGCAATTCCGTAGTTCTGGAGAACCATACATCATTCACCCTGTACAAGTAGCTGGCATTTTAGCAGAATTGCAAATGGACCCAGCAACAGTCGCAGCAGGCTTTTTACATGATGTAGTAGAAGATACAGAAGTAACTCGTGAAGACTTAGTGAACGAGTTTAGTGAAGAAGTAGCAAAATTAGTTGATGGCGTAACAAAGCTTGAAAAAATTAAATATATGTCAAAAGAAGAACAACAAGCAGAAAATCACCGAAAAATGGTTGTCGCAATGGCACAGGATATTCGCGTTATCTTAATTAAATTAGCGGACCGTCTGCACAATATGCGTACGTTAAAGCATTTACCGGCAGAAAAGCAACGTCGCATTTCTCAAGAAACGTTGGAAATCTTTGCACCATTGGCACATCGCTTAGGAATTTCGAAGGTGAAATGGGAGCTTGAGGATACAGCGCTACGTTATTTAAATCCGCAGCAATATTACCGTATTGTTAGTCTAATGAAGAAAAAACGTGATGAACGTGAAGCTTATTTAGACAATGTGATGGATGAAATCAACTCCCAATTAGAAGAAGTTGAGATCGAAGCCGATGTGTATGGCCGTCCAAAGCATTTATATAGCATTTACCGTAAAATGGTGTTGCAAAAGAAGCAGTTCAATGAAATTTATGATTTACTGGCGGTACGTATTCTAGTAGATAGCATTAAAGACTGTTACGCGGTTATCGGAATTATCCATACATTATGGAAGCCGATGCCTGGTCGTTTTAAAGATTATATTGCGATGCCGAAGCAAAACTTATATCAGTCATTGCATACAACGGTTATCGGACCCTATGGCGATCCACTTGAAGTGCAAATCCGCACAAAAGAGATGCATAAAATTGCCGAATTCGGTATCGCCGCGCACTGGGCTTATAAAGAAGGAAGAACAGTGGAGCAAAATGTCGAAAATATTGACCAAAAATTAACATGGTTCCGCGAAATTTTAGAATTCCAAAACGAATCCTCGAACGCTGCGGAGTTTATGGAGTCTTTAAAATTTGATTTATTTTCTGATATGGTCTACGTATTCTCGCCAAAAGGGGACGTCATTGAGTTACCAGCGGGTTCTGTCCCAATCGACTTTGCGTACCGTGTCCATTCAGAAGTGGGCAATAAAACGATTGGCGCCAAAGTAAATGGTAAAATGGTACCACTTGATACACCACTGAAAACAGGTGATATCATTGAAGTGCTAACATCCAAACAATCATTCGGACCGAGTCGAGATTGGATAAAAATTGCACAAAGCTCACAGGCGAAAAATAAAATAAAGCAGTTCTTTAAAAAGCATGTACGTGAAGAAAGCGTTGTGAAGGGGAAAGAACTTGTTGATAAAGAAATAAAAGCACAAGAGTTTGACGCTAAAGTGGTATTAACATCAGAGAATATTAAGCGTGTTATTGAGAAATTCAATTACACACATGAAGATGATTTATATGCAGCGGTAGGGGTAGGCGGTATTACGGCACAGCAAATTGTCAATCGCCTTGCTGAAAAAATGCGTAAAGAGCGTGAACAGGAAGAAGCGCTTGAAAAAATCGTTAAAAATATGAACAGCAGTGCACCGAAAAAGCGTACGGAGTCGGGTGTCATTGTGAAAGGTATCGATAATTTACTCATTCGTTTATCCCGTTGCTGTACGCCAGTGCCAGGTGATGAAATTGTTGGCTTTATTACAAAAGGTCGTGGTGTATCGGTGCACCGTGCAGATTGTCCGAATATTCAAGAGGACAGCAATGTGGAACGCTTAATTGAAGTAGAATGGGAAAATGCCGCGACTCAAATGCGTAAGGAATACCCAGTAGATATTGAAATATCAGCGTTTGATCGTCCGGGGGTATTAAATGATGTCATGCATGCCGTAAGTGAAGCGAAGACGAATATTTTAGCCGTAACAGGCCGTGCTGACCGCGAGAAAATTGCAACGATTCATTTAACAATTGCAATTTCGAATATTTCGGGACTGCATAAAGTGGTTGAAAAAATTAAGCAACTGCCCGATATTTATTCGGTACAGCGCGTCATTAATTAATAGATTGAAGGGTTATAAATGCGAGTAGTATTACAACGTTCAAAGCAAGCGTCCGTTACCGTGGATGGACAAGTTACAGGTGCGATTGATAAAGGCTATGTGTTATTAGTTGGGATCACACATAGCGATACGCTTGAGGATATTCAATATGTTGCCAAAAAAATTGCAGATTTGCGAATTTGGGAAGACGAAGATGGCAAAATGAATCGTGCAATCCATGAGGTAGGTGGCGCGATTTTATCGGTATCACAATTTACGCTCTATGCGGATACACGCAAAGGAAAGCGTCCAAGCTTTGTCGAAGCGGCACGTCCGGAGCAAGCTGAGCCGTTATGGCAAGCATTTAATAAACAGTTGACAACGCACGGGCTACAAGTCGAAACGGGTGTTTTTGGCGCAATGATGGATGTAGCGCTGATCAATGATGGTCCTGTCACGATAATTATAGAATCGAAGGTAAAATCATAATTGAAGAACGAATCACTCCTTTTATGCATATTGTAGGGTATGCAATTAAAGGAGTGATTTTTTGGTTCAAATGAATAATTATTCAAATGCCTATTGGTTGGAAGCCATTCAGCATTATTTAGGGCAAATGGTCGCTGTACAGCAAACGGGTAATCATGTACAGCAAGGTGTTTTAGCAGCAGTTTGCCCAGATTATATTATACTAGATGTATGCCGTACCCCTTTTTACATTCGCATTGATCAAATTGTGTGGATTACGCCGTTTGTAAATCACAAAGACTAAGGTCTAGCGCGACTTCTACCGGCATATGCTTTGTTGAGTAGGAGGGATGCTGAGTTTGTTTCAACGTGTTAATCGTTTATTAATTGAGTTGCCGCAAGTTGAATATGGCGATGCCAATGCAGCAAGTGCGGTTCAGGAATTGTTAGGTGGCAAATTTGGTGAAATGTCGACACTGAATAATTATATGTATCAATCGTTTAATTTCCGTGGTAAAAAGAAGCTAAAGCCATTTTATGATTTAGTGGCAAGTATTACGGCAGAGGAGTTTGGTCACGTAGAGCTTGTCGCCAATACGATTAATTTACTCCATAAAGATAGCTCATTTTCAGGTGTACCGAATGTGGCGCCATTGCAAAATGCAAAAAACATGCGGAATACACAAAGTTTTATTGCTGCTGCACAAACGTCTTTACCAGTGGATTCGATGGGGAAGCCTTGGACGGGGGAAAATGTGTTTTCTAGTGGGAATTTAGTGCTCGATTTACTGCATAACTTTTTCTTAGAATGCGGAGCGCGTACTCATAAAATGCGTGTGTTTGAGATGACCGATCATCCAACTGCGCGGGAAATGATTGGGTATTTACTTGTGCGTGGTGGGGTTCATGTCGTGGCGTATGCCAAAGCGCTCGAAATGGCGACAGGACTCGATGTCACGAGAATGCTACCAATCCCAAGCCTTGATAATCATGTGTTTGATCAGGCGAGGAAATATGAAGAGCGCGGTTATGGCAATGTGCTGTTTACGTGGAATTATGTGGGGGATTATAAAGATATTGATAAGATTTGGAAAGGTACGCATCCAATGACGAACGCGCCGCTCATTGTGGAGGAGGGCACACCAAAGGGAGCGAAAATTCCGGATTTACATGAATTACCTGAAGAATTTGCACCGGGCATTGGTCCTGAAGAATATCAAATGATTGCCAAAAGGTTAATGTGGAATTTATAAAAAAACGACGAGCATATGATGGCTCGTCGTTTTTCTTATTATTCACAATACGCCACAACTTTTTGGAAATCTAAATCGCCACCAAATATGGATAAAGCACTGCCGATGGTGACATGTAGTTTCCCGTTAGCAATCTTTTCGAATTTTTTTAGATCCTCAAGCGAACGGACACCACCTGCATACGTTGTTGGAATCGAGGTCCACTGCGCTAAATCGCGAACAAGCTCCTCCTGCATCCCACTTCTTTTGCCTTCCACGTCAACTGCATGGATCAATAATTCATCACAATAGTTTTCGATTTGTTGAATGGACGTGGCATTTACTTCAAAATCACTAAATTTTGTCCATTTGTCTGTTACAACAAACCATTTATCATCTCGTTTGCGACAGCTTAAATCAAGGACTAATTTTTCTTTGCCAACAGCCTGTACTAATTTTTCAAGACGTTCACTATCTAATATTCCATCATGGAAAATATAAGAGGTTACGATGACATGGGATGCACCAGCTTCAATATATTTTGTCGCATTGTCTGCTGTAATGCCGCCGCCAATTTGCAAGCCGTTTGGATAGGCTTGTAATGCGCGAATGGCCGCATCTTCATTGCCAGGACCAAGCATAATAACATGCCCACCCGTCAATTTGTTTTGCTGGAATAATGATGCATAATACGAGGAATCATGCGCTGATGTAAAATTTTCGACAACTTCTTTGTCTTCATAGCCGAGCGTGCTGCCGACGATTTGTTTGACTTTGCCATCATGTAAGTCAATACATGGTCTAAATTGCATATCATCACTACCTTTTCTTTCGTTCAATATGTTCTATCATAACACTTTACTACATGAAATTAATAGAAAAATCAGACGTATTGTAGATGTAGTAATAGCTAAGACAGTCTAGGCATCATATGATAAAATGGCGATACGAAGAAAAAAGAAAGTGTGGCATGGAAATGGCGGAAAATCTCAATTTGTTCGACTTAAATAAAAATTTTATTCTAGGTCGCCCAATCGTAACAATTTTTCATAATGCAACGAATATGTACTCCATTGTTCGTGTCAAAATTCAAGAAACCAATATTCAACATGAAGAAAAAGAAATCATTATTGTTGGCTATTTTCCAAAATTAGCGGAGGATGAGCTCTACCGTTTTACAGGGCAAATGAAAACACATCCAAAATACGGGATGCAATTTCAAATTGATACTTTTGAAAAAGAAGTGCCAACAACAGAGCAAGGGATCGTGCATTATTTATCGAGCGATTTATTTACAGGAATTGGACGCAAAACAGCGGAGACAATTGTTAAAAAGCTTGGCCTTGATGCATTGACGATCATTTTAGAAGATCCATCCGCACTCGATGTGGTACCACGTTTAACGGCAGAAAAAAAATTGCATATTCGCCAAACCATCGAAGAAAACCTTGGCTTAGAGCGCGTCATGGTACGTCTGAATGAGTGGGGATTTGGTCCACAGCTGGGGATGAAAATTTACCAAGCGTATCGTGAGGAAACGATTACGCTCTTAACCGAAAATCCTTACCGTCTTATCGAGGAAGTAGATGGTGTAGGGTTTATTCGCGCGGATGAGCTTGGTGGGAAGCTTGGCATTACAGGGAATCATCCAGACCGAATTAAAGCCGGGATTTTTCATGTGCTAACAGCAGCGTCTTTATCGGAAGGGCATGTCTATTTAGACGCTGAAATCGTGCTGCCTCAAGTAAAGTCGATGCTGGAGCAAAGTCAGCGCATTGAAATTCCGTATGAGGCGATTTCCCAAGCCGCAATTGAAATGCGAGAGGAATCCAAAATTTGCGGTGAAGAAACGCGCCTGTATTTGCCCTCGCTCTATTTTAGTGAGGTAGGAATTGCGAGTAAAATAAATGAGCTAAAAGAAAAAAATAAACAAGCACAAAATTTTTCTCGTGACGAAATCCGAAAAGCAATCGGTAATATCGAGGAGCAGTACGAGGTAACCTACGCACCAACACAAGCACAGGCAATTGAAACGGCGCTTAATTCAGCCGTCATGATTTTAACTGGTGGGCCAGGTACAGGGAAGACAACCGTTGTGCGTGGAATCGTGGAAGTCTATGCCGAATTGCATGGTTTGTCGTTGGATCCGAAAACCTATGTGGAAAAGGACGAGCCATTTCCCATTGTTCTAGCAGCCCCAACTGGACGCGCAGCCAAGCGATTAGCCGAATCAACAGGTCTACCTGCGATGACCATCCACCGGTTACTTGGCTTTAACGGGCAGGAAAAGGGTGAAGAAACCGAACGTGAAGTAGTGGGACGACTCATTATTATTGATGAAATGTCGATGGTCGATACATGGCTAGCACATCAGCTATTAAAAGCATTGCATGAAGATGTACAAGTAGTGTTTGTGGGCGACCAGGACCAGCTCCCTCCTGTAGGACCGGGTCAAGTATTAAAGGACTTGCTAGGTTCACAGCAGATTCCGATCGTCGAATTAACCGATGTTTATCGTCAAGCGGAGGGGTCCACGATTATCGAAATGGCCCATCAAATTAAAAAAGGTATTGTACCTGAAACATTAACGGCGAAAACTTCGGACCGTTCGTTTATTCAAGCCGCAGCAGGCCAAGTAACAAGTGTCGTCACACAAGTTGTGAAGGGGGCCATGTCAAAAGGCCAGGCCATTCGTGATATTCAAGTACTCGCGCCTATGTATCGAGGACCTGCTGGAATTGATAATTTAAATAAAGAAATTCAGGAACTTGTTAATCCAAACGATGGTACCCGAAAAGAACTCGTCTTTGGGGATACGATTTACCGTATTGGCGATAAAGTGCTACAGCTCGTCAATCAGCCTGAAAACAATGTCTTTAATGGAGATATGGGGGAAGTCATTGCCATTATTCGTGCCAAGGAGACGGTAGAAAAACAGGATTTACTTGTCGTTTCCTATGATGGCATTGAAGTAACCTATCAGCGCCCTGATTTAAATCAAATTACACTCGCTTATTGCTGTTCCATTCATAAATCTCAGGGCTCGGAATTCCAGACGGTCATTATGCCAGTGGTGCGTGGCTATTCAAAAATGCTACGACGTAATTTGCTGTACACAGGGATTACACGGGCAAAAAACTTTTTAATCTTATGTGGCGAACCCGATGTCCTTGCAAAAGGATTAGCAACAACCGATGATTTGCAGCGCTTCACAACATTAAAGGCACGTTTAAATCCAGCGTTAACGACAGAGGCTGAAGCGGTGGTGACGCAAGAAAAGCCAATAGCCGTTTCGGAAAGTACGCAGCAGCAAGCACCAAAGCAGCCTGCTACAGAGCAGCTTGGATTATTGAATACAGTAGATTCACATAAAATCGGTGAAACATTGCCAACCAATTTAACGGTGGAAACAGCACCCTACATCCATCCGTTAATTGGCATGGACGGTATTTCACCATATGATTTTAATGAGTAGAATGAAAATAACTTATGTATTAAATCCAGTAATTTCTCCCAAGTGAAACAGAGGGGATTACTGGATTTTTTTAGTACTGGATTTCAGCTGCTAATTGCTCGAGTTGTTCTCGGTCATTTATAAGATAGCCACGATTATGCTTTGTTAAATAGCCAGCCTCTGTAAACTTGGCGAGGACAAATAGTAAATGACGGTAAGATACGCCTAAGTATTCGCACACCTCGGTATGTTTTTCTTTGTAAAACTCATTGTCAGAAGTGAGCAATATAAAAGAGGCGAGTCGATTTTCTAGCGGATAGGCTTGGTTTTGCGTATATCGAGTCGTCATATTCATCGTTTTGGTGCTTAAAAACAAACAAAGCATTTTTAAAAACACTGGATCGGCGAGTAGCTTGTCCTTTACATCTCGGAAATGAATCGCAAGACAAATAGTTTGCGTCACCGTCTGTATACCTTTTGAGTAGCGTGCTTCGTTTAATAATTCGATTTCACCCATAAACATCGGGGAAGTTAAAAATTCAATTAACGAAATTTTGCCGTTTTTATGGGTAATATAGAGCTTTGCCTTGCCTTCAACCATGTAGAACAGCGCTTCGGGGTAGGATTGCTCCTGGAATATATACTCTCCTTTTTCAAATTCATAGACATGGATATATGGGGTAATATCAAATGAAAAGAAATGTGAAATGGGGTATTTGCTAATATAGTAATTTGCTTCATCCTGTACTAATTTTTTCAATTACGTTTGCCACTCCTAACAAAAATATGAGATATCTCACAGTATTGTACTGGGTATCGTGCTACTATTCAACGTAGAAGAATTAAGAAAAGGAAGGTTTTGTATGAATCAACAACGTTGGTTAGCGAAAAACTTCTTTATGTTTTTTGCAACTTGGGGCATTTTTATTGCCTATTGGACAGGCTGGCTAATAAATGATAAGGGAATTTCGGTTTCAGAGGCCAGTATTATTATGGGGTTCGGATTAGTAGCACGGGCGATTTCGACGATGTTTATATTCCCTTCTATCTCGAAAATTATGAGTAATAAACGCGTACTTATATTCTTTACCTTAGTGTCGTTAATTGTGACGCTATTATATATTCCGGTCAGTTCGTTTGTCGGGCTGTTTATTATTACTATGTTATTTAGTATGTTTTATCCGGCACTTTTACCAGCTATGGAAAGCAGTGCCGCTACATTAATGCAACATGGGCAAGTTCATTACGGAAAAGCACGATCACTTGGTTCGTTTGGCTATGTTGTGGCGGTATTAATTATTAGTATGCTAACAGGTATTTACGGGGAGCAAACGATCCTGTGGGCGATGATATTTGGGTTAACGGCCTTATTTGCCATTCAATTAATGCCTGCACCTCAGATGTTAACGGTTATACCGAAGTCAGAGGAAACGAAATCATTATCGATGAAAGGCCTGTTTGAGGTAAAAAGTTTTGCCATTGTATTAATTGTCGTGATTTTATTGCAAGGTGCACATGCCTCTTACTACAATTATGGTTATATTTATTTACAAGATTTAAATGTCAATGCATTTTATATTGGGATGATTTTAAATGTGGCAGTGCTTTTTGAAATATTATATTTTTTAAAGGCAGATACGTTTTTAACGAAATGGAAGCCTTCTTCGCTGTTGTTACTTGCGGCAATTGGTTCGACGCTGCGCTGGCTACTCATTTATTTATTTCCAAATATGCCGATGTTCGTCGTGTCACAAGCGCTGCATGCCTTGTCGTTTGCCATGGCGCATTATGCCTTCATTCAATATATTTCAAAAGCATTACCAAAAGAGCAAATTCCGAATGCACAAGGCATGTACTCGGCATTAGCGATGAGCTTAAGTGCCGCTCTATTAACATGGCTTGGTGGAGTTCTGTATGAAGTGGAGCCGGGCTTAGCCTTTTTAGGAATGCTAATCTTTACAGTTCCGGCTGTATTTATTATTGTGTTGACGAAAAAACGTTTTGATTATTAACGACATACAATTGACAGCAGGAGTTCGTTTTTCTATAATAAACAAAGAATAAACATGAAAACGATGATGGAATAAGTACGTAATGTTAATTAGGCATTAGAAAGAGATTTCTCGGCTGAAAAAATCTCCCTAATCTATTACCGAAAGCTACTCCAGAGTGCAGCTAATCCCTGCCGTATGCTTACGTTACAAGCATCTGAGATATAGTGCTTTTGGCATTATAAATTAGGGTGGTACCACGAGATAACAGTCTTCGTCCCTTTACCTGGGATGGAGGCTTTTTTTATTGGGAATTCCATCGTATTCAATATTATTAGGAGGAAAAATTATATGACAACAAAAACAATGACAGGATCTGAAATTCGCCGTTTATATTTAGATTTCTTTAAAGAAAAAGGCCATCATGTTGAGCCTTCAGCACCACTTGTACCAATCAACGACCCTTCATTATTATGGATTAACTCAGGGGTAGCAACACTAAAGCCTTATTTCGATGGCCGTGTTATTCCAGAAAATCCACGTATTACAAATGCGCAAAAATCAATTCGTACAAACGATATCGAAAACGTAGGGAAAACAGCGCGTCACCATACATTCTTTGAAATGTTAGGGAACTTCTCAATCGGGGATTACTTCAAAAAAGAGGCCATTCACTACGCTTGGGAGTTCTTAACAGATCCGAAGTGGATGGGCTTTGAACCGGAAAAATTATCAATTACCATTCACCCTGAAGACCAAGAAGCATATGACGTGTGGCATAACGAAATCGGCATTCCTGCTGAGCGTTTAATCCGTTTAGAGGGCAACTTCTGGGATATCGGCGAAGGTCCATCTGGTCCAAACTCTGAAATTTTCTATGACCGCGGTGAGGCTTATGCATTCGGTGCACCTGAAGAGGAGCTATACACAGGTGGCGAAAACGAGCGCTATTTAGAAATTTGGAACCTTGTGTTCTCTCAATTTAACCACAATCCAGATGGCACTTACACGCCACTACCAAAGCAAAACATTGATACAGGTATGGGGCTAGAGCGTATTGTTTCCGTTGTGCAAAACGTACCAACAAACTTCGATACAGACCTATTTATGCCAATAATCGAAAAAACAGAAGAATTCGCCAACCGTCAATACAAACGTCCAGGCGAAGTAGACTTAAAAGAAATTTTCGGCTCAGCGGAGGATATTAACACGCCATTCAAAGTAATCGCTGACCATATCCGTACAGTAGCGTTCGCAATCGGTGACGGTGCATTACCATCAAACGAAGGTCGTGGCTATGTATTACGCCGCTTATTACGTCGTGCAGTTCGCTATGCAAAACAAATTGGTATCAATAAGCCATTTATGTACAAATTAGTGCCAACAGTTGGTGCAATCATGCAAGACTTCTATCCAGAAGTAACAGAAAAGCAAGAATTCATCCAACGTGTTATTAAAAACGAAGAAGACCGCTTCCACGAAACATTAGACGGTGGTTTAGCTATTCTTTCTGAAGTGATTGATGCGCAAAAAGCAAAAGGTGAAACGGTTATTCCGGGTGCAGATGCATTCAAGCTTTATGATACTTTTGGTTTCCCAGTAGAATTAACTGAGGAGTATGCAGAAGAAGCAGGCATGACAGTTGACCACGCAGGCTTCGAGGCTTCAATGGAAGAGCAACGTGAGCGCGCTCGTAATGCACGTGTAGATGTAGATTCTATGCAAGTACAAAATGAAGTATTATCAAACTTAAAACAAGCATCGACATTCATTTACAATGCGTATGAACTACAAGGCACGGTTGCAGCAATTGTCATTAATGGACAAGAAGTAACTACTGCTTCTGAAGGACAAGAAGCGCTAATCATCTTATCTGAAACGCCATTCTATGCTGAAATGGGTGGTCAAATCGCCGATACAGGTGTAATTGAATCAGACACATTTAAAGCCATCGTAAAAGATGTTCAAAAAGCACCAAATGGACAACCCTTACACACAGTTGTTGTAGAGTCTGGTGAAATGAATGTTGGCGACGTAGCAACAGCAAAAGTAGATGAAGCAAAACGAAAATTAATTTTAAAAAACCATACAGCGACACACTTAATGCACCGCGCACTTAAAGATGTGTTAGGTGATCATGTAGCACAAGCCGGTTCTTATGTAGGTCCTGACCGTTTACGTTTTGACTTCTCTCATTTCGGCGCAGCAACAAAAGAAGAGCTTGCACAAGTAGAGCGTGCAGTAAACGAAAAAATTTGGGAAGATATTGAAGTGATCATTCAAGAAATGGATATCGACTCTGCCAAAGCAATGGGCGCAATGGCGTTATTCGGCGAAAAATACGGAGATGTCGTGCGTGTAGTAGCGGTTTCAGATTATTCAATCGAGCTTTGCGGTGGACTACACGTAAGCCGTTCTTCTGAAATTGGCATTTTCAAAATCGTATCTGAGGGCGGTATTGGTGCTGGCACACGTCGTATCGAAGCCGTAACAGGTAAAGCTGCATATGAAGCAATTAAAGAAGAAGAAGCCATTCTAAATGAATCTGCGGCATTATTAAAGGCAAATCCAAAAGATGTAGCAACACGCGTCGCATCATTACAAGCAGATTATAAAGAATTACAACGTGAAAATGAATCCTTATCACAAAAAATTGCTAACGCTCAAGCTGGTGCGGTATTAGATGCGGCACAACAAATTGGTGATGTTACAGTACTTGCAACACGCGTTGAAGCAAAGGACAACAATCAGTTACGTCAAATGATGGATGACTTAAAAGAAAAAATGGCGTCTGCAATTATTGTCTTAGGTGCTTCAGATGACGAAAAAGTTATGATATGTGCGGGTGTGACAAAAGATATTGTTGGCGGTAACTATCACGCAGGTAATATCGTAAAATTAGTAGCAGAAGCTTGTGGTGGTAAAGGTGGCGGTCGTCCAGATATGGCGATGGCTGGTGCAAAAGATGCTTCTAAACTAGATGAAGCATTAGCAAACGTATATGAGCACGTAAAATCTTTATAAGTTTGAAAATATAGACGAAGCATATTTGAAGTGCTTGCTTGAATAAGTTATAATGGTAAAAATGGAGATGGGGTCTAGCTCCATCTCCTTATTGCTGAAAGCGAGGTGCTGGTCTTGAGTTCTTTCGATCAAACGATGAAATTTAGTTTTCCTGAAGAGTCAATGGAACAAGAAGTAAAGCAAGTGATGTTGAAGGTGTATACGTCTCTAGAAGAAAAAGGTTATAATCCAACAAATCAAATTGTAGGGTATCTATTATCTGGTGACCCGGCATACATCCCTCGCCACCAGGACGCGCGTAATTTAATCCGCAAGCTCGAGCGTGATGAAATACTAGAAGAGCTCGTGAAATTTTATATTAGAGAGAATACTGAGGCGGAAAAATGAAAATTATGGGTTTAGACGTTGGCTCAAAAACAATCGGAGTGGCAATTAGTGATGCACTCGGTTGGACAGCGCAAGGGATTGAAACTGTAAAAATCAACGAAGCAGAGGGCGAATTCGGCATTGAGCGCATTCAAGAGCTTGTCAAAGAGCACAATGTCACAGAATTCGTTGTCGGCTATCCAAAAAACATGAATAATACAGTTGGTCCTCGCGGGGAAGCTTCCGAAAACTATAAAAAGTTATTAGAAGAGACATTTGGGTTCCCTGTGAAGCTGTGGGATGAGCGTTTAACAACGATGGCTGCAGAGCGCGTGTTACTCGAAGCAGATGTAAGCCGAAAAAAACGAAAACAAGTCATTGATAAAATGGCTGCTGTCATGATTCTACAAGGTTATTTAGACAGCCGAAATTAAAAACTGATTAAAATGAGGCTTTTTTGTACTGAATACAGAAAGCTTTATGTATAATGAGTTGTGCAATAATAGGCATTGCCTAAATTTTATGAAGAGGTGACGAGAATGTCAGAACAACAACACCACATTACAGTAGTAGACGAAAAAGGTAACGAACAACTTTGCGAAATTTTACACACATTTGAATCAGAAGAGTTCGGTAAATCATACGTGCTTTATTCTTTAGTAGGTGCTGAAGAAGATGAAGATGGCGCTGTAGAAATCTTTGCATCAGCGTTTGCTCCAGCTGAAAATGGTGAAGATGGCGAATTAATGCCAATCGAAACTGAAGCGGAATGGGATTTAATTGAAGAAGTATTAAATCAAATCGAAGACGAATTAGGCGAAGAATAATTTTTTTTAAAAAACAAAGGGATTGTCTGGAAGTGCTTTCTGGACAATCCCTTTGCGCGAAGATGGAAAGTAGCATAATGGGGATTATGAATGCTTCGTCTCATAAAAGTTTTTGCTAAATAAGTCAGGGCGCTTAAAACAGCACCCATCATTTAGGAGGAAAAAAATGGAAGAGAATATATTCATTTTACAAAAAGAAGATGGCGGCGAGCAGCAATGCCGTGTTGTCTTCACATTTGATTCAGACGAACATGCCTATGTTTTATTTTCATTAGTAGGCGATGAAGATGCGGGCATTTCTGCATTGCGCTATGAGCTAGACGAAAATGGCGAAATGGCTGATTTTTCAGATATCGAAACCGATGAAGAATGGGCAATGGTGGAAGAAGTGATGAATACGGTATTAGCTGAATTTGGTGCAGATCAAGCCAATTACTTCACGATTACAAATGAGAATGATGAAGAAATTATGTGTCAAATCTTACACCGTTTCGATAATGCAGGAAAAAGCTATTTATTCTATGCAATTTTAGAAGATGATGAGCCACAATTAGATGAAGTATTTGCTTCAGCTTATATTGCTGGGGATAATGGTGAGGTAGCAGACCTATTACCAATCGAAACCGATGAAGAATGGGCAATGGTAGAAGAAATGCTCAATTCATTAGCACAAAACTAACTTAATGTATTTAAAACTAGGGCTATGTTGAAAGTTGAAAAACTTTTGCAGAGCTCTTTTTTTTCTGTTTGAACCTCTAAATATATTTTTCGTCGTCATTTACGAGAATAAATTCATTACTTTAACGCCAATTATTGTATGAAAGCTAAAATTTATGTATCATAATGAAAGAGAAAAAGGGGGGACTCCCGTGCTAGATGAAAATTCCAAGAAAGAAATGTTCGAGAAGATGAAGGAACGCAAAGGAGAGGTGAAAACCGTGCGAAAAATTGTTGGGATTATCGCGCTTGTCGTTCTAATCGTCATCGCAATAGTAGGTTATGCGGGCTATAATTATGTAACTTCGGCATTAGAGCCAGTAGACCCGGAGTCAAATAAAAAAATTGAAGTGGAGATTCCGATGGGGTCTGGTATTACATTGATTTCTAGTATTTTAGAGGAAAAAGGAATCATTCAAGATGCCCGCATTTTTAAATATTACACAAAATTTAAAAACGAATCAGATTTCCAAGCAGGAAATTACTCATTAACGCAATCTATGACGCTGGATGAAATTATCGAAAGCTTAAAAACAGGGCGTGTGTATCGTGAGCCTGTATTTACAATGACCGTACCTGAAGGGTTAACATTAGAGCAAATTGCAAAAGTTGTAGAAAAAAATACATCACATAGTGCTGAAAAATTTATGGCGCGAGTGACAGATCAAGCATTTATCGAGCAAATGATGACAGAGTATCCAGATTTACTGACAGAGGCTATTTTAAATGAAAATATTCGCTATGCATTAGAAGGCTACTTATATCCAGCAACTTACCCGTTCTTTGAGGAAGATCCGACGCTAGATGACATTATTAAAACGATGCTGACGTCCATGAATACCATTGTGTCTGAATATTCAACGGTGTTAGCAGAAAAGGAAATGTCGATTCATGAGTTTTTAACGTTTGCTTCACTTCTTGAAGAAGAAGCAACAGCTCAAACAGACCGTGAAACAATTGCGAGTGTGTTTTATAATCGAATGGATATTGATATGCCACTTCAAACGGATCCAACCGTGCTCTATGCGTTAGGCTCGCATAAAGACCGCGTGCTCTATGAAGATTTAGAAGTGAAGAATCCATACAATACGTATGTCAATATTGGTCTACCACCAGGACCAATTGCCGGTGCTGGAAAAATATCGATTGACGCAACGTTGAACCCTACGGATACGAATTATTTATACTTCTTAGCAGACAAAGAAGGAACAAATCACTTTGCGAAAACCTATGATGAGCATTTAGCAAATATTGAAAAGTATTTACGCTAGGCTTCATTCCTATTCAGCGTTTGTCTCACACTTTTTTGAAAGTGGAGTTGAACGCTGATTTTTATACTTAAAATCATTAACATTGCATTAATTTAAAACACATTATATCAAGAGTCTTTCTATCTAAAAATATCCCAAAATTAGGTATTCCATTGCACGAAAAAACTCCTTATAATTAGGTTTGGTAGTTCTGTCCAAATCCCAATTTAAAGGAGCTTACCCATGGACAAGGATACCACAAAATCCACATTAAATGAATTGTTAAAAGTACTCGATGAGAAAACATTTTTAAAAGTTGTGAACGTTTCAAATCTCGACTCTTACATTAAAAAGTTGACAGCTTATAAGTTTCTTCAGCTGTTCATCATTGCGCAATTGAATGAAAAAAGTTCGCTTAAAAAATTAGCGAAACAGCTGAAAGATACCGAAGAACTTCATACATTTATTCAAATGGATGCCATTAGTTCGTCGCAGCTTTCGCGTAAACAATCCTGCCTCACCCCTAGAATATTCGAAAAAGTCTTTCGCCATCTCGCCGTTTCCATTCAGGTGAAAATGAAAGGAAACTCACCGTTTCTTCGTGATATTGGGAAATTACTTGTCATCGATTCTTCTACGATGTCGATGAGTCTAAGCCAATATCCTTGGGCAACGTTTCGAAAAACAAAGGCAGGCGTTCGTCTACATTTGCGCGTGGTTGTCACAAAAGATGTGACACTTCCTGATCAAGCGGTCATTTTACCAGCGAAACACGCAGATCGCACGCAAATGAACAAGTTAATTGATGTCGATTCCGATGCGATTCATCTGTTTGACCGAGGCTATACGGACTATCGACAATACGATAAACTCTGCGATCGAGGAATTCGTTTTATCACACGACTGAAGAAAAATGCAAAAATCGAAGTGTTGAATGAACAAGTCCCAGACGTTGAAAATAACATCTTTTCTGATCAAGAAGTCTTTCTAGGTGATGAGCAGAACCGAACGAAAATGCAGAATACACTACGTTTAATTCGAACGAAGGACAGTGAAGGGAATGAAATTATCATTCTTACAAGTTGTTTCGATTTATCGGCGAAAGAAATTGGTGACCTCTATCGCTATCGTTGGAAAATCGAAACGTTTTTTAAATGGATGAAACAACATCTAAGAATCAAAAGCTTCTACGGAAAAAGTCAAAACGCTGTGTATACACAAATTTGGATCGCCTTAATTACGTATTGCTTACAGGTATTATTAAAACTGAAATTGAACCATAATGGACCTCTTTTAGACTTAAAAGAAACGCTCCAAAATCTACTCTTTAAGCCATTTGAAGTATTTATAAAAGCGCTATTTAGGGCGCCAACCAGAAAATCAAAAGGACGGAAAAAGTACGATTGGAACAGAGAATTTCAGCACATCGTCAGACAGTTCCACGAAAGAGAGGTGGAACATCTGGACGAATTAACGTATGATCCAATTTTCTAAGCTGTATCGGATGTAAATAATTTACAATTTGTGGATAAGAGCTACCGCTTATGCGCATGTTGACTTTTTTTAAAATCTAGGAAGAACAATTGTTCAGAAAATTCTGGAATTAATATTAAATAGGTATTTTATCTCTTTTGACAAACGTTAAAAATTTTTATGCAACGTTAATGACTTAAAATAGAATAAAGAGTTTCGAATTTAGAAAGACATTTTTAAAAATTGAGTCTTGATTACTCGTAACAGGTTGGCTGTTTACGTCAAAAGGCGGATTTTAGGAAAGATTATTCGCATTCCTCTTGTTTTCGTGCTATCATAAGTTGTGATTTTTTGTCCTTATATAAAAAAAAATTGTAGGCGCAAACATCTTACGTTTCGTCTTTTTTCTTATGAAAAGACATGCGCAAAAACTACACGTAAAGGGAGATTGACGAATGGAATTATCAGATGCCTATATTGCTTCCTTCATTCCTGAACGTGATGAATTATTATTAGAAATGGAACGCTTTGCAGAGGAAAACCATGTACCAATTATGCAGCTTGCAGGTATTGAATCATTAAACCAGCTATTGCGTATTCAAAATCCGAAATCAATTTTAGAAATTGGAACGGCGATTGGCTATTCGGCAATGCGTATGGCACAAGCGTTACCAACGTGCCATATTGTCACAATTGAACGTGATGCGTCGCGTGTACAATATGCGAAACAATTCATTGCAAGATCACAGGTAAAAGACCGTATACAAGTCATTGAAGGCGATGCGTTAGAAGTAGAGGTGGAATCCATTCAACCTACTTTTGATGCTGTTTTTATTGATGCGGCAAAGGGGCAATACATGAAGTTTTTCGAAAAGTATGCACCGCTCGTTCCGTCGGGTGGCGTTTTATACATCGATAATATGTATATGCACGGGCTTTCAGATTTAGATATAAAAGAAGTACCGAGAAGAAAAAGAACGATGATTCGAAATTTAAAAACATTTTCTGATTGGATTATGGCGCATCCTGATTATACAAGTGCGTTCTTCCCAGTTGGCGATGGTTTGTTAATTTGTTTGAAGAGGTGATTAGTGTGAAAAAACCAGAATTATTAGTAACACCACAATCGGTTGAGCATGTTGTAGCATTACTTGATGCAGGTGCAGATGCCTTTGTAATTGGTGAACAAAAATTTGGCTTACGATTAGCTGGAGAGTTTACAGTAGCACAAGTAGAAGAGGCAACAAAGCTGATTCATGCTGCAGGTAAAAAAGTATATGTAGCGGTGAACGTGTTATTCCATAACGATCGTTTAGAAGCGCTAGACGTGTATTTACAAGAAATGCAACGAATTGGTGTTGACGCACTGATTTTCGGTGATCCAGCGGTAATCGTAGCCGTCCGTGAATTAGGCATTACGATTCCATTACATTGGAACCCAGAAACGACAGCAACTAACTGGTTCCAAGTGAATTATTGGGGCGAGCGCGGCAGTAAGCGCGGTGTATTAGCACGCGAGCTTTCAGTTGATGAAGTAATAGAAATTAAAGAAAATACAAAGCATGAAATTGAAGTGCAAGTGCACGGCATGACATGTATGTTCCAATCTAAGCGCTCTCTTTTAGGTAACTATTTCTTATACCGCGATCAAGCGATGGAAATCGAAAACCGTAAAGACAATAAAAACATGTTCTTACATGATAAAGAGCGTAAAAATAAATACCCAATTTATGAAGATATGAATGGTACGCATATTTATTCGCCAAATGATATGTGTATCATCGAGGAGTTAAACGAATTATTCGAAGCTGGCATTGATTCGTTAAAAATCGACGGTATTTTACAAACGTTTGATTATGTCGTTAAGGTAACATCACTTTACCGTAAGGCGATTGATACGTATTTTGAACAAGGTGAAGATGCGTATGAAGACATCAAATCTGAATTATTCGAGCAAGTAGAGGCAATTCAGCCGGCGTTACGTCCACTGGATACTGGCTTCATCTACAAAGAAACAGTTTACTAGGAAGGAGAACGAAGGCAGTATGCTACAGTTAATTCAAAACGAAAAAATCCGTGAGACAATTAACGGAAAAACAATCATTACGAAAAAACCTGAGCTTCTAGCACCAGCAGGAAGCTTAGAAAAATTAAAAGTTGCCGTTCATTACGGCGCTGATGCTGTATTTATCGGCGGTCAAGAATTTGGTCTACGTTCAAACGCAGGGAACTTCACAATTGAGGAAATGAAGGAAGGCGTCGAGTTCGCCAATAAATATGGCGCGGTTATTTATGTTACGACAAATATCTTTGCCCATAACGAAAACATGGACGGGCTGGAAGACTATTTACAAGCGATTGAAGGGGCCGGCGTTAAAGGGATTATCGTAGCCGACCCATTAATTATCGAAACTTGTAAAAAAGCAGCACCATCTTTAGAAATTCACCTTTCGACACAGCAATCCCTTTCGAACTGGAAAGCAGTGAAGTATTGGAAGGACGAAGGTTTAGAGCGTGTCGTTTTAGCACGTGAAGTTGGCGGCGAGGAAATGCGCAAAATGAAAGAGGAAGTAGACATTGAAATCGAGGCATTCGTGCACGGGGCAATGTGTATCGCTTACTCTGGTCGTTGTACATTATCGAACCATATGACAGCACGTGACTCAAACCGTGGTGGCTGTTGTCAATCTTGTCGTTGGGATTATGACCTATACGAAGAAAAAGATGGCGAAGAAGTGGCGTTATTTAACGAAGGGGAAGCACCTTTCGCGATGAGCCCGAAAGATTTAAAATTAATCGAATCGATTCCACATATGATTGAGCTTGGCATTGACTCATTAAAAGTGGAAGGCCGTATGAAATCAATTCACTACGTTGCAACAGTTGTCTCTGTATATCGTAAAGTAATTGACGCATACTGTGCAGACCCTGAGAACTTCTCATTCCAAAAAGAATGGCTAGAAGAATTAGCGCGCTGTGCAAACCGTGCAACGGCTTCATCATTCTTTGAAGGTGAGCCAAGCTACAAACAGCAAATGTTCGGTTTCCACTCACACAAAATGAAATGGGATTTCGCCGGCTTTGTCATGGACTATGATGCAGAGACGCAAATGGTCACATTAGAGCAGCGTAACTACTTCAAACCAGGCGATACAATTGAATTTTTCGGTCCAAACATCGAAACATTCAAAATGACAGTCGGCCAAATTTGGGACGAGGATGGCAATGAGCTAGATGTTGCCCGTCATCCATTACAAATCGTGAAATTCAAAGTGGATCAACCGATTTCGCACTTTGATATGATGCGAAAGGAGAACAACTAAATGACAAAGAAGCGCCCAGTTGTCATCGGGATTGCTGGTGGTTCATGCTCAGGTAAAACGAGTGTTACACGTGCCATTTATGATGTTTTCCGTGAAGATTCAGTTGTTGTGATTGAACAAGACTATTATTACAAAGACCAAAGCCATATGACGTTTGATGAACGTTTACTGACAAACTATGACCATCCATTAGCATTCGATACAGACTTATTAATCGAACATGTGAACAGCTTATTAGATTATCAATCGGTAGAAAAGCCTGTTTACGATTATGTGCAGCATACACGTTCACAAGAAATTATTCATGTTGAGCCCAAAGATGTCATTATCCTGGAAGGTATTTTAGTGTTAGAGGATGAGCGTTTACGTGATTTAATGGATATTAAATTATTCGTAGATACGGATTCGGATTTGCGCATCATTCGCCGTATTCAACGTGATATTAAAGACCGTGGTCGTACAGCAGATTCAGTAATCGAGCAATATTTATCGGCAGTACGTCCGATGCATAATTTATTTATCGAACCAACAAAACGCTATGCGGATGTGATTATCCCAGAAGGTGGCGATAATAACGTGGCAATTGATTTGATGGTAACGAAAATAAAAACAATTCTTGAAACTGATGCGAACTTGTAATATGATGGTGTAGTATTTACAAATATTGCATTTCAATTATGGAAACAACACATAAATAAGCAAAGATGAAATTCGGCTGCTAGTAAACGCTGTGTAAAGATTCTATTTAGCAATCTTTACACATACCGTAAACTAGTAGTCGGGTTTTCTGTTATTTATGAACAAAAAATTTGATTTGTAAACTTTGTTCGAAATAAGAATAAAGTCAGCAATATGAAAATGGAATAAGTAAACGTTTTCAAGGTATAACGGAGGAGTGAGAACAAATGTCAAACGAAAAACAATATCCAATGACACTTGAAGGTAAAGCAAAATTAGAAAATGAGTTAAACGAATTAAAAACAGTAAAACGCCCAGAAGTAGTAGAGCGTATTAAAGTAGCACGTTCTTTTGGTGACTTATCAGAGAACTCTGAGTACGATTCAGCAAAAGAAGAGCAAGGATTCGTGGAAGGACGTATTTCTTTAATCGAGCAAATGCTACGTAATGCATTAATCATTACGGAAGACGCTACTACAAACGTTGTGTCTCTTGGCAAAACGATTACATTCGATGAGCTCATCGATGGCAAGCGTGCAAACTTTGAAGAATCTTATACAATCGTAGGTTCAGCAGAGGCAGACCCAATTGAAGGGAAAATTTCAAATGACTCACCAATCGCAAAAGCATTGATGGGCAAACAAGTCGATGATGTAGTAAAATTAACAACACCAGGCGGCGACATGGAAGTTGTTATTTTAGATATTAAATAATTGAATTTTTATGTAAGAAGCAGTTAGCTCTCATTCGCTAACTGCTTTTCTTTTTGCTACAATATGTACAGGCATAGGGGGGATTGAGATGGAACGTAAACGACGCTTTCAAACAAGACAGCAATATGCAGAAGAAAAGGCGCAAAATACAAAATTTGATAGGGTCAACAAAAATTTAAATGTATTGATTGCCATTGTAGCAATAGCGATTGTGGCAACATTAGCGATAATATTATCAAAAGATCCAGTACCAAATGATCAGGCAGAAGCAAAGGATGCAAACGAGCAAGTTTCTTCAGATGAGCAACAATCGGGCGAAGATCAAACGGGTACAGGTATAACGGATGAAAACGACCAAGACGATGAAAATGTGACTGAGGAAACTGATAATGCTGAAGAAACAACCGATGTCGTAGAAAATACGGTACTTCCTTCAGCAGATCCAATTGTACAGGAAGTTCAAGTAAATGATACGTGGACAGCCTACCCGACAGAGCAAACGGGTACTCATGAGTCGATATTTGAAAAAGGTCATATCGATTATGAAGAGAAGCTAAAGGCCATATTTAGCGTGCTTGACTTAGAGCAAGAGAATAGTATTGTGTTAAGAATAAAAAATAATGGTAGTGCATCAACTGCCATTGCCGTTGTCACATCCATGGATAAAGAGCAAATGTATCGTGTCAGCATCGAATGGATTGACGGAGAGGGCTGGAAACCAACACGCTTAGAAGTATTAAATACGGTAGAAGATGCCTATTAACGATATTTAAGCTTGACGAAGTGCAGTGGAATTGAGTACTTTAAGTAGAGCCCTGGCAGATGTCCTGGGCTTGAAATGAATTTGGATACAATTATGTCTTGGCGTAATTGATTATTGGAGGAACAAACATGAAAATCGCAGTAATTGGGGCAATGGAACAAGAAGTAGAATTATTACGCGCAGCATTGCAAAACCCACATTCAGAAACAATCGCAAACAGCGAATATACAACAGGTACATACGAAGGCAAAGAAGTAGTGCTTTTAAAAAGTGGAATCGGTAAAGTAAACGCCGCAATGTCGACAACAATCTTACTAGAAAAGTATCAGCCAGATGTTGTAATTAACACAGGTTCAGCGGGTGGCTTTGATCGTGCATTAAACGTAGGCGATATTGTCATTTCTGATGAAGTCCGCCACCATGATTGTGATGTGACGATTTTTGGTTATGAAATTGGACAAATGGCGGGCATGCCAGCAGCATATCTTTCAGATGAAAAGCTAATGGAAGTGGCTAAACAAGCAGTAGCGGAAGTAGGCGAGCACAACGCAGCGGTAGGCTTAATTTGTTCAGGTGATGTCTTTATGAGCAATCCTGTTCGCGTTGAGGCGGTGCGTAAAGACTTCCCAACAATGAAAGCAGTTGAAATGGAAGCAGCGGCCGTAGCGCAAGTTTGCTACCAATTTGGCACACCCTTTGTTGTAATCCGTGCGTTATCTGATATCGCAGGTCAAGAATCAAATATTAGCTTCGATGAGTTTTTATCAGTAGCAGCAAAGCATTCGACAGAGATCGTATTAAAGGCCATTACAAAATTATAATTCGAAATGCGTTTTCATTAATGCTTAATTGAAAGGGGTACTTTGCAAATCGCAAAGTGCCCTTTTTACAATGTTAAAATCGTATAACTCACGCTAATGTTGGTTTTCATTATGCTTAAACTGCTGATACAGCTTGATGAGTGCTCGTTTTTCAATCCGGGATACGTAGCTACGTGAAATATTAAGGCGTGTGGCGATTTCTTTTTGTGTGTGTGGATCAAAGTTTTGCAAGCCATAGCGGTAGGAGATGATTTCGAGTTCACGCGGATCGAGTGTGTTTAAATAATGATACAGCTTCGCGAAATCTTCCTTCTTTTCGATTTTTTCGATAGCAGTGGGTTCATCAAGCTGAAGTAAATCACGAATTTGAAGGGATTGGCCATCTTTATCGATTCCAATCGGTTCAAAAAGGGATACGTCTTTTTGTACCTTTTTTTGTGTGCGTAAATACATGAGAATTTCATTTTCGATACAGCGCGCGGCATACGTAGCTAGGCGGGTTTTCTTTTCAGGGGTAAAACTACTGACAGCTTTCATTAAACCAATCGTGCCAATTGAAATATAATCATCAAGCAATTCGTGTGGGGGATGAAATTTTTTGACGACATGCGCGACAAGTCGCATATTATGCTCGATTAATTCAATCCGAGCCTGTTCGTCACCTTCCATAAAGCGGGCAATTACTTGCTGTTCTCGTTCACGACTGAGTGGCTTCGAAAAGGTTTGCCCTTTTAAATAGCCGACAAGTGCAGGGAACTCAAGCCAAAGTTGAAGCAGTACAGTTAAAACACCGCTCAAAGAAATCTCCTTTCATGTTTTCGACAGTATATGATACATTTCGTCAGCGCATGAAAAAAGTGTAGGACTTTAAGTGCCTACACTTTTTTTAATGTAAATGTACTAACCATCATGACCGCAAGTACAGGGAACAAAATCATGTAAAATTGCGTTGATAGTATATCCGTAAAGAAATATGAAAATGTAAGTAGCGTACCCGCCGCTGTAATGGGTAATCCTACGAAATAACCTGTTGAATCCATAACATTAAAACGTGCTAAACGGATTGCACCAGCTGCGATAAATAATACGGGCATCATCATTCCCGAAACACCAGCATCGATTAAAGCCATTTCATACATTAAGAGGGCAGGTGCGACACCAAACGAAATAATATCAGCCATTGAATCGAGTTGTTTCCCTAATTCAGACTCTTGATTAAATTTTCGTGCTACTTTTCCGTCGTAGCGGTCTAAAAATGCTGCGAAAAAAATTAATAGGACACTGTAGCTATATGAATCATTTAACGTCGCCATAATAGCAGCGCCACCAAATGACATATTAGTAATTGTTATAATATTTGCAGCATTTGCTTTTATCTTTTTCAATGTGGAATCCACCTTCTGAAATAGAAACATCGGAAACACTCCTTTGCTCATTCGCTATTCTTTATTATACTTGTTAATTGAAAAAAAGGTAGTAGTTTATTCATAATAAGCCCTTTATTTGTGTGCATTTCCATTATATAATTTATATTTATCCTGCATTTCTGAACAGTAAAAATAGGGTCTGAAAAGCCTGATATGGTGCGAGCAATTCAGCTATGTGGTGGCTAGAAATTTCACTGTGCAAAAATAAACGTCAAAAACTATTAGTAGATAATATACGAAAAATGAACGATGGAGGCGAGTGCATATGAAGGAAAAAATATATCAAAATTTGATCGAACTTTCGAATGGGAAAATTTCATCAAAAATGCTTCAAACAGTTGCTCAATCACGAATAAGTAAATCCTTTATAAAAAGCTATAGTAATATATACGGAATTAACCTATCAGAGGTTTCAAAATCACCACAACAATTTACAAGTTTACATGATTTTTTTGTGCGTGAGTTGAAAGCGGATGCAAGACCCGTAGCTCATTGCCCAACGAAATTTGCCAGTCCCGTAGATGCAAAAATTGAAGCGTTTGGGCAAATAACAGAGGGCATGATGTTTACCGTGAAAAACAAGCCCTATTCACTAGCCGCTTTACTCGGTTCGACTAAGCAAGCAAAGCGCTATGAGGAGGGCACCTATATTGTCTTTTATTTAAGCCCAGCAGATTACCACCGCATACATAGCCCAATTGACGGACGGATCACACGCCAGTATGTACTCGGACAAAAATCATATCCAGTCAATCAAATGGGTCTTGAATATGGAAAAAAACCAATTAGCCATAATTATCGTATGATTAGTGAAATAAAATATGATGCTTTGCATGAAACGGCATTTATAAAAGTAGGAGCAACCTTTGTCAATTCGATTGAGTTAACGAATACAACGAGCCAGTGGACGAAAGGTGAGGAAGTCGGCTATTTTGCATTTGGTTCGACGGTTGTCATGCTATTCGAACGAGATGCAGTGGCATTTTGCGACAACGTAACGCATGGGGCAAAGATAAAAATGGGAGAAGCCTTTGCTACTATGTTATAATAGAAAAATCAATTTGAGTAAGGAGTAACGAATTTGTATAGCTTTTTATTACCAAATGAATTTGTCACGAGTATTTTCGAAGTAACGCCAGAAAAATTAGCCAACCTCGGTATCAAGGGCATTATTACAGATTTAGATAATACGTTAGTAGAATGGGATCGTGCAGATGCAACGGAAGAATTGGTTGCGTGGTTTGAAATGATGCGTGAAGCAGGGATTAAAATTATTATCGCATCAAACAACAACGAACAACGCGTAAGAACGTTTGCAGAGCCACATGGAATCCCGTTTATTTATCGTGCAAAAAAACCACTAGGCAAGGCCTATTATGATGCGATGGTGCAACTTCGCTTACGTCGCCATGAGGTTGCGATGCTAGGGGACCAATTATTAACAGATGTCATGGGGGCAAAGCGTCAAAAAATTTATACGTTTTTAGTGCGCCCTGTTGCGGATTCGGACGGAATTGTAACAAAGTTTAACCGCTTTGTTGAGCGCCGTGTGTACAATGATTTAAAACGAAAAGGGCAATATCCGTGGGAAGACTAATCCCTCGATGCCCTTTATTTTAGGAGGAAATATTTAATGAATGAAATGCCACAATGTATTGGCTGTGGAACAGTGATTCAAACCGAAGATAAGAATGCGCTAGGTTATGCGCCAGCTTCTTCATTAGAAAAGGAAACGATTATTTGCCAGCGTTGTTTCCGTTTAAAAAATTACAATGAAATTCAACCAGTTAGCTTAACAGATGACGATTTTTTACGTATTTTAAATGGTCTTGGACAACAGCAAGGTCTCATCGTGAAAATTGTTGATATTTTTGATTTTAATGGCAGCTGGTTACCTGGTTTACACCGCTTTGTAGGAAATAATCCGGTGCTTTTAGTGGCCAACAAAGCCGATCTTTTACCGAAATCAGTAAAAGAAAAGAAAGTCATTAATTGGCTAAAACGTGAAGCGAAGGCATTAGGGTTAAAGCCCATCGATGTCAAGCTTGTTTCTGCACATAAAGGAATGGGCATGCAAGAAGTAGTTGAGGCGATTGAAGAATACCGTCATGGACAAGATGTTTATGTAGTCGGTTGTACGAATGTAGGGAAATCAACATTTATTAATCGCATTATTAAGCAAGCAACAGGTGAGGGAGAAGTCATTACAACTTCTCATTTCCCAGGAACAACGCTTGATATGATTGGGATTCCATTAGATGACGGTTCTGCTTTATTTGATACACCTGGTATTATTAATCACCACCAAATGGCGCATTATATTGATTCGAGTGAACTAAAATATATTATGCCGAAAAAAGAAATTAAGCCAAAAGTATACCAACAAAATCCAGGGCAAACATTATTTATTGGTGCACTCGCACGCTTTGATTTTATCAAAGGGGAGCGCTCTGCCTTTACAGTACATGTGGCCAATGATTTACCGATTCACCGTACGAAGCTAGATCGTGCAGACTCACTATACGCGGAGCATAAAGGGGAGCTTTTAGCACCACCTACAGCAGCGCATATTGAAAAATTACCAGAATTAGTACGCCATGAATTTTCAATTAAAGAGGCGAAAACAGATGTTGTCTTCTCAGGCTTAGGCTGGATTACCGTACAGCATGCCAATGTTGTCGTAGCAGCATTTGCACCTAAAGGGGTAGAAGTATTCATTCGCCCGTCATTGATTTAACAGATAGATATAAATTTTTCTGAAAGAAGGACTTATCGATGAAAAAGTGGTTTGCGGTTATTGGAGATCCGATTGCACAATCAAAATCTCCTGAAATGCACAATGCGTGGTATGAGCAGGAAGATGTCGATGCAACGTATATTCCAGTACACGTAAAGCCTGAAAATTTACAGCAGGCCGTTGCGTCGTTTAAGCTACTAGGTGCGAGTGGCTGGAACGTCACAATTCCACACAAACAAACGATCATTCCACATCTAGACGAATTAGATGAACTGGCCCAAAAAATGGGTGCCGTCAATACCGTTGTACGAACAGCAGAGGGCAAGCTGAAAGGCTATAACACGGATGGCCCAGGCTTTGTCAAGTCACTGGAAGAAGCGATTGGTACGGCAAAGCGTCAACAGCCTGTTCTGGTAATCGGTGCGGGTGGTGCAGCGCGTGGCATTGCGTTTGCACTTCAAATGGCGGGCTATGAAAATATCACTATGGCGAATCGCACAGTTCAAAAGGCACAACAAATCATCGACGAAATGAATGCCGGTAAAGCCATTTCCATGCAGCAAGCCGAAGCAAATTTAGATGCCTATCGAATATTTATTCAAACAACACCAGCAGGCATGTCAACAGGAGATTTTTCATTACCATTTTCTCTTGATAAGTTCCCAACAGGGGCAATTGCAGCTGATATTGTGTATAATCCATTAATGACGCCTTTTTTGCGAGCGGCTGAGCAAAAAGGAGCAACAATTGTCAACGGCTTAGGCATGTTCGTTCATCAAGGGGCGATCGCTTATGAGCATTGGTTAGGCAGTTACCCAAATACAAATGCAATGATTGCTCGCTTATCAGAGCAATTAGGAGGAAAATAGAAGTTATGTTAACAGGTAAACAAAAACGTTTTTTACGTGCTGAGGCACATCATTTAGATCCAATCTTCCAAGTAGGAAAAGGTGGCGTAAATGATGCCATGCTTACACAATTACGCGATGTATTAGAAGCGCGTGAACTGATCAAAGTACGTATTTTAGATAATTGTGAAGAAGACAAAAAAGACGTAGCACAAGCGTTAGCGGAAGGTACTCGCGCAGAGCTCGTACAATTAATCGGATTAACGGTTGTGTTATATAAAGAATCTCGCAACAACAAAAAAATCGTATTACCAAAAGCACAAGCGAAATAAGGTGAATGGTTATGAAGAAGGTTGGTCTTTTTGGAGGGACATTTAATCCGCCACATATTGGTCATTTAATAATGGCGAATGAGGTGTATGTGGCACTTGGTTTGTCAGAAGTACGCTTTATGCCAAATGCAAAAGCACCGCATAAAGAGGTATCTCAATCTGCCACAAATGAACAGCGTTTAAAAATGGTTGAGCTTGCAATTGAAGGCGTACCTTATTTTAAGCTGGAAACGTTTGAGCTTGAGCGTGGAGGCATATCCTATACGTACGATACGATGAAGGCATTATGTGAACGCGAACCCGATGTAGTATTTTATTTCATCATTGGTGGCGATATGATTGACTCGCTTCATACATGGTATCGCATTGATGAGTTGGTCGAGCTTGTCCATTTTGTTGGAGTGAAGCGTCCAGGTTTTGAGGCCAAAACAGATTATAATGTACAAATGGTGGAAGCACCGGAGATTAATCTTTCTTCAACATTTATTCGGAATCGATTACAACAGCAAGGCTCCCTAAAGTATTTATTACCCGAAACAGTGGAGCAGTATATTCGAAAGGAAGGTCTCTATGGAGCGTCAAGCAATGTTAGCGGCAATTAAAGATCGTATGCCAAATAAACGGTATATTCATACGATTGGTGTAATGGAAACCGCGATTCAATTGGCAAAGCGCTATGGGCAAGATGAAAAAAAGGCTGAAGTGGCCGCGATTTTTCATGATATTGCTAAATATGCCGATGTCGAATGGATGAAAAAAGTCGTTTACGAACATCATTTAGATCCGCGATTACTAGAATGGAATAGCGAGATTTTACATGGACCTGTTGGCGCATGGATTGTCCAAAACGAATTCCAAATTGACGATGAAGACATCTTAAATGCCATTCGATTCCATACGACTGGACGAGCGAATATGACCACATTTGAAAAAATAATTTTTGTTGCCGACATGATTGAACCAAATCGAAAGTTTCCTGGGGTTGATGAGCTACGTGCCTATGCCAAGGTGGACTTGAATGATGCTTTTCGCGCATGTGTAACGCATTCGCTACTGCATTTAGTAAGTGCGCAATTAGCCATTTATCCGGTTTCAATTGAATGTTACAACAGTTTAATGAGAGAGGACTAAACATACATGAATGATACATTATTAAGCATTGCGTATAAAGCAATTGATGACAAACGCGGGGAGGATATTGTTGCATTAAATATGCAAGGTATTTCACTTTTAGCCGATTATTTCATCATCGCAGAAGGTAGCTCAGAGCGCCAAGTACAAGCAATTGCACGTGAAATTAAAGAAAAAGCAGAAGAAGCAGGCTATAATGTGCGCAAATTAGAAGGCTTCGATACAGCTCGTTGGATTTTAGTAGATATGGGCGATGTTGTGGCGCATATTTTCCACAAAGATGAGCGTACTTACTACAACCTAGAGCGTTTATGGGGAGATGCACCACAATTAGACGCGCCACAAACTCACAATGAATAGTTATGAGCGTTTTGCAGAGGTGTATGACGAGCTGATGACGGATATTCCGTATGGGCAGTATGTACAATGGATTACACGCCATGCACCCGCAATACAATTCAAGCAATTATTAGATATTGGCTGTGGTACTGGAACATTAGCAAGTTTGCTCCATGCAGAGGGCTATCAGGTGTCTGGAATTGATTTATCAGAAGACATGTTGGCTGTGGCAAGTGCACGAATGGCAGCAAACGGGATCACAATGCCGTTATTTGCGATGAGTATGGACGAAATCGAAGGCTTTGACGGCTTAGATGTTGCCATTATACCGATTGATTCGATTAACTATGTAAAAGACGAGGCAAACGTTATGGAAACGTTAAAGCGTATTTATGTGAGTTTGCGCGACGGTGGGCAATTGTTTTTTGATGTGCATTCCCTATTTAAAATGGACGAAATCTTTTTAGATGGGCCATTTACGTATGATGATGGTGAATTGACCTATGTTTGGCATACCGAGCCAGGTGAATTTGAGCATTCCGTCTATCATCAAATGACGTTTTTTGTACAAACAGCAGGCGATTTATTTGAACGCTTTGACGAAGAGCATTTTCAGCGTACCTTTGCCATAGGGCAATATGAGATGTGGTTAAAAGAAATCGGCTTTGCATCGGTTGAAATTTCAGCAGATTGGACTGACGAAGCACCACACGATGAAAGTGAACGTATTTTTATTCGCGCGGTCAAATAGTCGAAATAGACAGTTTCAACAAGTTTACATGAAATACCTTTTCTTGAGGAATGAAACTTTGTATAGTGGAAGTAGCTCCATATACAAAGCCTTCTTTAAGAAAGGGTGTTTTTTGTTGTGCAGCCGTTTTTAGAGAAGTATAAAAAGTGGGCTGTGATTGCAGGAACTGTCATCGCAGCACTCATACTTTATTTTTTCACCATTGACGATTCATCCCAACCTTCCTCATTGCAAACTATTGAACCGATCACACCGCTTGCAGCCATTGAACCTACCGAACCTGAAATAATTGAAAAGAGTCCACCTGAAGCGTATATGATCGATGTGAAAGGCGCTGTTCGTTATCCGGGGGTATATACCCTTGAAGAAGGAATGCGCATTGTGGATGCCATAGAAGCGGCAGGAGGCTATACGGAACAGGCCAATCCGACACTCATTAACCATGCACAAAAGCTACAAGATGAAATGGTGCTCTATATCCCAAAAGTTGGTGAGCAGCTAACGGAGGAGCTTGAAACGCTTGTAACAGCTGCTGCAAGTCCTTCCTCATCTAGTGGCGGAGGTGGGGTCAATAAATCCGGCAAAATCAATATCAATAAGGCAGATGAAAGTCAATTGACGCAGCTGCCAGGCATCGGTCCCTCAAAGGCCAATGCGATTATTGGTCATCGTACAGAGCAGGGGTCGTTTCAAGTGATTGAGGATTTGAAGAAGGTAACAGGAATCGGTGAAAAGACATTTGAACAACTAAAAGAGTTAATTGATGTAAAGTAATGTAAAAGTTCGAAATAATCGAGCATTGCGATTCGCAAAACTTACGTATAAACTGAGAAGTGACATAATTTTTGGAGGTTATCATATGGAGCGTATTACTTGGGATCAATTTTTTATGGCACAAAGTCATTTATTAGCATTGCGTAGTACTTGTACACGCTTAGCTGTTGGCGCAACAATTGTTCGCGAAAAACGCATTATTGCAGGTGGCTATAACGGCTCGATTTCGGGTGACGAGCATTGTATTGAACAGGGGTGCTATGTTGTGGATAATCATTGTGTGCGTACGGTGCATGCAGAGACCAACGCCTTATTACAATGTGCAAAGTACGGTACACCAGCAAATGGGGCCGACCTTTATGTAACGCATTTCCCGTGCTTACCTTGTACGAAAACGATTATTCAAGCCGGAATTAAAAACATCTACTATGCAAAGGATTATAAAAATAGTACATATGCATTAGAATTATTTGCAAAAGCAAATGTTCAGGTTGTACATATTCCTTTTGATGAAGCGAAAATTGATTTTTTACAAGATGAAAAATTTGCGTTAACATTTAACATGCTTGAAAAAATGCGTGCTTTAGGTGCGAGCCATGAAGAGCTGCTCCCGTTTGAGGAGAAGATGCATGCTTTATTTGGTAAACTTATGGAAGCATAATTGGATTTATTATGCCTTATCGGTTTGTATTAGTGCTGTCGCTAGTTTTCAATCGGTAAGGCTTTTATTATTACTCGGTCTATTAGTTGGTTTTTGTTCCTATAAAAAGTTATGGAAATGGCATTTAGTCGGGATTGCTGCGCTTGGTTTATTGACCTATAGTTATTTTAGCTATGAGGTCGAGAAGTTGCAGGAGCCGGTCATTTTGCCTGCTGAGCTAACTTGGAGCGATCAATACAAAATAAACGGTGTCATGTTGCGAGGCTTTATGAAAGATGCGCAAGGCAACAATGTCTATGTAACCTACGAAATAAAGAGTGAGCAGCAAAAGCAGGAATTACAAGCGAGCCAATTAGCGGGGCAAATTTATCATGTCACGGGCCAGCAAGTAGCGCCTTCCATTCCAGCTCATCGTTACGGCTTTTTCATGGGGCGCTATTTGCAAAGTAAAGGTGCACGTGGCATTGTGGAAATCGACAATATGACGCTTGTGGGCACGAAAAAGACGCTATTACAACCGATTTATGAACAGCGTTTTTGGTTAAAGGAGCATATTGAACGAACGTTTCCACCTTCACTTGCTGCAGAAGCACAGGCATTATTAATTGGTTTGCAGGAAAATGTCGATGAAGAATTGAACCGCGCATATCAAAAACTAGGCATTACGCATTTGTTTGCGATATCGGGGCTTCATGTGGCCCTTGTATCCTACTTGTTTTTTCAACTATTATTACGTTTAGGTGTACGGCGTGAAGTGGCAAATAGTCTGTTGCTTATTTTATTGCCGATTTATGCCGTTTTAGCGGGTGGTGCGCCGTCGATTTGGCGTGCGGTTACGGTTGTTGAATTCATTATGCTGGCACAATACTTTCGCTGGAAAATTCCAATGGACGATGCGTTGTCACTGAGTCTCCTCTTTTTTTTACTGATGGAGCCCGGTGCAATCTATCAGATAGGCTTTCAATTATCTTATTTGGCTACGTACAGTCTTGTATACTCAAGCCGCATTTTAGCGCGCTATGAAAATTTTTGGATTCAGTCCTTTTTTATTACATTTGTTTGTCAAATCCTCGTTTACCCACTGCTTTTACATCATTTTTTCGAAATTAGTTTATCATCCTTTATTGCCAATATCTTTTTTGTGCCATTGTTTTCCTTCATTATTTTACCTGTCAATTTAATTTTACTCATGGGCTCCTTCATTCCCCTACCGATTAATCACGTAATTCTTGCTGTTTATGAGCCGCTTCGTACATGGCTGACCGAGCTGATTCTCGTGATGCAGCAGCCGATTATGCAAATGTGGAATCCCGGGAAGCCGTCCTTATTTTGGTTGGTTATGCTATATATTTCGGTGTTTGTGACCTTTTATTTCCTTGATAAAGGCGCAAATATGAAAAGAATCCTTGCAACATTATTTATCCCGGCGCTTATTTTTCATTTTCAAACGTATTTACATGGGGATTTAAAAATCGCCTTTGTCAATGTGGGACAAGGGGATTGTATTGTTATTGAAATGCCCTACCGAAAATCCGTTGTTATGATTGATGCTGGAGGCTTGCTGCGCTTTGGTCAAGAGGCTTGGAAGGAACGGGATACGCCCTATGAAGTGGGGAGGCAAGTCGTTGTTCCTTATTTAAAGGGGCGTGGCATTCAAAAAATTGATACCTTTGTACTGACACATGCGGATGCAGATCATGTGGAGGGGGCAGAGGAGGTATTGCGGGAGGTTCGTGTTTCGGAAGTACATGTCACACCGAATTCACTTAATAAAGCGGTAATGAATGATTTTTTAGAGGAGCTAGCCCATACAAAGACGACCATAAAAGAAAAAATGGCGGGTGATGGCTGGCAAATTGGCGATGTACGCTTTGATTATATTTGGCCACAAGAGACGATCTATGAAGGCAATAATGATTCTTTGGTGCTGTTAGTAAGGCAGGGCGCGTTTAAGGCGTTATTTACAGGGGATGTAGAAAAGGAGGGGGAAACGGAAATTGTACGGCTCTATAGCACGGCGATTGAACGGCTCGATGTCTTAAAGGCAGGGCATCATGGCAGTAAAACGTCGAGTACGGAAGCATTTGTACAGCAAACGTTGCCAAAGCTTGCGATTTTTACAGCAGGTGAAAATAATCGTTATAGGCATCCTCATATTGATGTTGTCAACCGTTTTGAACAACGCCAAATTCCGTATTTAACAATAGGAGAGGTCGGCACCGTGGAACTGTATGTGAAACATGACCAAGTTCGATTCGAAACGTCGAATCAATTATTTCATAAATAACTAAAAAAAGAGCCACTGAATCGTGTCAGTTGCTCTCTTTTTAATGGATTATAAACGTACAGCTGCTTCTACAATAACCGCAATGATGAACAATGTGATGAAGAAACCGCCGCCGATAGCGAAACCGTAACCTGCATCTGGGAAGTCGTTACCTTTCATTGCGCGGCCGCGACCTTCAAATGGGTTTTCAGTTACGTAGTTTGGATCTTGATGTCCTGCCATAAGTATCCCTCCTAATCTGCCATAATTATAAAATAATCCCACCCAAAATGCTATACGAAATACTAATTATTCCTTTTATTAGGCAAAGTATTGTCAAATAATTTCAAGAAAAATCCACAAAGTCGCAAACAATTTTGTAGAATCCGCAAAACGAGCTTATACATAGCATGCTTCCTATAAACTCTACATTCTCAATTTGCGAAAAAATGTGTATACTATAGGATACGAAAACGTAAGGAGGTTCCCTAGTATGATGACAAAAGTATGGCAAGATATAAAAAAAGGGAATTTCGCTCCAGTATATTTAATAGTAGGGGAAGAATCCTACTTTATAGATGAAACGATTATGCGCTTGAAAACGGCGCTCAGTGCACAAGATGAGGCGGAAGTGATGACGTTTGATCTAAACGAACAGCCGATTGATTATGTGATCGATGAGGCCGATACAATCCCTTTCTTTACGGAGCGTAAATTAATTATCGCCAAAAACGCTTCCTTTTTAAAAGCGACAGAAAAAGGGAAGGAAAAAATAGAGCATGATGTTAAGCGTCTTGAAAATTGGCTGAACAACCCGACAGATACGGCAGTCACAGTATTTATCGCCCCCTATGAAAAGCTGGATGAGCGTAAAAAAATGACCAAGCTTATGAAAGAAAAATGTGTCGTCCTACTTGCCGAAACACCGCAAAATAATGATTTAAATGTGTGGATACAAAATGAGGCGCAAAAGCACGGCAAAGCCATTTCAGACAATGCAATCGGTAAGCTTTTGGAAATGGTAGGACCGAATATGCTGCAACTTCAAATGGAAATCGAAAAAATGGCGCTTTATTTAGGTGAGGAGCTTGAAATGACGATTGACTTAGTGGAGGATTTGGTAGCGAAAACATTGGAGCATGATGCCTTTAAAATGCTTAATGCCTATTTAGAGCATAATCAAGAAGAGGCATTGAAAATTTATCATGATTTGCTTCGTCAAAAAGAAGAGCCAATTAAATTGGTAGGATTGCTTGCGAGCAATATTCGTACGATGAATCATATCTTTTATTTGCAAAAGAAGGGCTATCATCAACAGCAGATCGCCAAACAGCTCAAAATCCACCCATACCGCGTTCAAATCATTTCAGGACAGAGAAATCGACCGAGTGAGCAACGCCTGTTACAGGCACTCTACAGCCTCGCAGATGTAGATTTACAGCTAAAGACGACAGGTGGCAATCGTGAACGTCACTTAGAATTATTTTTAATGAAAAAATTATAAAAAAGTAGGTGTTTCAGAATGTATTTCTAAGCACCTACTATTTTTGTTGAGAGACAACGAAAAAAGCCAACTATCAAAATGACAGTTGGCTTTATAAGTTAAATTAAGCTTTTTTCGCTAAACGAGACTTTTTACGAGAAGCCGCGTTTTTGTGAATAAGACCTTTAGAAGCAGCTTTATCTAATGCTTTAGAAGCAGCAACTACTAATTCTTGTGCGTTTGCAGCACCTTCAGCGATCGCTAGTTCAGCTTTTTTTACTGTAGTACGCATAGCTGATTTAGCTTGTACGTTTGCAGCGTTAGCTTTTTCGTTAACTTTTACACGTTTAATAGCAGATTTAATGTTTGGCATTTCTTTCACCTCCTAGATTTTAGATACGAGATGAGTATTTTCTCACTTAATTCATGTGTCAATACAACAAAAATCATTCTACCAAAGGATTGAAGGAAATGCAATACATAAACGCAAAGAATATTTACTTGACAGTTTGAACACACTGCTAATGGAGGTGTTAAAATGCAAGGAATTACTTGGAATCGGACAGATTTAATTGATGAGACAGCAGAAGTTGTTTTACAAACGGATGAGCAACATAAAGAAAAATTACAAGAAACCAGTGGGATTCAAATTGAAGAATCACAGCAAAATCGGGTAAAGGTCACGAAGGTGGAAGTCAGTGAAGTTGGGGAAAGACAGATTCATAAAAAACAAGGGGTCTATGTGACGTTATCCATTCCCACATTAACCTCTGAAGACCAGCACGGCTTTTCGCAAATGCAGGAATCTCTTATTCATTATTTAGAAGAGATGCATAAGGAAATTCCTATAACGACCGATTCGAAAATTTTAGTTATTGGATTGGGGAATAAAACGATTACCCCTGATGCAATTGGACCATATGTCATTGACGCCATGCATAAAAAGCAATCAGAGCTAGAATCCCCGGAGTTTATTTTGTATGCGCCAGGTGTGACAGCACAAACAGGCTTTGAAACAAGCGATTATGTACAAGCTTTGACAGAAAGCATTAAACCTGAGCTTGTCATTATTATTGATGCGCTTGCAACGAGTGGTAGTGCAAGACTATGCCGTACAATTCAATTAACGAATACAGGCATCCAGCCGGGTGGTGGTGTAGGGAATCACCGAAAAGAAATTTCAAAGGAAGTGTTAAACGTACCAATAAGCGCGATTGGTATTCCTACAGTTGTAGAGGCACCCATTTTGATGGCCGATGCTGTCGAAGCAGTGTTTCAATCGATTGCCGCAAAAATTAGCGAAAAAGGAAAGCCTTCTAGTAAATTATCTGTGACGAATTGGACTTCATCAAAGGAAAAGCTTGATTTAACATCATTAGAACCGATATTTGGTCAATGGGTAACATGGTCTAATGAGGATCGCCGTCAACTGTTTGAGGAAGTGTTTAGCTCCCATCCTGAACGCCTTATTGTGACACCAAAAGAGGTGGATTTTTGGTTAACTCAATTTGCCGTATTACTAAGTGAAAGTTTATTTGAATGGATAAAAAATGCTAGAAAATCGTTCTAATTTTCATCAAGTCTCCATATCGTAGTGGAGAAAGGGTGATGTGTTTGCAAAAACTAAAACGCTTTACAATCTTACTGCTTATTTTATTTTCACTGCCCCTCATTATTGGGCAACTCCCTTTTCCAAATAATAAGGTAGCAACCGAAAAAAAAGAGCAGCCCCATCTCGTATTTGCCGCAGCAGATGTACCAGAACCGGAAACAGTGATGGAACAGCCAGAACCGTTTAATGCGCTTTTGCTTTTTACTCATTCACATGAATCCTATAAACCCATTGTTGAAAAAACGACGGGTTTACAGGCGGTTTATGATGAGCAAACGAATATCTACTCGTTGCAGCAAATGATGGAACACTACTTACAATTGAATGGTATTACCCCACATTTTATGGATTTTGATGTGATGACGGAAATGCAATTAACAAATAAGAAGCTTCCCCAGGCGTATAAGGTGGTGCGTCCTGTGTTAGCTGAATATTTACAACAAGAGGACTATCAGCTTGTTATTGATTTTCACCGAGATGCCGTTGGTAAAAAGGCAACTACTTTAAAATATGGTGAAGAAACCTACGCAAAAATTGCTTTCGTTGTCGGAGCTGAACATGCAGGCTATGAGGCGAACTTAGCGTATGCAAATGCGTTAAATGATCAATTAAACAGTATTGTTCCAGGCATTTCGCGGGGGATCTTGAAACAGCAAGGTGACCATGTGAATGGTATTTACAATCAAGATTTAGCGCCAAATATGCTGCTCATTGAATTTGGTGGAATTGATAATACGGAGGAAGAGCTACAACGGACAATGGCTGTATTAGCACAAGCAATTCGTCTCGCATTTGTCGAAACGATTGTGTAGCATTTTTTCGTCTAATAAAGCACATTTTTTAGTGGATTCAGAAAAAATGCACGTAGATGAGGTACGTTCGTTGTTGTCGTAGCATGACCTTTCATAGTATAATTAAAGATACGAAAGGCCTCTATCGCTTATTTGTGTAAAAACATGAGCGCATAGGGGCTGTATTTTAGTAGAAAAGTAAGTGGGGTATTATTTACATACGTCATAACACCAGGCTTTGAACGATGAAAGCGGTGTTTTTTCTAATTAGGAGAGGAAATTACTATGAACCGAGAACAACGCTTAAAACGCCAAGAAAATATCCGAAATTTCTCGATTATCGCGCATATCGACCACGGAAAATCAACGCTAGCGGACAGACTTTTAGAATCAACGAAATCGGTAACGCAGCGTGAAATGAAAACACAATTATTAGACTCTATGGATTTAGAACGAGAGCGCGGAATTACGATTAAACTAAATGCCGTGCAATTAAAATACAATGCTAAAGATGGCGAGCAATATACATTCCACTTAATTGACACACCAGGTCACGTCGACTTCACCTATGAGGTTTCACGTTCATTAGCTGCCTGTGAAGGGGCTATTCTAGTAGTCGATGCTGCTCAAGGGATCGAAGCGCAAACTTTAGCAAACGTATACCTTGCACTCGACAATGATTTAGAAATTTTACCAGTAATCAATAAAATTGATTTACCAGCTGCAGACCCTGAGCGCGTACGTCAAGAGGTGGAGGATGTCATTGGTTTAGATGCATCAGAAGCCGTACTAGCTTCAGCAAAAGCAGGAATTGGTATTGAAGATATATTAGAGCAAATCGTCGAAAAAGTACCTGCTCCACAAGGGGACCCAGACGCGCCATTACAAGCGTTAATTTTCGACTCGGTCTATGATGCTTATAGAGGGGTTATCATCTCGATTCGTATTATCAACGGTACTGTGAAAGCTGGCGATACAATTCGCATGATGGCAACGGGTGCTGAATTTGAGGTAATTGAAGTAGGTGTTCACTCACCGAAAGCGGTTCCTCAAGCAGAGCTAACAGTAGGGGATGTTGGTTATTTAACAGCGTCTATTAAAAATGTGCAAGATACGCGTGTAGGGGATACGGTAACATTCGCGGGTGCTCGCGGTGCGAAAGAGCCATTAGCAGGTTATCGTAGATTAAACCCGATGGTATATTGTGGTCTATATCCAATTGATACAGCAAAATATAATGATTTACGTGAAGCACTAGAGAAATTAGAGTTAAATGACTCTGCATTACAATACGAGGCTGAAACTTCTCAAGCACTAGGCTTTGGTTTCCGTTGTGGATTCTTAGGGCTTTTACACATGGAAATTATCCAAGAGCGTATTGAGCGCGAGTTTAATATTGATTTAATTACAACAGCACCATCTGTAATTTATGAAGTAACGAAAACAGATGGAACGGTATTAAAGGTAGATAACCCATCAATGATGCCAGATCCTCAAAAAATCGACCGTATTGAAGAGCCATATGTAAAAGCAACAATTATGGTACCAAATGATTTCGTTGGAGCGGTAATGGAGCTTTGCCAAAAGAAACGCGGGAACTTCTCAGGCATGGATTACATCGATGATACACGTGTAAAAATTGTTTATGAAATGCCATTAGCGGAAATTGTTTATGACTTCTTTGATTTCTTAAAATCCAATACAAAAGGTTATGCGTCATTTGACTATGAGTTAATTGGTTACCAGCCTTCGAAGTTAAACAAAATGGATATTTTATTAAATGGCGAGCATGTCGATGCATTAAGCTTCATCGTTCACAAAGACTTTGCCTATGAGCGTGGAAAAGTAATCGTAGAAAAGCTGAAGGAATTAATTCCTCGCCAGCAATTCGAGGTTCCTGTGCAAGCAGCGATTGGTCAAAAAATTGTTGCCCGCTCAACAATTAAATCCATCGGTAAAAACGTTCTTGCCAAATGTTACGGCGGTGACATTTCTCGTAAACGTAAATTACTTGAAAAGCAAAAAGCCGGTAAAAAACGTATGAAGCAAGTCGGTTCAGTCGAAGTACCTCAAGAGGCGTTCATGGCTGTATTGAAGATGGATGATACGAAGTAAGTTAGAAATTCTGTTAAATTTTTTTTTAGTTGAATTGTGTGGGGAATGACCAATCATGAATTTGGTCATTCCCCTTTTTTTACTCTGAGATAAGGTTAGGGGTAATTATTATTAGGTAACTCAAAAAAATCAGATATCATTTTTGCTGAATTCTAGTTTTTGCCGAGTAATAGGATGCCAGGATTTCAAACTCATTCTTCGTTCAAAGCATAATATACGGTATTAACTTTGATGTTGGAGATGATTACAATGATTTATACGGTAAAAGCTGGGGATACATTGTCCCAAATAGCTAGAAATTTTAGAACCCCCTTATCGGCCATCATTCATGCCAATCCTGGTATCAACCCTGATGTACTTTATATTGGACAGCAAATAATCATACCTGGTTTTCCAAATACGACCCCATTTCAAATTGAGATTTCAGTAAATAATCGCTGGTTACGCTTATTTAAAGATGGTGTTCTACAAAAACAATATCCTATTGCTGTAGGAAAAATACTTACTGAAACCCCACTAGGAAACTTTATTATTATCAACAAGCAGCCAAATCCAGGTGGTCCATTCGGGACAATGTGGATGAGTTTATCGAAAGAACATTATGGAATTCATGGGACAAATAATCCAAGCTCTATCGGTCACGCTGTATCACATGGCTGTATTCGTATGCATAATAAAGATGTTGAAAAGTTAGCAAGTATTGTTCCAATAGGGACACAAGTTATTATTCATCCGTAAAGTGAATCTTAAATTAAACCGTTTTTTTATTCTTTCGAGTGGAACTCTTTATTTGAAAAATGAGTATCTTATTAAATGAATAATGAATGTGATTGCTAGAGAAGCAATCTTTTTGGCTTTACCTTTTTAATGAGAAAACCACCCAAATCTGCTACAGTAAGAAAGGAAACAACACCCATTTTTGCAGAGGAGGTACGGCATGACGGACATTTTGGATTTTTTACAATATAAAAATGACAAGCTGGAGCAAAAGTTGGAGCTGTTACTTTCTCGTGCCAATTCACCTAGTGATCGTATGGATGCGCTCATCGAAAGTAAAGAGCTTGCACTAGAAGACCACAAGCTGTTTTTAGCCTTTTTAGCGTATTTAAATGAACAACAGCTCGATGCTGAAACATTATTTCGAGATGTACTGAAACTACCGAAGCATCAGTTTGAAGCAAGGTATGCAATGAATTGGTCACAGGTAATGAAATTAAGTGTCACATTTCTTACAATTTTGCGGACAAATGACAGAAATAGTTACAAACAATTTATCGACTAGCTTGTAACTACTAGTCACTGTTCGCTATAATGTTGAAATGAGTAATTGTAATAAATGATAGGGGGCAATTAGTCGATGAATGAAGAACAACGACTAGCAAGTCAGCAGATTAAACAACCAAAAGAAGAAAAAGACTATAGTAAATATTTTGAGAAAGTATTTACGGCTCCTTCATTGAAAGATGCGAAAAAACGCGGAAAAGAAGAAGTAAAATACCATAAAGATTTTGATATTGAAGAAAAATATTTAGGCATGGGACAGGATCGTAAGTTTTACATTCGTACTTATGGCTGTCAAATGAACGAGCATGATACAGAAGTGATGGCTGGTATTTTCATGCAGCTTGGCTATACACCGACGGAAATCATTGAAGAAGCAGATGTCGTGCTACTAAACACATGTGCGATTCGTGAAAACGCAGAAAACAAAGTATTTGGTGAGCTAGGCTTCTTGTTAAAATATAAACGTAAAAACCCAGAAATGCTAATTGGCGTTTGTGGCTGTATGTCGCAGGAAGAATCTGTCGTAAACAAAATTTTAAAGCAGTACCAGCATGTGGACATGGTATTCGGTACACATAATATTCACCGCTTACCAAACATCTTGCACGAAGCTTATATGTCGAAGGAGCTTGTTGTCGAAGTTTGGTCAAAAGAGGGCGACGTTATTGAGAATTTACCGAAAAAACGTCTTGGCTCGATTAAAGCATGGGTGAACATTATGTACGGCTGCGATAAATTCTGTACGTATTGTATCGTGCCGTATACACGCGGGAAAGAGCGTTCACGTCGCCCAGAGGAAATTATTCAGGAGGTACGTGAATTAGCTGCACAGGGCTATCAGGAGGTCATGTTGCTTGGTCAAAATGTAAATGCCTACGGGAAGGACTTCGAGGACATCGACTATCGTTTAGGAGACCTAATGGATGAATTACGCAAAATTGATATTCCGCGTATTCGTTTCACAACAAGTCATCCACGTGATTTTGATGATCACTTAATCGAAGTACTTGCAAAAGGTGGCAATTTAGTCGACCATATTCACTTACCGGTGCAATCAGGCTCAAATGAAATTTTGAAAATAATGGCGCGAAAATATACACGCGAGCATTTCCTACAATTAGTCGATAAAATTAAAACAGCCATTCCAAATGTGACCTTAACGACGGACATTATTGTTGGTTATCCAAATGAAACAGAGGAACAATTCCAAGAAACGCTAGATTTATATCGACAAGTTGGATTTGATATGGCCTTTACGTATATTTACTCGCCACGTGAAGGTACACCTGCTGCGAAAATGGTGGATAACGTAACAGAGGAAGAAAAGAAAGATCGTCTCCATCGCTTAAATGCCGTTGTGGGAGAATTTTCTGCAAAGGCATTAAAAGATTTGGAAGGTCAAATTGTTGAAGTGTTGGTAGAAGGAAGCAGTAAAAGACGTGAGGATGTTTTAGCAGGCTATACGCGTAAAAACCGTCTTGTCAACTTTAAAGCTGATCCCAAATACATTGGTAAGCTTGTTCAAGTGAAAATTGTAGAAGCAAAATCCTACTCATTATTGGGTGAATTTATAGAAGAGGTGGAATTCGTAAAATGACAACAAAACTATATACAAAAGATGAAATCGTTGAAAAGGCGAAAGAAATTGCTCATATGATTGCCAACACAGAAGAAGTGGAATTTTTCAAAAAGGCAGAAGAGCAAATTAATGAAAATCAATTTGTGCGTGAAAAAATTGCTTCATTAAAAACACTTCAGAAGCAAGTAGTAAACTTCCAGCACCTAGGAAAAGAGCGCGCAGTACAAACAATGGAAACTAAAATCGAAAACATTGAGAAAGAAATCGATGAACTTCCAGTTGTACAGCAATTCAAGCAGTCGCAAACAGATGTCAATGACCTATTGCAGCTTGTTTCGAATGCCATTGCAAACAATGTGACAAATGAAGTGATTGCTTCAACGGGTGGCGATATACTAAAAGGCGAAACAGGCTCTAAAGTACGCAATAGTGTGCCAGGCTCTTGTTCATAAATAAATTTTCAAGCGATTTAAGTAAGCAGGCAAGCTTATTTAAATCGCTTTTTTTATTGGAAAATAAGGAAAGTAAATTAAAAAAACTGCTTTTAGCTTTTATTACTAATGAATCTTAGTAAACTTGCACATATAAAAAATGAAAGTATAGTAATGATGATAAATTAAGTACATAAACTGATGAAATCAAAAAAATAGTTAGAAAGAATTATCGGATTAATCAGTCGAAATGCCTGTTTTTTTGCTATACTATTGAATTAGTATAATTAATATGAAAGGACTCCCTATATGAATGAATTCGATAATCGAAGCTTAAGTGATGCAGGAATGTATTTTTGGTTATGTCAAATGGCGAGACAGCTTGATTCAGCAGTTGTTATTATCAATATTAAAAAGGGCAATACAATTGATTTTGTGAATCATGTTTTTACACGTATGACAGATTATAGTGAACAGGATATGAGTGGCATGACAATCGATCAATTACATGGGCCACTCACTGATGTAATGAACGAGGAAGCAATTCAAGAAAGCATTGAAAATGGTCTAACCTTTAAAACATCGTCACTCCATTATCGCAAAGATGGCACGACCTTTTGGAATGAAGTGAATGTGTTACCTGTGCGTAACCAATATGGTGACTTACACTATAGTATCTTGTTAATGAAAGATGTCACGGATTCGATGAATGTCGAACTGTTGATTGAATTAGAACGAGAAATATATTATAGCCTAGAAAATGGCGACACCTTTGAACGCGTCCTGAATAATGTTTGTCATACGATTGATACAACATTTGGTAAGAAATGCTGTACAGCAATCGTGCTAGTGGATAAACACAACCATGTCAAGCATGTATATGGTGACTTAATGAAGGGAAAGCCAAACATGGAACAAGATGTGCTCTTAACAGGCTTAACTTTTCATGGAAATAACCCAATCAAAAAGCCTATCATTATTAAAAATCTAAAGGAATCACCATACAACGAATTGTTTAATCCGCTTTTAGAACAGTATTCATTTGTTTCATTATGGAGCCAACCTATTGTTAATTCTGAAGGGCAATTTATCGGTTTATTTTCGATGTATTTTGACCAACTAGCCGAACCTTTGACGGCTGACTTCAAGTTTTTAAATCGAATTGCGCCGATTGTGACGCTTGCCATAAAATATTTCGATCAAAAAACGGCCATCCGTCAATTGGCATATCAAGATGTCTCGACGGGTTTAAATAATTTTGAACATTTTAAAAATCAGTTGATGGCATTAATTGAACATGGCTGTGAAGGTCATTTATTTATTATTGAGCCGGGAGAATATCAAAATATTGTTGACTTGTATGGACGCCAAGGTGGCAATGAGATCCTAAAACAATTGGCGAGTCGTTTGCAAAATATGTCGACCTTTAATGATTCAATAATTGCCCGGTATACGAGTTCATCCATTATTATAGCGAGTCGGTTTACCATTGACGAAATGAACACGCCGCAGCAAGAAATCGACGGGGTTTTGAATGATCCCTATTATATTAATGACAAAGAAACGTATATGACACTTAAGATTGGAAAGTCGGCATTTAATGAAAATCAGCCGTTTTTTGAAGCGATTCAGCAAGCGGATACAGCGTTGTCCAATGCATTGAAGGCTTCAGGTACAGTCATCAAACAATTTGAGCAAAGCCAAGTGGAATCAGTAGAACAAGAAATGAATGTACTTGCCTATATTACAAAAGGCTTGAAAAATAATGAGTTTTTCCCTATGCTACAGCCAAAAGTAAATATCGAAACAGGTGAAATCGAGAGCTTTGAGGCACTAGCTCGATGGATTTCAGCAGATATGGGCTTTGTATCACCAGCACTGTTTATTCCAGTTGCCGAAAATACGGGCAATATTTATAAAATCGATCTCGCTATTTTTCAAAAGGTTTTACAATGGCAGAAGGAACGGGCGACACGTGGCTTAAAGCAGTACCAAGTGTCGGTAAATGTATCACCAAGCCATTTCTATAGTCCAGGCTTTGTTGAAAAATCATTAGCAATAATTGAAAGCTACAATATCGAGCCAAAGTACATTAAATTTGAAATTACGGAAAGTACTGAATTAGATAATATACTGCGTGCCAAAAAAATTATTAATGAACTAAAGGCAATTGGTATTGATACTTCGATTGATGACTTTGGTGTGGGCTACTCCTCGTTAAGCTATTTGCAAGAGCTCCCATTTGAAGAAATAAAAATAGATAAAAGTTTTGTCGATCATTTAGCCGATTCACGCATGAACGCCGTTGTTAAAACAATTATTCAACTGTCTAAAAATTTAAATATGCTATCCGTAGCAGAAGGCATTGAAACAAAAGAACAGCATGAAGAGTTAAAGCGTCTTGGCTGTCAAACGGGTCAGGGTTACTATTATTACAAACCAATGACCTTATCCGACGTCGAAAAATTACTCGAGGACTCCATACCCGTTTAAAACAATCGGAACTATTACATCGAAATGTAGTAGTTCTTTTTTTGTTCCATCACCCTTTAGGCACTTATCGCATACATTAGCAATAGTTAAGAAAGGAGAGAAGTTTTCGTGAAGCGTTTGCGTCAAATTGTAACAAAAGCAGTGGTAGCGAAAGGGAAAAAGCGTACCGAAAGCAAAGAATTACTATGTCCACCAAATGCGCCGACAAGTATTTTAGGATGTTGGGTTATTAACCATCAATATCAAGCAAAGCGCAATGGTAAATTTGTTGAAGTAACAGGGAAATTTGATGTGAATGTTTGGTACGCGTATAGTAATCATTCAAAAACTGCCGTTCATACGGAAACGATTGCTTATAAAGATCGAATAAAGTTATCTTTCCGAGATGGAGAAGTAATTGATTCTAACGATGTGAAAGTGCGTGTCATTCAACAACCAAACTGTATCGAAGCCATCATTACAAAATCAGGAGATAAAATTCAAGTAACGATTGAACGAGAATTCTTAGTTGAAATTATCGGAGAAACAACGGTTGTCATTAATGTACATCCAACTGATTATGAGGAGGAGTGGTCATTTGATGAAAGTTCACATCATTCTCCAAGTGCATCGAGCTCTTCATCCTCATCTTCATCGTCATCAAGCTCCGATCATGCCGAATTTGATTCCTCATCATTTTCATAATGATTTTGCTCAAGTACAGTTCCGTGCTTGAGCGCTTTTTTTTATTTGTTCGATATTTCCAAAAGCGAGCATAAGGAAATTCCCGAAGCAAGTGGTATAATACAGAGTACAAGTTTAGTAAATGAGGGAATAATTAATGACTACATATACGCCAATGATGCAGCAATATTTGCTCGTCAAACAAGACTATCAAGACGCGTTTTTATTTTATCGTTTAGGCGATTTTTATGAGCTGTTTTTTGATGATGCCATTCAAGCATCACAGCTATTAGAGATTACATTAACCGCGCGAGCAGGGAACACAGACAACCCGATACCAATGTGTGGTGTACCGCATCATGCTGCACAGGGCTATATCGAAACGCTTGTAGCAAAGGGCTATAAAGTAGCGGTATGTGAACAAACCGAAGACCCAAAAAATGCAAAAGGTGTTGTGAAACGTGAAGTTGTACAAGTCATTACACCTGGAACGATCATGGAAGGAAAAGCACTTGACGGGAAATCCAACCACTTCATTGCAGCAGCGGAGGAACTTTCGGAAAATGAATTAGCATTTGCCTATTTAGATGTTTCGACAGGTGAAGCCAATACGTCCATTATCGAAGGTAGCGCAAAGGAATTGGTTCAGCAGCTTCAGGCATATGCCATTAAGGAAGTAATTGTTACGGACCAATTGAAGCTATTATTAGCGGATTACGCGGAAACAAGCGGCATCGTATTATCACTTGAAAAAGAAGAAATGGACAGCTTACGCGCGGACAACTATGTAGCCGCATTACCAGGCAAGTTGCAGGGAGTTGCCAAGCGTTTATTACAATATGTTGAGCGCACACAAATGCGTTCACTTTCCCATATTCAAGCGTTTACCTATATAGAAGCAGACAGCTATTTGCGCATTGATACGAACTCGAAGCGTAATTTAGAATTAATTCAATCCATTCGCGGTGGCGATTCAAAAGGAACCTTGCTATGGCTTTTAGATGAAACAGTTACTGCAATGGGAGGACGTAAGCTTAAACAATGGATGCATCAGCCACTTGCTAACAAAAAAGCGATTGAAGCGCGTCAAACCGTTGTGACTGAATTATTGGAAGAATTTTTCTTACGTCAAGAATTAAATGAATTACTAAAAAATGTCTATGATTTGGAGCGTTTAGCTGGTCGTGTCGCATTCGGTTCAGTAGGTGGCCGTGACTTAGCACAGCTTCGGGAATCACTGCGCCAAGTACCGCATATTCAGCAAAAGTTAATGGACAGTGGACGTGAACAAGTAGCAACACTCGGGCAACAATTAGATGTATGTGCCGATATCGAGCAATTGTTGGCACATGCCATTACCGATCATCCACCCATTTCTATCAAAGAAGGCGATGTCATTCGCGATGGCTACAATGCACAATTGGATGAATACCGGGATGCCTCGCGTAATGGGAAGGACTGGATTGCGCAGCTTGAACAAAAAGAACGTGAATTAACAGGCATTAAGAATTTGAAAATCGGTTATAATCGCGTGTTTGGCTATTATATTGAAATTACGAAATCACACTTGGGCAATACTGACTTAGCACGCTTTGAACGCAAGCAAACATTAGCGAATGCCGAACGCTTTATTACAGAGGAATTAAAAGAAAAAGAAGCGCTTATTTTAAATGCAGAAGAACAAAGCTTAGCATTAGAATATGATTTATTCGTTGCCTTACGTGATCAATTAAAAACGTATATTCCACGCGTGCAAAAGCTAGCGGCCTCTATTAGTGAATTGGATGTGCTCATGAGCTTTGCAACGGTTACCGATAAATACCGTTTTACGAAGCCAGTATTCCATGAAGGGCGAGCATTAAAGATTGTAGAGGGGCGTCACCCAGTCGTAGAAAAAATGCTCAATAAACAAAGCTATGTACCGAATGACTGTATTTTAACGGATGACAAAAATATGATGCTTATTACCGGTCCGAACATGTCTGGGAAAAGTACATATATGCGCCAGGTAGCATTAATTGTCGTGCTCGCACAAATGGGCTGTTATGTACCAGCTGCCGAGGCAGAGCTACCGATTACAGACCAAATTTTTACACGAATCGGTGCTGCGGATGATTTAGCAGCTGGACAATCGACATTTATGGTTGAAATGCTGGAGTCACAGCATGCCATCACTCACGCAACGAAAAAGAGCTTACTGTTATTTGATGAGATTGGGCGCGGGACGTCAACCTATGATGGGATGAGCTTAGCGCAGGCGATGATGGAATACATTCACAATGAAATCGGGGCAAATACGCTATTCTCAACGCATTACCATGAACTAACCGATTTAGAGCAAGAATTGGCTCGACTCCAAAATGTCCATGTGAGTGCAACGGAGCAGGATGGACGTGTCGTATTTTTACACAAGGTGAAAAAAGGCGCGGCAGATAAAAGCTACGGTGTTCATGTTGCAGAGCTTGCAGAAATGCCACAAGCTATTTTACAACGTGCGCGTGTGTTGTTAGCGCAATTTGAAGCAGGAAATACGGAAAAGCCAGCATCAGCTGTACAAGCAGTGGAACCCAAGCAATCTGAGCCAATTGCAACAGCATCACCAAAAGTAGCAGAGGATGAATTGCAATTATCATTGTTTAGCATTAGTGATGAGCCTGTCTTGTCACCTGAGCAGCAACAGGTACTCGATACACTAACAAAATTAAATGTGATGGGGACAACACCGATGCAGGCAATGACGTTACTATATGAATTGCAGCAAAAATTAGTAGGCAATCACTAAGGAGGGGATTCGCATGGGGAAAATTCAAATTATGGATGAATGGCTGTCGAATAAAATTGCAGCCGGTGAGGTAGTAGAGCGTCCATCATCTGTTGTCAAAGAGCTTGTAGAAAATGCAATAGATGCAGGCAGTACATCCCTTGAAATTTTTCTTGAAGAAGCGGGTCTTAGCTCGATTCAAGTAGTCGATAATGGTAGTGGGATGGATGAGGAGGATGCGCTCCTGTCCTTTTCTCGTCATGCGACATCTAAAATTGAAAAAGAACAGGATTTATTCAGGATTCGGACATTAGGCTTCCGTGGTGAGGCATTAGCATCGATTGCCTCCGTTTCAAAGCTGACGTTAAGAACGTCGGATGGAGAAGGCGGCGTGCATCTCTATTTAGAGGGTGGGCATTTAAAAGAACATCAGCCAACTGCACTTCGACGAGGAACGGATATTACGGTTGCGCAATTATTTTACAATACGCCTGCACGATTAAAATATTTGAAAACGATTCAAACCGAGTTGGGACATACGATTGATTTTGTGAACCGTATTGCGCTTGGCTATCCAGAAGTAGCGATCAAGCTTGTGCATAACGGACAAACCTTGCTGCAAACGAATGGTCGTGGACAAGTACAGCAAGTGTTAGCAGCAATTTATGGCGTGCACAATGCCAAAAAAATGCTGGCCTTTGAAGGAAGCAATAAGGACTATAAAATTCACGGTTTTGCAAGCTTACCTGAAGTAACGCGTGCCTCAAAAAACTATATGTCCCTCTTTGTCAATGGGCGTTGGGTGAAGCATTTTGTCATTCAAAAAGCGATTACCGATGCCTATCATACGTATTTACCAATTGAACGTTTTCCGATTGTATTGCTGTATGTAGAGGGGGATCCACAGCTAACCGATGTCAATGTGCACCCCGCCAAGCATCAAGTGCGCTTAAGTAAAGAGCCGGAATTGTTAAAGCTGATTGAAGATACGATTCGCGCGGCAATTCGGGAGGTCATTCGTATTCCGCTTGCAGAGAAAAAGGAAAAGCCGGTACGTGTATCAAGTGAACAGCTGGATATTTGGAATCCACAAAAGACAGCAGAGCCGTCCTTCGATGCAACGAAAATGAGTTCAATCGTTGAACGCTTATCGTCAGAGCCTACTGTGATTAAGGAGCCGTATGCACCTATGCCAACAAGCACACCATCAGTACCTGTGCAAAATGTGCAAGAGCCCTTAACAGAATCCTCTTTCGATGAACCGAACGAGCCATTGAATACGGAACCAGCTACCAAACAAAATTTGAACACACAACTTGCACCGGAAAAGCACAAGCAACATTTCCCACAAGTTGAAATCGTTGGGCAAATTCATGGTACGTATATCGTTGCACAAATGGAGGACGGCTTTTACTTAATCGACCAGCATGCTGCACAGGAACGTATTAAATATGAATTTTTCCGAGATAAAGTAGGCGAAGTGAATGCGAACGAACGTCAAGGGCTGTTAATGCCACTTACATTTCACTATTCAGCCGATGAAGCCCTGCGTTTAAAGGAATCAAAACAAGAACTGGAAGCTGTCGGCGTGTTTATTGAGGAATTTGGTCATTCGTCGTTTGTTGTACGTGAACATCCGACGTGGTTCCCAAAAGGTGAAGAACAAGCAATTATTGAAGAGCTAATTGAGCAAGTGTTGAATGCAAGTAAAGCGGATATAAAGAAATTACGTGAGGATGCCGCAATTATGATGAGCTGTAAAAAATCGATTAAGGCTAATCATTATTTAGATAAGCAGCAAATGGAACGGTTAATTGAAGACTTACGCAAAGCAGACAATCCATTCACTTGTCCGCATGGGCGTCCGGTACTCATTCATTTTACAACTTATGAAGTAGAAAAAATGTTCAAACGCGTGATGTAACTTGAAACAAAAAAATTGATGAGGTGAAGGTATGGAAAAAAACACATATTATTTAACAATGTCAGATGGCTACGATATTTTTGTACGAACATTTAAACCGCAACAACCGACAAAGCATATTCATTTATTACATGGCATGGCGGAGCATAGTGAGCGCTATGAGGCTTTTGCAGAAGTGCTGTGTGCGCAAGGTTATTATGTGACAACACATGATCATCGTGGTCATGGCTACACTGCGGAGAATAATGGTACACTTGGTTATTTTGATTTGGAAAATGGCTTTGAACGAGTGGTAGAAGATGTAAGGGAAATTTTACAGCAGCTTACTTTACCGCAATTAGGCAAGCCGATTCTATTCGGACATAGTATGGGCTCCTTTATCGCGCGTCGTTTCATCCAACAGTATAGTGAGCATATAGAGCGCCTTATTTTAAGTGGAACAGGTTCACCGAAATTGATGCATAAAGCCGGCCATATGCTGGCAAGTCAACTCGTGCATTTAAATGGGCCAGCAGAACCAAGTAAAATAATGGATCAATTAAGCTTTGGTAGCTTTAATGCCCAAGTACCAAATCCTAAAACGCCATTTGACTGGCTGACGAGGGACGAGGCAGAGGTGCAAAAATATATTAACGATCCATATTGTGGCTTTGTATCGACGAATCAATTGTATGCCGACTTAACAGGTGCGCTTGCAAAGCTGGATGTACCTGCGCTCAATGCTCACATTCGCCCAGATTTAAAAATTTTACTTGTTAGTGGAACGCATGACCCAGTTGGTGAAAAACAGGCAAAAGGTGTATTAAAGGCGGGTCAGCAGTTAGCCGATGCCGGTGTTGAACATGTAAAGGTGCAACTGTTTGAGGGCATGCGCCATGAGCTATTAAATGAAATCGGCAAAGAAAAAGTGTATGAAAGTATATTACGGTGGTTAGAGCATGAGTAAAACAATCGATGTCGTGGCCATTATTGGCCCAACTGCATCAGGCAAAACAGCATTAAGTATCCGTTTAGCGAAAGAGATTGACGGGGAAATTATTAACGGCGATTCGATGCAAATCTATCGTCATATGGATATTGGGACAGCAAAAATTACGGCAGAAGAAATGGACGGTGTGCCGCATCATCTGCTTGATATTAAAGAACCGACAGAAGGCTTTTCGGTAGCAGAGTATCAAACATTGGTCCGTGAAAAAATTGAGGAAATTCAATCGCGTGGGAAAATGCCGATTTTAGTGGGGGGGACTGGGCTTTACGTACAATCCGTTTTATACGACTTCCAATTTACGAAGCAAGAAGTAAATGAAGAAGCGCGTGAAGCGTATTATAAAGAGCTTGAACTGCTTGGTCCTGAAGCCATGCATGAAAAGTTGACACAAATCGACCCAGCTGCCGCGGCGGAAATTCATCCGAACAATACGCGCCGAGTCATTCGTGCGTTAGAAATGGCAGAGCTTGCAGGGGTTTCGCGTGCGGAGGAGCAGTTCAATCGCGGAGATGTCGCACTTTACAACCATTTAATAATCGGTATGGATATGGAGCGAGAAAAATTGTATGAGCGCATCAATTTGCGTGTCGATTTAATGATGGAATCGGGTTTGCTAGAGGAAGTTCGCGTGCTTTATGATGCAGGAATCCGCGATGTACAAGCGATTAAAGCAATTGGCTATAAAGAATTTTACGCGTATTTTGATGGTTTAATCACATTAGATGAAGCAATTGAGCAAGTGAAACAAAACTCACGCCGTTATGCAAAGCGCCAATTAACGTATTTCCGCAATAAAATGGAAATCGAATGGATCGGAAATGATTGGGCTAAAATTAAAACTTTCTTATAAATTATCATTAAATTAAAGGGATAATCTCTCCGAATAACGAATAGTTAGATATTGCATATATTTTATGGATGAGGAGACAAATACGATGACAAAATCAATCAATTTACAAGATACCTTTTTAAACAATATGCGTAAAAATAATATTTTCGTTACTGTATTTTTATTAAACGGCTTTCAGTTAAAGGGCCTCGTAAAATCCTATGATAATTTTACTGTACTATTAGAAACAGACGGTAAGCAGCAGCTGATTTATAAGCATGCTATTTCAACATTCGTGCCTTCAAAAAATATAGCCTTAACAGAAGAGGAATAATAAATTCAAGAAATAGAGCTTGCGTCAGAGAAACCATTCTACTGGGGATGAATGCCAAGTATGCAATTCTTATTAAGATGGGATTCAACCCCTAGCCGAATCTAGCATATCCCTTACAAAGGCTGGCAATTTTTTCGCGCCGTTTTTCGAGAAATCAAGAAAAAAGTGTGAGCGCAAGTATGCCTTAATAGAATTGAATAGCACATTGCAGTGGGATTGTTTATAATAACGTAGAAGCAAGATCGTATTGGAGGAACTATCATGAAAACAATGACAACAGAAGAGATAATTAATTTACTAGACGCCAATGAAGATTTAAATGTAATTGACGTGCGCGAAAATTTTGAAGTAGAGGAAGGAATGATTCCGGGTGCTGTACATATTCCACTTGGATCGATTCCAGAGCGTACAAGTGAATTAGATGCTTCAAAGCCATACATTGTCGTATGTAAAGCTGGTGGTCGTAGTGCAAGTGCTTGCGATTACTTAGCTGCTCAAGGTTTCGATGTGACGAACCTTGAAGGTGGTATGCTGGCATATGATGGCGAATTAGAATTTAAATAATGAATTCAAAAAAGCACAATCGCTCGGTTTTGAGTGATTGTGCTTTTATTATTGTTTTGAAAAGTGTAGCTTGCGTATCGGTAAGCTCCAGCTACGTGTATAGGAGAAAATCCGTAAAATCGTAATGATGATAAATAAGCCGTATAAAAAGAAATCACCACTAAAAAATTCAAGACCAATCAACAGACCAGCACATGCTGCCCATACACCGTATATTTCATGACGTAAAACAATCGGGCGTCTTCCTGCAAGTAAATCACGCACAATGCCACCGCCAGCACCTGTTAATACCGCAGCGACAATGATTGCAGAAAGTGGTAGATCTAAATGAACCGCATGCATAGCCCCCTGGATTGCAAAGGCTGATAATCCAATGGCATCCGTAAAGTTGCCCCAACGATTCCAATGCTTAATTAAATGATGTGGCATTAAAAAGAATATCGTAATGGCTGCTAATGCAATTTGAAACATCATTTCCTGGCTCCATAATGTAGAGACCGGCAAGCCGATGAGCAGGTTTCGAATGGCACCCCCACCGAAAGCGGTTACAATTCCTAAAATATACACACCAAATAAATCATATTCTTCTTCCATTGCGACAATCGCGCCGGAAATAGCAAAGGCAATTGTGCCAATCACACTAAACACATCCCAAGCCAACTGACTTCCTCCTTAAAGTTACTAGACCATGAGAATAGCAGTTTTTCAATCATTCGTCAAAAAGAAAAATTATGAGGTATAATAGGAAGAGTTTGAACATAGAATGGAGTTTTAAAAAATGGCATTTCAATCAATTTTAACGAACGAAACGATGGCACTTGCAACGCGTATCGAAGAAAAAGTTCGTCCCTATCATACGGCGGTAGATGCGCGCGCCTTTTATAACCAACAAAAAGTACTAGCCGCATTTCGCAACCATCAAGTAAGTGATTTTCATTTACATCCTTCAACAGGCTATGGCTATGACGATGAAGGGCGTGACAATTTAGAGCGCGTGTATGCAGAAGTTTTTGGTGCAGAGGCAGCGATTGTCCGTCAGCAAATTATTTCAGGTACCCATGCGATTACATTAAGCTTATTCGGTGTGCTACGTCCGGGTGATGAGCTTTTATACATTACTGGAAAACCATATGATACATTGCAATCAATCGTGGACGGCGGAGAAAAAGATACCGGTTCTTTAAAGGACTATAAAATTGGGTATAGTCATGTTGATTTAATTGATAATCAAGACATCGACTGGGAAGGTGTCCAAGCACAAGTAACAGAAAAGACAAAAATGATTGCGATTCAGCGTTCGAAAGGCTATGCAACACGCCCTTCATTTACGATTGCAGCCATTGCAGACATGGTGAAAAAAATTCGAGAAATCGCACCACAGGCTGTCATTTTTGTAGATAACTGCTACGGGGAATTTGTAGAAGAATTAGAGCCAACAGAAGTCGGTGTCGATTTAATGGCTGGTTCTTTAATTAAAAACCCTGGTGGTGGCTTTGCAAAAATTGGTGGCTATATTGCGGGACGTGCCGATTTAGTAGAAAAATGTGCCTACCGCATGACCTCTCCTGGTATTGGTGCTGAGGCAGGGGCATCCTTAAATACATTAGCAGACTTTTACCAAGGCTTCTTTATGGCCCCACATACTGTTGCGCAAAGCTTAAAGGGTGCAATCTTCACTTCCGCGATGCTTGAAGAAATCGGGATGACAACAGCGCCGCATTATACGGATACACGCACGGATTTAATTCAATCCGTTTCATTCCAAACGGCAGAGCAAATGATTGCGTTTTGTCGTGAAATTCAAGCCGCTTCGCCAATTAACGCACACTTTGCCCCAGAGCCAGCTTATATGCCAGGCTATGAGGATGATGTTATTATGGCAGCAGGTACATTTGTTCAAGGCTCAAGCATTGAACTGACGGCAGATGGTCCGATCCGTCCGCCATATACAGCATTCGTACAGGGTGGTTTAACGTACGAGCATGTCAAGTATGCCATTTGTGTGGCGGTACAGAAGTTGAAATAATTTCTTCAGTCGTTCGATCTTCGGACGACTTTTTTTGATGGATTTTTAGATAATTCTCTACTTTCAGAACCAGATTTACTAGTTTATACATCTTGTGTTAGTTTTTCTGACATTAGATTGACAAGGGATGTCACAAAGGATTATGATAAGTGCAAGGGAGGTGGATTAAATGAGTAGCGAAATTCGACGTTCCATGCCACTATTATCGATTAGTATCGTTATGCAGTTAACTGATTTAACTGCGCGCCAAATTCGTTATTACGAAGAACATGATTTAATTCAGCCACACCGTACTGAAGGAAATCGACGCATGTTCTCACTGAATGATATCGATCTATTATTGGAAATCAAAGATATGTTAGAGCAAGGTGTCAATATGGCAGGCATTAAAAAAGTATTCGCGATGAAAAATGACCCAGCATTACAGCAGGCAACTAAAGAAATTTCGGATACAGAATTACGTAAAATTTTGCGTGAAGAAATGCGTCAAGCACAGCGCATGCAAAAAACATCCATTCGACAAGGGGATTTATCACGTTTTTACCAATAACGTGTGAATTATATAAGATTAAAAAATGCAATATATTGAGTACTGAACAATAGTAGGAGTGTGGAATTTAGTGGGTAAATACACAAAAGACGATATTAAACGTCTCGTACAAGAAGAAGAAGTAAAATTTATTCGTTTACAGTTCACAGACATTTTAGGGACGATTAAAAACGTAGAAATTCCAGTAAGCCAATTAGATAAAGCATTAGACAATAAAATGATGTTTGACGGTTCTTCTATTGAAGGCTTCGTACGTATTGAAGAATCAGACATGTACTTATATCCTGATTATGATTCGTTTATGGTATTCCCATGGACAGCAGAAAAAGGGAAAGTAGCACGTTTTATCTGTGATATTTATAATCCAAACGGTACACCATTCGCAGGTGACCCACGTAATAACTTAAAACGCGTATTAAAAGAAATGGAAGAAATGGGCTTCACGAACTTTAACTTAGGGCCTGAGCCAGAATTCTTCTTATTCAAATTAGATGCAAAAGGGGAGCCTACGTTAGAAGTAAATGATAACGGTGGTTACTTCGACTTAGCACCGACAGACTTAGGGGAAAACTGTCGTCGTGATATCGTGTTAGAACTGGAGGAAATGGGCTTTGAAATCGAAGCTTCACACCATGAGGTAGCACCAGGTCAACACGAAATCGACTTTAAATATGCGGATGCAATCAAAGCTTGTGACAACATCCAAACGTTTAAATTAGTAGTAAAAACAATTGCTCGTAAACATGGCCTACATGCAACATTTATGCCAAAACCATTATTCGGTGAAGCGGGTTCAGGCATGCACTTTAACGTATCGTTATTCAAAGGGAAAGAAAATGCTTTCTACGATGAATCAGCAGAAATTGGCTTATCCGATACAGCGATGCAATTCATGGCGGGTGTGTTAAAGCATGTACAAGGCTTTACAGCAATTACAAACCCAACTGTTAACTCATACAAACGTTTAGTACCAGGTTATGAAGCACCATGTTACGTAGCATGGTCAGCACAAAACCGTTCACCACTAATCCGTATCCCATCTTCTCGCGGTGTATCAACTCGTGTAGAAGTGCGTTCTGTGGACCCATCTGCTAACCCTTACTTAGCGATGGCTGTTATTTTAGAGGCTGGCTTAGAGGGAATTCGTCAAGCATTGACACCACCTCCAGCAATCAACCGTAACATCTATGTAATGAGCGAAGAAGAGCGTAAAGCAAATGGTATCGACAACTTACCAGCAGCATTAGACGATGCACTGGGTCTACTTGCGAAAGATGAAGTTGTTCAACGCGCTTTAGGTAGCCATATTTATGCGAACTTTAAAGAAGCAAAAGAAATCGAGTTCGAGATGTACCGTTCAACTGTCCACCAGTGGGAACGCGACCAATATATGAAGATGTATTAATTGATAAAGCGTTGGGGTGACTAGCTCCAACGCTTTTTTTAACTTTTTACTGCCTCAATTTCTCCATGTATTTTTCAAAGCTTTTATGATGCCTTTAATTTAAACGTGAAAAAAGCTTATAGTGGTAATTTACCTGCTGTATAGCCACCATCAACAGGTAGTGTTACACCGTTGATTTGTTTTGATAAATCTGAGCATAAGAATAATACAGCATTCGCTTGGTCTTCAGCTCTTGTCATTTCACCTGAAGGCATCGCTTTTAATACGGCGTTATATTGCTCTGGTGAAGTTTCTGCCCAGCGTTCGATTGCTGGTGTAACCGTAGAACCTGGAGCAATTGCGTTAACACGGATTTTATCTTTACCATATTCTAATGCAGTCGTTTTTGTAATTCCCACTACAGCATGTTTAGAAGCTACATAAGCAGCCATATTTACAGCGCCTTCGATTCCAGCACCCGAAGCAGTGTTGACGATTGAGCCACCACCATTTTTCAACATCGCATTTACTTGGTGCTTCATGCTATAAAATGTACCATATAATGTGATACGGATTGTTTTATCCCATGCATCTGAATCCGCTTCTCCAATTTTAGTGCGCTGTAAGTTTACGCCTGCATTATTGTGGGCAAAATCTAATTTACCGAAAGCTTTTACCGTTTCATCAACTAATGCAATTACTTCGTCTTCATTCATAACATTGCATTTGAAGAACTTTGCTACGCCACCGATTTCTTCAATTAATTTAACGGTTTCTAGACCTGCTTCTTCATTTACGTCTGAAACCATTACTTTTGCGCCAGCTTTCGCTAATGCTAGGGCACTCGCGCGTCCAATGCCTGATCCTGCTGCTGATACTAAACCAGCTTTACCTTCCATTAACATCATCAATTTCATCTCCTCGTAATTTGTTTACTTGTAAATAATACCTTCAATTGTAAATGTTTATTAGTAAACTATTTTTATAATATACATCATATATTTATGATGTACAAAGATTTTGTATTGAATTTTTGTGACTACAAAAGCTTGTTAAATCATTATGTTCTAAGCTCTAGGAAATAACTTCATTGGGAAAGATTAGCTTTTTAACATAGTGTAATATATTGGTGGAGTATATATTACACTAAGATACTGGGGATGTTAACTGAAAAATAAGTAAGAGCAATAATTATAGTTATGTTAGTGCTTATACTATCAGCTTGTAGTAGTAATAGTAATAAAGAACTGTATTTAGAAGCGCAAAAGGTTATTATAAAATCAAAAATATCCGAGCTTGATTTAAATCGCGTTGAAAGTAAATAGTTTAAAGAGGAGCTTGGTATCGAATTTAAATGATAACGATAAATCTAGCTACAATAAGACTTTTCAAGGTTATACAGAAAACGCTGGCAGATGCGTTTTCTGTATAAAAAAAGGTATATTACGATTACATTATTGGCAAAAAAGGAAATCTTACGACGGATTAATTGTATTTGTATTATTGCTTTCTTGTGATTGCTCTTCCGTGACGAAATGGTCATAAGCGAGTAAAGTTACCTCTAGTTTTTCTTCAAGTTTGATTAATTCTTCAATTTGCGCAGGCTCAAGCTTTGCGAATTTTGATTTTACCAAATAGATCACATCCTATCTTAATAATAAAGTTAGTATGAGAAATTCTTAGCTGTTTATCCTTTGTAAACGAATTGAAAATGACAGAATGAAGAAAATCGATTATTGTAATAGAACAAGGTGAACTCTTTTGGATAGGGAAGAAAGATGGTGGATTATTGATGGAATTTCAAACGATGATGCAAGAATTAGAGGCACTTGGGAAAGAGCGTACGAAAAAGATTTATATGGGTAATGGAGCGGTGGAGCCTGTTTTTGGTGTAACAACAGGATCGATGAAGCCTTATCGAAAGCAAATTAAAATTGACCAACCATTAGCGGAAAAATTATATGCAACGGGCAATTATGATGCCATGTATTTTGCGGGGGTAATTGCAGATGCAAAGGCGATGACCGAGGAGGATTATGATCGCTGGATTGACGGTGCTTATTTTTATATGATTTCAGATTACGTCGTGGCGGTAACATTGGCGGAATCGGATATTGCTCAGCGAGTAAGTGATAAATGGATTGCCAGTGGTGAGGAATTGAAAATGTCCGCGGGTTGGAGTTGCTATTGCTGGCTATTAGGAAATCGCAAAGATGATTATTTTGATGTTCAGAAAATTCAAGGCATGCTCGAGCAAGTGAAGAAAGAGATACACCTAGCGCCACCGCGAGCACAAGCATCGATGAATAATTTTGTCATGACGGTGGGGGTTTCCTTTCAGCCATTACATGAAGAAGCCTTAAAAATCGCACATGAAATTGGTCCGGTTGAAATGCAACGTGAAGGAAAGAAACCTGGCATTTTACATGCAGCATTAGAAATTGAAAAGCAAATTGAAAAGGGACGAATCGGCTTCAAACGTAAATATGTACGCTGCTAAGGCTAACGCTTGTTTTTTAGAGAATACCCTGTATAAACTAATAAGAGGAAATCATTGAGGAGGCATAAAATGAAACCGAGTATTGCAATTGATATGGATCAGGTGTTAGCGGATTTTTATACGAAATTATGCGACACTTATAATAAAAATTTCGGGACAAATTTTTCAAATGGCGAATTTTTACTGACAACACAGCGTGATTTACCACGAGAAGAGGCGAAGAAGCTATTTGCATTATTAAATGAGCCAGACTATTTCCGTGATTTAGCCGTACTAGATCCAGATTGTGTTGAGGTGATAAAAGAGCTACAAGAACATTTTGAAATTTATATTGCGACGGCTGCAATGGATGTACCGGGCTCTTTTAATGCGAAATATGAATGGCTAATGGAGCATTTGCCGTTTTTAAAAACGCAAAACATCGTCTTTTGTGGCAATAAGGCCGTTATACATACGGACTATTTAATTGATGATAGTCCGCGTCAATTAGCAGCCTTTCGTGGTACGGGTTTACTTTATTCAATGCCTTATAACGCGTCAGAGGATCGCTTTAAGCGCGTATACAATTGGCGAGAAATTCAATCGTATTTCATGGATATATTAGCTAAAAACTAATGAACAAAATCACCCATTGACAATGTTGTGGGTGATTTTTTGTTTTTATATACATATTAACTAGATGCTAGTATTTTACAGCTGTATAATAGTATAATTTGAATAGTTTGAATCATTATTGCATTTTAAGGGGATAGAGAGATGAAACCAGTTATTGGCTTAACGATGTATGATATTGATAAAAAATTGGATATTAATAATGCTTATTTAGATTCCGTGGAAATTGCAGGAGGAATTCCAATTTGTTTGCCTAATGCGACAGAAGACCATGTGGATGCACTATTAGATAGAGTGGACGGCATTATTTTAATAGGTGGGGAAGATATTGACCCTGATTTATTTGGCGAGGAACCTCATCAAAATATTGGGCGCGTTGTACGGAAGCGTGATGATAGTGATTTGTTGTTTATGAAGCGGGCATTTGAGCGTGATATGCCGATTTTAGGGGTTTGCCGAGGCATGCAAATTATGAATGTCTTTTTTGGCGGTACGATTATTCAAGACATTCCAACACAAGTAGAAGATGCAATTGGGCATAAACAGCAATCGAAGCGCGGTGCATTGGCACATTATGTGGAAGTGCTTACACCAAAAATGAAAGCTATTTTTGAAGAAAATCAGTTTCGTGTCAATACCTATCATCATCAAGCGGTTGGTAAACTTGGAGAAGGGCTTGTTTTATCAGGTGTTGCGAAGGATGGCGTAATTGAGGCGATGGAGCATGAGGATCATCCGTATTGTATTTCCGTACAATGGCATCCAGAAGAGTTGGCGCCACTTGGAAATATGCATGCACAACGGTTGTTTAAAAGCTTTGTAGAGGCATGTAAAACGAGTGTTGCTGGAGGAGAATAATGAAACCAATTATCGGTTTAACGATGCACCCTGTTGAAGGGAAAATGGAAATAAATAATACGTATCTTCAGGCGATCAAACATGCTGGGGGTATTCCTATTTGTTTGCCGTATGTGGATGAAGGAACGGTTGATGCCATACTAAGTAGTGTAAGCGCAGTATTATTAATTGGAGGATATGATGTCAATCCACTTATTTTTGGTCAGGAGCCCCATTATAAACTGGGAACTGTGATAGATGAACGGGATCAAAGTGATCTATTAATTGCTAAAAAAGCCTTTGAACGCAATATGCCTCTTTTAGGAATTTGCCGAGGAGAACAGGTGATGAATGTAGCATTTGGTGGAACTTTATACCAAGATATTGATACACAAGTAAAAAATGTGCTTAAGCATACTCAAGCGTCAATGCGTCATGAGCTAACACATACCGTTGAGCTACTTCCGTCAAAGTTACAACAAATACTTGGGGAACAATCCATTTTAACGAATTCTTTCCATCATCAGGCCGTTGATGCAGTTGCTCCAGGCTTTATAATGAATGCGCGGGCAAAGGATGGGGTAATTGAAGGAATTGAACACCAAGAACATCCCTATTTTATCGGTGTGCAGTGGCATCCAGAAGGGCTACAAAATGATGCCCCCTCTAAAAAAATATTTACTAGTTTTATAGATGCAGCAATTCACTATAAGAATTAAAAAAATCCTTCCGTCATGTCAGTTGGTGAACTGCACCCCAAATGTTAGACACATCTAACATTTGGAGGTGCATTTTTTATGGCTAAATTTACAGCTGAAGAAAAACTACAAGCTGTTCTAAGGTATATGAACGGCAATGAAAGCTTCAAAACAATTGCTCAATCAATCGGGGCTGATGAAAAAAATATTCGGGTTTGGAAGAAACAATACGAACATAATGGTGCAGAAGCATTTGTAAAACGATATACAAATTATTCAGCACAGTTTAAACTAGACGTACTAAACTTCATGATTGAAAACGGTACGTCCTTAAATGAAACAGCAGCTATCTTTGGCATAGCAGCTCCATCCACTATTCTACAGTGGCAAAAACAGTTTGAAACAAAAGGATTCGATGCCCTTCAATCAAAGAAAAAGGGGCGTCCATCCATGAAAAAAGAAACAAATACACAACTAAAACAAACACCAGTAGAAGGCTCACCAGAAGCACTTCAAGCAGAAATCAATCGGCTACGTATGGAAAACGAGTATTTAAAAAAGTTGAACGCCTTAGTTCAAGCCAAGGAAAAATCACCAAAGAAGACAAAGTAAAGGTCATCTATGAATTAAGGCATAAATACCCGGTGAAGGCGCTTGTGAAGTTCGCAGGCATTCCACGTAGCACATACTATCATTACGTCAAGAAGATGCATCGACCGGATCCAGATGCCAAACTAAAAGATGATATTCAATCGATTTATGAGGAACACGAAGGTCGTTATGGCTATCGTCGTATTCGCGATGAGCTCGCGAATCGTGGACAAAAAGTGAATCATAAAAAGGTTCAACGCATCATGAAAGAACTTGGTTTAAAGTGCGTAGTGCGTATGAAAAAATATAAGTCTTATAAAGGGACAGTCGGTAAAATTGCGCCAAATATTTTAGATCGCAACTTTACAGCTGAAGCCCCAAATGAGAAGTGGGTAACAGATATTACGGAGTTTAAATTATTTGGCGAAAAGCTCTATTTATCGCCTGTTTTAGACTTATTTAATGGCGAAATTATCACGTATACAATCGGCTCAAGACCAACCTATTCGTTGGTTTCTGAGATGTTGGAGAAGGCGTTAGAGCGATTACCAGCGGAACACCAGCTACTGATGCATTCCGATCAAGGTTGGCATTATCAAATGAAACAATATCGCCATGCGCTCCAATCGAGAGGCATTGTGCAAAGCATGTCACGTAAAGGGAACTGTTATGACAATTCGGTGATGGAGAATTTCTTTGGCATCATGAAGTCTGAATTCCTTTACTTAAAGGAATTTGAAAGCGTCGAGCATTTTAAAAAGGAACTTGAAAACTATATACACTATTACAACACGAAACGCATGAAGGCAAAATTAAAAATGAGTCCGGTGCAATACCGAACTCATTTTACCCAAGCTGCCTAAGTGAAATAACCGTGTCTAACTTTTAGGGGTCACTTCAGTCATGTCAGTTGGCGGAGGATTTTTTATTTAATGAATATTACGATACAATCCTACTACTTTACCTAAAATAGTAACTTGATTCACAAGAATAGGGTCCATTGAACTGTTTTCGGGCTGTAGACGGAAATGTGTTTTTTCTTTGTAGAAGCGTTTGACAGTCGCTTCATCTTCCGTAGTCATGGCCACAACAATTTCCCCATTGTTGGCTGTCGCTGTTTTTTTGACGATTACATAGTCTCCATTTAGAATCCCTGCTTCAATCATCGATTCACCCATAATCTCAAGCATAAATAATTCATCCTCAGAAGCGCCATACGTATCAGGTAATGGGAAATATTCTTGAATGTCCTCGATGGCTGAAATTGGCAATCCAGCAGTAACTTTTCCAATTAAAGGAACTTGAATTACACCGGATTTCGGAATTGTTAATGCTTCTTGATCTAATACTTCAATTGCACGTGGCTTTGTAGGGTCGCGACGGATAAGCCCTTTACTTTCTAAACGCGCTAAATGCCCGTGAACAGTCGAACTAGAAGCTAAACCAACCGCTTCTCCAATTTCGCGAACGGATGGTGGATAACCTTTGGCACGTACTTCATCTTTAATAAAATTTAAAATTGCTTGCTGCCTTTTAGAAATTTTTTGTGTCAACGAACTCACCTCTTTATAATACGATTTTCTTAACTACAGTATATCAGTATGTATAAATAAAAGCAAACATAGGTTCGAAAAAGGTGTTGACAAAAACGTATGTTCGTATTATTATGAGAACAAACATTCCGAACATACATTCTTTAAAGGGGTTTTTACGATGAAAAAAATCAAATTAAACAGTTTCACAACAATGGTACTGGCATTTTCTATTATTATGTTTACATTCTTTATCGTTGAAGATGAAAAAATCGAACAATACGAACAGGTGACCATTGCACAGGGGGATACTTTATGGTCGTTAGCAGAAACATATCGTGGTAAAATGGCAAAGAACGATTGGATTCACTTTGTAAAAAAGGAAAATGGCTTACAAGATGAAAAGGTAGTATATGGTCAAGTACTGATGGTCCCTGTAGAGCAGGATTCCAACTATATTGCCAACTTAAATGACGAAGAATCATCAGGAGATAAGACAGTTAAGGTAGCGAGAAATCATGAATCAAAGTAAAGCAGTATTATATTGCCGTGTTAGTACTGAAAAAGACACGCAAGAAACCTCGTTAGTTCGCCAGCAAGAAGAGCTAACAAGCTATGCGAAATCATTGGGCTATTCAGAGCTTTATGTATACAAAGATCAGCATAGTGGGTATGAAGTAGATCGAGATGGATTATTAGATATGCTCGATTTTATGAAAGAGCAGCAAGTAAAAGCCCTATTTGTGCAAGATGAAACGCGCTTAGGACGAGGTAATGCCCGAATGGCCGTACTCCATTTAATTCAAAAATATGAAGCCACTGTTTATACATTAAATGATGCGGGCCCAATCGCATTAAATGAAATGGACACAATGTTGCTTGAAATATTGGCAATTGTTGAAGAATATCAGCGCCGTATGCATAATGCCAAAATACGACGTGGTATGCGCCGTGCTGTTGAAAATGGCTATATGCCACAAAATAATTTTAAAAATCGCGGGAATGCAGAGGGGCGTGAACGTATAGAAGTGTCAATTGAAGAAATCGTCAAATTACGTCAAAAGGGATTGACATTTGCTGAAATTGCCACGACTTTAAAAGGTCTAGGCATCCCGATTAGTAAAGCTACCGTTCACCGCCGCTATATGGAATATATGGAGCAACTTGAAGAGTAAACACTTGCTCTCCAGGTTGTTTTTTTATACCTTTGTAGTATTGGATATTAGAAAGGTGAGAATGTATGTTATCAAAAGAAAAAATCGCTCGTATTAATGAGCTTTCGAAGCTAGCAAAAGAAGGAAAATTAACGGAGGAATTAGCGAAAGAGCGTACAGCTTTACGTAAAGAATATTTAGATGTATTCCGTTCGACGATGCGTGACACAATTGAACATGTAAAAGTAGTAGATGAAGAAGGTAATGACGTAACACCAGAAAAATTAAAGCAATTGAAATCTCAAAAAGGCTTCTTAAATTAATTTGATACCGTAGAAGTCCTATACTTCTGCAGTAACAGGCTAAGGCTCGGTGGATTTCACTTAATAATATGTCACATTTATCATTAAGTATGACATATTCTCAGAAACGTTGTGAATACCCATTGTTTTCTTTGGTGATTTTGTCTAAACTAGACAATGTATAAATTAAGTACGAGAAAGGATGTCACATAATGACACAACAAATGGATCAGTTAGCAATTAACGCAATCCGTACATTATCAATTGACGCAATCGAGAAAGCAAATTCTGGTCACCCTGGTTTACCAATGGGTGCAGCTCCAATGGCTTACACATTATGGACAAAGCAATTACGTCATAACCCACAAAATCCAAATTGGTATAACCGCGACCGTTTCGTATTATCAGCGGGGCACGGCTCTATGCTTTTATATAGCCTACTTCATTTAGGTGGCTACGGATTAGAAATGGAAGAACTGAAAAACTTCCGTCAATGGGGTTCAAAAACACCAGGTCACCCAGAATATGGTCATACAGTAGGCGTTGAAGCAACAACAGGTCCACTTGGTCAAGGTATTGCGATGACTGTAGGGATGGCAATGGCTGAGCGTCATTTAGCAGCTACTTACAATAAACCTGGCTATGATGTAGTAGACCACTATACATTTGCTTTATGTGGCGACGGCGATTTAATGGAAGGCGTTGCAGCAGAAGCTATTTCTCTTGCAGGTCACTTACAATTAGATAAGTTAATTGTGTTATATGATTCAAATGACATTTCACTTGATGGTGATTTAGAAAAGTCATTCTCTGAAAACATCCAAAAACGTTTCGAATCTTACGGTTGGAACTATTTAAAAGTTCAAGATGGTACAGATGTAGCGGCAATTAATACAGCAATCGAAACAGCGAAACAAAATACAGGTGGCCCAACGATTATTGAAGTAAAAACAGTAATTGGCTTTGGTTCTCCAAACAAATCAGGTAAATCAGATTCTCATGGTGCGCCGCTTGGTACAGATGAAGTGGTATTAACTAAAGCAGCATATGCTTGGGAACACGAAGCATTCCACGTTCCAGCAGAGGTTTACGAAACGTTTAAAGCGGCAGCAGACGTACAAGGTACACAAGCTGAAAACGCTTGGAATGAATTATTTGCAGGCTACAAAAATGAATACCCTGAATTAGCAGCGCAGTTTGTTAACGCTATGGACAACAATTTACCAGAAAACTTTGCATCCCAATTACCAGTGTATGAAGCAGGTAAATCCGTTGCAACACGTTCTTCTTCAGGTGATGCGATCAATGCCATTGCAAAAACAACGCCATCATTCTTCGGTGGTTCCGCTGACTTAGCAGGCTCAAACAAAACAACAATCAAAGGTGCTGGTGACTTCTTCGCAGAAACTCCAGAAGGCCGTAATATTTGGTTTGGTGTACGTGAATTCGCAATGGGTGCAGCGATGAACGGTATGGCATTACATGGCGGCTTAAATGTATTTGGTGGTACGTTCTTCGTATTCTCTGACTATGTTCGTCCAGCTATTCGTTTATCTGCATTAATGGGCTTACCGGTAACATACGTATTCACGCATGATTCAATCGCTGTTGGTGAAGATGGTCCAACACATGAACCAATCGAGCATTTAGCGTCATTACGTGCTATGCCAAACTTATCTGTTATTCGTCCGGCAGATGCAAACGAATCCGTAGCTGCTTGGAAGTTAGCGCTAGAAAGTACTTCAACACCAACTGTTTTAGTATTGTCTCGTCAAAACTTACCAGTATTAGACGCTTCGATTGAAACCGTTTATACAGGTGTAGAAAAAGGGGCTTATGTGGTTTCTCCAGCTACGAAAGCAACACCAGATATGATTTTAATTGCAACAGGTTCTGAAGTATCATTAGCAATTGAAGCAAAAAAAGCGCTATTAGCAGATGGCATCGATGCCTCTGTAGTATCAATGCCATCAATGGATCGTTTCGAACAGCAATCAAAAGAATACAAAGAATCTGTATTACCGAAAGCTGTAACAAAACGTTTAGCGATCGAAATGGGTGCATCATTCGGCTGGCATAAATATGTTGGCTTCGAAGGCGACGTATTAGCAATCGATCAATTCGGTGCTTCAGCTCCTGAAAAAGTTGTCTTAAAAGAGTACGGCTTCTCAGTTGAAAATGTAGTAGCAAAAGCAAAAGCACTATAATCTAACGAACAGATGCCACCCGTTAAAATAGCGGGTGGCATTTTCTATGTTCATTAAAAATACAGGGCATCTATAGGTTTTGCTGTTCTAAAGTACGTGCTTTCTTAGGGAAGGAATGGTACGATAGACAGTGAAAATAAGCGTAAATAGACAAGGAAGTGAACGGATTATGACGACAGAACCATTACAAAAACAGCTGAATAAATTTATCGAACAAACCTTTTTTTTACTTACGAAAAATGTAGATGTTACGAAGTTTCAAAATATTATTCAAGATAATGTAAATCAAAAAAGAGAATCTGCCAAATCAACAATCGAATTTTATGATCGTTTAATGCTAAATATGGCATACTACGTTGAAAATAAGATGGCATGGGAAACGATTGTTCGTGATACATATGGGCAAGGTCAAGTGCCAAAAGTGAGCTTTTTAGAAAATGAATTAATGGCACAGCAAATGCGTGTCCGCGATAATGTTGCTCAAAATATGGATGCTTACACGGCTGATTTTCATAAGCGTTATGAGGAACTTGAGGTAGAGGACGAAGATGTGATATACGATTATGCCTATGCATCGGTTGAACATGCATTACGTGTCGATTTCATCACATTAGTCACTTCAAAAAAGGCAACAATTTTAACACAAGGAAATATTGAAGAAACGTTAAAAACGATTGATGGTTATATCGCATATCATAGTGATCAGATTGTCAATAAAATGACGCTTTCTTAAAAGGAGTTTTTTTATGAATACACCATTTACTTACTTACACAAGACACCTGCTGTACAAGGGATAAAGCAACCTGCTATTTTTCTGTTACACGGTTTAGGTAGCGACGAAAAGGATTTGCTGCAATTAGTAGATTCCTTTTCATCGCACTGCCATATTTTCAGTTTGCAAGGTCCGATTCAGCATCGCCCAGGCTATGCCTTCTATACATTTGCTGAAGAAGAGGGGAAACCAGAGCGTCACATCTTTGATAAAGTGTTGAAGGGTGTAGAAAATTTTATTACTGAGGCAGTAAGAGAATTTGATTTAGATCAGCAACAGCTTTATGTAGTGGGCTTCAATCAAGGGGCAGCAATGGCGCAATCTCTGGCCATGGTGATGGGGAATAAATTACGTGGAACTGCAGCATTAAGTGGCTATTTACCGGAGTTTGCAGCGCTAGAATATAGTAAAAAAACAATGGATGCATCGAAAATCTTCATTTCACATGGTGAATATGATTATGATTTCCCGATTGAATGGGCAGAGCATGCGGTACGTTTCTTCAATGATTATGGAACGAATGTCACATTCAGAACTTATCCAGTAGGGCATGGTGTGAGTTCAGATAACTTACGCGATTTAATTGCCTTTTTAGCAGAGGATTTACCAACACCATTAAGCTAATTAAAAAGCCAGCTGACGTAAAAAACGTCAGCTGGTTTTACTTATACCGAGGCTAATTTTGATTTGGCTAATGCTTTATTCACTTTACAGTCCAGTGCAGCTAAATAACCAAATGTCATGCCAGGGCCAAGTGTTGCACCCGGACCTGGGTATGCCGCACCCATAACGGATGCTGAGCAGTTGCCACATGCGTAGACGCCTTCAATAGCTGTGCCGTCTTCACGTAATACGCGGCCATCGCGGTCTATGACAACGCCGCCTTTTGTACCAATATCACCCGGATATACTCTTAGTGCGTAAAATGGAGCTCGATTGATTTCGAGTAAGTTTGGATTTTTTAATGTTGGATCGCCATAATAACGGTCATGCTCGGTTTCGCCTCGGTGGAAATCTAAATCCTCACCGCTACGGGCAAAGCTATTAAATCGTTCAATTGTTTTTTGTAAATTACCAAATGGAATAGCTAATTGACGCTCTAAATCGGCGATATTATTCGCTTTGTAAACAATTTGATTGTTGTAATAATCTTTTGGGAAGTCCTGCATTGGGAATAACCCTGCAAATATATAACGGCTTTTTGCGCGGCCGTCTAAAATAATCCAAGAGGTAATTGCTTTGCCACCCGTTTTTTCGTTATGCTCATACATTTTGTCAACAAATTCATGATACGGTGTTGGCTCGTTAATATAGCGTTGTCCGTCCTGGTCCACAATGATCATGTTTGGAATGCCACGGTCTGCCACTAAGAAAAAGGGTCTACCTGTATGGTCAATGATTGATGGTGCTCCCCAAACCTTGTCCATAAGCCCAAATTTTGCGTGAAGCTTTTCAAACGGTGCGATAATGTCACCTGTTTGTCCTTTCGGCGAGCTTGTCCATTCCGCATGCTGTGGCGCTGGTAAAAATTTTTCGCGATATTCTTGACTGCGTGAAAATCCACCAGAAGCAAAAATGATCCCATGTTCTGCTTTAATAAGGAGGCGTTCGCCATCTTTCATTACTTCCATTCCGATGATGCGGTCATTCTCGTAAACAAAATCAACAAATTCAGTGGACAATGAAAGTTCGCCCTGTAATTCTTTATAGGTTAATGCCAAACGCGCAATCAATGCTTGACCCAGCGCGGCGAAATTCTTTTTCATCAGTAAATGCTGCATTAAGCGCCAGCCAAGTCGTAAAGAGCGCACCTTTCCCTCAGTTGTTCGGGCAATCATATTTACTTTTACAAAATCTTGCCCCGTCATGACAAAGCCCTTCGTATCGATTGTAGGTGAAAGAAGCTGATCCTTCCAATCTCCTAGCTCATTTAAATCAAATAATAGTGGCTCAATAGAACGTCCTTTCCCTTTGCCACCTGGAAGTGTTGGGTAGTAATCCGAATAATTTTTCGCATAAGAAAAACGCATATGTGGGCTAAGCTCATGCATATAATCGAGCATTTCGATGCCACGCTTTAAATAAGCCTCTTTCACATCTTCAGCTACTGCATTACCTACAGTAGCATCTAAGTAAGTTTTTGCCTCTTCGTAGCTGTCAGCAGCGCCAGCATCCACTAAATAGCGGTTGTTCGGAATCCATACACCTCCACCAGAAAGCGCAGAAGCACCACCGAAATAGGGTTCTTTTTCGATTAATAATGTGTTTAATTGTTCTTTTTTTGCCGTAATGGCAGCCGCAAAACCAGATGCGCCTGAGCCAACGACTACTACATCATATTGTAAATCCCAATTCATTATAAAATCCCCCAATCTAAAATAGCTAGAGTTCAGTTAATCCATTTTTAATTCGTTGCAAGGCAATGCATAGGAGAACGAATGAAAAAAATGAGCCTATGTAATTACTTTCGGTACAAAATGAATATTTCCTTCTTTTTTGCTAGTTAAAAAAGAGAATGCCCTAGAAAACTTCTTGGGCACTCTCTGAGATTAGTCAAGTAATAATTCGGCATCTTGTATGGTCATAGGCTTATAGAAATAATAGCCTTGACCAGCCGGACAGCCTAGTTTTTGTAACATCATGAGCTGATCTTCCGTTTCGATTCCCTCTGCAATAGGGCGCATATCAATATGATGTGCCAATTGAATAATGGTTTGGACGACGGCATACATCCCAGGCTCATTCATGGAATTGACGAAGCTTCGGTCAATCTTGATTTCAGAGAAAGGTAGCTTTGGTAAGTAGCTTAAGGAAGAGAAGCCTACACCAAAGTCATCTATGGAGCTTTCGATACCAAAGTCATTTAATTTTTCCAAAATATCCTTTGCTTTTGCGAAGTCGACAAGTTCGATACTTTCTGTTACTTCGAGTTTGATGTACTTTGCTGGAACACGGAACTGATTAAAGATTTCGATAATATTATCTAAAAAATAGGGCTCATAAAAATGGTCAGGTGAGATATTCAACGAAATGGGAACAATTTTTTTGCCTGCATCTATACGTTGCTGTAGCCAATGTAAAATCGTCGTTAAATTTAACAGATCGATTTCCTTAATCTTCCCTGATTCTTCAGCAATTGGGATGTATTTAATAGGCGAAATGAAGCCGAGCTTGCTAGAATTCCAGCGCGATAATGCTTCGAATCCCTCAACCTCAATCGTTTCAAAATTGATTTTGGGTTGTAAATACACTTCAAACTCCTTGTTGTTAATGCCAAACGTCAATTGATTGAATATATTCATCTCTTCTGTTAGTTGTTTGATACTATTTTCCTCATACATGGAACAGCTTGTGCCGTTTATCTTTCTTGCCTTCGTCAATGCAATGTCTGTTTGGTGAATACATTGCTCAACGGTCATTTGGGGGGTGAATGCTGTATAGCCTGTTTTCACCGTTATATAGTTTTCCTCCCCATTAATGATGAACGGCACTTGTGTTAAAGGCTCAGCGTGCTTGAAATGAGAATGGAATGAATCCAGATGCGCCTTTTTTGCTAAAATAATGGAATTCGAAAATCGTGCCATTAATTCCTCATCACTTGGTAAGTAGCTATGCAGGCGATCCGCTATTTGGCTTAATAACTCTGCGCCAGCTTTTCGCCCATATAAATCGACAATTTTATTGAACTCAGTTGGATGAATGGCGGCAATATAGCCTGTAAATCCCGCATCAAGCCACTTTGCTAACTCTACTTTAAAGTTCTGTAAATTCGGTAAATTCGTTTCGATATCATAAAAAGCTAGGTGACTAAGTTCAATTTTTTGTTCTGCATACTTAATGGAGAGCTGAATTAATAGCGCAAGCCGATTTAAATAGTTGATATCATGTTGCTTTAATTCTAAATCATCCTGTAAGAACAATGTTAATATCCCAATCGTTTCATTTTGAGAAGTTAAAATGGGCTTTGTCCAAGAGCCTTTGATCATATTCAAATTGAAGTGCTTACTAGCCATCTGTTTACTTGAAAAATCCTTTAAGTAAATGGCGCGTGGACTATGGCTTATATTAGGTGTTACAGTCAACAGATCAAGTTCTTCAATTACTTCTACTGGTAGTGAGTGGGAGCCGAGCGATTTACAAGCATAATGTTGATCGAAAATATGAATGGTACAATACACATCATGAATATAAAACATTTCGATTTTTTGAGCGATGAGGGACAAGATGGATTGAATATTATGTTCATTGTCAATTGCTTCGTAAACCTCATGCTCTAATTTGTAAACCATTTTATTTAATTCTGCTTCCGTAGTATTTTCACATGTTAATAATACATATTGAATCGTTTGCTCTGCATCTCGAATCGGATGAATGGTAATCGTGTTCCAAAAGGCTGCACCATTTTTTGTATAATGTAAAAGCGTAATTTTTTTTGCCAGTCCGAGTCGAATATGTGTGATGAATTCCGTTGTAGCATCAGTATTCGTACGACTACCGTTAAAAATGGATACGTTTTGATTGTAAATCTCCTGTAATTCATAATTTGTTAATTGTAAAAAGTGGTCATTTGCATGTAAAATCATTAAATTTCGATCATGAATATCGACAATGAGTGTTCCTTTCGAAAGCTGATTACTTAAGGCAATGAGCCAATGGAGTAATTGATCTTTTGATAGGGGCGGTAATTGATTAATCTGCATAAAATTTCCCCTTTATTAATTTGTTAGAATTAATTAAATTATAACAAAATTACTATGAATGGAAACAGAATTTATGAGAATATGAAAAAAATTCATTATTAACAGGTAGAAGTGCTTATTATGGACTGCTATTGATACAAAGTCCTTATAAGAAAATGCTGTATACCGAGATGAGAGGTTATAAGTTTCGCTTAATAATACCTTTGTATTAAAAGAGCGTCCGATTCACAGGACGCTTCTTTGCATATAATAATTTGTAGGATTCATGTTTTGCGTTAATTTTTAAAAACGTCGTAAAAATGCTGTAATAGTTGCTCGCCTTGCAAATCGACAAGCAACTCGTTATGTAAGGTTAGCTGTGCGGCTGTTTTGGACTCTAATAATTGATTGTCGACGAAATGTAACTGAATGGTTACTTTGCCATTTTCTATTATCTGCTGCTTTTGCTGTTCGGTAAAATACTGTTCAGAAAAAAGCTGATTGTTCTTCCATGTACCTGAAATTTTTAATATGTTCGCTGACTCGTCATAATGCCATTGCACATCACGTAATATAGTTTTAAATAAGTCGTTAATTGCCACTTGCTTGTTGTCAAATGCTAATTCAATCGCTCGAATTGAATGGACATCAATCGAAATCGCAGTAGCAGCTTCAGTTGCCTTGGAGTTAATACCTGCCGCCGCATCTTTAATATCCTTCATCGTATCACTGCAGCCTGTTAAAAGGGTAACTGCTAGCAGCAATGCTAAAAACTTTCTCATCCCATTCCCTCCATCAAACTTTATCCACAGTTTTATCATACTAAAATGCAATCCCAATAAGTGGTTGATTTCTGATGAGAATGTGAAAAATTTGTAACGAGATGAAAGGGGATAAAGAAAGGAATAATATTTTACTCTTGATTGCATGGATTGAATATTAAATTAAATCATTGGGTATGATTAAAGTATTACTGTATCGCAATGAAATGGGCTCAATCATCATCGTCGTAATGAAGAATAAAGGAGCTGGTACGATGAGAATTAATGATGAAGTATTAGATAAGCTCGGTATTTATTTTGTTTATCATGAAGTGTACAATAAATACGGCATTACGTTCGAAAGCTTTGTAGATCGTTGGTCGAGAGGGATATTAGAAATCTAGTCAATGATGATGTTGCTTTGGAATCAAACACCATTTCAAGATACGTAAAGGAATTTGTCTTTGTTCGTAAAGGCAAATTCCTTTTTTGTTGCTATTCAAATCAAAACATGTTGATTATGATAGAGTTGGATAGAATTTACATATGAAAAGGAGAACGACATGAAAATTCAACAATTAGGTGTAAAGATAGGCAAGTTAACTTCAGGTGAAAAAAATTGTATTACGGATGTAGCGGGTGTCAAAGTAGGGCATGTAACATTGGATTATCCGCTAAACGAAAAAGGTGATGTTGCTTGTACAGGTGTGACGGCGATTTTACCGCATGGAGGGAATCTTTTCCGCGAAAAGGTGACCGCTGCGAGCTATGTGCTGAATGGTTTTGGCAAAACAACGGGGCTTGTACAGGTTGATGAGCTAGGGGTTTTAGAATCACCTATTATGCTGACAAATACATTTAGTGTGCCTGCTGTTACGCAAGGTACCCTACAGTATGTATTAGCACAAAATGAGGAAATTGGTTTGACGACAGGGACGGTTAATATCGTGGTCGGAGAATGCAATGATAGCCATTTAAATTCGATTCGTCATTGCTCTGTAACACCAGCACATGCTATTGGAGCAATTGAAAATGCGACGACAGAACTTGTAACAGAGGGCGCGGTCGGAGCGGGAAAGGGAATGATTTGTTTTGGATATAAAGGGGGGATTGGCAGTGCTTCACGAATAGTTGAAGCTGAAAACTTACGCTATACAGTAGGTTGCCTTGTCTTAAGTAATTTTGGGACGACGGAGGAATTTATGAAGGAACGCTACCACGTAAACACAGAGGCACAAAATTCTACAATTGCGCCAACAGATGGCTCCATTATCATTGTATTGGCGACAGATGCCCCATTAAGCAATCGCCAATTAAAGCGTGTAATCAAGCGCTGCGGTATTGGGCTAGGACGTACGGGTAGTCATTTTTCCAATGGTAGTGGCGATATTGTCATTGGCTTTTCAACAGCCCATCAAATACCGCATCAAAGTGAAGCAATGCTCGAGACACGTGTCCAATTACGAGATGATCAGCCGATGATGAATTTATTATTTACAGCGGCTGCAGAGGCAACAGAAGAGGCCATTTTAAATTCACTTACACAAGCAGAAACAACAATTGGCAGACAAGGGCACTGCGTGAAAAGGTATCCATTCGATTTTTAAGGTGAGGATAGCTGCTTTGAGGAAAACGTTAGTAAATGGCTTAAGATAGGCGATTGCAAGGCTCTTTGGGTGGCAGTGCTCGCGAAATTTTTTTGTGTGCGAATTTTTCGAGTTTATGTGCGATTTTACGCAGATACGTGCGATTTTTTAAATTTCCGTGCGATATTAGCTTTTATCCGTGCGATTTCCCAAAACCATCCATTGTTTTCTAATTTGAAATCACGTTTTAATCAATCTGCAAGAAAACCCTAACTTATGGTTATAAACCAAATAAATACAATAATAGTAATGAATTTTCAATAAATAACTTCCGCATTCGAAATAATTATGGTATTTTAGATAAATAAACTGAAAAATCTAAATGTTATCATTTTTCTGTTGATAATTTAATTTACATATGGTGGGGTGCAAAACAATTTTAGAAAAATACTTACAGCCAATTCAAATAATAATTGGTACAGGCGAGCGACCACCTATTTTGGATAATCAAGAGTCTTTAATCAAGCTGGAGCCAATCAATAAACGACTTTTTATCAAACCTAGCTATTATCAACAGCGCATTACTGATAGTTTACAAGTCATCTATTTACGTGAGCAGGCAGCCAATCGATTATTGCAGGCACTTCAATATTTGCCAAACGCCTATAGCCTTATTGTGTATGACGGCTTTAGACCGCTACAAGTGCAGCAAGCGTTGTATGAGCAATTTAAGCGTGAAATAACTTTGAGCAATCCGAGCTGGAATGAACAGCAAATTGAAGCGGAAACATTGAAATATGTCGCATTTCCAAGTGTGGATTTTCAATATCCCGCTCCCCATTTAACGGGTGGAGCGATTGATGTTACATTGGGTGACGCTGAAGGGAATCCACTTGATTTAGGAACGGCATTCGATGAAACATGTGCTAAATCGGCAACGGCCTATTTCGAGAGTCATTTAACTGAAAATACAGATGCTTTAAAAAATCGTAGGCTGCTATTTCATAGTATGACGGATGCGGGCTTTCACAATTATGAGGAAGAATGGTGGCATTTTGATTTTGGAAATGTCACATGGGCAAGAAAATCAAAAGCGCCTCATGCCATTTATGGACCAATCATTGCCACAATCGAAAACCATGAGCTAAAGGAGTATCGATATAAATGAAAGTATATATTAGCGCAGACATCGAAGGGATTACAGGAACGACGGTTTGGAGTGAAACCGAATTAAATTCACCAGACTATCTTCAATTTCAAAAGCAAATGACAAAAGAGGTGCTTGCTGCAATTGAAGGTGCGATTGCAGGTGGCGCTACAGAAATTCTATTAAAGGATGCGCATGATTCAGCGCGAAATATTTTAATAGAACAATTGCCGGAAAATGTGAAAATCATTCGCGGTTGGACACAAGAACCGATGTGTATGGTCGCGGGACTTGATGACAGCTTTGACCGAGCGATTTTTATTGGGTATCACAGTGAAGGAGGCAGTGCAAAAAATCCGCTTGCTCATACATTAAGTTTATTAGCTGATGTGAAAATTAATGGAGACTATGCAAGTGAATTTATTATTAATGCTTATGCGGCAGCGCTTCATAAAGTGCCTGTAGCTTTTGTTAGTGGGGATCAAGCACTGACAGAACATATTGCACGCTTCAATGAAAAAATCGTGACGTTTGCGACGAAAGAGGGCGTTGGGCATGCGACAATTAATGTCAGTCCTCAAAAGACCTTGAAAGAAACGAAGGCATTAATCGAGCAAGCAATGAAAATAGAGCGTGAACAGCTACAACTTGAATTGCCAGAGCATTTTCACGTAGAAATTATTTATAAAGATCATATTAAGGCGTATCGTAATTCATTTTATCCGGGTGCCACATTTAAGGCGCATAATACCGTAGTGTTTGAAACGGATGATTTTTTCGAAGTGCTACGGATACTACAATTTTTAACATAAAGCAGGTGACAGCATGAAAATTACAGATGTCAAAGTAAGTTTAGTAGAAGCGCCCCTTATTACGCCATTTAAGACGGCTTTACGCACGGTGCATAGTATACAAAATGTGATGGTGACCATTCACACGGATGATGGCCAAATAGGCATTGGTGAAGCTGCACCAACGCATGTCATCACCGGTGAAACACTTGGATCGATTCAGTATGCAATTGAACAAGTCATTGCACCACTCCTTAAAGGAATGGATTTGGCAGAAATTGCGGCTTTATGTGAGCTTGTAGACAGCTGCTTATACCAAAATACAAGTGCAAAGGCCGCTGTTGAAATCGCACTTTATGATTTGTGGGCGAAGAAATATAATGCGCCTCTTTACGAATTGCTCGGGGGCTATCGGAAATCATTGACTACAGACATTACGATTAGTGTCAATGAGCATCCGGAAATGGTGCAAGATAGCTTAGCGGCAGTGAAACGCGGCTTTTCTATTTTGAAGGTTAAAGTAGGAAAGGATCCGACTGGGGATGTGAACCGCATTTTAAAAATTCACGAAGCAGTAGGTCCTCAAATTGGGCTACGAATTGATGCAAATCAAGGCTGGACACCGAAACAGGCTGTATCCATAATTGGTCAATTAGAAGATGCAGGGGTGCAAATGGAATTAGTTGAACAGCCTGTCCATTATAGTGATGTGGTTGGGATGCAGTATGTGACCAATCACACACAAACGCCAATATTGGCAGATGAAAGTGTGTTTTCACCGAAGCAGGCCATCGAGGTCATCGAAAAGCGTGCGGCGGATTTAATAAATATTAAGCTGATGAAAACAGGGGGCATTTCAAAGGCGCAGCAAATTGCGAATATCGCACAGGCTAGCGGAGTGGAATGTATGATTGGCTGTATGCTCGAAACGAAAATTAGCGTGAGCGCGGCAGCACATTTTGCGGCAGCAAACAAAATCGTTACAATGGTCGATTTAGATGGACCTAGTCTTTGTGTTAAAGATCCGATAAACGGTGGACCTATTTTTGAGGGGGAAACAATTCAAATGGTTGAACGCGCCGGTTTAGGATTTTTACTATAGGCTCCTAGAAGCCAAGAAAAAGAAAATGATGGGGGAAAAGTACATGAAAAAATATTTATTAGCTTTAGCATGTATGTTTGCATTCGTTTTAGCTGCTTGTAGCGATGATTCAGCTGATTCAGGCAAGGATGGCGATTCAGGCAAACCACAAGAGTACCGCACAGTGTATTCTGGTGAAATTAAAACATTAAATTACTTAAAAACTTCAGAAACAAATGAGTTCGCAGTAGCGGCAAACTTAGTAGACGGATTAATTGAATATGATCAATATGGTGTTGTACAACCAGGTTTAGCAGAAAGCTGGGAGGCAAATGCAGATGCATCGGTTTGGACATTCAAATTACGTGAAGGCGTGAAATGGGTAGACAATCAAGGAAAAGAAGTGGCTGATGTTGTAGCACAAGACTTCGTAGACGGATTAAACTACGTGCTTGATGCGAAAAATGAATCTTCAACAGCATGGATTGCTACTGTTGTAAAAAATGGTGACGCTTTCTACAACGAAGAAGTAACAGACTTCTCGCAAGTTGGGGTAAAGGCAGTAGATGACTATACACTAGAGTACACATTAGAAGGCTCTACACCTTATTTCTTATCAATGCTGAACTACGTATGTTTCTTCCCGGTTAACGGAGCGTTCTTAGCAGAAAAGGGCGAGGCTTTCGGTACAACTGCGGATAATTTCTTATACAACGGAGCGTATATTTTAGACAAATTTGAGCCTCAAAATGAGCGTGTGCTTGTGAAAAATGATACGTACTGGGATAAAGACAATGTAAAAATCGACCGTATTCGCTATAAATATAACAAAGAGGCAGCAACAGTAGCACCTGAGTTATTTTTACGTGGCGAAATTGACGGCGCAAGCATTCCAACATCTATTTTAGATGAATGGTTAAATGCGGAGGACAAAAAAGAGTTAGTACGTCAAAATACAAATAACTTCTACACATATTTCTATGCATTAAACTTTGATCCACAATTTGATGCAGAGAGTCAGCCAGAAAACTGGAAAGTCGCAGTGAACAACAAAGATTTCCGTAAATCACTGTACCATGCATTAGACCGAGTATCGGCGCTGTTAACAATTGAGCCATACAACCCGCAAGATTTAGTATCAAACACGATTACACCGAAAAACTTCGTGGACGTTGCCGGTGTAGATTACACAGTTTTAGAGCCATTAAAAGCAATTACAGAAACGGATTCATTTAATAAAGATTTAGCTATCCAGCATAAAGAAGCGGCAATGACTGCTTTAGCAGGAAAAGCAACATTCCCAGTGAAATTAGTATTACCTTATAACTCGGGTTCACCTGAATGGGCAAATCGCTCACAAGTCGTAGAGCAACAGCTTGAAAACTTATTAGGTGCAGATTACATCGATGTAGAATTATTTGCTGGTCCAGCGACAGGCTTCTTAGGGGAAGTTCGTCGTCCAGGTAAATTCGCGATGATCGAAGCAAACTGGGGTCCTGACTTTGCTGACCCATCAACGTATACAGATCCATTCACGACAGGTGGTACTTATAACAAGCCTGAGTTAGCAGAAGGATATAACGGTGAATACGATAAGTTAGTAGAAGCTGCAAAAGCAGAAGTGGATCCAGCAAAACGCTATGAACTATTTGCAAAAGCAGAGGCATTCTTAATTGAAGAAGCATTCGTCATTCCTTACGCTGTTGGCGGTGGCGGCTATGTCGCTTCGAAATTAAACCCATTCGAATCACAATATTCGCCATTTGGTGTCACATCTGAGAAATTTAAAGGTCAGTCTATCCTAGAAAAGCCAATGAGCAATGAAGAGTATAAATCAGCTAAAGAGGCATGGGAAAAAGAACGTGCAGAAGCTTTAGCGAACGCTTCAAAGTAATTTCTTAATGCGCTTTTAACATGTAGTAACGTCAGGAGATGACAGAATTTTTTTCTGCATCTCCTTTCGTATTTTAAATGTAAGGAGGGAATCGCATGTTAAAGTATCTTACCAAACGTATTGTGCAATCGATTTTCACGCTATTTATTATTATTACGATTGTTTTTTCCCTACTACGTCTAATGCCAGATGAAGGCTATTTAGGGGCAGCAGCAGAAAAAATGTCGCCGGAACAACAAGAGGTATATTTAACGAATTTGGGCTTACGTGATCCACTCCTTGTACAGTTGAAAAACTTTTATGTGAATTTATTCCAAGGGGATTTAGGAAAGTCGATTACATATCGTACAGATGTTCCAGTTGTAGATATTATTGCAGATAAAATGATGTATTCTATTTTATTTGGTTTAGGGGCGGTGGCGCTTTCACTTTTAGTAGGTGTACCACTAGGGATATTAATGGCGCAATTTAAAGGGCGCTGGCTAGATCGACTTGGAACAGGCTACATCGTCATTATTGTAGCGGTGCCGGCAATGGTTTATTTCTTAATGATCCAGATGTATATTTCAGATTGGCTCGGATTACCGATGCTATTTGATGAATACAATACGAAGAGCTTCATCTTACCGTTAATTTGTCTAGCGCTTGGTCCGATTGCGTCCTATGCAATGTGGATGCGTCGTTATATGGTCGATGAGTTGAACAAGGATTACATTAAATTGGCACGTGCTAAAGGGGTAAAGGAGCGTACAATCATGTTCCGACATGTGATGCGAAATGCTTTTATTCCGATGGCGCAATATTTACCAGCTACGATTTTATTTACAATTACAGGTTCGATTTATATTGAATCATTATTCTCAATTCCTGGCATGGGTGGCTTGTTAGTAGATGCGATTCAGCGACAAGATAATAACGTCGTGCAAGGATTAGTTCTTGTGTTTTCTTCGTTAGGGATTATAGGGCTTATTTTAGGGGACTTACTGATGGCCATTGTTGATCCTCGAATTAAGCTAGGGAAGGGAGACAGTGTGCGCTAATGGGCTTATTTACGAAAGAAATTCAAAATATTTCGGATAAATCGAACGAGCATTTATTTGAATTTGCCGGTGTTGATGATGCAAAAGCAGAAGAAACCGCTTATTCGAATTACTCGTATTGGCGTTCGACATTCCGTTCCTTTACAAAAAATAAAATTGCCGTATTTTTATTATTCTTTGTGGTGTTATTAATTGCGTTTACCTTTATACAACCCTATTTACCAGATCAAAAATCGCCTACCCAAATTTATCTTAATGCGGAGACGGGGATGCAGGATCGAAATGTTGCCCCGAATGAAGAATATATTTTCGGAACAAACTCGATTGGTCAGGATTTATGGTCGCGTATTTGGCAAGGTACACGGACATCCTTATTTATCGGCTTTGCTGTTGCCATTATTGAAGTGATTATTGGCTTTACGGTCGGTGCGTTGTGGGGCTATTCACGAAAATTAGAAATGCCGATTACGCAACTGTATAACATTGTAGATAATATTCCGACGACGATTGTCTTAATTTTAATGGCGTATATTTTACGTCCAGGCATTTCAACAATTATTATCGCTATGTGTATTACCGGCTGGGTGGAGATGGCGCGTTTCTTAAGGAATCAAATTGTTATTTTACGTGACCGTGAGTATAATTTAGCATCCAAAACATTAGGAACACCCGGCTATAAAATTATTTTGAAAAACTTATTGCCGTATTTAATTTCAGTCATTATGCTGCGTATGAGCTTGGCGGTTCCTGCTGCTATTGGTGCGGAAGTATTTTTAACGTATATTGGTTTAGGTTTACCAGTAAGTGAGCCATCTTTAGGAAACTTAATTAACGAAGGTCGCGTGCTGATGATGTCACCGGATTTACGTTATCAATTAATTTTCCCAAGTATTGTGCTAAGTGTCATTACGATTGCCTTTTATATTATCGGAAATGCGTTTGCAGATGCAGCGGATCCGAAAAACCATGTGTAGAAAGGATGGCGTTGTATGGAACGAGAAAAGATTTTATCCATTGAAAATGTCGTTATTAAATTTAAATTACGTGGCCAAACATTAACGGCCATTCGTGATATTTCACTTGATTTATATAAAGGGGAAAGTCTAGCGATTGTTGGGGAATCTGGTTCGGGCAAATCGGTATTGGTCAAATCCATTATGGGCTTATTAGACAAAAATGGCTATATCGATTCGGGCAAAATTGTCTATGATGGGCATGATTTAGCGCAGTTTAAAACAGAAGCGGATTGGTTAAAAATTCGTGGTAAAAAGATTGCGATGGTTACGCAAGATCCGATGACGTCGCTCAATCCGCTTAAAACGATTGGGAAACAAATTGAAGAAAGTGTCGTGCTGCATCAAGGGTTAAAAGGAAAGGATGCCTATGAAACAACATTACAGCTCTTGCGTGATGTGGGCATTCATGATGTAGAGCGCCGTTACAAGCAATATCCGCATGAATTTTCGGGTGGGATGCGTCAACGAATCGTCATTGCCATTGCGGTGGCATGTAATCCGCAAATTTTAATTTGTGATGAGCCAACAACTGCGCTTGACGTAACGATTCAAGCGCAAATTTTACAGCTGCTGACAACGCTACAAGAAAAATATTTATTAACGACAATCTACATTACACATGACCTTGGTGTTGTTGCAAAGGTGGCAGACCGAATTGCGGTAATGTATGCCGGGGATATTATTGAGGTGGGGCAGACGAATGAAGTGTTCTTTAATGCCAAGCACCCTTATACATGGGCGTTAATTTCCTCTTTACCGCAACTTGGTGTCAAGGGAGAGGCACTCTATTCCATTAAAGGAACACCGCCGAACCTATTTAAAGAAATTAAAGGGGATGCATTTGCCCCGCGCAATCAATATGCACTTAAAATTGATTTTGTGGAACGTCCACCATTTTTCCAAGTGACGGATACGCATTTTGCACGGACATGGCTACTTGACCCGAAAGCACCGAAAGTCGAGCCTCCAGAAGTGTTACAAGCATTTTTTGCGGAAGGGAGACGATATATGCATGAGTAACGAACGTGAAAAGCTAATAGAAGTCAAAAATATCGATATCATTTTTGGCAGTGGTAAAAAGGAATTCAAAGCAGTCGATGATGTCAGCTTTGATATTTATAAAGGGGAAACATTTGGCTTAGTAGGCGAATCCGGTTCCGGTAAAACGACAATCGGCCGTGCCATTATGCGCATTAACCCCATCACAAACGGCGAAATCCTATTCCATGGTAAAAAAATTAACGGACGTATTTCGAGTGCATGGGATAAAGAAATTACGCAAAAAATTCAAATGATTTTCCAAGATCCAGGTGCGTCACTAAATGAACGTGCCAAGGTGGATTATATTATTTCAGAAGGTCTAATTAATAATAAGAAGTTTAGTAGTGAGCAAGAGCGCATTGAAAAGGTAAAGAAAGCATTACTAGAAGTAGGGCTGCTACCAGAATTTGCTTCCCGCTTCCCGCATGAATTCTCTGGGGGGCAGCGTCAACGAATTGGTATTGCACGTGCACTTGTGATGGAGCCAGAGTTTGTTGTAGCAGATGAGCCGATTTCAGCCCTAGATGTTTCGATTCGTGCGCAAGTGCTGAATTTGCTTTCTAGCTTACAGCAGGAACGTGACCTAACCTATTTATTCATCGCGCATGATTTATCGATTGTACGTTTTATTACCGATCGAACGGCGGTCATTTATAAAGGGCGAATTGTAGAGCTAGGCGAAACGGAAAAGCTGTTTAATAACCCATTGCACCCCTATACAAAGGCATTATTAGCGGCAGTTCCAGAGCCTAATCCAATTAAAGAGCGTCAAAAAAAATTACAAGTATATGATCCAACGGTCCACCAATATGAGACAGATCCGCCGGAGTTTGTTGAAATTGAGGAAGGCCATTTTGTATTAGCTAATCAAGAGGAACAAGCAGCGTATCGTGCGATTATTGAACGTCAGGAGGCAAATGTATGAGCTTAATTATTCCAAGATCATTGAAAAAAGGCGATACCGTTGCATTAATTAGTGCTTCAGGTGCTACACCAACAGAGCGATTACAGCCTGCGATTGAAGCGGTAGAAAAATTAGGTTTTAACGTCGTTGTTGGGGAAACTTGTCGCACACGTCACGGCTATTTAGCTGGTAGTGATGCGCTGCGAGCAAAAGAGGTAAATGAAATGTTTGCCAATCCCGCAATTGATGGAATTTTCTGTATTCGTGGTGGCTACGGCGCAACACGTATTTTACCGATGCTTGATTTAGAAATGATACAAAAGAACCCCAAAGTATTTGCAGGCTATAGTGATGTGACAGCTTTACATATGGTATTCAATCAACAATGTGGCTTTGTGACGTATCATACACCGATGCCGTCTACCGAATTTATTAAGCCAGCGATGGATGACTACACATGGGACTATTTTGTGAACAGTGTAACAAATACAGAGTGGGCGCATTATTTCCTGGAAAATAAATCGGGAGAAGAGATGCAGACGATTACACCGGGAGTAGCGACAGGAATTTTAACGGGTGGTAATTTAACATTAGTTGCCGCTTCACTGGGCACACCTTATGAGATTGACGTTACAGGGAAAATCTTGTTTTTAGAAGATATCGACGAAAATGTACAGCGTATCGATCGCATGCTGACACAATTAAAGCTAGCAGGTAAATTAGACGCATGTGCCGGAATTATGCTAGGCGCATGGACAGATTGTGGACCGATGGATACAAAAAATCCTGACAATAATTTAACACTAGAGCAAGTATTTGCAGAAATTTTAGCACCTCTAAATATTCCGGTCTTAGCGGACATCACTTGTGGTCATGTATTACCAACGATGTCCCTACCTCTAGGGAAAACAGTAACAATTAATGCGACGAATCACACGATTGAAGTGATTGGGTAAAGGCGATGGAACAATTAACAAAGATCATTGCCCAAAGCCCGTTTAAAGTCCACGTTTCCGTGCAACACTATGCAAACGGAGAAATTTATGAGCAGCTGCCTTCTGATATATTTAGTAGTGCAAGTGTCATAAAGGTCCCTATTTTAATTGCAATATTAAAGCATTTACAAATGACAAATGGTGATTTACAGCGAATGATTGATATTGCTGACGAAAACTTTGTGGATTTTAGTGTCCTTACCGAGCAAGGAGAAAAGCGTGCAACATTACATGAATTATTATTGTGGATGACCATTACCAGTGATAATACAGCGACCAATGCTTGTATCGATTATTTAGGTATGGATGCGTATAATGCGTATTTTAAAGAGATTGGTTTACACGATACAAAAGTACAGCGTAAAATGATGGACTTTGAGCGCCAGCAGCAAGGCTTTGACAATGAAACGACAGCACGTGATATGCAAAAACTCTTTGAAGCACTTTATAACGGAAAGTTATTAAATGCTACATGGACGGCTGTTGCCTTAAATATTTTATGTCGTCAGCGAAGCCATGAGTCTTTAAAGCGTTATCTAGTCGATGATGTAAAAATAGCTCATAAAACAGGTGGGCTGGATACGGTTGATCATGATTGTGGCATTGTATTTCATAATAAAGGCGCCTATTTTATTGGGGTCTTTATTACGGAAGTAACCGATAATGAGCAAGCAAAGCGTTTAATCGGACAAATTTCAAAAATCGTTTATGAGGCGAAAAGTGAGATGGAGGTCAAGTGAATGAATGCAGTTGTAAAAGTGATGATTGCCAATTTACATGAAAAAACGGACAGTCATTCAGAGTTAGTGGATGAAGCATTGTATGGGATGCCGGTAGAGGTTTTAGAGGATATGGATGAAGCGTGGGTAAAGGTTCGTACATTTTATCGCTATGAGGGATATATGTTAAAATCAGATTTAGCGATAGGTACAGCCATCATTTCAAGCTGGATTGCTGATGCAGATTATGTTGTGAACCAAAGCTTTGCGGATGTATTAACGGGGCCGAAAATTCAAAGCGATAAGATTCTGACATTAACGCGCGGTGCATTTATTCAAGTAATTGAAGAAGCAGGGTTAGAACGATCATGGACGAAGGTGCAGCTCGTTACTGGGCAATTTGGCTATGTACGTTCAGCTTGGCTTCAAAAGCGAGTAAAAGTATATACAGCCAATGAGGAGTTATTCCGTGAGCAAGTTGTGCAGACAGCGTTTCGTTATATCGGCACACCGTATCGTTGGGGTGGAAAGTCGCCACTTGGTATCGATTGCTCAGGCCTATGCTCGATGGCTTATATGTTAAATGGTTCATATATTTACCGCGATGCCAAAATTATGGATGGCTTTCCATTGCGAGAAATTACACGTGAACAGTTAAAGCGTGGGGATTTGATTTTCTTCCCGGGACATGTCGCCATGTATATTGGGGATGAGCAATACATTCATTCGTCCTTGGGGGGCAATGAAGTCAATGTGAATAGCTTTAACCCATTAGACGATCATTATCGAGAAGATTTAGCGACGACGATTACGGGCTATGGAAGCTTGTTTTCATAAGATGAAAAACTAAAAACGTCATTTCCTCATTTGTGGGAAATGACGTTTTTTCATCGTTTACAATTAGAAGTTTTTTCGAATCCATTCATTGGCTTGTTGCCAGTTTGCAACGCGGATAACGTTGTTTGGTACAGCTAATCGGTTGTATGGTGTGTCAAATAGGACAACCGGAATTTTTAGTTCCTCTGCAATTTCTACAGCGTTATCATGTTTGTCTTCGAAAAAGGCTTCTACTTGATGCTTTTTCGCTATTTCAATTTTCTTATGGCTCCCGATGCATTCAATATGGTCATACGGGACTTTGTATGTGTCAAACCAATTTTTCGTAATATCAAATACATTTTCACCGCGAGCCGAAATATAAAATAACTCGTACTGTTTTTGCCAATTGGTTAAGACCGATTGTGCATCTGGTGCAAGCTCACTCACCTCATACATATGTGGTTCGTTCGCTTTGAACCATGTATTAAATTCGTTGCGGTCGATCGGATATGGAAAGCCACTTAAAAAGTCGTAATCTGTTACGTCCTCTAACGTCATATTAATATTGTACTGCTTATTAATATGAGGGATCAATGTAGCAGGGCATGTAACTGTTCCATCAATATCGATGCCGAATCGATGCTTTAAGTTCGTCATTTCCATTACTCCGTTTCTTTACGCGTTGGCGTTAGCTTTTGCCTCAGCTTCGCGTTTTTCAGCCATTTCTGCTGCTAATTTATCGATTTCTTTTTTCAGTTCTTCTACCATTGTCTCTTCAGGTACTTTACGAACGGTTTTCCCCTTCATGAATAAAAGACCTTCACCGCGAGCACCAGCAATCCCGATATCAGCTTCACGTGCTTCACCTGGACCATTTACCGCACAGCCTAGCACTGCTACTTTTAATGGGACATTTAGTTTTGAAATATATTCTTCTACTTCATTGGCAATTGAAATTAAGTCAATTTCAATACGACCACATGTTGGGCAAGAAATTAATGTCGCCATATTAGACGCTAAGCCGAATGATTTTAATAATTCACGAGCAACTTTAATTTCTTCTACTGGATCAGCAGATAATGAAATACGTAATGTATTCCCGATGCCTTTTGAAAGGATGGCACCTAGTCCAGCTGCTGATTTTATCGTACCAGCAAATAATGTACCTGATTCGGTAATCCCTAAGTGTAATGGGTAATCAAATGCTTTTGCTGCCTTTTCATAGGCTTCAATCGCTAAGTTAACGTCTGATGCTTTCATCGAGACGATAATGTCATGGAAGTCTAGGTCTTCTAAAATTTTAATATGGTGTAATGCAGATTCAACCATACCGTCTGCAGTAGGATAGCCATATTTTTCAAGGATATGACGTTCTAATGAACCAGCGTTAACCCCAATACGAATCGGAATTCCTTTTGCTTTTGCTGCATTCACAACCGCTTCTACTTTTTCACGACGCCCGATATTACCTGGATTAATACGTACTTTATCAATCCCGCCTTCAATGGCTTTTAGTGCTAATTTGTAGTCAAAATGAATATCTGCCACTAATGGAATATGAATTTGTTTTTTGATTTCTGGAATTGCTAATGCTGCGCGCTCATCGGGAACGGCAACACGCACGATTTGGCAACCTGCTTCTTCTAAACGTAAAATTTCTGCAACTGTTGCTTCGACATCATGTGTTTTTGTCGTACACATACTTTGAATTACGACTTCGTTATTTCCACCAATTGTTAAATTACCGACACGTACAGGACGCGTTTTTGTGCGGTGAACGATTTCACTCATGAAAAATTCTCTCCTTTTCGGGCTTTTTAATGTTGTTTTTATCTTTCATAGATAGAAACGATATGTAAGCCGTCACTGTTCCTTATTTTATCAGTGTCTGATTAGAAGAACAAGAAAGAAACGCCAGGAAGTCATTTTACACATATTTTTGTTGTATTCGAGATAATTGGTACAAGGACCGTATTTCCGGGAATGAGTGTTTGTAATTCTAAATGGGGATTGAGCTGGTAAAATTGCGATAATCGTTCTGGAAATGTTGTTTTAATAGGAGAAGGTGTTGCTGCAAATAAGCTATATATTGTATCATCTTGCTGAATTTGAACGGCTACATATTGTAATTGTTCTTGCTGCTCGCATTTTTCCTCAGTGTGATAAAACGAGGCCATTGGAATGGTACCTTCCTGCAAGTCAACTTTAATTACGAAGGCAAGAACTAATAGGATGACGGACATGATAAAAAAGCGCAAAAAAATCCCTCCAATCTATGCATCTATAATTCAATCATATGTTGGAGGGGGGCAGATTATTATTTTGCGAGTGGATATTTTGTAATTGCAAGGATGATCCATAACATCGTAATAAAAATACCAAGCAGTGTGAGTAGCATTGCTGAAATCGGGAATAGACCTCCAAACATGGTAAGTAGTGTTGCCCAAGTACAGGCAAACACGGCGCTTCGCCATACTTGACGATATTCCCCACGGCGCTTCATTGGTTTGACGAAAAACTGTCCCGCAAGTGCGTATAAGCTTACTTTAATGAAGTAGATACTCGTATTTAGTACGAATAAAAAGATAACCGCAATTGGATAAACAATCCACTGAACATCGGCCGCGTATTGTTCGATTTCGGAATAGCTAAAGATTGCATCGGAACCTCCGTTGACAAATTGACCAAACGAAAATGCGGTCAGTAAAGCAATCATTAAAAAGGCATATTGCATCACTTTTCCGATTGAAAGGATGCGATATGCCCCCAATTTTTTAGGGTTCGTTAAGCTATCAATGAATAGCTGTAGATGTGAAATATTTTTCATATGTATTCTCGAGCTCCTTTATCGAATAGTGTAACATGAAAAAATGCCCAATTAAACAAAAGGGATGGAAAATGAATCTTTTCTGTGGCATTTTCGTATAGTTAGTGAAATCTTTTTTAGGGGACGTGTTATTTTGGATATTATTGCTTGGACGCTCATTATTGCGTTATTTATCATTGCTTTTGTTGGCTTAGTATACCCGATTATTCCATCGGTACTGTTTTTGCTCGGTGGATTTATTGTATATGGGTTGTTTTATAGCTTTAGTGAGCTACCTTGGTGGTTTTGGCTAATTGAATTGCTATTTGTCGCGTTATTATTTGTGGCAGATACGGTGTCTAATTTAGTAGGGGTCAAAAAATTTGGGGGTTCGAAGGCAGGTATGTGGGGATCAACGGTCGGTTTATTGGTCGGTCCCTTTGTCATTCCGTTTGCAGGGATTATTGTAGGACCTTTTCTCGGTGCGATTATTGGTGAACTGATTGTAGAGCGTACGGAATTTAAGAAGGCGGTCAAGGTTGGTGTAGGATCGGTTGTTGGTTTTTTAACTTCAGTAGCAACAAAAGGTATTATTCAAGCAATCATGCTCATCCTGTTCTTTATTGCCATATAATGTGAGCCGATTAGTTGAAAAGTAAGGGATAGTTAGCATACACTAAACATGGAAAGGGTTACATGAAGGGGAGAAATAAATGGAAACGCTTTTTCGGTCAAAAGGCTGAATTGTTCATTCTCGCTATTTTATGATTGAATGACGTGTCCATTTTTGATAACCTAGTACTGTAATCAACATTAAACTTATTGTTCCAGGGAGGAATAAATCATGGCATTCAAATTACCAGAATTAACTTACGCATACGATGCATTAGCACCACATATCGATGCAAAAACAATGGAAATTCACCACACTAAACACCACAACACTTACGTAACAAACTTAAACGCTGCTGTAGAAGGTACTGAATACGCGGACAAAGACATCAACGAATTAATCGCTGACATCAACGCTTTACCGGCTGACAAACAAACAGCTGTACGTAACAACGGTGGCGGACATGCAAACCACACATTATTCTGGGAAGTAATCGCTCCAGGCGGTTCTAACACACCAGTAGGCAACGTAGCAGCTGCTATCGATGCTAAATTCGGTTCTTTCGACGCTTTCAAAGAAGAGTTCGCTAAAGCTGCAACTACTCGTTTCGGTTCAGGCTGGGCTTGGTTAATCGTTGACGGTGACGGTGTTGCTGTAACTTCAACTCCAAACCAAGACTCTCCAGTAATGGAAGGCAAAACACCAGTATTAGGATTAGACGTTTGGGAGCACGCTTACTATTTAAACTACCAAAACCGTCGTCCAGACTACATCGGTGCTTTCTGGAACGTAGTAAACTGGGATGTTGTAGAAGCTAAATTCAACGCTGCAAAATAATTATTATCGGATTCAATTGATCTTTGTACCAATATTTATGTTGAATGTTTGTAAAGAGAAAATAATTGGATGACAGATAAGACCTAGAATCACACTCGTACAATTTGTGCGGGGTGTGGTTCTTTTTTTATACCAGTATGCTGAAATAATGCAATGGATTATGGAAATCTTCGTTTAAGATGATTCTATTTGATTTATGTTTTTACATTCAGCTATAATTGTAAAAATAGAATAGGATGTATGTTTTTTCCTATTACTCTAATGTTAGAATTATCCGATAAAGGTAGGATTAAAATGAATCGAAAACGAAAAATTGGAATTGGTTTTAAAATAACGAGTGGTTATCTTATTTTAATTGTATGTTTAGCTATTTCTGCTATCGTATTAAATAATCAAATAACGAGTTTACAGCAAGAGCGAAATGGCATTATCCAATATGATTCTTCAATGCGTATTACCTCAAACAATTTAGAACGTCAAATTCTGAATATGGAATCGTCACTACATCGGTATTTAATTACAAAAGATGAGACATATTTACAGAAATATAATGAGGAGTTCACGACATGGGAAACCACATTTAGAGAGTTAGAAACGCTTGTAGAGGATTATTCTACTGCAGAAAATCAGTTAAATGGAATTTATACGAGTATTACAGATTGGATTAATAAAATTGGACAGCCATTAGTAAATACGATATTAACAAATCAAAATATTGATAAAGCTGTTGCGAGTTTTGATGGCGAACGTAGTAGTGTTGCGCTTAGTGAACTCCAACAGAAATTTTCGACGTTTCGTAATATTGAAACAGAAGCGATTCAACAAAATGTTTTAGAGCTTAATAAGCGAAATGAAAATTTAACATATAGTCTTTTTGCTATTCTTACCTTCATTGCAGTAGCAACGATTATTGTCTTTACGATGATATCACGAAATATTACAGGTTCAATTAACGAAGTAACCGATGCGATTCAAAATATGAAAAAGTCGGATAGTCAGAAGCGCAAACGTATTGTAGCAAAAACAAATGATGAAGTCCGCGATCTTGTTGATGCGACGAATGAGCTATTAGTTACAATGGAAAATCGTCAATGGTATCAAAGGAATTTAGCTGAAATTGTAACGGCTTATCAAGGTGTTGACACCATGGAGGAGTTAGGGAAAGTTTTACTTAATTCATTAACTGCGCGGACAAATTCTGTTTATGGCGCATTTTATATTCAAGATACCCGTAACCATGATCAATTTAATAAAATTGCTTCGTTTGCAGAGTCAAATGAGGAGGTAGGTCGCCAGAGTTTTATAGCTGGTCAAGGGTATATCGGACAAGCTGTAAAAGAAAAGCGCATACTAAGTTATGAAAATAAAGAAAATAGCTTCCATTATCTAGAGACAGCTTTAGGAAATATTCCGATTACGAATGGTATTATTGTCCCTGTATTTTTCGGGAAAGAGGTCATTGCTGTAATTGAATTAGCCTCCTTAAAAAAATATTCAGAACAACAGCACGCATTAATTACAGAAGTTGTTGTTTATTTAGGAGCAATGATAAATAGCATTACTGGACGAATGGAAATTATTCGTTTATTAAATGAATCACAGGCAATGACAGAGGAATTACAAGTGCAATCTGAAGAGCTTCAAACCCAATCAGAAGAATTAAAAATGCAAACAGAAGAGCTAACGACGATAAATGAACGGTTGGAAGAGCGTACTCGAGATGCTGAGAATAAAACATATGCACTAGAAAAAGCGCAATTTGAGTTAAAAGAAAGTGCAGAACAGCTACGCCAAAGCTCCAATTATAAATCTGAGTTTTTAGCGAATATGTCGCATGAATTGCGCACACCTCTAAATAGTATTTTAATATTATCTGAGTTGCTTGCAGAAAATAACGAAAAGCGTTTAACTGACGATGAACTGGAGTATGCGAAGGTTATCCATAATTCAGGAGAAGATTTACTGAATCTAATCAATGATATTTTAGATTTATCTAAAGTGGAAGCTGGGAAAATGGATTTATGGTTTAGGGAAATGAATGTCTACGAAATAACACAGCATATTACGAGTTTATTTTCACCAATTGCCCAGCAAAAAGGGATTGAATTAACGGTGGAAGTAGCACAGAACATAGTTGAAAGTTTCCATACAGATGTGAAACGCTTCCACCAAATAATAAACAATTTATTATCCAATGCGTTAAAATTTACAGAAAAAGGGTCTGTTGTAGTGGGAATTGAACAAGCGATTGTTACTTCAGCGATGCAACAAATTAGTGATAGATGGCTTAAGGTGAGTGTAATCGATACGGGAATTGGTATTCCACAAAATAAGCAGCAAATTGTGTTTGAATCATTTCAGCAAGCAGATGGTGCAACGGTTCGCAAATATGGAGGTACAGGCCTCGGATTATCTATATGTCGAGAAGTAACCAAACTTTTAGGTGGATGGATTACATTGCAAAGCGTTGAAGGAAAAGGCAGTACATTTACTGTTTATTTGCCAAGCTTGCCAGAAGGAAATACTTCATCTGTACAAATTGCCGAACAGGAAGTCGCTACTACAATGGCAACTTTACCAATCGATTCGACAAAAACAATCTTTAATGGAAAGTCTATTTTAATAGTGGATGATGATTATCGTAATATTTATGCATTACGTCAAGCGTTGGAGCAAAAAGGTGTTCATGTGTTAGAAGCAACAAATGGTTTAGAATGTTTGAATATTTTACAAACGGCGCCACGTGTTGATGCGATATTAATGGATATTATGATGCCTGAATTGGATGGCTATGAAACGATGGAACGTATTCGTGGCGAATTACAATTAACAGAGCTACCGATTATTGCATTAACTGCTAAGGCAATGAAGCAAGATCGTGACCGGGCATTTGAAGTAGGCGCATCTGATTATATAAGTAAGCCCCTAAACTTGGAACAATTATTTTCAGTTTTAACAGTATGGTTAACAAGTGGAGAACGTTTAAGAAATGGATAAAAAAAAGTTAGAAGTAAAGTTACTACTAGAGGCATTGTATTCTTTATCAGGCTTTGATTTTCGAAAATATAATTTACAATCAATCATACGTCGCGTTGAGCATCGAATGCGAATTAATAATATTCCAACGATATCTCGTTTAACGGAATCTATTATTTATGATAATGAGCTTCTGAAAATTTTGCTCAATGATTTCTCGATTAATGTGACGGAGATGTTCCGAGACCCTAGTTTCTTTCGGGCCTTTCGTGAACAAGTTGTCCCGCAATTACAAAAACTAGAGAAAATCAGAATATGGCATGCAGGATGTGCTACAGGTGAAGAAGTTTATTCTATGGCCATCCTGTTGCAGGAAGAGGGGCTCCTTGAGAAGACGATGATGTATGCAACAGATATGAATGAACGCGTGTTAAAAAAAGCACAGCAGGGAGCACTTCCGCTTCAAAAAATGCAAGCCTATACTAAAAATTATATTTTAGCTGGGGGAACGGAAGGATTATCACAATATTATAAAACGGATGATAGCTTTGCTGTTTTTCATTCGTATTTAAGAGAAAATATTGTGTTTGCACAGCATAATTTAGTGACCGATCAATCTTTTCAAGAGTTCGATGTGATTATTTGTCGCAATGTCCTGATCTATTTCACCCCGGAGCTTCAGCATGATGTGCATCATTTATTTTACGATAGCTTAGCACAGCAAGGATTTTTAGGTTTAGGTGATAAAGAAACATTACATTTTACACCACTTGCACATAAATATAGGACTGTTAATGCAGCGGAACGTATATATCAAAAAGCATTATAGCGGGTAGCAGAGATTATTGTTTCCTTTGTCACTTCCGAAAATATGTCATACATCTTCGCTAAAATTGAAAAGCCACCATTTTATTCTTTATACGGAATAAAACGGTGGTCTTTTATATAGGGATTTTTGGGAATTCTGTCCCGAAATTATCTAGTGCGGTGCAAACTTTTCTCAGCATTTTGCCTGCAATAATAATACGCACATATCATCTGGCTGACTTTGCTGTAAATCTTGCTCCAATAAATAGTCAATGGGTGGAATATCTGTTGACCATGTAGAGCTGGCAATTTTACAAATTTCCTGATCCGCAGTTATGTCACATTCCCCCATTGCTTCTAACACACCGTCTGTATATAAGACGATTTGGATGGAAGAATTAAAATGAATGACCTTTTTTTCGATCTTAATATCCTCAACAAATCCAACTGCATAGCTAGTATGTACGAGTGGTATTGTTTGCTGCTCATCGATGAACACATAGCCCGCTGGATGACCTGCATTCACATACTCCAATGTTTTTTCCTTCATATCAATTACTAAATACACACCAGTAAAATAGTAGAGAAGATTTTCTTTATCATTTTGTAGCAGTGTCATATAGTGGTTGAGCTCTGCTATGACAAGCTCAGGTTTCGTGAGTTTTTTTATAGCCTCACGTAGTACGGAAGAAATATACATGCAAACGAGAGATGCGGAAACGCCATGTCCCATCATATCTAACAGCATAACAGCATAACGATGCTCATCGATTTTTTCCCAATAATATAAATCTCCCGCTAGATTGGAAGACGGAAAATACGATGCCGTTATGGAAAAATCGGGCTGTTGAATTGGTGGGCTTAATAAGCTTTGTTGAACCTTAGAAGCTAAATTAAGCTCCATTTGAATTTTTGCCTCTTGATTTTTATGCCAATCAAGCTCAGATTTCAATCGTTTCCCAACACGAATTCGTGCCAATAACTCTATGCGATTAATTGGTTTTGTTATGTAATCTATTCCCCCAACATCAAGTGCTTCTGATAATTTCGCTTTATCATCAAGCGCAGTAATAAAAATAACTTGAATATCTCTCCACCTTGGGTTTTGTTTTAAGATTCGGCAGGCTTCAATGCCATCCATTTCTGGCATCATAACATCTAGTAATATGACATTGATTTCATTACAGTTAGGTGCATTGGATGGATCTAAATAGTCAAACATTTCTTTTGCAGATTGAACGGAGACATAGCTATCATAACCATCGCTTTTTAAGATTTGCTCAATCACGAAATGATTTACTGGATTGTCATCTACAATAAGTATCGTCATACTAACACCTTCACTCTCTGTTAATTATATGAAAAGTTGTTGATTTCTACTCTATTCATTATACAGATGTGATAAAAGAATTGAAAATTTACACCCCGTTTACTTCAAATATGTAACGAAAAGCTAATGAATTTGTTATTCTTTTAAAAAGAAGGAGTGATGATTTTGTACGACGAATTTCTAGCACAAATCGATGAAAAATGGCATGATGCCTTTGTAAAGTTAATGATAACCATTGAAGAAAATTTACCAAAAGGCTTTGAAAAATCACTAGACCGAAATATGATGGCGTATAGCGTACCACTGGCAACGTATCCAAAGGGCTATCACTGTACACCTAATACACCGTTACCATTTTTAGCAATTGCGCCACAAAAACGGCATATTGCGTTGTATCACATGGGGATCTATAGTGATCCACAGCTGCTTTCGTGGTTTCAGGAATCGTACGCCAAAGTGGTGCCGACAAAGTTAAATATGGGCAAAAGCTGTATTCGCTGGACATCAACAAAGCATATTCCGTACGAATTAATCGGTGAATTATGCCAAAAAATGTCCCCTGAGCAATGGATTGCCTTATATGAAAAAGAAGTAGCACGCTAAGCATATGCACCCAGCTATGTAATAAAGGCTATGCTAAATATTCACAATCTTTTATAATCATAAAATATTCAAGCAGCTTTGTAGCAGGTCTACAAGGCTTTTTTCTGTTTGTAAACAAGTTTTACACGGTAAATTCATAGGGTATTGATAAAGAATAAATACAGGGAGGGCATTTCCATGAGCATGACGTATCGAAATATTTTAGTAGCGGTGGATGGTTCGAATGAATCGATGTTAGCGTTTAAACGTGCAATTCAAGTGGCGATTAATAATGCCAATTCGAAGTTATATGTAGTACATGTCATTGATACAAGATCATTTGCTTTTTATGAAACGTATAATATGAATATGGCGGATAAAGCAAGTGATTTGGCGATAGAAATGTTGACTTCTCATATAGACATGGCCAAGCAAGCAGGCGTTCAGCAGGTAGAGATGATTTTAGAGTACGGGGCACCACGACAGATCATCGCCAAAGCGCTCCCAAAGGTGAAAAAAATTGATTTGATTATTTGTGGCGTAACAGGCAAGGGGGAAGTAGAGCGATTCTTGATGGGGTCGATTTCGGAGGCTGTTGTACGACAGCAAAATGTGATGTGCTTGTCGTGCGAAATTTATAGAAAAAGAGGGAAGTGACATGTAGCGGGGTCACTTCCTTTTACAGTAAGAAGCCGATAGCTGCAAATACGATACTGAAAAAGCATGAACTGCTCGCATAAAGAAGCGCGGTTTTCAATTTTCGTGCTTCTACTAATTGAACGACTTCAAATGAAAACGTAGAAAAGGTTGTGAAGGCACCTAAAAAGCCAATTGCCAGTAGTTGTGACAAAAATTCTGAATGCGCATCCTTGATAAATAACCCAAGTAAAAGCGAGCCAATACAATTGATCAATAAGGTTGCGATGTATTTTTCCTTTTTTAACGTACTATGCATCCATTGGCTCAGTTGAAAGCGCAGGATTGCCCCAAAAAAGCCACCGATTGCGACTGCGATCATCATTAATTCACAACCTTTTTAGTAAAATAATAGGCCATATAGCAGCAGGCAATCGAACCAACTGAACTTGCGACAATATAGAGTAATGCGAAAATATATGCTTGCTGCTCCAATAGCTGAAGTGCTTCCACGCTAAAAGTAGAAAATGTCGTAAAGCCACCTAAAAAGCCTGTCGTTGCCCCTAGCTTTAACCATTCTATTTTTTTCGGTAAGATTAAAAATAATAGGGCGAATAACAAGCTACCTGTCCAATTTATAGACATGGTCAAAAAGGGAAAGCCCGTATTTACTGGAATAAGCTCACTCAATAAATAGCGTGTCATCGCACCGAGCGCACCGCCAAATCCAACGGCTAAAGTATTCAAACGTACCACCTCTTAAGTTCTATTTTCGCGTAAGTTGAATGAAAAAGGAAACTTTTCTTTTTCCCCTCCGTCTAAAAGGTGAATAATTGTAAAGTCCACTCTTTTTTCAAGCTGTTTCGGATGTTATACTTAAAGGTATGACTAAGTATTCAATAGCTAATACATAACTAAGAAAGGGGTGTTTCTTTTGCGGAAAATAACGCAAAATCGTAAGCCGAATCCAAAAGCGCAACAGCGTGCTAGCCTAACATTTCGGATGAACGTCCTTTTCTTTTCGATATTTATCCTATTTTCCCTGTTAATTTTTCGTTTAGGCTATATTCAAATTGTTAAGGGAGAAGATTATGTACTTGAATTGGAACGTAAAGAGGAAGTACGGGTCAATACAAGTGTACCGCGCGGACGAATTTTTGACCGCTATGGACGAATTTTAGTAGACAATCAGCCTGAAAATGCGATTACCTACACAAAAATGCAAACGACAAAATCCGCTGAGATGCTAGAAATAGCAGAAAATCTTGCCCAATTAATAGATCAGCCTACTGATAAGGTGACCTATCGTGATAAGCAGGATTTCTGGATTTTACGTAATAATGAAGATGCCAAGGCGAAAGTAACCGAAGAAGAAATGACGGAATACCGCAATCAAAATGAAGAAATGGAAACAAAAGAAATCAATCAAGAATATGATCGCCGTATTCGTGAGCGTATTACCGATGCAGAACTAGCGCAACTATCTGATTTTGATTTAGAAGTGTTAGCGATTTATCGTGAAATGACGACGGGGTACAATTTATCCCCTCAAATTATTAAAGGTGAAAATGTAACAGATGAAGAGTTTGCCCGTGTTTCCGAGCAGCTAGCTGATTTACCAGGTGTGAATACGACAACGGATTGGAAACGTGTTCGCTTATCGCCACTCGCTATTTTAGGACGTACGACAGTCCCAAGTAAAGGGGTTCCTAAATCACAGCTCAATCACTATTTAGCACGTGATTATTCTCGAAATGATCGTGTTGGGGAATCTTATTTTGAGGCACAATACGAAGAAATTTTACAAGGTGAAAAATCGGTTGTTAAAAACTTGACGAACAAAAAGGGCCAAGTTGTCGAGACGATGACAACCTTTGATGGGGAGCCAGGGAAAGATTTAGTAACAACGATTGATAATGATTTACAAAAGAAAGCAGAAGAAATTTTAGAGACCCAGTTATTAGAGTTAAAATCTAGAGGGGGCTCGGATTTATTAGATCGTGGCTTTTTAGTTGCTATGAATCCTAAAACTGGTGAACTGCTTTCCGTAGTCGGCAAGAAAATCGAAAAAGACAAAGAAACAGGCAAGCCATACATTGTCGACTATTCTTATGGAACCTTTACAACAGCTTACGAGGCGGGCTCTGCTGTCAAGGCTGCTACGGTATTGATGGGCTATAATGAAGAGGTAATCAAGCCGGGTACAAGAATGCTCGATGCACCTATGCGTATCGGGAATATTACACTAAACTCATTATTCAACAAAACAGGCAGTGTCATATTAGATGATTTAACGGCATTGGAGCGTTCTTCAAACGTTTATATGTTTAAAATTGCAATGGCAATGGGGGGACGTACCTATTCTCCAGGCGCACGCTTTAGTTTAGAGAAGGGTACCCTGCAAACAATGCGGAATGAATATGCACAATTTGGCTTAGGTGTGCCTACAGGTATTGATTTACCTGGTGAAGCGATTGGTTATCAAGCTGACCCAGATACCGATGTCAAATTACTAAACTTAGCAATTGGTCAGTTCGATACGTATACAACGATGCAATTAGCACAATATATTTCGACGATTGCAAATGGTGGGTATCGTATTCAGCCACGTATGCTAAAAGAAATTCGTAATCCGTCTCCAGATGGTGAAAATCTTGGACAATTAGTAGATGAAGTGACACCAACGATTTTAAATAAAATTGAAAATAGTGAGAAAGAAATTGCACAAGTACAAGAAGGCTTACGCCGCGTTTTCAATGGTTCAAATGGATCGGCACGTAGACAGTTTGCGGATGCCAAATACACAGCGGCTGGTAAAACAGGTACGGCCCAAGTAGTTTATTATGGTCCTCAAAAAGAAAAATATGGGACGGATACAATTAATATTGTTAACGTAGGCTATGCTCCATTTGAAGATCCTGAAATTGCGTATGCCGTAATCTATCCATGGGCAACGACGAATTTTAGTAATAGTAACTATTTAGCACATGCCAATGTAACTGCAAGGGAACTATTAGATGCTTACTTTGAATTGAAGGGCAACTATGCAGAACAAGGCCTTTCTGCTAGCAAAGTAGATAAACCTATTATTAAAGATTCAGATGAAAAATTATCAGAAGATGAAGCAGTAGAAAAAGTTACGGAATAAAATAAATCATAACGCTCCTGTAGTGAATCGACTGCAGGAGCTTTTTCAAGGAGCGTATTATGCGTAAAAAGGTAATGCAAGGCATTGTTATTGTAGGTGCACTAAGTAATGCTGTTATTTTAGCGGTCATGGATATGCCCGTTTGGTTAATCATCTTAATGACGCTTATTTATGTCGCAATTTTCGAAGGACTATTATATGTACTAGAGCCGAGGCTTGTGCGTGCTGAACGCGAGCGTAATCTGCAGGCCTATTCATTTTATAGAGAATTAACCGCTGCAAAAAAGGCAACTGTTACATTACGGGACGGTACGATTTTTTATAATGCTTCATTTGAAGGCTATGCGAATAACCGAGATGCTAAAACGATTGTTCTCCATGTACATACCGTCAAAACAAAAAAGGCGGCATCTACTAGCACAAAACACGAAGTAAAGCTGATGGATATAAAAGACGTAAAAAAGGTTCAGTAATCGTACGAGGTAATTTGCCTCATTACAATCTATTAAAATATTTACAATAACCGAAGATTAATGAAGGAATTAAGACAATTTGCTAAAAAAATTTGCAAATTGTCTTTTTTCTTTACAATGCTTTACATTCCTTTTACCAATCGAATATATGAACTCAATAAACTCGCTTTATAGTTTGAATTGTAAGAAAAACAATTCTTTATACAAGCGGAGGAAAATTAAATGAAAAAGTGGCAGTACTTAACATCAACAGCATTACTAGGATCGGCATTATTTTTAGCGGCATGTGGAGATAGTGAAGATGCTTCAACAACATCTGCTGATAAAAATACAGAGCAAGCTGAGTCTGGTGCGGCACAATTAACAGGCAATGTAGTAGGTGATGGCTCATCAACAGTAGCACCAATTACAGAAGCATTAGTTGAAGAATATGCAGCGGTACAAAAAGATGTACGTGTAGCAGTTGGTGTATCTGGTACAGGCGGCGGTTTCGAAAAATTCATCAATGGTGAAACAGATTTCTCGAATGCTTCACGTCCAATTAAAGATACAGAAGCAGAAGAATTAAAAAATGCAGGCGTTGACTATACAGAATTCGAATTAGCTTATGATGGATTATCGGTTGTTGTTCACCCAGACAACACATGGGCGAAAAACTTAACAGTAGATCAATTAAAGAAAATTTGGATTGAAGATGGCACGAAGAAAAAATGGTCGGATATTGATCCATCTTGGCCAGCAGAAGAAATTGTTTATTACTCACCAGGTGCAGACTCAGGTACGTATGATTACTTTGATGAAGTAATCTTAGATGGGGAAGATATCGCAAAAGACGCGATGCTTTCAGAAGATGATAATGTGTTAGTACAAGGTGTAACAGGTGATGTCAACGCAATTGGTTACTTTGGTTATGCATACTACTTAGAAAATAAAGATAAATTACAAGTTGTTTCAGTAGACGGTGTTGAGCCAACAAACGAAACAATTGAATCAGGTGAATATTCACCATTATCACGTCCATTATTCGTTTACGTGAAAAACAGTGCCTTAAAAGATAGTGAAGCAGCATATGACTTCATGAAATTCTCTTTAGAAAATGCTGGTGCAATGGCCGAGGTTGTAGGCTATGTAAGCTTACCTGCTGAAAAGTACGAAGAAAGCTTAAAAGTATTAGAAGGCTTAAAGTAATTTAACATCTATCGTGTGTGGGCCTCGCACCATACACGATTTTTATTTATTTGTGGAAGGGGTTTTCCTATGACGCTCAAACAACAAGAGCGACCAAATGTTCAGCAGTTAATTGAACAGGCACGCAATCGCAAAGGAAAAAAAATCATTGAGAAATGCGTACCGGTGCTATTATTTTTAGCTGCTACGATTTCGGTATTAACAACATTTGGAATTGTTTTTACACTTATTTTTGAAACAATTGAATTCTTTACGCGTGTATCGATTACCGATTATTTATTTGGTAAGGAGTGGCTACCGTTTTCAGGGAAAGAGCCATTGTACGGGATTTTGCCATTAATATTAGGCACATTAAAAGTGACTGGTATCGCGATTCTTGTGGCAGTGCCATTTGGTTTAGGAGCAGCGATTTATTTAAGTGAATATGCTTCGGAGCGTGTTCGTAAAGTTGTAAAGCCAATTTTAGAGGTGCTTGCAGGGGTACCTACAATTGTCTATGGATTTTTCGCATTAACCTTCATTACTCCGATATTACAAGTCATTATTCCAAATTTAAAAATCTTTAATGCAATTAGTCCGGGAATTGTTGTCGGCGTGATGATTTTACCAATGATTACGTCGATGTCAGAGGATGCCATGAGCTCGGTGCCACGCTCGATTCGTGAAGGCGCACTTGGATTAGGCGCAACGAAATTTGAAGTGGCGATAAAAGTCGTATTACCTGCTGCATTATCCGGAATTGTTGCTTCGGTTGTACTTGGAATTTCTCGTGCAATTGGTGAAACAATGATCGTATCACTAGCGGGTGGATCGACACCGAAATTTGATTTTGGCTTTACCGATTCGATTCAAACAATGACGGCTTATATTGTTCAAGTAACGACAGGTGATGCTGGTTATGGAACGACAATTTATTATTCTATTTACGCAGTAGGCTTTACATTATTCATCTTTACATTAACGATGAATTTACTAGCAACGTATATTTCAAAACGCTTCCGAGAGGAGTATTAACATGCGCTATATTCAAGAAGATGTAGTAATGAAACGTATGTCGAAACGACTTTCGGCTAATAAAATATGGAAGTTTATCTTTATTTTAGCGACAAGCTTTGCGCTGATTTCATTGGCAATGCTACTTGGCCGAATTATATCGCAAGGTGTTAGTCATTTTGATATGCAATTTTTAACGAGCTTTGCATCCCGTATTCCAGAAAACGCTGGGATTAAGGCGGCACTTATTGGTTCATTATGGTTGATGAGTGTCGTCGCGCCCGTATCGATTATTTTAGGGGTGAGTACCGCGATTTATTTAGAGGAGTACGCAAAGCAAAATAAATTGAATGATTTTATCCGTATCAATATCTCCAATTTAGCCGGTGTACCTTCCATTGTATTTGGTTTACTTGGTTTAACAATTTTTGTACGTCTGTTTGGATTCGATAAAAGTATTTTAGCGGCTGGTTTAACGATGAGCCTATTAATTTTGCCAGTAATCATTGTTGCGTCTCAGGAAGCGATTCGTGCAGTACCAAAAGAGCAGCGTGAAGCCTCATATGGCATGGGCGCAACAAAATGGCAAACAATTGTCCGTGTGGTGTTACCGGGGGCGATTCCAGGAATATTAACAGGGAGTATTTTAGCGCTATCTCGTGCAATTGGTGAAACAGCACCGCTTGTCGTGATCGGTATCCCTGTAATTTTACAATTTTTACCTACTGGCTATTTAGATACATTTACAGCGTTGCCAATGCAAATTTTTGACTGGGCAAAACGACCACAAGAAGCGTTCCAATATGTAGCTTCGGCTGGCATTATTGTATTGATGCTTGTGTTATTAACGATGAACTCCATTGCGATTTTCATTCGTAATAAGTTCCAAAAACGATACTAGGAGTGAACAATATGGTTCAAGTTTTATCAAAGCAAATTGAGGCAATCCCGCAAATTGTAACACCTGATAATAAAGCAATCGTAATGCAGTCGAGTGATTTTAATTTATGGTATGGTGAGCACCATGCGTTAAAGGATATTAATTTAGATATGAAGGAAAATGAAGTAACGGCGATTATCGGTCCTTCAGGTTGTGGGAAATCGACATATATTAAAGCGTTAAATCGTATGGTGGAGCTTGTGCCAATCGTGCGTACGGCTGGTGAAGTGAACTACCGTGGGCGCAATATTTTTGGCGCAGGCTATGAAGTAGAAGAACTCCGTACAAAAGTAGGGATGGTGTTCCAAAAGCCAAATCCATTTCCGAAATCCATTTATGACAATATTGCCTATGGTCCAAGAATTCATGGTATTAAAAATAAGAAGATTTTAGATGAGATTGTTGAAAAATCCTTGCGCGGTGCAGCGATTTGGGATGAAGTGAAGGATCGCTTAAACCAAAATGCATACGGCTTGTCAGGTGGTCAGCAGCAACGTATTTGTATCGCACGCTGTTTAGCCATTGAACCAGATGTTATTTTAATGGATGAACCAACGAGTGCCCTAGACCCAATCTCCACGTTAAAGGTAGAGGAGCTTGTGCAGGAAATGAAAGAACAGTACTCCATTGTGATTGTTACGCATAATATGCAACAAGCCGCACGTATTTCAGATAAAACAGCCTTTTTCTTAAATGGCGAGGTTGTGGAATTTGACAAAACCGATGTCATTTTCTCAACACCATCGGATCAACGAACAGAAGATTATATTTCAGGACGATTTGGATAAGGAGCGTTAAAGGATGTCGAATATGATACGCGAACGATTTGAACATGATTTAATGGCGGTTCAGCAAGATTTAATGGAGCTTTGCGATACGAGTATTGGCGCATTCCAATTGTCTTTTGAATCCTTAACAAAACAAGATATTGATTTGGCGTTACAAGTGATTAAACAAGATAGTAAAATTAATCGTTTAGAAGAAATGATTAATGATCGTGTAATTTTGTTAATTGCCAAGCAGCAGCCCGTTGCAACGGATTTACGTCGATTAATTGTCATTATAAAAGCAGCTGCTGATATGGAGCGCATTGGCGATTACGCAGTAAATATTGCGAAAGAGACGATTCGTATTGGCAAACAGCCCTTTATTACAAGCATTGAGCCAATTGAAGAAATGTTCCATAAAACGATTTCCATGCTGCGTCAAATTGTAGAAGCCTTCATTGAAGAAAACACAACAAAAGCGAAGGAAATTGCGCAGCTAGATGATGAAGTTGATGATTTAACGGGCAATACGATTAGCAACTTAATGAAGCTTTCTATCTCAAATGAGCATGTGGCGCAAGTAAATAATTTATCCTTCATCTGTCGCTGTATCGAGCGTTCAGCAGATCATGCGACAAATATTGCCGAGCATTTATTCTACCTTGTTAAAGGCAAGCATTATGAACTAAATAATTAATCGATGAGCTATGCGAAAATAAATCGTATAGCTTTTTTCGTTTTTTGAAACGTGAAGCAACTGGCAATCGTTTACAATATGAGAAAGGGGGCGGGACTGTAGATGAATGATCAATTGGAGCGCATCGTGGATGAATATAGCACGCATTTACTACGCATCGCTTACTTTTATACGAAAAATCGTCATGCAGCAGAGGACATCGTGCAGGATGTATTTCTTAAATTTATGGAGGCCAATTATGAGGAACGCGGGCAGCTAAAAAGCTATTTATCCCTCCTGACTATCAATAAATCCAAAGATTATTTAAAGAGCTGGGCTTATAAAAAGCTACAATTCGAAACAAAATGGTGGATGAAGACGACAGACCAAGATCATCTCGTACAACAGGAAGAGCGTTCGAAAATTGGTGCGGCGATTTTGAAGCTCTCATTAAAATACCGTGAGCCCATCATTTTATATTATTTTGAGGAAATGTCGATTTTACAAGTCGCACAGGTGTTACAGGTAAATGAAAATACGGTGAAAACAAGACTAAGGCGAGCCCGTGAACAATTGCGTCCTGTATTAGAAGGAGATTGGGAGGTGCTCAATCATGACTGATTTCAAAAAAGAACTTATCGAAGTGGCTGGGGATTTAGCGGATAGTAAGCATACTGTAAAACAAAGATTACAAATGAAGAACGACAAACCGAAGCGCAATTTACTTGTAGCCCCCGTAATGGTGATGGCCCTGTGCATCATGGGCTTTATGCTATGGCTTTTGCCGAATAAAACAGAGCAACAGCAGGCGAACGATTTGTTTAATAATGAACACTTGTTTGAGTACTACAAATCGGCAGAGCTCATGTCAGGCTTTTATGATGTAAAAGAAGATGATCAAGATTCCTTAAATGAAGCCGTTTTTGAGCGTTTTCAAAATACGATTGCCCTCCAGCAATATGCTAAATCGAAAAAGCTAACGTATACGGAGGAACAATACGAGGCACAGGAGCAGTTAATTATACAAGCTTTTAATGAGGAAAATACACCTATTTATAATGAATTTTTTAGTCTATCAGAGCTTACAGAAAAGCAGTATGAGCAGTATGTGAAGCCAATTTTAATTGAAAATACGATCTATGCCCAACAGCTAAATAATAAGTTGCTTGAAGAAAATCCGAAATTACTAAAGGACTTTGTACTGTACTATACAGAAAGCTTAGCGAATGATTATTTAAAAGCAAATTTTGAGCCGGAATTAGAAATAGCTAGAGACCATTTTCAAGTGCCAAAAACAATACATGGCGCATCCTCATCAAAATCAGGGACGATTGCAGCGATTGAAGGAAAGATGGTTTACTTCATTCAAAACGCGACCTACCAAGAAATAGAAGAAATGACGGCACAAGAGCTACACGCCTTACAGGAACAACGCTTAAAGGCTTGGCTCATTAATTATGATGATGTTGCGTTACAAGTAGGGGATTTTGTTCGTGTGTCCGTAGATAGAACGGTTACTTCTTACGATCAGCAGTTAACTAATGGCATCGCAGAAGATTTAGAAGTGGTCATTTCTGCAAGTGAGGCAACGGTCCCTGAAATCTATTTAACAGCGGAGCAGGAAAGCTATTGGAAGCAGGAAACACACCAAGAAAAGTGGGAATCTCAACAGCTGGAGAGTAATAGTTTAACACCGCGCTATATCGTTCATTTAAGCGAAAAGGCATATACAATTTTCCAAAATAAAGACAATAACTTTTTCCTCGTTCCTCATGGTGATCAAACAATTGCCAAGCTATCAAAGGAGCAAACGAAAAAAATGGACAGTTGGCTACGATCATTCGTGACAAAATAATTTATACACGCACTTTAACATGATACAATAAGAAGAACTCGAATAAGTTACAATGCTTATTCAGATGTAAAGGGGCTTTTAACATGTTAAAAACAGTAGTATTTGATCAACTTAAGCAAGCGATGAAAAATAAAGATGCATTGGCGAAAGGTGTATTAACGCTTGTGAAGTCGGCATTAGATTTAGCAGAAAAAGAAAAGGGTGCCGAGCTAACACCGCAAGAAGAAATCGCAATCATTAATCGTGAAGTGAAGCAAACGAACCAAGCGTTAGATGGCGCAAAACAAGCGAATCGTACAGATTTAATCGAAAAGGAAGAAGCAAAATTAGTTATTTTGAAAGGCTTTTTACCGAAGCAATTATCTGAACAAGAAATCATTGAAGCACTACAAACTGCTGGTGTAACAGCTGGCATGAATATGGGTGATGCGATGAAAATTGCCAAGCCATTATTAGATGGTAAGGCGGATGGCGCAACGATGTCGAAAGTCGTGAAATCATTAATTTCTTAAGTTCAATCTAAGCTTTACGAAATGACCCATTTTGTAAAGCTTTTTTTCTATATTTTTCTAAACTGATACGGTACAATTTAGTTATCTATGGGTAAATAGGGAGGATTTCCAATGAATTTACATGATCAAATTTCGTTATACAAACCGTACAATGAACAAGAAGCGAAAGACCAAGAGTTAATTTTGCGTGCAATGGCTACATTATCCGATGTATTGACGCGAAACAATGAAATTTTGCATTTCACATCTTCCGCGTTTGCTGTTAATTCGGATCGCACGAAAGTATTAATGGTGTACCATAATATCTATCAATCATGGAGCTGGACAGGTGGACATGCCGATGGAAATCCTGATTTACTTCATGTAGCAGAGAAGGAATTGAAGGAAGAGGCAGGGCTAAGTGAGGTAAAGACACTTCAAGAGACGATGATTTCGCTCGATATTTTACCTGTAATCGGTCATATGAAAAAAGGGAAATATGTTGCACCGCATTTACATTTTAATGCGACCTATGTATTTGAGGTGCAAGAGGATGCTCCGCTGAAAGCCAAGCTAGATGAAAATAGCGCGGTTGGCTGGATTCAGATTGATGAAATTCAACAAAAATGTACAGAGCAGCATATGATTCCAGTATACGAAAAAATTGTAACAAAAATAAAAGAACAGCAACTCTAATTCGAGAGCTAAAAAGGGTGTCCTGATTTTTTCAGAACACTCTTTTTCTATATTGGTTGTAGTGACGTATCAAATTGAATGGGCCGTGTACGCATCTGCTCGTGCAAACGACGAACTTCACGATAGGGAACTAAGCGTTGTTGTGAACGTGGATTATCTACGTCCATTTGGAAATGCTCGATTCGCCCCTTTTGTAAATGGACAAGTCGCTGGAATGGGTTAATCGCAATGGCATTTGAATATTTGCCGAACAATGTTAAATTATGACCTTGATTGAAATATAAATTCAATAGTGCTCGATTATGTGCAATCGCATGTGGCGAATCGCATAAATACCAAATATCTTTGAAGGTAATTCCGAGGAGAACGGCATATTCAATCGCCTCTAATATCGGAACTTCCTGATATACGTGTGTTTCTTTATGTAGTTGATAAATCTTAAGCGCTGGATCAAACGCATGTAATTCATAATAGATTAGTGGAATCGGTGGTAATTTATTACGGTCTTTAGTCATTAAGTTTGATGGAGGACGTTTTGCGCAAAGAAAAAGATTATTTTTTGTGAAATAAGAAGTTTCTCTGCCAATTACTTGCTGATGCCGTGCGTTTTCATAAACAACTGCAAAAAACTGCCCATGAAATTGTACAATCCGAAATAGCTCATTGTCGTAATTCGTTGATTGAATATATTGATGACATAAATCAAGTGTTTCGAACCCATCATAAAAGTGGTAGCTAGGATAAATCGATAAAAGCCACTCACGACATAGGCTATCCTCGGTTTCAAAGCCGACTGTATCATCTGAAATCGAACGGGCTGTTAGAAGTTTCCCGTTTTCAGTGCGTAAAAAACGGTTCGAAAGTAGGTGTTGTACTAAACGAATTTCATAGTCTATTTGAGATATTATTGGTTGCAATCAAATCTTCCTTTCAATATAGTCAATCAGTAGTCTACATTAAGTACCGATAATAGGTATAAATAATTATACCATAGGAACTATTAATCGGAAGGAATATTTTATTTGAGGAGAAGTTTATAACGGTTGATCAGGTTAAGTGATAGGCTTAATGGCAGCGGAAGGGTTAGCAATTTCAAAAATCCATGTTCAAAAATTGTTTTACATTATAAAAAAAGACGGAGAATGGAAGGAATTTGCTTAAAAGCGTGGAGGAATTTGAAATAGTTTCACAAAATTGCCCCACCTTGTGCTAAAATAACGTTGTATAAATAAAAGGGAGGCCCTAACAATGGCGAAAAAAAAGAGAGTAGTAACAATCGCTCCTGAGCGTGTAGAAGAAGCATTATTAATTCAAAACCGTATGCTTTTAGAATTATTCGTACAAGTATTAGACGAGCAGTTAGTAATCGAACGTCCAATTTTACACGAGCGTTTAGAAAACTTAATCGAGCTTTCAAACCACGATCGCGAATTAAAAGACACATTACATGGTTTAACTGAAAAACTATAATTTGCTTCAGCAAAAGTCTTCCGCTTTGAAAAGTGTGGGATAACAACTAAATTTGATTTCAATTCAGAGGGGGTTCAATCCCTAGCTGAATCAAATTTTGCCCCGGCGGATGTCACAGATTTTTTTAAGGAATTTTTCAAGCGCGCTTGAAAAAAATCTGGACGCAATTACGCCGAGGCGTAATTGAAATATATACATACATCTGTATGGTGCGGCATTCCAAATTGGGATGTCGTTTTTATTTTGTAAAGAAAATGATGCTCAAAGCAAGTTACTACTTATCTGTATTATTTTTGGCTATACTACCCTTATCGACTAAAAATTATGGAGGAGCTTCTTCACATGACAAACGAACGAAAGACGCTATTAAACGAGGAAATTCTTCGGTTTTTATACAAAAATGCTTCCTTTCAAGGGTTGGAGGAAATCGAGCAACAGCAATTATTAACGCGTTATAAGCAGGACGAAAAATTTATAAAGATAATGGAAATCTCCATATCACTGCAGGAAATGATTCAAGAAGTGGAAGCAACGATGCCTAAAATGCAGGACAAAGATTATTTACTTTCATTAGCGCAGCAACAGCGTTTATTAAAGGAGCGAACAGTAGTTGAGGACAATGTCTATTTTGTCCCATTCAATGAAATAAAAGCGGGTCAATCACCAATGATTGTGTTATTACAGCAATCCGCAACGATAAAGCCTTATGAAGTGTTTTGTAAAGGGACAATCATGCCGCTCTTTCATTTATGTGCGACACAAAAGCGCGATTTAATCATTATTCCATTTAGTGAAACGCTAGAAATACCGTTGCATTTTAAAAACGGGGTACTTCAATTGGCGTTATTTGACCGCTTTTTAAATGAATTTAAGGGGAATTCAGCTATGATTGTGCCAGCAATAGAGCAGGCTTTCGCTATTTTTGCGGAGGATGCACTGTGCAATGGGCGCGATTTGATAATGATTACCGATAATCAATTTGACGATTTCCAAGCATTAGCAGAAGAGGATTATGCTACTCGTTTGGAATCGCTTGATATTGAGTTTTCAGTGATTGCAATGAGTGAAGACAATTTTGAACTACAACCGATTTCATTTGCACAACAGGTATTTTTTGCTAATGAGTAAAAATGAATGCCTAAACGAAAAAGTACATCCGAGTTATTAAGCTGCCTTAATGACCAGGATGTATTTTTTAAAAGGACTTTTCTATTATTTATCGAATAGTTTATGTTAAATATAGAGAGAAATGGAGTGTTACTATGTACACCGCATATTGTCGAACATTTCAAAAATCCATGCGCTTAGGCATGAAGTTTTTAAATTGGAGAACACCTGAATTACTAGAAGGGGAAAATAGTCTATTAAAATTACCAGAGCTGATGCAAGAGTTGCAGCTTGAGCGGGCGCTAATTGTGACAGATGAAGGTATTCAAAAGACAGGCTTACTACAGCCATTATTAGCCCAATTGGAAGCGCTTCAAATTTCGTATGTCATTTACGATAAAACGGTTCCGAATCCGACGTTTACTAATGTTGAAGAAGCATTAAGTCTTTACCAAAGCCAAAAGTGTCAAGCGATTATTGCGTTTGGTGGTGGTTCGCCGATGGATTGTGCCAAAGCGGTAGCAGCACGTATAGCACGTCCAGAAAAATCAATAACGGATATGAAGGGCTTGTTTAAAGTACGTAAAGAGATGCCGCCATTTTTTGCGGTGCCAACAACTGCTGGGACAGGCAGTGAAGGGACGATTGCAGCAGTTGTATCGAATAGTGAAACGCATGAGAAATTTGCCATTATGGACCCATCACTTGTACCACATTATGCCGTACTCGACCCATTATTAACGGTTAATTTACCGAAGCATATTACGTCTACTACGGGTATGGATGCTTTGACGCATGCAGTGGAAGCATATATTGGATTGAGTAACACGAAAGAAACGCGAAAATATTCACGTGAAGCGGTCATTATCATTTTTAAATATTTATACCGAGCCTATGAGGATGGTACGGATATGGAGGCACGTGCCCAAATGCAACGTGCTTCATATTTGGCGGGGCTAGCGTTTACGCGCGCCTATGTGGGCTATGTCCATGCCATTGCACACACATTAGGCGGCTTTTATCAAATTCCACATGGTTATGCCAATGCCGTTATTTTACCGCATGTTTTGAGGTATTACGGAGACAGCGTGGCAAAACCATTAGCTGAGCTGGCTAATTTAGTGGGCATTGGTAAAATTTCAGACAGTGATGAACGCAAGGCACAGCTCTTTATTGAGGCGATTGAACAGCTAAACGCAAAGATGGCTATTCCAAATAAAATTCAAGGGATTGATAATCACGATGTACCGCTCATGGTGGAACGTGCGTTGCAAGAAGCAAATCCACTCTATCCCGTACCGAAAATCGTCAATAAAGATGAAATGTTTTATCTGTATCAACTAATCAAACAATAATGAGAAAGCGTAATGTTGCTAAATTGTGAACATTACGCTTTTTAGGTTGCGGAATATTCTGAAATCAATAATAATAGCATTTATGAAAAGAATGGAGTGAAGAAAGTGGAACAAACCGTTCAACAACCACTAGCCGAACGACAAAACCTAAAAATTGAAGGCCATTTATTAGTAAAATGTGTCGATCAATCAGGGATTGTTTCAAAGCTATCGACCTTTTTATATGAACAGGGAGCCAATATTGTAGAATCGAGCCAATATTCAAATGATCCTGAAGGTGGCATGTTTTTTATCCGAATCGCTTATCATATTGATAACTCGAAGGTAGCGATGGCACAAATGGAGCAAGAATTTGAAAAGATTGCAGCTGACTATGACATGACGTATAAATTTTATTATCCGACTGTAAAAAAACGCGCGGCTATTTTTGTTTCCAAGGATTTAAACTGCTTAATGGAGTTGTTATGGGAATGGAATAATGGAGATTTACATATGGATGTCCCCCTCATTATTAGTAATTCTGAGGTAGCACGAAGCATTGCGGAGGCAAATAATATTCCGTTTTATTATATTCCAGCTAACAAAGAAATACGTGAACAGGTTGAGTTGCAGCAGCTACAATTGCTCGAACAATATGCTATTGATTTCATTATTTTAGCGCGTTATATGCAAATATTGACGCCTCAATTTGTTGCGCAATATGAACACCGAATTATTAATATACATCATTCGTTTTTACCTGCGTTTATTGGTGCAGATCCATATCGACGTGCTTATCAACGGGGGGTGAAATTAATTGGTGCGACAAGTCACTATGTAACGAATGATTTAGACGAAGGGCCAATTATTGAGCAGGATGTCGAGCGAGTAGACCATCGAAATGATGTTGCGGAATTAAAGAAAATTGGTGGGAAAATTGAACGTCGTGTATTAGCACGCGCGGTACGTTGGCATTTGGAAAATCGAATTATTGTAGAAGGTAATAAAACGATTGTATTTTACTAGGTAATGAAAAGGGCATGTACGGAAAGAAACATCCGTGCATGCCCTGTTTTATTGGAATTTATTTCTCTATTTGATCATCAAAATAATCGAGTAACCCTTGATAGATACCAAGTGTTGCTTGCTCACGGAAATAGTCCGTTGTAATGGCACGTTCCTCTGTTGGATTACTTAAATAACCGAGCTCTAATAGTACAGAGGGCTGACGATTTTCGCGTAATACTAAATAGTCCCCATAGCGAGCACCACGATCCTTTAACGAGACTTTTTCGGCAATGCCTGCGTGAATCGATTCAGCTAATTCTTGCTGATAGCTGTTCGTGTAATAAGTTGTAAAGCCATGTACGGAGCTATCTTCTAATGCATCATAGTGAATACTTATAAAGGCATCCGCATTTGATTGATGTGAAATAGCTACGCGTTTGCGTAAATCTATGTAGACGTCTGATTCGCGTGTCATCAAAACATTGGCACCCGCTGCCTGTAATTTGGAACGTAATAATTCAGCAGTAAGGATGGTGATATCCTTTTCATCTGTATTACGGGCACCTGTTGTACCACGGTCATTTCCTCCATGCCCAGCATCCACTACGATTGTTAGACCATTTAATGTGCCTTTTTTGCGTTTTGCCTTGTTGGCTGTTTTGACTTTATCTGTTTCTTGATTGTTTGTCACAACCCAGTTGGCAACATATGCCGTATTTTCATCATTCAATGCAATCTTGTACCATTCGCCTTCAGACTCAATAATTTTATATGTAGTTCCTGCATCGACACGTGCTACAACTTGAGATGCTGTAGAGGGTTCTTCACGTAAGTTTGTGCCGTTATAAATGATTGTAACGCTTTCACTATTTTTTGTTTCTTTTTGCTTTTCTTTTGTTCTTTGCTCTGTAAAGGTGCCATAAAAGCTGTAAATCCATCCTTTTTTACCTTTTTCATATTCGATTTGTACCCAATTATGATCGCGGCTTATTACAGCAAATTGCTGATCTTTTTTTGCTGTTTTTAATTTTTTCGCCGTTAGATCCGGCTTTTTTCGAATATTTACCGCATTGACATTGATCGTAAATGTGTTGGGATCATTTTCAACGGATTGTGTGCCTTTGGATTCATTGGCATGGTTCGTATCTGTTTTAGATTCTTGTAAGACAGTCGCTTCTTTTACCGTAACGTAATCGTCAAATACCCAGCCCGTCATGCCATCAAATTGAATTTGAATCCATTCACCTTGCTGCTGTATAAATGTACTTTCAGTGCCAGAAGAGATTTTTGCTAAAACGGCTGCTGACAGGGATGGCTCTGCACGTAAATTGAGTGAATTTACTTGTGCAACGACTGTTTTTTTGCTTGTTGCGGCTGAATTATTTGCCGCGGATTTTACAAGCCAAGATGCAACATAGCCCTCTTTATTTCCTACACGAACCTTGTGCCAGTCTCCCTCTTTTTCTAGTGAAGTAACGGCTGTCCCATCTTTTAATGTTTCGATGATTGGATAGGAAAGACCAGGACCCTCACGTAAATATAATATTTCTGCATTCACATAAAGCTGCTCACCTTCAGCATAGGCAGGCTCTTTACTTATTGGGAGTGTAAAAATGGTTGTGAATACTAAAAGCAGCGAAAGTAAAATCGCCAAACGCTTATTCTTCATAGGCGCCTCCTTTTTAGTAAAAACTTGATATGTATTGTTTACCCTTATATTATAAAAGGATATCTGATAAGAAATATATCATTTTTTTAAAGGAAAGAGAAATAGGCTTTTTCTATGTGGCATTCACACAAGTAAAAAACAGTTGACAACAGTGCGAGACATCATTAACATTAGTGTTAATTTAAAAAAAGTAACATTGCCAATGACCAAATAAGTAGCGGTTGCCACTACTGACAAGAGAGGGAAAGACATCGGCTGAAATCTTTCCTACAGTATGTAACATGTGAACAACACTTGAGAGGCGTTTCCTCGAAAAAAATTTTTAGTAGGGGAAAACGGAATCGGCCGTTATCCGAGTTCGAGAGGATGTACATGTTGATGTATATCAATTAGGGTGGAACCGCGGAAGTATCTATAAGCTTTCGTCCCTTGCAAAATTTTGCAGGGGACGAGGGCTTTTTTTATTTTCTTTTTCGTGAAAATTTGGTCAAAACAGCTATGAAAGGAGTGCTTTACATGAATTTTAAAGTACCTAAAGGAACGCAGGACATTTTACCAGGACAAACAGAAAAATGGCAAAAAGTAGAACAAACCATTCGTGAGCTTTGTCATGTTTATCGCTATAAAGAAATTCGAACACCGATGTTTGAGTCAACAGAATTATTCCAACGCGGTGTAGGAGATACAACGGATATCGTACAAAAAGAGATGTACACATTTACCGACAAAGGCAATCGTTCATTAACATTACGCCCAGAAGGTACAGCATCCGCAGTACGTGCGTATGTGGAGCACAAAATGTTTGGAAATCCTGATCAACCTGTGAAGCTCTATTACACAGGGCCGATGTTCCGATATGAACGTCAGCAAGCGGGTCGCTATCGTCAATTCGTACAATTTGGTGTTGAGGCAATCGGTTCTGCGGATCCAGCAATTGATGCAGAAGTTATGGCACTAGCGATGGATGTCTACACATCACTTGGCTTAAAAGATTTAAAATTAGTCATTAACTCACTTGGAGATAAAGAAACACGTGATGCACACCGCACCGCGTTAATTAATCATTTTACACCGGTTGTTGGCGAGCTTTGCAGTGATTGCCAAAGCCGTTTAGAAAAAAATCCATTGCGTATTTTAGACTGTAAGGTAGACGCGAAGCACCCAGCGATGGCAACTGCTCCTGCGCTAACAAATTATTTAACAGACGCTTCTTCAGAATATTTCGCAAAAGTGAAGAGCTACCTTGATGTATTGGGCATTTCCTATGAAGTTGACCCGAATTTAGTGCGCGGATTAGATTATTACAATCACACAGCGTTCGAAATTATGATTACAGGCGATGGCTTCGGCTCGATTACTACACTTTGCGGTGGTGGTCGTTACAACGGCTTAGTAGAAGATATTGGCGGCCCAGAATCACCAGGTATCGGCTTTGCAATGTCAATTGAGCGTTTACTATTAGCGCTGGAAGCAAAGGGCATTGAGCTAGAAACAGAGGATACGTTAGATATCTATGTTGTGGCAATGGGCGATGAGGCAAAGTTAAAAGCAGTAGAACTTCTAAGCTCATTCCGTGCAAAAGGAATTTCTGCAGATATTGACTACGTAGATCGCAAAATGAAAGCGCAAATGAAAGCGGCTGACCGTGCCAATGCAAAATTTGCCATTGTGTTAGGTGAGACAGAATTAGAAGAGCAAGTAGTAAACGTGAAAGCAATGCAAACAGGCGACCAAACAAAAGTCGAGTTCGGTCATTTAGTCCAGTACGTTTTAGAAAACAAATAGTTGGAGGAATAGACAATGGCACAAAGAACACATGCATGCGGCCTAGTAACGGCGGCACAAGCAGAGCAAGAAGTAGTATTAAAAGGATGGGTACAAAAGCGTCGTGACTTAGGTGGACTGATCTTCGTAGATATGCGTGACCGCGAAGGCATCGTACAAGTCGTATTCGGCGATCAAGCAAAAGACGCATTAGCATTAGCTGAAAAAATCCGTAATGAATACGTTATCGAAGTAAAGGGGAAAGTCGTTTTACGTGACGCATCTCAAGTAAACCCAAATATGAAAACAGGCGAAATCGAAGTAGTTGCTACGGAATTAACAATTATTAACGAAGCAAAAAACCCACCTTTCGCGATTGACAATAATGTAGAAGTTTCAGAAGAATTACGTTTAAAATATCGTTATTTAGACTTACGTCGTCCAGTTATGTATGACACATTCAAAATGCGTTCAGATGTAACACGTACGATTCGTAACTTCTTACAAAATGAAGGCTTCTTAGAAGTAGAAACACCGATTTTAACAAAATCAACTCCAGAAGGCGCACGTGATTATTTAGTACCATCTCGTGTCCATGATGGCGAATTTTATGCATTACCACAATCACCACAATTATTTAAGCAATTATTAATGGTGGGTGGCTTTGAGAAATACTTCCAAATTGCACGCTGCTTCCGTGATGAAGACTTACGTGCTGACCGTCAACCGGAATTTACTCAAGTGGATATTGAAACATCATTCTTATCAATGGATGAAATCATTGAAATGAACGAGCGCTTACTAACGCAAGTGATGAAGGATGTAAAGGGGATTGATGTGGTGACACCATTCCCACGTATGAGCTATACAGAAGCAATGGATCGTTTCGGTTCTGATAAACCAGATGTACGCTTCGGCTTAGAATTAAAACAGCTTTCAGAAATCGTAAAAGACTCAGCATTCGGCGTATTTGCTGGAGCAGTAGCAAATGGTGGCGAAGTGAAGGCGATTAATGTAAAGGGTGCTGCGGCAAACTATTCTCGTAAAGACATCGATGCGTTAGGTGAATTTGCTGGTCGCTACGGTGCAAAAGGCTTAGCTTGGTTAAAAGTAACGGAAGAAGGCTTAAACGGACCAATCGCGAAGTTCTTTGAAGGGGAAGCAGCAAACGGCATTATCTCTGCAACAGAAGCCCAAGCAGGCGACTTATTATTATTCGTAGCGGATAAATCTTCTGTCGTAGCAGATGCTTTAGGCGCATTACGTTTAAAACTAGGGAAAGAATTAGGCTTAATTGATGAATCAAAATTCGAATTCTTATGGATTGTAGACTGGCCATTATTCGAATACGACGAAGCAGAAGGTCGCTATTATGCAGCGCACCACCCATTCACACGTCCATTCGATGAAGACCTAGAATTAATGAATACAAATCCGAAAGAGGTTCGTGCACAAGCGTACGACATCGTATTAAACGGCTATGAGCTTGGCGGGGGATCATTACGTATTTATGAGCCAGACTTACAAGCAAAAATGTTTGAGTTACTTGGTTTCTCAGAAGAAGAAGCCCGTGCACAGTTTGGTTTCTTATTAGAAGCATTTGACTACGGCGTTCCTCCACACGGCGGTTTAGCAATGGGTCTTGACCGTTTAGTGATGCTGCTGTCGGGTCGCACAAACTTACGTGACACAATTGCGTTCCCAAAAACAGCAACGGCAAGCTGCTTATTAACAGAAGCGCCATCAAGCGTTTCAGACGCACAGCTCGAAGAATTAAGTTTACGAGTAGCTGTTCCAAAGAAATAATGGATTGTTTAAAGGCACTAGACGATTATCATTCGTTTAGTGTCTTTTTTGATAAAACCCTACACTCTATATTTGTTTGCACGTTATTTTTTGACAGTTGGTCACACGAAATTTATAATATTTTCCATGAATCTAGTTCAAATATGATATTTTAAAGTAATATATCGTTTTTATTTGAATTATCAGAATTTCGGTGTTAATATAATGGTAACACGAATCCTAAGATGTTCGTCACGTAAATTGTTACCTAACACTTTTGACCGAACATTAAATCGTTGGGAGCTACTTATTTCCGTAGAAGCAAACATGCCCCATTTTAGAGCGGGAAGTTTAACGCTACGATTAGTGCACCCCCCTGCTAATGATGCGGGATCAAAACGATGTTGTTAGCAAGACGGCATATTTGGGATTCGTCTATTCCTTGTCTTACTCTCCTACCTAATATGTAGGAGAGTTTTTTTGTTGTTTACTCATTGTTACTTGCATGTGCAGGTTGGAGTCGTTATAATTCCTAGTAGAATGATAAAGATTGAGGGGTACAAAGAGATGTTGCATCAATTTTCTCGTAATGAGCTAGCAATCGGTACAGAAGGGCTAGAAAAATTAAAAAATACAACCGTAGCAATTTTAGGGGTAGGTGGCGTCGGTTCATTTGCTGCTGAAGCTTGTGCACGTAGCGGAATTGGTCGTATTATTTTAGTAGACAAGGATAATGTGGATATTACAAATGTTAATCGTCAATTAGTAGCGTATTTATCGACAGTGGGACAATCGAAATCAGGTGTCATGAAGGAACGCATCGCCGACATCAACCCAGAATGTGAAGTTATTGACATGCATATGTTCTATACAGAAGAAACGTATGAGCAATTTTTTGCCCAAGGAATCGATTATGTCATTGATGCTTCGGATACGGTCATTTACAAAATTCATATTATGAAGGAATGTTTAAAACGCAAAATTCCGATGATTTCAAGCATGGGTGCGGCAAATAAAATGGATCCTACACGCTTTCAAATTGCCGATATTTCCAAAACACATACCGATCCATTAGCGAAAGTGATTCGTACAAAGCTTCGCAAAGAGGGCATTAAAAAAGGGATAACTGTAGTATTCTCAGATGAATCACCCATTGTTGTGCGTGCCGATGTTGCACAATATGTAGGCAAGCCAGAAGCTGATATCCGTAAGGCCCAATTACCACCATCATCCAATGCATTTGTACCATCGGTTGCGGGCTTAATTGCAGCAAGTTGGGTAATCAATACGATTTTAAAAGACGTAAAAATTACACGCGTACAAGGTTAACGAGAAAAGGGGCGTCCGGAAGAGATTTTCGGGACGCCTCTTTATTTAGCCAATAATTTGTACTGCCTGATTATAGGTGTCTTCAATATTTTTTGAAACTTGATGTTGATCTTCGTTAATCCTTTCGAGTACAAGGCATAGCTGATCAATTGAATTGGAACTTTGCTCTATAATGGCAGCAAATTCATTGGTTGATATTTCAATAGACTCCGCATTGTGTTCGATTGATTGGACGTTGGATGAAAATTGCTGTAAATTTTGCTGTAATGTTTTTAGCGCATCGAATAAGTTATTAAATGTTTCGCTTGAAGCTTGCACGGTTTGCTCCTGACTTGTGACAAGGGTAAGCCCACTGTGCAATCGGTTAAGAGCAAGTTGGTTAAAGCTATTTACTTGGGCTAGATTTTGATCGATTTTTACTACCATATCATCCGTATGACTAGCAAGTTTACGGATTTCATCTGCCACAACCGCAAAGCCCTTCCCGTGTTCACCAGCCCTCGCTGCTTCAATTGATGCATTGAGTGCTAATAAATTCGTTTGCGCCGTTATTTGATGGATGGAATAGGCAAAATCATTGGTTTCTGTTATTTTTTCTGACAATGAATGGAAGGTTGTGTTTAATTCGTTAAAGAAGGACGTGAAGCTGTTAATTTCTTGATTGAGCTGGGACATAGAATTTGCACCATCTACCGCACGGATACTAGCTTGTTCGGCACGTTCCACAATATTCGTTAATTCAGAAATAATGGAATGAATCGCTTGATTGGTTTGCTCGGTACTTTGCACAATATTTTGGACAAAATGGGCTTGCTTGTGCGCGCCAACACTTACTTCCTTTAATGAAGCGAGCATTTGCTGATGTGCCGCACTCGAATGATTGGTGCTATCGGTAATCAGCTCTAGCTTTGATGTAATGGACTGCACCGAATTTTCTAAATGCTGATGTAATTGACCTTCTTCTACAGCGCGGTCGTTCGCATCGATCATGAGCTTTTCAACACTATGTAGCAACGAACGATTTTGGCGAACTTGAAGCAAAATCGCGATGAACATTAATGTTTGAGTAACGAAAACATTCGCTGGGTCTACAGCAAAGCCATTTGTGTCGAGTATAAAATTGAAAATCAGTCCGGATGTTGAGCCGATATAGCCAACAATTAGGATGGATAATTTGTTGTGCACACTTGATAAAATGAGCACAAAAATACTTAAAATAATCGTTGCTAGCGTAACTTTATTCGTTATGATTGTCCCTAAAACTGTAATAACAGCAGCGACAATTACAGCATAAGGAAAGTAAGCCTGAAGCACCGATAATTTCCGTTGCGCCATATAAAGAATAAAGACAATACTAACAGGGAGGAAAAGAGAAAGTGCTACACCTATAGGGCGGTCAATAATAAATTGCGCTATGGTTCCTAATACGGCTGAAATACCATAAACGAGCATTAAAATGGTGTTTTTTTCGATTAAATCTTGTTCTTTTAATTGATTAATCATTGCATGAACCTCTCCCTTTTACATATTTAAAAATAAATCATTTGTATTAATTTATATATTATTTTCAAGATTCTGTCACGTCTTTTTTGAATGGTCATTCATTATTTTTGTGTGGAAATTATGATGATATAATATTACGGAGTACTTTGAAGGGAGACTTTTATGCCAATACAACAGATAGAATATAAAGGTCTTAATTTAATGGATGTTGTCAGTACCGTTGAGATTGCTATTGACGCCGCGCATCATACAGTCCATGTATTGGATACACAGCAAATTGTTGAGCCGGAATACGATTTTATGACAAAGGGCTACCGTCTAAGTGAGGGTTTTTATAAAATGGCGGCTGTTCTCCAAGCGAAGCCATTGTTTTCAAATTACAAAGAATGCGAACTATACCACTGGATTGAGACATATCGTTGGGTGTTCTATAGTTCTAAACAGACGATTAAGGAATATGTACATGGACAATTTCATATATTTCATAGAGAGCAATTTCCAGTAATTGAGCAATCTGCTACGTTTCATCAAAAATATTATTCTATATATATCAACCGACTGAAGTGAGAAGGAATAAAGTGACATCAAATTACATAATATTCTATTAAAGTAATGAATATGTCAAAAATATGGCGGAATATTAGTGATTTTTTCGTTTTTACGGAAAGGCGTTTTTTTTTTGCTATAGTTAGAATACGTATTGCTTATACGTTCGGGGATGTAAGGAGGAGCTTAAATGACGAATATTGAGTTAAAAAATGATTTATTAAATTTACCGCAGTTACAATTACAGGTCGATACCATTGTATTTGATTATATTGATTCGACACAAAATTGGTCAAAAGCCTATGCGCAATTGGAAGACTTATTGCAAAAGGTTGTGCAAAACTTCAATGGCTATATTGCCCGAAATGAAGGTGAATTACCAAAAGCATCTACCTACTGGATATTATTTATGGATATTGCTGCAAAATTAGTGTATTTTACAGGTCTAGCTAAATTTCATTTAATCGATGCTGGCGATCAAGAGGCGAGTGCACAAATTTATGAATTATTCAAAACAAGTGCAGGCTGCTTACCCAATGCCTCATTAGAAGAAAATGAGGAGTTCCTTTCAGAAATTCAAAAGAGTATGGAGCAATTAACAGGTCAAGCAGTTGAACTTTTGACAACTGGGGAATCGAATACATGCTTTGAAACGTTTTACGCATTATCAAAAACATACAAATAATGAAAAGTGTCTGAACAAACTGTTTCAGGCACTTTTTTTTATTGAGTCACTTAATTAAGCAAAATTCTTCTATATTTTATCGCTTGGCTGATGAAGTAATAAAAGGGAATGTCCTAGAAAAGCATTCAGGGACATTCCCTTCATCTTTTAGGATTAAAACGATTTTAGCTTTTTATAAATGGCGGCCATTCGCTTTTCCTTACCAGCAATTACCGGTTTATAAAATTCCATCCCTTCTAGCTCCTCCGGTAAATATTGTTGCTTCACCCAGCCACCGAATGTGCCAATGGGTGTATCATGTGGATAGCGATAGCCAACATGACCGAGCTCCTTCGCCCCTGCATAATGGGCATCCTTTAAATGATTGGGAATATTTCCGGTTTTGCCTTCGTGAATGGCCTGTATGGCAGCATCAAGCGCTTGATAGGCAGAGTTGGATTTATCCGATAAGCACATTTCAACTACGACAGTGGCAAGTGGGATGCGCGCTTCTGGTAATCCAAGCTTAATAGCTGCTTCTGTAGCGGCTTGCACATGTGCGCCGACTGCCGGATTGGCGAGCCCCACATCCTCATACGCCATCACCAGTAAGCGACGACAAACCGCAATTAAATCCCCACTTTCCAGTAAATGTGCTAAATAATAGAGCGCGGCATTTACGTCACTGCCTCGAACTGATTTTTGCAACGCAGATAATAAATTGTAAAAGTTCGAGCCGCCCTTATCTCCAAAAACCCCGATCCGTTTTGCAAGTGCATCGATTGCCTTGTCATTTAAAATCGTTGTACCGTCAATTTCATCTGATGCATAGTAGACCGATTCTAGAAGGGTAAGCGCTTTTCGGGCATCGCCATTTGCTGCGTTGGCGATTTTCTCTAATTGCTCGTCCGTAGCGTGAATGGCTAGTTTACCTAGACCTCTATCTTCGTCCGCTAAGGCGATTTTTAGTAGCTGAAATACATCTTGTTCTGTTAGACGCTCTAATTGCAGAATTTCCCCACAGCGTGAACGAATGGCAGGATTGACATCGTGAAATGGGTTTTCCGTAGTCGCGCCGATTAAGACGATGGAGCCATTTTCAACATGAGGCAGCAGCGTATCTTGCTGTAATTTATTGAATCGATGGATTTCATCCAGAAATAAAATGACTTTGCCACTCATCCGGGCATCCATCACGACTTGCTCAATATCCTTTTTCCCGGCATGTGTTGCATTTAACGCAAAAAAGGGAAGCTTGGAGCTACCAGCAATAGCATTGGCGATCGATGTTTTTCCTACGCCGGGTGGTCCGTAGAGCAACATAGAAGGCACATGACCTTTGTCGATCATTTTATAAAGCGGTGTATCCGGACCAAGAATATGTTTTTGTCCGGCAATCTCATCGATATGTTTTGGTCTCATTTTATAAGCGAGCGGTTCGTTTTGCATAGGATTTCGCTCCTTTTTTTTGAATTATCTATTCTATGATAAAGTATTTCCGAGTGGTTTAAAAGGAGTTATGCTATAATAAATGTTAGTAAAGGACTAGAAAAATTTGAGGTGTAATTGATGAAAATTTCAACAAAAGGACGTTATGGTCTGACAATTATGATTGAATTAGCAAAGCATTACGGGGAAGGACCTATTCCATTGCGTCAAATTGCTGCGGAAAAAGAGTTATCTGAGGCGTATTTAGAGCAGCTTGTGTCACCACTGCGCAATGCAGGTTTAGTAAAAAGTGTACGTGGTGCATATGGTGGCTATATGCTTGCGTCAAAGCCAGCTGAAATTTCTGCAGCAGATGTCATTCGTGTATTAGAGGGACCGATTCAGCCGGTTGAAGGAATTGAAAACGAAGAAGCACCTCAGCGTGAGCTATGGATGCGTATTCGTGATGCCGTAAAAAATGTTTTAGATACAACATCGATCGAAGACTTAGCAAAATATACAAACAACGAAGCAACAGATGGCTATATGTTCTATATTTAGTCGGTATTAAAGGAGTAAACAACGTTGAACAACATAATTTATTTAGATCATGCGGCGACGTCTCCCGTTGCACCGGAAGTCATTGACGTAATGGCAAAAGCAATGGCTGAAGAAAGCGGCAATGCATCTAGTATTCATACAATAGGACGTCAAGCACGGAAAGCATTAGACGAGGCGCGTTCATCTTTGGCGAAAAAAATAAATGCCAACGCAACGGAAATTATTTTCACAAGTGGTGGTACCGAGGCAGATAATGCGGCGATTTTCGGTACAGCATACGCACGTCAACAAGAAGGCAAGCATATAATTACAACACAAATCGAGCATCACGCCGTTTTGCATGCCTGCGAAAAATTACAGCGTGAAGGCTTTGAGGTAACGTATTTGCCTGTGGATAAAACAGGCCGTGTTGCTGTTGCAGATGTTGAAAAGGCATTGCGTGAGGATACGATTTTAGTAACGATGATGTTCGGCAATAACGAGGTAGGAACGATTCAGCCGATTGCCGAAATTGGGGCATTGTTACAAAATCATTCAGCTACTTTCCATACAGATGCGGTACAAGCATTTGGCTTACAGGAAATCGATGTCGAAGCATTGCATATTGATCTATTAAGCGTATCAGCGCATAAAATTAATGGTCCTAAAGGAATTGGCTTTTTGTACGCAAAAACAGGCAGCAAGCTAGCCAACTTTATGTATGGTGGCTCGCAGGAGAAGAAGCGCCGTGCGGGTACAGAAAATGTCCCAGCGGCAGTGGCATTCGCAAAGGCGGCTGAACTGGCGACAGAAAAAGCACAAACTCGTACAGCACAATACAATGAATTCAAACGGATTTTAATTGAAGAATTCCAAGAAGCAGGCATTCAATTTAAAGTAAATGGTCATCCAAAGGAAGTATTAGCGCATGTGTTTAATGTGACTTTTATGGGAACAAATGTTGAGTCATTTTTAATTAATTTAGATATGGCAGGCGTGCTCGTATCAAGTGGCTCGGCTTGTACAGCGGGTGCGATTGATCCTTCGCATGTATTGGTTGCGATGTTTGGAGAAAATGCACCAGAACTTCGTAGTTCCATTCGCTTCAGTTTTGGGTTAGGATTAACAAATGAGCAAGTTCGTGAAGCAGGTAAGCGTACAGCTGATATTGTGAAGCGCACCGTTCAATAATTTAATGAAAGACTTCGCGCCTTTTACGCGATTTGTCTAAGAAAAGGTGAATAGTAAATGGTAGAAACAAGAAATCCATCACAAATTCGAGTAGTAGTCGGCATGAGTGGTGGGGTAGACTCATCAGTAGCCGCTCATTTATTAAAGGAGCAAGGCTATGATGTCATCGGGATTTTTATGAAAAACTGGGATGATACGGACGAAAATGGTGTATGTACAGCGACAGAGGATTACGAAGATGTAATCGCAGTATGTAACCAAATTGGCATTCCGTATTATGCGGTTAATTTCGAAAAACAATATTGGGATAAGGTGTTTACGTACTTCCTGGAAGAATACAAAGCAGGTCGTACACCAAATCCAGATGTGATGTGTAACAAAGAAATTAAATTCAAGGCGTTTTTAGAGCATGCGATGGCACTTGGCGCGGATTATTTAGCAACAGGTCACTATGCGCGTGTCGAGCGTGACGAATCAGGTGTTCGCATGCTGCGCGGCATTGATAATAATAAAGATCAAACCTACTTCTTAAATCAATTAACAGAGCAGCAATTAGAAAAAGTCATGTTCCCAATCGGCCATTTACCGAAGCCAGAAGTGCGTAAAATTGCCGAGCAAGCGGGTCTTGCAACAGCGAAGAAAAAGGATTCAACAGGGATTTGCTTTATCGGGGAGCGCAACTTCAAGGAATTTTTAAGTCAGTACTTACCTGCACAGCCTGGCAATATGGAAACATTTGATGGCGAAGTGAAGGGCACGCATGATGGATTAATGTACTACACATTAGGTCAGCGTCATGGCTTAGGCATTGGTGGCGACGGGGAGCCGTGGTTTGTAATCGGTAAAGACTTAGCACGTAATGTATTAATCGTTGGGCAAGGCTTCCACCATGATGCACTGTATTCAGATGCCTTATCAGCGGTGAAAATGAGCTTTGCATCCGAAGTGAAAACAGGTACATTTGCTTGTACGGCGAAATTCCGTTACCGTCAAGAAGATTCACCTGTTACCGTAACGATGCGTGAAGACGGCACAGCCTATATTGAATTTGCAGAGCCAGTACGTGCGATTACACCGGGGCAAGCCGTTGTTTTATACGACGGTGAGGTATGCTTAGGTGGCGGTACAATTGATGAAGTATTTAAAAATAATGAAAAACTAACATATGTAGGATAATACTCGATAGACGTTCATTTAACGTGAACGTCTATATATTTGTTTAGAGGTGAAAATATGGATACAAATTATAACGAAATCGGCATAAAGGCCTTTCAAGAAAAACGCTATGAGGATGCAGCACAAGCATTCACTCAGGCAATTGAAGCAAATCCTGAAGAAGCAGTGGGCTATGTCAATTTTGGTACATTACTTGCAGCAATGAACGATATTGAGCGTGCAGAGCGTTTCTTCCAAAAAGCCATTACAGTGGATGAACAAGCGGCAACTGCTTACTACGGCTTAGCCAATCTATATTATGAGGTAGAGCGCTACACAGAAGCGGCGAAGCTTTATCAAAAATCAATTGACCACGGCATTCAAGGAGCAGATGCTTACTATATGCTCGCTAAATGCTTCGAGCGTGGTGAACAGTACAAATTAGCCTTACCGTATATGCAACGGGCAGCAGAACTGGCACCGAAGGATCTTCAAATTCGTTTAGCGTATGGGATTTTATTATGTACGCTGGAAATGTTCGACTTTGCAAAGCCTGAGCTTGATTTTGTTATTGAAGAAGATTGGAACAACGCCGATGCCCATTATAATTTAGGTGTATTGTATGCAGTTTCAACGACAGATACAGAAAAAGCGAAATATCATCTAAAGCAAGCTTATACATTGCAACCTGAATTCGATCAAGCAAAATATATTTATGATATGATTTGCCAACGCGAAAATTAATTATACACAATTCCCCTTTTACATTTTGTGAAGCGGGGATTTTTTATTTATTTAAAATAGTTTGAAAAAATAATGAAGTCGTTATACAATATTAGCTAATACAAAAGCGATGATGAAGAAAAGTAATGAAGTGGTATTTTTAAGAGAGCTAACGGTTGGTGGGAGTTAGTAAATACACTTGATGAAATGGACTTTCTAGCTGCATAGAGGAAATGCTATGCCGTAGCTCTCACGTTACGAGAAATGAGTGGACTATAGTTTTTATAGTCAATAAAGGTGGCACCACGGCTCTTTCGTCCTTTACAAGCGAAAGGGCCTTTTTGTGTGCATAAAAGCAGGAGCTGAGGAGAGATGAGCATGATAGTTGAGATGAAGGATTATGTAATGAAGCAATTGAACGGAGATACATTAACGCCAATTGCGATTTATGAGGCATTACAAGCAAAGCAAAAGGTATTATTTGAGTCCAATGCAAAATTTAAAGATAGTGGGCGTTATTCATTTATTGCACTAGACTCGATTGGTGAGCTAAAGGGTGGCGCGACATCGAGTACCTATACATTAGGTGACGAGGCAGAACAGACTGTTGAAAAGCCAGTGCTCGCGCTGTTAAAGGAGCTATTACCGATTCGAACGACCGAGTTACCCTTTGCCTTTTTTGGTGGGGTCATTGGTTATTTTGGCTATGAAACCGCCTTTCACTTTGAACAGATTGGTGAAATAATAGGCGATGTCTATAATATGCCAGATGTCCATGTCTTTTTCTATGATACATTTATTGTGATGGATCATTTACAGCAGCAAGTATCGATTGTTGTGATTGATTTATTGCAGCAGGGGCGAAGTGGACAGGAAATGCTTGAGAAAATTGAGCAGATTGAAGCGCAAATAACGACTAATGTCATTTATCAGCAACAAGAGGTAGCGCCAGTAAGCTTTGCGCCAACGATTGAAAAACAGCGCTTTATTGATATGGTGGAAACGGCAAAGGAACATATTCGTCGTGGTGATATTTTCCAAGTCGTGCTGTCACAAACATTTGAAGCAAACTTTCATGAAAATCCATTTGCACTGTATCGAAAACTGCGTACAACGAACCCTTCACCTTATATGTTTTACATGGATTTTGGGCCGTACACGATTTTAGGGACTTCACCAGAAAGCTTAGTAAAGGTGCAAAATGGCATTGTCACAACGAATCCGATTGCAGGTACGAAGCCTCGTGGCAAAACACCACAGGAAGACGAAGCAATTGCGCAAATGCTGCTGCAAGACGCCAAGGAAATTGCCGAGCATAAGATGTTGGTTGATTTAGGGCGTAATGATGTTGGACGCGTTTCACAAATTGGCACGGTTGAAGTGAAAAAATATATGCAGATTGAAAAATATAAATATGTAATGCATATTGTATCCGAGGTCATTGGCACACTGCGTGAGGATGCCCATTTGGTGGATGTTTTAGCGTCGAGCTTACCAGCAGGGACGGTATCGGGGGCACCGAAAATTCGTGCGATGCAAATTATTAACACACTAGAGCAACGAAAGCGCGGCATTTATGCGGGTGCGATTGGGTATTTATCGACTTCAGGTAATATGGATTTAGCGCTCGCCATTCGCACGATGATTGTCAAAGATGGAAAGGCCTACGTGCAGGCTGGTGCAGGGATTGTGTATGATTCTGTGCCCGAGTCCGAATATGAGGAAACTTTAAATAAAGCGAAGGCTCTACTGGAGGTGCGCAAATGATTTTACTAATCGATAACTATGATTCATTTACCTATAATTTATATCATCAAATCGGACAATTTTATGAGGAAATCAAAGTTATTCGAAATGACGCGTTAACAGTGGAGGACATTCGCAAGCTGCAGCCAAAAGCAATCGTTATTTCGCCAGGTCCAGGTGAGCCAAAAGAGGCAGGCATTGTTATTGAGATGATTCAAGCGCTTTACAAGGAGTACCCGATTTTAGGTATTTGCTTAGGGCATCAATCGATTGGAGAAGCCTTTGGTGCAACGGTGAGCCGCGCAAAAAACATTATGCATGGCAAGACGAGTCCCTTAAAATATGAGCAGAAGGGATTATTTGCTCGGTTTGATGAGGAAATTGAAGTCATGCGCTATCATTCACTGATTATCGAGGCGGGCACAGTAAGTTCTGAATTTGATATTGTGGCTACCAGTAAGGATGATGGCGAGATAATGGCCATCCAGCATAAAGCTTATCCACTGTTCGGCTTGCAATTCCATCCTGAATCTATTGGCACAGCAGCGGGCGACAACATGATTCAAGCCTTTTTACAGCAAATAGAGGTGGAAGCTTGATGAGGAATTGAAAATTTGAGCTCGTGGTGATGGAGTAGTGTATTTTTCAAAAAATGGTAACAAATGAAACCCTTCTATTATATGAACGTATAGAAAGAGAGAAAGGACGTGTTCATATGTTTTCTGGTGATATGATGTTTATGATTGGCCCAATCTTTATAGGGATTGTATTTGTTATTGTCATTGGTATGTTTATTTTCGGCATCGGATCCAGTATAAAACAAGGAATTAAAAATAATAATTCTCCTTTACTTACAGTGCCAGCAGAGGTTGTCTCAAAGCGAATCCATGTTCAAGGTGACAATTCACGTACGACCTATTATATAACGTTTGAAGTACAAAGCGGGGATCGAATGGAATTCAGCATTGCAGGTAAGGAGTATGGGCAATTAGTTGAGCAAGATCTTGGTTTATTATCCTTTCAGGGCACGCGCTATATTTCTTTTGAACGCCAGAAAGCATAAAAATTGTTCAAGTGAAATGTATTAATAGGTTTATGTAAAAGGAATGCGTGTTGCAGAATACACGCATTCCTTTTGTTATCTTCCTAGCAAAAAAAGAAAGTCAGGATTTATTTCGGAAGCTAGGGACTATGTGGAGGAGATATATTTGCGATTTTTTGAGTTTATTTGCGAAATTTAGATTATATTTGCGACTTTCACGTTTTATTTGCGATTCCCCAAAATTCTCCATTTATTTTTTTTAAAAAATGCGTCCATTTTGAAAGTTGCTCCGTCTATTGTAGTGAAAGGAGGTAGCACTGTGGATATCGAACAAATTATTGATACATATAGCGATTATTTATATCGCATGGCTTTTATTTATACGAAGGACCGCCTAGCAGCAGAGGAAGTTGTGCAGGATGTGTTTATGAAATATTATCAAACCTCTACGCAATTTAAAGGGGAAGCATCATTAAAAACCTATTTAGTGAAAATGACCATTAACCGAAGCTATGATTATTTGCGCAGCTGGAAAAATAAAAAACATACGTTGCTCGAATTTTTTCAAGCAACCACAAAGGATACGGAGCAACTTTATATCGAACAGGAGCTCCAAGCTGAAATTACGGCAGCTGTTTTGACATTGCCGGTAAAGGATCGTGAAGTGCTTTTGCTCTATTATTATGAAGAAATGACGGTATTTGAAATTGCAGAACTATTAGAGCTCGCGGTTTCTACGGTGAAATCGCGATTGCAACGTGCACGCGTCAAATTAAAGCCAAAGTTAAAGTGGGAGGGGATACGTGATGAATAACGAGCAGTGGAAGCAGGAGCTACAAGAATTAAAGCTATCAGCACAGCAAAAGCAACGGATAAAGCAAAATGTTCAAGCGCAAAGTTTTAAAAAGGAAGGCAAGCCATTTCCATGGAGCTGGCTCGTTGCCCCGGCATTTGTTGGGCTACTCGGATTTTGTATGCTGCTATTTTTCACAGATGCCCCAGTGAATCCGTTACAGCAGCAAGCAAGTCAGCCTCCGAATGTCGAGCAGAAAAATAATTTGACACTCGAAACAGCTTTAAGCTATGTAATCGGAGTATTAACCATATTAAACGCCTTCGTGGCAATGTTGACAATCGTTCGAACAAAGCGTTGGCAGGGCGCTCGTATTAATAAAATCCGTCAAAATATAATCAAAACACGCCATATACTAGTATTTTTTGCGTTTTCATATCTCTTCTCAGTAGTGAGGACATTTTATGAACTTCAAGTATCTTTACAAATAAAAGGCATGCTGATTTATGTTTGCTTGCTAAGTCTTGTATTATTACTCATTTTATATAGTGCACGCAATCAAGGTGAGCAAGTATGCTGCCCACATTGCCAGCACGCATATACTAAAAAGGAAAAACGCAGGTTGATGATGCGCTTCACCATTCAAATGCAATGTCAAGTATGTGCTGGTAAGCTTTTTTATGCTAAAAAAACACGTCAAGTATCAGGACTGGTATCATTTATTTTCACCGCATTCCTCTTACTACCATCCAATTTTGGTGTTCCCTTATGGCTAACAATTGGAGGCGCTGTTATGATGTATGGCATCGGACTCGGTTATTTATTTCCATTATTTATAGAGCTAGAAGGTGAAGAAAAGCCATTATTTTAAAAAAAGCAGCCTGAGGTAAGTGACCTCGGCTGCTTTGATTTTTATAATTATTGAGCTGTTAAACCGCCATCGATAACGAATTCAGAACCAGTTGAGTAGCTTGAATCATCTGACGCTAAGAATAATACCATTTTCGATACTTCTGCAGGTTGTGCAACACGTTTTAATGGAATATGTTTTGAGAATGCTTCTACGGCTGCTTTTGTATCTTCTTGTACAACCATTGGCGTTGCGATAACACCTGGGTGAACTGAGTTTACACGAATACCCATTGGTGCTAAGTTGATTGCAGCCGCTTTTGTCATACCACGAACGGCAAATTTTGTATCTGTGTAACCGATTGCACCAGCAACTAAGCCGTTCATTGAAGAAATGTTAACGATTGAACCGCCGCCTGCTTTTTGCATTGAGCTTGCTACTGTTTTCATACCGATAAATACAGATAGTTGGTTAATGTCTACGATGCGTTTGTATTCTTCTACAGTTACATCTAACATGTTTTTAGCCATTGTAATACCAGCATTGTTTACTAATACGTTAACTGGACCGAATTTTTCTTCAGCAGTTGCTAATACTGTTGCCCAATCTTCTTCGCTTGTTACGTTTTGTTTTACGAATACAGCATTTTCACCTAATTCAGCTGCTAATGCTTGTCCTTTTTCTTCGTTTAAATCGGTTAAAACTACTTTTGCACCTTCTGAAATGAAAAGACGTGCGTGTTCTGCACCCATACCTTGAGCTGAACCTGTAATAATTGCTACTTTATTTTCTAAACGACCCATAATATAACACTCCTAATGTTGAATTTAATATATGTCTTGCGTACATATTACTGATAGTATACGCGTAAACTACTTTTTCGTCATCTAAAAAGCTCTGGCAACATTTATTTCTTTAAAAGCTTTGTAATTTCTTGTTCTGCTTTGAGTGGATTATCCTGTGGGGCATAGCGTTTTACAACTTTGCCATCACGATCAACGAGAAATTTTGTGAAGTTCCATTTTACTGCTTGTCCAAGAAAACCTTTCGTTTCGGCAGTTAAATATTGAAACAATGGGTGTGCCTCTGCACCATTTACTTTAATCAATTCATGCATCGGGAAGGTTACGCCATAATCGAGGCGACAAAAATTAGCCGCTTCTTCACCAGTTTCGAGTTCCTGCTTAAATTGATCGGAAGGGAAACCCAAAACAACGAAGCCATCCTCTTTATATTTTGCATAAAGAGCTTCTAGTTGTGTAAATTGCTTGGTAAACCCACATTTACTTGCCGTATTAACAATTAACAGTACTTGACCTTGATACACATCTAATTGATAGGATTCTCCTTTTTCATTGTTAACAGGAATATCGTAAATATTCATAAAAAAATCTCCTTTGCGAAGAAAATTTAGTGTGGAATTTTTTATGCAATTTTATCGTACAAGAAAAATTATTGTCTGTAAAATAATTATCCTCTATTAAGCTAAGAAAAACCTAGGAAAAGCGTGTCGAAATATTGTCTGGAATATAATTTTTTTCTGACAATATGACATATGTCACTATGTCCCTCATGTGAATCCGCTTACATTGTTTGAAGGTTAGAAAAAGGTGTTTTTTCGTGATGAGACGTCAAGACAATCTTTTCTTTTGTGGAGCTGCTTTGAATGTATGTAAGGCTCATATCCACTAAAAAAATTTGAGGGGCTTTAAAATGACTAAAAAGATTGCATGGGTTACAGATACGGCAGCGTTGTTATCGCCGGACTTTATTAAAAAACATAATATTCACGTATTACCTTTAAATATTGTTTTTGAAGAGGGCGCATTACGTGAAACAATTGATATGACACATGATGAATTTTATGAAAAATTACGCAATGCCAATATACATCCGAAAACGTCACAACCAGCTTTTGGGGAGCATGTAGCATTATATGAGCAGTTAAAACAACAAGGCTATGATTGTGCAATTGCGATTCATACGTCTGAGCGTTTATCGGGTACTGTCGCAAGCTCGCCAATGGCTGCCGAGCAAGCTGGTTTTAAAAACTATCCAATCGATTCATTAATCGGTTCGTACCCAATGCAGGCGATGCTTGAAAAAGGGATGAAATTAGAAAAACAAGGGCTAGAGCCAGAGCAAATTGTTGAGCAAATTTTAGCGATGCGCGAAAAGGCCGAGCTAGCATTTATTCCAGAAAGCTTAGAGCAACTTCACAAAAGTGGTCGTGTTTCTGGAACAGCAATGTTTTTAAGTAATCTATTAAATATTAAATTAGTAATAGAGTACAATAAAGAAGGTGGCGTAGAGGTCGTCCAAAAGGTACGTGCTGATAAGCGTGCCAAAAAAGCAGTCATTGAAAAATTACAGCGTGCTATGGCAAAGTCAACCGTGAACGAGGTAGCCATTATTAACTGTAATAATGAACAAGGCGCGATGGAGTGGAAAAAAGAGCTACAACAATTATTCCCATCCATTACATTTACCCCAACACCACTGTCGGCATGTGTCGGCGTGCATGCTGGTGAGGGAACACTTGGATTAACTTGGGTTCGTGAATAAAAAGAAGCGGTACTTAAAGTCGAGAAGACTTTAAGTACTGTTTTTTTTATAGAGTTATTTCAGAATGAACTTTTTTGCTTGAAGTGATGATTTGAATTACGGCAGTTAAAACGAGTGTAAGAACAAGAGCGCTTGTTATAAATAATATGACACCTGTCCAGCTAAACGTTGACCAAAACACACCACCAGCCGTTCCCCCGATGCTTGATCCGATGTAATAAGCAAATAAGTATAGGGAAGATGCCTGAGCCTTATCTTTTTTTGCGGTAGCTGATACCCATGCACTCGCGGTTGAGTGAGAGCCAAAAAAGCCGAAAGTAAAAATAACAAGTCCGATAATGTTGATCCATAAACTATGGGGCATTGTGAGCAAAGCACCGCTTAACATAATAACTACCCCGCTATATAAAACATTCTGACGACCAAAACGATCCGATAAAGTCCCAAACCATGCGGAACTCCATGAACCAACTAAATAAACAACAAAAATCCAGCCGACGATTACCGTGCTTAAATTGTACGGAGGCTCAACTAGCTTGAAGCCTATATAGTTGAACATCGTGACAAAGCTCCCCATCAGCGTAAAGCCAATTCCAAATAAACAGAGGAGCTTGCCGTTTTTTATATGGTGTAATAATGATTTCGTTAAAGTTAAAAATTGTAATGGTTGAGCTGTAAAATGCTTTGATTGTGGCAATGCCCAAACGAAATACGCACAAATGATTAAGCTGAGCATGCCGAGCACAAGCATACCGATATGCCAATCAAAATAATGTGTCATCGTGCCCATGATGACGCGCCCTGATAGCCCACCAATTGCGTTTCCACTAATGTATAGTCCCATTGCAGCCCCAAGACTTGCAGGCTCCATTTCTTCCCCTAAATAGGCCATAGCAATGGCGGGTACTCCTGCAAAAACAAATCCCTGTACAAGACGTAATAAAAGAAGCATTTCAAAATTAGGAGAAAATGCAAGTACGATTGTTAGAAGGGATGCAACAAAAATGGAAACGGTCATTAATTTTTTTCGTCCCCAAGCTTCTGACAATGACCCGAATAAGAGTAAACTAAATGCGAGCATACTAGTCGTTACCGATAATGATAAACTGGCGACTGCCGGTGAAATCCCGTAATCTTTTGTGAATTGAGGCATGAGCGGCTGTGTACTATATAGATTAGCAAATGTTATAAATCCAGCCGCAAACAATGCCAAATTCGTAAATGTAAACTCTTTTGTTCCTTTTTTTATGTATTCCACAAATATCCCTTCAATCGATAAAAATATGACAAATTTTTGTACAATAATTACCATTTAGTATAGTCGACCTATTCTCAGAAAGATAATGCATTATTTTTATGTACATAATAAAAATAGGTTATAAGTGAAGCAACGTGTTTTGAAACGAAAAAAGGTGATAGAATGTGAAAATTCTACCACCTGATTTTATTCTAGCTTTTTGCCAGTTAGTGTTTTGGCGATTTCTTCAATCGTCATATCAGAGCGCAAATCAAATGCCCCTTTTTGGATCGAACGTGAATATTCGGGCTTTGCTAAGAAAAGTTCCAATTCACGACCATTTTTGACAATGCCTAAATCCTCTGCTTGCTGGCCAATGGTATAGATTGAAACATCTTCATATATGTAGATTGTTGCTTCCGTAATATTTTCTGTTGAAGCCTCTGAGGATGCTACTTTATCTTTACTTGTTTTTTCGTCCGTATTTGGTGACTGATTGGTAGTATTTTCTTCCTTTTGTTGTTTGGCTTCGCTCGTTTCGGTTGTCTCTTGCGCGGCCAGTTGCTTATTTAATTTTTCGATTTGCTGCTCAAATTGCTTTACCTGTTTTTCAAGCACTTTTGTATCCTTCGCTTGTTGATCAGGGAATAATTGCTCATAGCTAGCAAAGACAGCCCCTGTTAAAAACACGCCGATACCGAATGCACGCATAGACTTTTTCATTGGATGCCTCCGTTTGCAATAATCGCCTGAATTTGAGCATGTGAAAGGGTAGAGCGCTTACTAATTTCGTCGATTGATAGGCCCTGTCCATTGAGCGCTAACACCTGGCTTACTAATATGCCGTTAATCGGTTTATTGCTCGCTTTAGGTGCATTTTGTGATGGAGCACCATAGCTTTGTGACGCCTTAACTTGCGCGGCTATCTGTTGAAATGACTGCATGGCCTCTTGCTGCTTTTTTTGATTGCCGTTTGGTGATTTTACTTGGAAGTTTGGCTCAACAAGCAATTCCTCTTCTAATGTTTTAATACGGCGCTTTAAAGAATTTGTTTCTTGATAAATATTAATGGATAAATCATCTAATTCCTTTTCAATTTTAGATGACTTATCTTTCATAAATAAGGATAAGATGATGATAACGATACCGACAATCATTAAAATCGATGAAATTTCCATTATGTATACCCCCTGCAAAGCTATTCTAAAATTTATTTTACCATATCAAAAGTTAATAATAAATCATGCTAGATTTTTTTGGAGAGTATGTTATAATGGGTAAGTCGTATAAATCATGCTCAAATAAATTTATATTCTTAATTTAGAGTGGGAGGGTTAATAATGCGCGTAAACATTACTTTAGCTTGCACAGACTGCGGCGAACGTAACTACATTTCTAAAAAGAACAAGCGTAACAATCCAGAGCGTCTTGAACTTAAAAAATATTGCTCTCGCGAGAAGAAGTACACTCTTCACCGTGAAACAAAGTAATAATCGCTCAATTAGCCAAAGCCACTTGTTGGTTTTGGCTTTTTATATGCATTTTTGTTAAATGTTATTATGATTCTTTACGTGATGGTGAAGAATGATACTAGCTTTTAAATGAATTCTGTTGTTCTTACTTGAAATGGGGGATTAGCATGGATAAAAAACAGCTTCGAAATTCCGTTTTGCAGCAACTAAATAATATGCCCTATCAGCAGTATCGGGAGCGCTCCTATGCGATTGCACAAAATTTATTGCAACAGTCGGCCATTATTCAGGCGACGACAATCGGTATTACTTTATCTAACAAACCAGAAGTGGATACAAGTTTTATAATTGAGCAATTGTGGAAAATGAATAAAAAAGTCGCTGTCCCAAAATGCAATGCATCCGATCGTACTATGCAATTTTACGAAATCGATACGTTTGCTCAAACAGAACGGGCTTATCAAAATATTTTAGAACCGATTCCAGCCCTTTGTGAGCCGGTGGAAAAGCAACAGATGGATGTCATCATTGTACCGGGTGTCGTTTTTGATAAAAGGGGCTATCGTATTGGATTTGGTGGGGGCTATTACGACCGCTATTTACAGCATTATACAGGGATGAAAATCGCCCTGGCATTTGAAGAACAAGTAATAAACGAAGTACCGCGAGAATCACATGATTTGCCGGTACATATAATAGTAGGAGAGCACAATTGTATGAATTGTGGGCAATGATTTGGAGGACAGACGGATGCAATCAATGTTAGATATTATTCACTTATTAAAGCAATATGGCATATACATTTATACGAAGGATCGAATTGGTGACTTACACTTAATGGAAGATGAAGTGAAGGAGCTGTATCGATCGAAATTTATTGATACAAAAGATTTTCAAATGGCGTTATTAATCTTACGACAAGAAGAGCAAAGACTGAAAATGGAAAAACACTAACGACGAAATGCTGCATTTTTGAAGAGTTCTATCTTACTTTGTTATTTGTTAGGCAAGGAATAAAAGTGTTTGAAGCAAATATTCCTTAAAACAGCGGTGAAATTCGCTGTTTTACTATTTTGTGAAACCTCTTTTTCTTTCAAACGTACTAACTATTAATGTGTGTAACAGAATAACTTATCTGAAAGTGTTTTTTTGTTGTGGTGTGAATTTATGTTGCACACCGTTACAAAAAGGATTAAGATAAACTTTGTTTTCATTAGCATGTTATTTTATTAATATATAAATTAGAGTACTACTGGAGAAAGGATGTATAGGATATGAAAAGTCTTAAGTGGCCTAAACATTCGATATTAGCGATTGCTGTAATAGCAACTTGGATTAAGACGGTTATTGTCTACGTAACTAGCTTTGATATGGATGTAGAAAATGCGATGCAAATGTTAATTTTAATCATTAACCCGCTAAGCTTCTTGTTATTTTTCTACGGTCTATCATTATTCTTTAAATCTCCAAAAGCTCAAAATCGTTATATCGTAGGCGGCAGTATTTTACTTGCGTTAATTCTCTATGGGAATGTAGCATTTTACCGATTCTATAATGACTTTGTTACATTGCCTGTATTGTTCCAAACAAGTAACTTTGGGGAATTAGGGACATCTGCTGCGGCTATTATTAACTGGATCGATATTTTATACTTTGTCGATGTATTCATCATTTTCATCGCATTGAAATATTTACCGAAAGTTCAAAACGTTACGCCAGTGCGCAAAGATGCTCGTAAAGCTTACTTTGTATTGGCGACAGCTGTCTTATTTTTAAACTTAGGGTTAGCTGAAACGGAGCGTCCACAATTATTAACACGTGCATTTGACCGTGAATTATTAGTGAAAAATATCGGGACATACAACTATCATCTTTATGATATTTATGTGCAATCAAAATCATCTGCGCAACGTGCGTTAGCAGACGGCAGTGAATTAGTCGAAGTAAGCAACTATGTTCGTGCCAATCAAGCAGAACCAAACGTCCAAATGTTTGGTAAGTATGAAGGGCGTAACGTCATTGCGGTGTCATTAGAATCATTACAGACGTTTGTAATTAACAATGAAATGAATGGCGAAGTGATTACACCATTTTTAAACTCATTAACACAGGATAAAGACACGTATTATTTTAATAATTTCTACCACCAAACAGGCTTAGGGAAAACATCGGATTCAGAGTTTATTTTTGAAAACTCATTATTCGGATTAGGTCGTGGTGCGGTATTCTTCACACATGGTGAAAATACGTACAACTCATTTGCAGAAAGATTAGGCGAAAATGATTACTACACAAATGTCATGCATGCCAACAACAAATCATTCTGGAATCGTGACATGATTTACAATTCATTCAATTTAGATAACTTTTATGATATTGAATCCTATAATGTGAATGATGAGAACTCAGTGAACTGGGGATTAAAGGATATCCCATTCTTTGAGCAATCAACAGCATTGATGAAGGAAATGCCACAGCCGTTTTATAGCCGTTTAATTACATTAACGAATCACTATCCATTCTATTTAGATCCGGAAGACGTGATGATTAATGAATTCAATTCAAATTCAGGTACATTAAATCGTTATTTCCAAACGGTTCGTTATTTAGATGAATCTGTAAAGGTGTTTTTCGAGGATTTAAAAGAACAAGGGTTATATGAAAACTCCATTATTGTCATGTATGGTGACCACTATGGGATTTCTGAAAACCATAATAAAGCAATGGCGCAATATTTAGGGAAAGAGGAAATTACGCCTTATGACAGTGCGTTATTACAATCGGTACCGCTCTTCATCCATATTCCAGGCTCAAATGATGGACAAGTGATGGAAGCCGTTTCAGGGCAATTAGATCTACGTCCAACATTATTGCATTTATTAGGGATTGACACATCTAAGGACATGCAGTTAGGGGCAGACTTATTCTCTGAGGAGCATGAGGACTTTGTAATATTCCGTGACGGTCGATTTATTACGGATAAGGTAGTTTATGCTGGGGAAGTATGCTATGACCGTGAAACAGGCGTAGAGGTCGACATCGCGGGCTGTCAGCCATATATTGAGCGAGCAACAAAAGAGTTAGGCTATTCGGATCAAATTATTAACGGCGATTTACTACGCTTCTATGATGTTGAAACGGGGAATCTAACAGTAGAGGAAAAATAATTAACAGCGTCTCCAATTAGGGGGCGCTTTTTTCTTTGGATGATAAAGAACAAAAAAAATACCCGCAACAAATGTGCGGGTATTTTTTGCAATTAGTGACTAACTGGTGGATAACCTTGATTGAGAATCGTCATAATAACGAACCAACCGAAAACACCTGCAGCAGCGGCGTTAAATAACACAGCTAAGAGGTTTTTTTCTTTGATTGATTGGAATATGCCAACTACGCCAAAAATTGCAATTAAGCCAAAAATAACCATTAATAAGTTCATGAAAATTGACACTCCTTTCGACATTAGTTTCCAAATAATGTCGCAACAATATTCCTCTTTTATTGTAAATGTTTCCTAATCGTTTGTCGAGGACTAAAAATGACGTTTATATGAACACTTAAGTCATGGTACACTAGAAACGATCGTTATAACACAATTTGAGGTGAAAGAAATGCTGAATATCCGTACTTACCCACTCGGACCAATCCAAACAAATTGCTATATTGTCAGTAATAAGAATAAAGATTGTTTAATTTTTGATCCAGGTGAAGAAGGAACACGTATTGTAAAAGAGCTACGAAATAATGGACTAAAGCCGCTCGCGATTTTATTAACGCACACACATTTTGATCATATTGGGGCAGTTGAGGCGTTACGAGAAGTATTTGAGCTCCCGTTATATGTACATGAAAAGGAAGTGGACTGGTTAGCAGATCCTCTCAAAAACGGCTCTGGAAAATATGCTGAGTTGCCAAACTACATTGTAAAAGCACCGGACGAAGCGCATATTCTTCGTGCAGAAGGGGAATTAACGATTGGTGATTTCACCTTTGATGTCGTACATACACCAGGACATTCTCCAGGCAGTGTGTCGTTTATCTTTAAAGAAGATGGCTTTGCAATTGTAGGGGATACATTGTTTGAACGAAGTATAGGTCGTACAGACTTGATTGGGGGATCGACGCAAGTATTGCTGAAGTCGATTCATGATAAACTGCTCACATTGCCTGAGGATACAATTATTTATCCGGGTCATGGAGGCTATACAACACCAGCTGCTGAAATGGATCAAAATCCGTTTTTAAATGGCTTCTAAAAAATAAAAAAACGACTGCGTACTAGAAGCAGTCGTTTTTTTAATTAGTGTCCTCCACCAGGAGTGTGCATGAACGTTGTAAAATACGTGAATCCTGCGAAGAAAACAGTTAAGTAAGCTCCGAAAATGTATAGATACATGCGTTCTGACAGATTTAAGAAGCCTAATAATAAAAATAATCCTGTATTACCTACGAATAATAGCGAAACCTCGTTCATACCACCAAGGTAGAACATAACGGCGAAAACAGCTGTCCAGAATGCCATAACTTTATACATATTGCTCATTTAGATTTTCCCTCCTTTTACGTAAAATAGACTAATCTCTCATCTATTATAAGGCAATGCTCCAAACAATGTAAACTAGAACTTATGGGAGAGTTGTGACAATCGCGTGTTATTTTTCCATCAACTGCGTATCGTAATTTTATATTTGCAAAAGTCACAATGATGCAGCATACTTTCGAAATGTGCGAATTCGCTGTCACCAAATAATATTTCAACTTGTCCGCGTAAAAATGATTCGTGTAGCTGACATGTGATTTCGCCATTTTCCTTCATTTGCTCATGAAAAGGGCAATTATAAATGGAAAATAATAAACTCTTGGAATGTGCTTCATGAATGACTTCTGGAATATAGCCAATTTGTTGAGCACTTTTTGTTAAAATGGCTAATTTTTCATCAAATGATAATGGCAAAGTGTCCTTTTGGGTATGGATAAGTTGTTGCATCATTTGACGCCCATCCTCATAGCTAATTTTTTTTGCTTGTTGTAGTGCCTCCTCGCCAAGTTGATCGATTAATTGAATGCACCACTTCAAAATCGTCGAATTGTCGCGATATGGAAAGCTAAGTTGAATCCCTTCTTGTTTGATTCGGTAAACTCGACCGGGGCGTCCACCTTTCCCCGTCTTAAGAAATTCAGCTGAGATTGCCCCGATTTCTGCAAGCTTCGTTAAGTGTAGGCGCGCTACATTCGAATGGATTTGGAATTCATCGGCAATTTCCTGAACCGTAAAAAGTTTTTTATGCTGTAACATGTATTCGTAAATTGAAAAACGTGTTTCATCGGCTAAAGTACTAGTTATTTTTATTGGATGTAGCATTTTCTATCCTCCAATCATTGGTATTTATAATGGTTCATTATTTCTATTTTACATGAAATAATGGCCAAAATGTCAATTTCGCCTAAATATCCCATATAAAAAGAAATTTTTAACAAAGCTATTCCTATTTTCCCGAGCATCTTATATACTTTCGATAAAGTAAAAGCATGGCTTAGAGGCTCATTTTCTGGCATGCATTTACTTTCATGAATCGGGCCTTAAAGGACAGCTGATTGCCCATTTAGCTGTCTTGTGAATTTGCCTGTTGATGATGGGCGTCTTACTGTCCCGTTTTGAGGGATAAACTAGATGGAGGGAGTGAAGTAAAATCGAACAAGAAGCAATTATTGAACAAAAGTGCATTGAGCTCATTCAGCAAGCCATTGATTTTCAAGCCTCAGACATACATTTACTGCCCAAAGAAGACCATTATCAAATTATGTTTCGCAAATATGGTCACTTTCAAAAAATACGAGAAAGTCCAAGCGAGCTTTCCATCCGTATGATTTCTTATTTTAAATTTTTATCTGCACTCGATATTAGTGAAAAGCGCAAACCTCAAAGTGGCGCCTTTCAAAAACAATTCCATGATTTTCATTACTCCTTTAGAATCTCATCCTTGCCATCCGCCTACTTAAAAGAAAGCCTCGCCATTCGAATTTTAAAGCAGAACCATGCCATCCCCTTACAGGATTTATGCCATTTTCAAGAAAGCGCACAGCTGCTAGAGCGTTTTGTACAGCAGGACAGTGGTCTGATCCTAATAAGTGGTGCGACAGGCAGTGGTAAAACAACGACATTATATTCCTTGCTACATTATTGCGCGAATCAGCTAAATCGCCATGTCATCACGATTGAGGACCCGGTTGAAAGTGTCCAACCGGAGCTACTTCAAATTCAAGTGAATGAAAGGGCAGGTGTCACGTATGCGGCCTCATTAAAAGCGGTGTTACGTCATTCGCCACAAGTATTGATGATTGGTGAAATACGCGATAAGGAAACGGCGAAGATTGCGATTGAATCCGCCTTTACGGGTCATTTAGTCATCTCAACAATTCACGCGAAGGATAGCATTAATTGCTTATATCGCTTACATGATTTATCTGTTTCTTATGAGGAAATGCGTCAAATGATGCGCGCGGTTATTTGTCAAACATTAGTGGAGCAGGGTGGGGAATATAAGGCGTTATTCGAGTTGCTGCATGGTCAGGACTTGGACGATGTGTTTGAAGCCATCCGAAATAATGCGGCTTATCAATTATCCACAGAGGCTACACTTCTAGGGCAAAAGAATAAATTGTCAGGAGGGCGCTATGAATATACCTCTAGCTAAAGAATCGATTTGGAAGCGTGAACTATTCACGAGACCGATTATAAAGGCACATGAATTTCCAACATTATTAGAACGCACGGCAACATTATTAAACGAGGGCTACACCTTTGCGCATAGTATTGAAATGTTACTGCCATACCACATCAAACATTATGAGCCCGTTCAACAGCAAGTAAAGGCAATCTTGACGAGTGGTGGGAGTGTGACGCAAGTATTCACATTTCTGGGCCTTAATAAGCAATATTTGATTTCGATCGAGCTAGCTGAAGTTTCGGGTCAATTAAATGAAACGATTCACATTGTGGCCAAGCAGCTCACCTTTCAACAGCAAGCAAAGGCCAAGCTCTTGAAAGTTTTAACTTATCCTTTAATATTGTTTGGATTTTTGGTGCTGCTATTTCTAGCATTTCGTACGTATTTCTTACCGAATATGTCCTCAGTCATTTCCTCTAGAGCTACTGAAACCGCAACAACAAGCATCGAGTGGTCTACATTTTTCTTACACATCCCTGATTTCATTGTGATTTTTAGTATGGTCATAATCTTTTCCTTGCTCGGTTTTGCTCTTTATGTAAAAAAGAAGCGTGTGGATTTACAACTAAATTTATTATTTCGAATCCCTTTTCTTAGTTTATTTTGGCGATTGGTTTTAACGCGGCAGTTTTCGAGAAATCTTGGAAACTTATTGTTGGCGGGCCTGTCTTTGCAACAGGCATTCGAGCAATTAAAATCACAGCAGCACCAAGAGCAGATTGCCTATATTGCGCACATCTTACAGCAGCGGCTTATATTTGGTGATACTTTAGCCAATGCAGTCCAAATCGTGGGTTATTTTTATCCGAAATTCGAGCATTTTATTGCACATGGTGAAGCTAGTGGCTTGTTGGGGAGGGAGCTTGTTTTATATTGTGATTTGCTAGACGAAAAATTAGAAAGCATTATTGCCAAATCATTAGCCATCATTCAGCCTTTGTTATTTTTAATCATTGCTGTATGTGTAATCGCTGCCTATTTAAGCATTTTATTACCAATGTATGATGTAATTGAATTTATTTGACGAGGTGAAAATCATGAAAAACGAAAATGGATTTACTTTAGTAGAGATGTTGGTGGTACTTTTTATCATATCCGTTGAGAATATATAAATTTAAAACATTTATCATATCAATGAGTGTTAGGGCGCATGATACGCCCTTAACCCTTGCGTTGTCTACCTTCGCGCAAATTGTTCTCTTTAATATATTTTAGAATTGTTCCTTGAGAACTACCTAATTCCTTCGCAATATCTAAGCTCGTTATGTTTGGATTCTTTGAAATCAGCCTTTTAATACCTTTTACAATTTCGGCTTTTCTTTCAGGGCTGCCTTTACCTAATTTCATATTTCGATATGTTCCAAAGCGTTCTTCATCTAACCGTAATGTCTGTGCATTTAATCCAGTAAGACGTTTTAACTCCATAAAGCTAATTGGGGTAGGCTGGGCATCCAAAATCGCTTGTGTGGAATTGTAGCGTTCTTTTTGCTGTTGTAATAAACGTTCTTCATATTCCTGATTCGTTTCATCGATGGCAACCGTTAAATCGATAGGAAAATTATTAAACGTAGTGAATTTAAAAGTAATCGTATTATCTGCAGGTGAAAGAAGCGCGTTTTCAAATAACGCTGCAATCAAATCTTCTTTATCTTTCTCGCTGTATTCGGTATCGATTCGATGGATAGTCGAAAGGTGCTCTTCTACTACAGCTAAATTTTCAATTAGAGCATCATAGCTATATTTTTCTGCCTTCATCAATTCGATTTTTGTATTTATCTCATCATAATTAACTTTTAAACTTTTGTTTTCAGTTTCTATCGAATTTACTTTTTCTTCGTATTTATCTTTCGTTAACTTAGTATCTAAATATAAATCCAGCAACTTGTCGATTTTACCGTTATTATCACTTATCATTTTTTGCAAATTTAATATTTTTTGCTCGAGCAGAGCGATTTGTGATTCGTCTTTAAATTCAATATCAAGATAATTTTTCGCTGTGTCCTCACTTAATAAAATATTTTTAACAGCTAATACAAGCGGACGCGTAATACGTACAGCATTATACTTTTGGTCTAATGGACATGGAGTTGCTAGTCCGAAATTATGTGCTAAATACCATCGATAGCCACCGTACTGGGATTTCTCACCTTGTTGTAATGCTATTTTGCGTCCACACTCAGCGCATGTGATGTGCAGTCTCGCCAATGGGTGATGGTTTTTGCGAGTTGTGGGAAATGGTTTTGTATTGGTTTCAATCAAGTATTTTATACGTTCAAACGTTTCTACTGTTCGCAACTGCGGATATTTTTCTTTATTAACAATTGTTTCGCCATTTGAGAAAGTCACACTGTAATCACCGCAATAAGCAGGATTACGCAACCTTTGATAAACCGTATTAGCATGCCATTTGGCGCCACCAGGTGTGCGTGAAATTTTATTTAACTCTGTTGCAATGCTGGATGTCCCGAAACCTTGTAAAAATAAATCGTCAATGAATGGTATAACCCACGCAAATTGCTCATTTATCGATAACTCTTTCGTTTGCTTATTGTAAAGATATTCATAGGGGATACGTCCATAGATTCCACCTTCACGTACATATTGACGTAAACCACGCATATATCGCCGTCTGATTTTTCTTCGTTCACGCTTCGCAAGAATATTTTTCAAATCCGATAGAAATTCATCATCTTCATTTTCTAAGTTAATGATTGTTCCAGGTTCGGCAATTTTAACCTTATTTTCGCGAAGTGCATCTTTTAGAATTTCCCAGTCTATTGTGTCCAAGCGAGATAGGCGGTCTTGGTCAGCTACAAGTACAATATCCACAAGTCCATCGTCTACACAATCCAGTAAAGCGTTGAGCCCTTTTTTATCAAATTTAGCTCCACTATCTACATCTTTAAATATCTTTACTATTGTCCATTTTTGCGATTTTGCATAAAGTGTCAATTCGTGTTCTTGTGCAGCTAAACTGTATTTGTCTTCTTGGCCTTTAGTGGATACGCGAATGTAAATCGCTACACACAATACGTTTCTTGCTTTGATTTCCTGAGCCATTTGTATTCTCCTTTCATTTTAGTAGTAAAAAAGAGCGGCAAATGGGCCAGCTCTTTTTCGTGTTTGATTGATTAGCGCTAATTAATCAAAATCCATTATTGCTCTTACTATTTTTCCTATGATTCGTGCTGGATTACTTTCAGTGACAACAATCGGCTCATGGGCTGGGTTGTCGGGCATTAGTAATATGGTGTCGCCCTGTTTCTTCACTCTCTTTAAAGTTGCTTCCTCATCACCGTTTACTAATACGGCTGCCAATTCACCATTTTCTACATCTGATTGTGCCCTTACAAGTACCTTAGATCCGTTTGCAATAGTAGGTTCCATACTGTCACCTTTAGCGATTAAAGCGAAAATTTCACCTTTAGGCAGAAAATCAGCAAACTCATAAGTATATCCTTCAATGTTTTGCACAGCAGTGATCGGATCTCCGCAGGCTATTTTCCCAATGATAGGAACTTGTACTATGTTTGGTTGTAAAGGGATTATGTTTGATGGAATCTCTACATCAAAGAAATGTGAAATTGGAACATTAAACAATTCTGACATTATCGTTAGTTTATCCATCATTGGTTTATTTGCATCTCTCTCCCATGCTGATACAGCGGTAGATACTACATTAAGTTTATTGGCTAGTTCACTCTGCGTAAGCCCTTTTTCTTTTCTTAAGGCCTTTATTTTTTGTCCAACACTCAAAATGATTTCACCTCCTTATATTTTCATTGTACAGTTAATCTGTAATTTTGTACAGTAAAACTGAAACTTTTGATTCAAATACTTTTAAAAATACAGATTATCTGTTTTTATCACTTGTAACTACAGAAATTCTGTAGTATTCTATTTTCAGGAGGTGAGCTACTATGCGATATACATTGGAGCAAGCTAGAATTTTAGCAGGTTTAACTCAAATTGAAATGGCAGAGAAAATGAACATGTCAGAAAAAACGTATATTCAATATGAAAAGTATCGACGAATTTTACGCATGGATCAGGGATATGAATTTGCCAAAAATGTTAATGTCCCATTTGATAGTATTATTTTTTTTGCGGGTCAAGTACAGAAATTCTGTAGTTTTAACGAATTAACATGCACGATTTAATCAAAAGTGTCTTTACATCATTCCCATCAACGGGGCGCAAGGAAATGGACTAGAAATACCTTGCATGCATCAAAAGGAAAGGAGCAATTTTCATGCTAGAAAAAACCATCAATATGGAACTGGTTAAAATGCGCGCGTTCTTGCCGGAAAAATTATCAGAACTATCACGTGTTAACGAATCGTTGGCAATGCAGCTCTTACGTGAGTGGGGTGATGGTAAAAAGAATTTGCGAGAATTGTGGGCAGCGGTGCATGACGGATTGGGGAGTAAAGCATATGAGTAACTTCACACTTGAGGAAAATATGCAATTAAGTACTTATTTAAAAGTCATGTTAAATAAGAACGAACAACATTTCGGTGCAGATTACGCAATGAAGTTGAATGAGGAGTTAGAGCTTATCATCGCGAAGCTTGAAGCCCAAGGAATTTCATTGCTCAAAAAGGGGGCAATCAGTTGAAAATCAACTTAAACCAATGGCGCAGCATGTCAGCGGACGAACGGGTCAAGTTATTAATGGAATACGTTCCAGATGCAATGAAAAGTGTGGTGAAAGAAAGATGATTCATTTCGAAGTTGAGGGGCAAGCTTCAGTTGAGCACGATCCAGTGTTAATTGATGCCCTGGTTAAGCTATATCACCAAAAAGCCCCGTCATCACATTGGGAAGGTTACCAAGAGGGTATGCAAGCGGGCATACGTTACGCGTTGTTAGCTCTTAATGTAAAAATTGATGGCATTAATGCCGAGAGGGGGTGAAATTAAGTGAAGAAAAGCACGCTTATTTTAGTAGCAAGTTTAACGGCTTTACTCGCTGCTTGCGAAGAGCAAGAAATTTACTACAAAGGCCAACTACGTCCAGTAAGTGAAGTCGAAGAAATTATTGCAGACGAGCTTGAAGTTGAAAATCCAGAGTTTGACCTTGAAGTGAAAATTTATGAGGAAAGCGAGGATTAAACATGGATTCATTTAAGGCTTTCATTTTATCAACAGTACGAACTATTGCAGTAGAATATCACGGCTATGTGGAAGAAGACGGCATATTTTTAGCCCCAGATACTGTTAAGTTGGTGGCTGAAATGGAAGAAGCTAACCGTCAACATTTAATTGATCAGTCGTTAGTAACAGGCAATAAGGATCTGTTTATGCAGCTGACAAAGGGGTGAATGTGGATTTATGGAAGTAATCGACCAAGATATCACTTATGACAGATTCGGTCGCATGCAATTTCATCCAGACTTTCATTTTTCACATGGTAAGTCATTTACCGAATCTGATTTAGAGTACATTTGCAAATTTTATGAAATTGATGAAATTAGGACAATATCATTTGCTATCGGAAAAACAGAACATACCATTCGTACAAAAGTGTTCGATTTACGCAAACGCGGTTTATATGATTTTTATAAAAACCTTAATAAAAATTGGTAAAGGTGGTTAACGAGGTGTTTCATGCAATTGGACAAGAAACTCAAACTGTCTATGCAAGTGGTAGTCGTGCAGAATGCATTAGGGTATTAAACGGAAAGTTCCCTTCATACTTGTACAAAAAGTGTAATTTGAAAGTTTCAAAGGGAGCGTTAGGTTCAACGATTTTACCTGAACCAATAAAAATAAAAAAGGAGAGAAAACAATGAAATCAACAGGTATCGTACGCAAAGTTGACGAGCTAGGACGTGTGGTTTTACCAATCGAATTACGCCGTAATTTGGGAATTGCAGAAAAGGACGGTTTAGAAATTTTCATCAATGACAACCAAATCGTTCTGCAAAAATATCAACCGGACACGGAAAAGCAGGAAGTGATTAATGTATTAAAAGAGCTTGTGGATAATGTGAAAAGTCCTCACGAGGCCGAGGCGATTGCACGCGCTATCAAATTAATTAAGTGAGGTGATTTTATGAATGACGCGTTACTGGATTGGCTAGGGGATGTATTTGTTGATAACGGTTTTATAAGTAAAGGGTGGGAATTCCATCAGTTTGTCCGTGATTTTCAATTAGGTCTTATCGGAATCGAGGTGAAGTGAATGGATGCACGTACAGCGCTTAACGAGTACAAGGAAAAGGGCGAGCGCGTTGATGAAGTATTGTTTCATATCGTCAATGAGGAGCTTAATAGATTGCATGCAGAAATTGAACAAATTCATAAGAGTAGCATTTTTCAAGCGTTAGCAAAAATTTATGATTTAAGCTTCCAAAACAATGTATTACGTGAAGCGCTTCAGTTTTATGCAAATGAAAACAATCATTTTGTAGTTGATATGCATGCACGTTCATCAGTACATGCGGACGGTGGATTTATCGCACGCCGAGCCCTACAACAAAAATAAGAGCCCTTACCGTTGCACCGGTTTAGGCTCTCAAAATAACAAATTTCAAAGCCATTATACCACGAAAAGAGGTGTTAATGACAATGGCTGAAAAAGAAGTTGAAACTGTAACGATTCCAAAAAGTAGACTCATTGAATTGTTAGATACTTTGAAAGAAATTGAGTCGATTACTAATGGATTGACTAGCTTCAATCCTACTTATGAAAAAATTCATGCCTTAGCACGACAGGGGTTAAAAATACGAGGAGGACAATAATGACAATTAAGATTAATAAGCTTCAAATCGAAAACGTGAAGCGTGTAAAAGCTGTAAAAATTGAGCCAACACAAAACGGGTTAACGATTGTTGGTGGTAATAATGGCCAAGGGAAAACAAGTGTGTTAGATGCAATCGCATGGGCGCTAGGCGGCAATAAATATAAGCCATCACAGGCAACGCGTGAAGGTTCTCTCATTCCGCCAAATTTACAAATTACGTTATCGAATGGCTTAATCGTCGAGCGTAAAGGTAAGAATTCAGATTTAAAAGTTACGGATCCAAATGGACAAAAGGCTGGTCAACAGCTCCTTGATAGTTTCGTAGAAGAGTTGGCCATTAATTTACCTAAATTTATGAATTCTACAAGCAAAGAAAAGGCGAATATTCTCCTTCAAATTATTGGTGTAGGTCAGCAATTACATCAATTAGAACAACAGGAAAAAGAGTTCTATAACGAGCGTCTCGCTATTGGACGTATTGCCGACCAAAAGAAAAAATTCGCACTAGAGCAGCCGTATTTTCCAGATGTACCGAAAGAGCCTGTTTCTATTTCTGAATTGCTTCAGCAACAACAGGCAATTCTAGCCCGCAACGGTGAAAATCAACGTAAACGTGAGCAACTTGCAAATTACGAACGTCAGTATACGTTCCAGGCGCAGGAGGTTGAACGATTAAAGCAACAGTTGGCTAATGCTGAAATGGCTCTATCGAAGACGGCACAAGATTTGGAGATTGCTAAAAAAACAGCGCTCGATTTATTTGATGAATCAACGGAAGAACTTGAAGCAAATATCCAAGAAAACGATGAGATTAATCGTCGTGTACGTGCAAATCTTGATAAAGATAAAGCTGAAATGGATGCGCAAGAGTACGTAAAGCAGTACGACTTATTAACGGCAAGTATTGAGGAAGTACGACACCAAAAGTCAGAACTTTTAAGTAATGCAGATTTACCACTACCAGGATTATCAGTTGCTGAAGGTGATCTTCTTTATAACGGCCAACGTTGGGATAACATGTCGGGCGCAGAACAGTTAAAAGTATCGACAGCAATTGTCCGTAAGCTCAAGCCGGATTGTGGCTTCATTTTATTGGACAAGCTTGAGCAAATGGATATGGCGACATTACAGGAGTTTGGTCAATGGCTGGAGCAAGAGGGCTTACAAGCAATCGCAACACGTGTAAGCACTGGGGAAGAATGCAGCATCATTATTGAAGATGGCTATGTAGCTGGTCAAAATAGCACAGCATTCACTGAGCCAATGCAACAAGCACCAGTTATAGAATCACCTAAATGGACACCAGGTGAATTTTAAAAGGAGGATTATCAATGAATATTACGCGAGGTAAAGTTGCCACTGCGCAAAAAGTTGTTTTATACGGGCCTGAGGGTATTGGAAAATCCTCATTAGCGGCTCAATTTCCGGAACCTGGCTTTATCGATACTGAAGGTAGTACTGGAAATATGGATGTAGCTCGATTTGACAAGCCGACAAGTTGGTCGTTTATGTTGCAACAGCTTGATTACGTAAAGCAAAATCGACCATTTAAAACTTTAGTAATTGATACAGTCGATTGGGCGGAACGCATGGCAATTGAACATATTTGTAATATCAATCAAAAAACAAGTATTGAAGATTTCGGCTATGGTTCGGGTTATATCAAATTAGAAGAGGAAATGGGCCGCTTCCTTAACTTATTACAAGACATCGTAGACCAAGGTATTAACATCGTTTTAACTGCTCACGCACAAATTCGTAAATTTGAGCAGCCCGACGAAATGGGCGCGTATGATCGTTACGAATTGAAGCTCGGTAAAAAGACGTCAGCACGTACATCATCACTAGTAAAAGAATGGGCTGATATGGTTCTTTTCATTAATTACAAAACGTACAGCGTGGCTACAGACGATAAAGGGCGCAAGCATAAAGCGCAAGGTGGTACACGCACAATGTATACAACGCATCACCCAGCTTGGGACGCTAAAAATCGTCATGGTTTACCAGATGAGTTGCCATTAGATTATGCACAAATTGCCCATATTTTTGAGGTGAATGTGCAACAGCAACAACCGGCACAAGTAACACAAACGTGGTCTTCATTACCACCGGTACATGTAGAGCAGCCACAACAAACAGTTCCACAACCGGTTCCAGAACAACAAGCACCAACGCAATCGGAGCCACCTGTTCAGCAACCACAACCGGTGCAATTAAATCCAGCTATTCCAAAAGCATTACAGGATTTAATGATTCCGAATAATGTATCTGAAGCAGAGATTCAAGCGGTGGTTAGCAATAAAGGCTATTACCCAATGGGCACACCAATCATGAATTATGATCCAGGCTTTATTGATGGTGTATTAGTGGCTGCATGGCAGCAAGTATACGGAATGGTATTAGAGCTTCGTGAAGCAAATCTACCATTTTAATAAAATTTTAGGAGGAAAACAAAAATGAATGAACGCGAATTAGGTTGGGAAGACGAAATTGAAAAGGATGGTAGTGACTTTATACTGCTCCCTGAAGGAGATTACGATTTTACAGTTGCTAAATTTGAACGTGCTCGCTTCCAAGGAAGTGTGAAAATGCCAGCTTGTAACCAAGCAAAATTAGAACTGACAGTACATTCACCCGAGCACGGTGACGTTACAATTTTTCACAATTTATTCCTGCATACAAAAACAGAGGGATTACTTTCTAACTTCTTTGCAGGAATTGGTCAAAAGAAAAAAGGTGAGAAGTTACGCATGAATTGGAATGCTGTCATCGGCGCAAAAGGACGGTTGAAGCTTGAAATCAATCGTTATATGGGGAAAGACAATACAGAAAAAACGAACAATCAAGTCGGTAAGTTTTATTCTGCTGAAGACATGGTAGGTCAAGGTCAGCCATCTCAACAACCAGTGCAACAGTCTCCACAATATCAGCAAGCGCCACCTCAGCAGCAGTATCAGCAACAACCAATGCAACAACAGCAGTATCAACAGCCATTTCCAACAAATCCACCACAACAAGGTGGCGGCGGATTTACACCAGGACAGTTTTAGGAGGTAGGTTATGCAGTTACGTGATTATCAAGAAGAGGCACGTGAAGCCATTCATGGACAATGGGCAGAGGGCGTCAAAAAGACGCTCCTTGTCCTACCTACTGGGTGTGGTAAAACTATCGTATTTAGTAAGGTTATTGAAGATCGTGTGAAATTAGGCGAGCGCGTTCTTGTATTGGCGCATCGAGGAGAGTTACTCGAGCAAGCAGCAGATAAGTTAGAGAAATCAACCGGACTTAAAACAGCTACAGAAAAAGCACAAGAAACGTCTATTGGCAGTTGGTTCCGTGTTGTGGTGGGTAGTGTGCAGACAATGATGCGTGAAAGCCGATTAGAGCGCTTTCCAAAGGATTTCTTTGACACAATTATCATTGACGAAGCTCATCATTGTATTTCAGATAGCTATCAACGCATATTGAATTATTTTGATCAAGCTAATGTTCTAGGTGTAACAGCTACACCAGACCGAGGCGATATGAAAAATTTAGGTACAGTATTTGAAAGTTTAGCTTTTGAGTACACCTTACCAAAGGCAATCAAAAGTGGCTATTTAAGTCCGATTAAGGCACTAACAATTCCACTGAAATTAGATTTATCTGGAGTCGGACAGCAAGCAGGTGATTTTAGTACAAGTCAATTAGGTTCAGCGCTAGATCCATACCTAGAATCCATCGCAGATGAAATGATACGAGTTGCGAAAGACCGTAAAATTGTCGTCTTTCTTCCATTAGTAAAGACGAGCCAGAAGTTCACAGAAATTTTGAATCAAAAAGGTTTCCGTGCAGCTGAGGTAAATGGTGAATCCAAGGACCGTGCAGAAATACTTGAAGATTTTGATAATGATAAATATAACGTGCTTTGTAATTCTATGCTACTCACTGAAGGCTGGGATTGTCCTTCTGTTGATTGTGTTGTTGTATTACGACCAACAAAAGTACGAGCATTATATAGCCAGATGGTTGGGCGTGGTACCCGGTTACATCCTGGTAAAGAAGATTTATTATTGCTCGATTTCCTATGGCATACAGAGCGCCATGAATTATGTCATCCTGCCCATTTAATTGCACAAAATGATGAAGTGGCTAAATTGATGACGAAGCAAATTGAAGAAGCTGGCATCCCCTTAGATTTAGAAGTTGTCGAGCAACAAGCTGCTGAAGATGCAGTTGCTCAACGTGAGGAAGCATTAGCAAAGCAACTAGCTGAAATGAAGAAGCGAAAACGTGCTTTAGTAGACCCTTTGCAATTCGAAATGAGCATCCAAGCAGAAGACTTAGCCAATTACGTTCCTTCATTTGGTTGGGAAATGGGACCAGCGAGCGATCAGCAAATTAAGAAGCTGGAGAAAATGGGCATTTTCCCTGACCAAATTGATAATGCCGGTAAAGCAAGTAAATTATTAGACCGCATTGAAAAGCGTCGTGAACAAGGGCTTACTACACCAAAACAAATTCGTTTCTTAGAAAGCCGTGGCTTCAATCATGTAGGAACGTGGTCATTTGATAATGCTAAGTGTTTAATTGACCGCATTGCCGCAAACGGTTGGCGCATTCCAGATGGGATTAATCCTGCTGAGTACAAAGGATAGGATAAAAATGGCTGCACTTTTTATCATGCAGCCATTTTTATCGGTCCAAAATGCGGCTCAAGCGGCTTAATTGCGGTCCAAATTAATAAACTTTTCAGCAAAGTAAAGGAGAATTAACGATGCCAAAAATCAAAGTTGAAGGTACAGCTACTTTAAAAGTAAATTACTCTGTTTCAGTTAATTATACCGAAGAACAATGGGAAGCTTTAAGTTGGAAAAAGCAAAATGAAATATTAGATGCAGCCATTGATTGGTCAGATGCTTGTCGTAATGCAGATGTTGATGATATTGACGTTGACGATTATTTTAAAGTTGAAGAATAAGCATTTTGTTCATTATAGAACAATTTTTTGTAGGAAGGGGAGGTGCTAATGGATGGCGATGAATAAAAAGAGACAAGCAATTTGGGACAAGTCGAACGGGCATTGTTGGTATTGCGGTTGTCAATTAGGTGAAAAAGGTTGGCATGCTGATCATTTCGAGCCAGTAGTGAGAAATTTAGTTACAGGTAAACCTCATTTCCCGGAGCGAGATAACGAAGGCAATCTAGTTCCAGCATGTGCATCTTGTAATATTAACAAGCATTCAATGCCTTTAGAATCCTGGAGAAAGATTATTGCTGGGTATGTGGTTAGTTTAAATCGCGATTCCACGCAATATAAAGTTGCCAAGCGGTACGGATTAATTCAAGAAAAAGAGGTTGAGGTTAAATTTTGGTATGAACTGAATGGATTATATTGAACAATTATACGTAGAAAGGAAGAATAAAAATGAATGATTGGACACCGATAAATGAAAAATCACCACCGCTCGGGGAATGTATTATATGCACGGTACAAGATCATATTAGAGGTCGTTTAGAATTAAGATACCCTGTTTATTATATACAAATGCCTTATGCCGAGGGATATGCATTTCATTTTGGAGAGATTGGCAATATCTTGTTACCTGATGTAAGTGAGGTATTGGCATGGATGCCTATGCCAACGGTATATCAAAACGATTAATAAAAGCAATGCGCTTGGATGTACGAGCTTAGGTCTATTAAACACAATGAACATTATGAGTAGTAAATAAAATTGTGGAGGTAGAGACTATGAAAGAGTTGGCGGAATATCGAAATCACCATGAATGGCTTGCAATCGCTAAAAATAACGGCATACCAACAACAACATTTTTAGTTCGTGTTAAATCTTTGAAATGGGATTACAAACGCGCAGCTACTCAAAGTGTTATGCCAAAGCGAAGTTATAAAAATGTCGAATACGCATTATACAAGGGTGATAATTTGCTAGCAATTGGCTCCCTCGAAGATATCGCAGAACAGACAGGTAAAACGATGGGGGCGCTGAAATTTATGCGCACACCATCATATGAACGAAAAGTTGAAAATAGTAAAAATGCCATGATCTTAGAAATCTTGGAAAATGACGAGGAGGAAATAAGTTAATGGATAAATTAGTATCACAAGTCGGGCAATGGTCAATCGAGAAAGGTTTACACCAAGCTGATTCCAGTAAACAATTTTTAAAAGTAACAGAGGAAGTTGGTGAGGTTGCAGCTGCATTGGCTCGCAATGACAAAGATGCATTAAAAGATGGAATCGGTGATGTGGTTGTAACACTAATCATTCTTGCACAACAAAATAATCTAACGTTACATGAATGCTTGCAATGCGCTTACGACGAAATTAAGGGGCGCACTGGTCAAATGGTCAATGGCGTATTCGTTAAATCAAGCGATTTATAAGCAATTAACGCAAGGGAAAGTTGGTGAGTTATTTGGAAAATAAAATGGATTTAATTCCTCTTCTTAAATATATAGATCCTGCAATGCTCGATTATCAGGAATGGCTAAATGTCGGTATGGCTCTCAAAACAGAGGGCTATACCGCAGCTGATTGGGATAGCTGGAGTGTTTCAGATAGCCGTTATAAAACGGGCGAATGCTTCAAAAAATGGACAACATTCGAGGGTAATGGCATTACCGGTGCAACTATTACGCAAATGGCCAAGGATAACGGATGGCAGCCAAAGTATTTAAGCGATGAAAATGCTCATGAGCTTGATTGGAATGATGAAATCAGTGCAGATGCAGATTATAAGTTCATTGATAAAAACTGGATTGAAGGCAAGGAAATTGTTGAACCGGTTCATTGGAATCCCGTTAGTGAAATTACCCGTTATTTAGAAGCGCTGTTCCAGTCTACTGACAACGTGGGCTATGTAACTGAAACGTATGCAATAACAGATGAGGAAACTGGCGAAAGTATTTATAAGCCAACAAAAGGGGCTTCGGACAGAACGGCTGGGCAGTTAATTGAGGCATTAAATAAATGTGAAGGTGATATCGGTTCTGTCCTTGGTGACTATAAAGAGGAAGCCGGCGCCTGGATCCGTTTCAATCCTTTAGATGGAAAAGGCGTGAAAAATGAGAACGTATCCGATTTTCGGTATGCATTAGTTGAATCTGACAATATGGCCATTGATAAACAGAATGCAATTTTACGAGAATTAGAGCTACCTATTGCTGTACTCGTCCACAGTGGAAAACGTAGTATTCACGCAATCGTGCGTGTAGATGCTCCGAATTATGACGAATATCGTAAACGAGTGGACTATTTATATAACGTGTGTAAAAAGAATGGTCTGAGCTTAGATAATCAAAATCGAAATCCTTCTCGATTAAGTCGTTTGCCTGGTATTGTTCGCAACGGTAAAAAGCAGTTCATCATTGATACGAATATTGGTAAAGCCGACTGGGAAGAGTGGCACGAATGGATTGAGGATTTAAACGATGACTTACCAGATATCGAGAGCCTAGAGGATGTATTTGAAAATTTACCTGAGCTTTCACCACCAATTATTGAAGGCATTCTTCGACAAGGCCACAAGATGTTAATTGCTGGACCATCAAAAGCGGGCAAATCCTTCTCGCTTATTGCTTTATCAATTGCCATAGCTGAGGGCGTTAAGTGGCTGAATTGGCAATGTACACAAGGCAGAGTATTATACGTCAACCTTGAGCTAGATCGCCCAAGTGCTTTGCATCGATTCAAAGATGTATACCAGGCGATGGGCTTACGACCAAATAATATTCGCAATATCGATATTTGGAACTTGCGTGGGAAGGTAGTACCAATGGACAAACTTGCTCCTAAGTTAATCCGTCGCGCGCAGAAAAAAGGCTTTACTGCTGTAATCATTGACCCGATTTATAAAGTTTTAACAGGCGATGAAAACAGTGCAGAGCAAATGGCCCATTTCACGAATCAATTCGACAAAGTTGCAACAGAGTTAGGCGCTAGCGTTATATATTGTCACCATCATTCTAAAGGTGGGCAGGGCGGTAAAAAATCGATGGACCGTTCTTCTGGTTCAGGTGTATTTGCACGAGACCCAGACGCGATTATTGATTTAGTAGAGCTAGAATTAAGTGAAGATATTTTAAAGCAGCAGGCTGAAAAAGTAACATGCGAGGTTTATAGCAATGCGATTAAGCAAGTGAATTTCAATTATTTTGACGAGAATGTTGGGCCAGATGATGAGCAGAGCGTTTCCCAAATGTATACTCATGCGAAACGTATTTTAACAGATCCAGCGATTGCAGCACGAGCCGAAGCCGAAATTAGTCGAGCCGTCCAAACAATCAATATGCGTTCAGCTTGGCGCGTGGAGGGTACGCTACGTGAATATCCAAAGTTTGAAGCTGTTAATATGTGGTTCCAGTATCCGGTGCATCGGATTGATGAAACGGGCATCTTGAAAGATATTAAGCTAGATGAGCCAAGCAAACCGAGCTGGAAACAAAATTTTGACAAGAAGAAGTCACCTGAAGAAGCCAAAAAAGCACGTAATGATGCAGTCGATGCAGCCTATGAAGCTTGCAGTATAGATGAAGAAATTACCATAAAGGCAATGGCAGAATATATGGGGATAACAGAAAGGACCGTTCGAAATCGAATTAAAGAGCACGGGGAATTCGATATTAATGAAGGGAACGTTACAAGGAAGGAAAAGTAGTTTTATCGAGAATTTCCTTTCCATACTAAACAAGTAGGTAATAATCCGTTTTCATAGGGAAAGAAGGAAAAAGTCGATTTCATTTCACAGGGAAAAAGTCGGTAAATTTCCTTCATTTCCTTCAATCCTTACTAACTCACTAAGGTAGGGAAATTCTCGGGAAATTCTCGACAATTTCACAGGGAAACAGGGTAATATTATCTCCTATAATATTAGAATTTCCCTAATCGGTAAATCGTAGAGAAAAAAAGTGGTGGGCTTAAGCTTTGCCCGCCACACCATTTTTCTCTTACCTACGATAGGCGCGCGTAAAAAAATAAAAAAAGAAGGGAATGCAAAAATGGTAAGAAAAAATAGAAAGCCGAAAAATAGAAATGCAAAATTAATGACTGCTGCAAATATGCCACCTTTATACCACACATTACCAAGTGAAGAATTCAACCGTGGTAAAAGTGAAGTGCTAAAGTGGTTAGCCGAAAGACCGGCATTGATTGAATATGTTTATGATCAGGCTAAGAACAAAGGTGAAATTATTTACGATGCAACTACAGGAAAATGGCAGGGCGTCTATTGGGAGGATGATGATGAGTGAGAAATAAATATCCTGGTTATTGCTACAGATGCGGAACTTTTGTTGAAAAGGGCGAAGGGCATTTCGAAAGAAGTTACGGTTCATGGCGATTACAACATGCAGATTGTGCAATTAAATATCGTGGCACTAAGGTACAAGGGATTGGAACAAGACCCGTTGCTAATGAGGTGAGTAAATGACGATTGAATTTTTTATGCCAATGAAACCACCAACTACTACGCACCAGCAAAAGCAAGTGACTGTTCGAAATGGTAAGCCGGCATTTTATGAGCCAGAAGAATTAAAGGCAGCACGTGCAAAGTTAATGGGACACCTTGGCCAACATACACCAGCTTTAAAATATAATTCGACTTTACGTTTAATGGTGAAGTGGTGTTTTCCTATTACTGCGGATCACCATGATGGCGAATACAAATATACGAAGCCTGATACCGACAACCTTCAAAAATTGTTAAAGGATTGCATGACAGATTGTGGATACTGGGAAGATGATGCTTTAGTAGCTTCTGAGATTGTCGAAAAGTTTTGGGCAAAGATTCCCGGCATCTATATTCGAATTGAGGCGATTTGATTGGACTATCGTACTTTTTTTAATGAAGTCGCTACATGGATTGAACAATGTAACCAGATGGCCATGCAGCATTCAATGGAGAGCCAAGTATTTTGGAAGTGGGTTTCGGATTCGATTGGAGAGCTTTCAAAAAAATACGGCAACAATCAATTGGTTAATAAGCAGTTGGTGATGCTGTTCCTATGGCTGGAAGATGTTTATGCAGATACGAAGAAAACACAGTAAAGGGCGGTGAAGAAATGACGCGTTTCAAGTGGGTAGATGATTATTGCGGATTAGAGCAAGAAGTTGATGAAATTGAATTCGAATTAGAACGAAGCAAAAAAGAATTAAGTCGATGGCTGAATGTAAATGATCTAGGCGGGTACTCTTTAACACCTGAAAGTAGAGGTGCTAAGGTTGAAGAAATTATTGAAGGATTAGAATATAAGCTTGCGTACAAGATGAATGAGATGGATGATTTTAAAAAGTCTGTGAGCAAATTCAAAGGGCTGGATAATCAAATATTATACTTGAGATACATTGAACAAAAATCATTTGATGACATTGCAGACCAAACGGGATACGCAAAAGGGACAATTTACAATAGACATGCGGCACTGATGAAAACTATCAAATATTTCTCTGAGATTTTTTAATTTCACTTTAATTAAATCAAAATGAAATTAATGAACCTATTGCAAATCCGTTATATGATGTTAGTGTGATAGTTTTGCAGAGAGCTATCGCGGGGCATTTTGAATAACCTCCTTTCGCATGAGGCTACATTCTTAATTGAGTGTGGTCTTTTGTTATGTCAAAATTGTATGATGTTCTTTACCTTCCATTTATCTTACAATATTAACGGATGGGAGGTGAGGAAATGAATGATGAACAAAGATTATTATTGTTAAATCAATATGACATACTTTCGAAATTAGATCCTGAAGATAACTACTATTCGAAATGTAGGGATATTTTAGCGAATGGATATGAAGTTTTATATTCAGAGATTAGCAATCGTTTATCGGAACCTATGAGTAGTGAACAAGGGGGTTTTGTGATTGATGTACTTCAAATGTATAGGGTTTTAAATACTTCATATGAACAACTTGAAGATAAAGAGAATATTACAGATTTCGACGTTGCTTTCAAAGGGTTCGATGGAAATGAAGAAGGAAAATATTATTCTTTCGCACAATTCTTTTTAGATGACTATAACCGTTTCGGAGAATTAAAAGAAAACGAATCTTTTAGTTATAACTCTCATAGCAACAGAGTGGAAAAGTATAGTCGAATGGTGATGTTATGGAAAGATACTGCAGACAGATATAATGATAACTTAACTGCAGAAGAAATAAAAAGTATAATAAACGCTTAAAGTTAGAGTCTCGCTGTAATTAGTGAGGCTCTTTTACTATATTCAGCAATTAGCATAATGAGGTGATGCCATTGATTGAACGTAAATTAACAGTAAAACAGCAGGCTTTTGCTGACTACTATATTGAGTTAGGAAATGCGACAGAAGCTGCAAAAAAGGCTGGATATAGCCAAAAGTACGCAGCGCAGAATACAGACAAATTACTAAAAAATACTAATGTTTCTGCTTATATAGAAAATCGGATGAAAGAAATCCAATCTCAACGTATCGCTGACCAGGAAGAAGTGATGGAGCTATTGACTTCTGTTTTACGTGGTGAAGCTCGTTCTGCGGTTCTGCGTGGTATCGGTGAGGGTGCGCAAGTGATTGAAGAATACATGCCACCAACAACCACTGAGCGCATCCGTGCAGCTGAATTGATCGGGAAACGATACGCTCTTTTCACAGACAAGCAAGAAATCAATGCCAATGTCACACCTATTTTCGTAGACGATATAAGCGGTGATAACAATGGCAGTTAAAAAGCTTTCAGAACTATTACCAAAAGCCTTCCACCCAATTTGGAAAGCTGCATTAGCAGAAGAAATCCTTCACATCGTCTGTAAGGGTGGTCGTGGTAGTGGTAAATCATCAGATATAGCGCACATAATTACGCAGTTACTTATGCGTTACCCAGTAAATGCAGTGGGTATTCGTAAGGTGGACAATACCATTGAAGGCTCTATTTTCGAGCAAATGAAATGGGCCATTCATGAGCAAGGTGTTTCGCATCTGTTCAAAATCAACAAGTCACCTATGCGTATTACTTACATTCCACGTGGTAACTATATGATTTTCCGAGGTGCACAGGACCCAGCGCGAATTAAATCATTAAAAAGTGCACAGTTTCCGTTTACACTTGGTTGGATTGAGGAAATGGCTGAATTTAAAACAGAAGATGAAATTACGACTATCACTAACTCGTTATTACGTGGCGAATTGGATGATGGTCTTTTTTATAAGTTCTTTTACAGTTACAATCCACCGAAACGTAGGCAATCATGGGTAAATAAAAAGTTTGAGAGCTCGTTCCAGCCTAAGAATACATTTGTTCACCATTCAACGTATCTCGATAACCCGTTCATTTCAAAACAGTTTATCGAGGAAGCGAATGCGGCTAAAGAGCGTAATGAATTACGTTACCGCTGGGAATATCTTGGCGAAGCAATCGGCTCGGGTGTTGTACCATTTGATAATTTGGCCATTGAAAAAGGCTCTATTACAGATGAAATGGTAGCAGCCTTTGATAATATCCGGAATGGGATTGACTATGGATATGCTACGGACCCGCTTGCATTCGTGCGCTGGCATTACGACAAGAAGAAAAATGCTATCTTTGCGATTGATGAAGTGTATGGCGTTAAGATTAGTAACCGTGAACTTTCTAAAAAGTTACATGCAAAGGGCTATGAGAATGACCGTATTGCAGCTGAGAGCGCCGAGCCGAAATCGAATGCAGAATTAAAGAATGAACTAGGCATTAAAAAGATTTATCCAGTTAAAAAAGGCCCTGACTCGGTGGAGTACGGTGAGGAATGGTTAGATGATTTAGACGCCATTTACATTGACCCATTACGCACGCCAAATATTGCGAGGGAGTTCGAAAATATTGATTATCAGACAGACCGTGATGGCAATCCTATCCCGCGTTTAGAGGATAAGGATAATCATACGATTGACGCCACGCGCTATGCGTTTGAGGAAGATATGAAGAATAAGAAGGGGCTTTCGTTCCTAACATAAGGAGGTGCCGCATGAGAATGCACACAGATGAATTAGTGGAGCATATTAAACAAAATGCCCCAAAAGTTACCGATGAAATTAAAAAGATTTACGATGCTTTTGACAGTAGCAAGATGTTACAAGGTCCACGCTACTACAAAAATGAATCCGATATTTTAAGCCGTCCTATTTACACGTATATCGATGAGGTAAAAGTTAATGATCCAGATGCAACTAACGAAAAGATTCCGAGTGGCTTGCATAAGATTCTAGTTGATCAAAAGGTTGCTTATTTAGCCGGGGAGCCGATGGTATTCGGCAGCAATAGCGATAACGCCAAGCAACTGGAACTACTAAAGGATTTAATCGGAGAGCGCTGGGAAGATACGTTACCCGAATTGATTAAAAATGCATCGAACAAAGGGCTTGAATGGCTTCACCCTTTCGTCAATGAAGATGGCGAGTTTGATTACATGATTGCTGATGCTGAAAATGTTATCCCACTATACGATAACAAGCAGCGCAACAAATTAGTTGGCGTTATCCGTTTTTATCATGTTGGCGAAAAGCAAATTAAGCTTGAATTGTGGACAGCTGATGATGTCACTTATTACGAAATCATTGACGATAAGATTTATTTGGATGCCGAGCAAGAAATTAATCCAGCTGCGCATTTTTATAGTGCTGACGGTGCTCAGGGGAAATCATGGGGTAAAGTACCGTTTATTAAATTTGCGAACAATGCAGAGGAATTGAGCGATTTGCATTTTAACAAGCGTGCTATTGATGCATTTGAGCTACTTGTGAGCGATGCACAAAATACGTTGTCTGATATGCCTGAAGTGTTTACGGCACTTGTTGGCTATGAAGGAACGAACTTGCAAGAGTACCGTACCAATTTGAAGCGCTTCAAAACCGTTAAATTAGATGATGATGGCGATATTAAAACATTCAACGCGCAGGTACCGACCGATGCCTATTCTTTGCAAGCCGAAATGCTGCGTAAAAATATCATTACGTCTGGACAAGGCGTTGACCCAAGTCCTGACGTTATCGGTGATGCTCCAAGCGGTGTTGCATTAGAACATTTATACAGCTTATTGGACATGAAGGCTTCAATGCTTGAGCGCAAATTTACGCTTGCATTGCGAGAGTTCATGTTTTTTGTTGAGGTTTATTGCAAAGAGGCAAATGTGGGTGACTTTGATTCTCGTGATGTTACGTACACATTTAATAAAATGTTGCTCACGAATGAAAAAGAAATCATTGAGATGGCTAATAATTCTGTCGGCATCATTTCCAACGAAACGATTCGCGAAAATCACCCTTGGGTAAAAGATACAGCGCAAGAACAGGAGCGTTTGAAGCGTGAACAAGATGAATTTAATTCACGCCTCCCACCACTCGATAATGATTTTGAAGACGGTGAATAATTATGAATCAATTAGAGATTCGCAAGCAGGTCAATAAATTAATCGCTGATGCAGAAACAAAGCTAGATTTAGTCTTTGCAAAGATGTTGAAAGAGGTTCTTAGCGACATCGAAAAAATGTATAAGAAATATCAGGTGAAGGGTGAGCTCTCTTACACTGATCTAAATAAATACAATCGTATGCACAGCCTTTTTGAGCGCATTACGGAATTGGCATCTGATGAATACAAGGTGATCATCAAAGAAATAGCAGATATGAGAAAAACGGTATACCTCGAGACTTATTTGCAGCATGCTTATTTGTTCGAGGTTTTTTCGTCCATCGATATGGGTTTCCAAGTGCCGTCCATTAATGTTATTAATGCTGCGTTAGTTAATCCAATTGAATTTTTATCGCTACCTAAAGTGCTCACAAATCATCGCAATCAAATTGTTCATGATTTGCAGATATTAATTACACAGTCTCTTATCCGCGGTGATAGCTATTGGGATATCGCGAGGGAAATCGAAAGAAAGATGGGATTTAGCCGAACTAAAGCAATTACTGTAGCACGTACTGAAGCTGGACGAGCCCAGTCTGTTGCAGCTGAAAAGGCATCGGAGCAAGCTAGTAAATATGCAACAATGGGAAAAATGTGGGCGAGCTCATTAGATTTTCGTGTACGTTCATCTCATAGAAAGTTGGATGGCCAACGTGCAGATAAAGACGGTTATTTCCATTACCAAAAGTTGAAAGCAAAAGGTCCGATGATGTGGATGCGCGCAGATATGGATATTAATTGCCGCTGTATGGTGATCCATTTGGTTAATGGGATGTTGCCGACTGTACGGAGAGGACGTAATTTTAACGATCCAAACTATCAAAAACGATTTAAAGATATGGTTAAGAAATACATGGATGATGAAGATTTAACGTTTGCGCAGGCGCTTGCTAAAGCTGACAAGAATGTTAATGCGCCGTCCGTTGTTTTTGACAGCTATATCAGTTATGAAGATTGGTATAAGAAAATGACAGGTTAGGAGAGGTGAAAAAACGTGAATGAAACCCAAAAATTAATTCTATTAGCAACAGCGTTAGTGGGGATGAATATTTCTGAAATTGAAACAACTTTGACACCGAGCGAACTAGCGTTTTTGCAGTATAAAATTGCAAAGCTTACAGAGGATTTAGGTGAGGAAGCTGAACAAAAATTAACGCAAACCTTGCAAGAAGCTACACAACAGCTATACAACGATATTTTTGAGTCGTAGCGATACGGCTTTTTATTTTCGTCTTTTGGACACCTGTAGACGTTAAGAGAATGGGTGAAAAACCTATCGTGCGTACTACGATAATGCGAAATAGGAGGAATTTATATGTTTACAAAAGAGCAGTTAGTCGAAATGGGTTTAACGGATGAGCAAGCAGATAAAGTAATTGAGGGCTATGGTCAAATGATCCCCAAATCTCGCCTTGATACAAAGATTCAGGAGGTAAATGATTTAAAAGGGCAATTAGCTGACCGAGATACCCAGCTAGAAGCACTTAAAAAGGTAGACGTAAAAGCGCTTCAAACTACAATCACTGATTTACAAACCGCTAATGAAACAGCTAAAGCAGAGTATGAAGCCCAGCTAAAACAACGCGATTTTGACCATGCACTTGATGGGGCTTTACGTGATGCAAAAGCACGAAACATTAAAGGTGTACGAGCCAATCTTGATTTGGATGCCATTAAATTAGATGGTGACAAATTGCTCGGATTGGATGAGCAATTAACTGCCCTTAAAGCGTCTGATGATTATTTATTTGTTAAAGATGGATTACGTGGTCAAACTCCACCTAATCCAGATGGTGGTGGAAAGCCGGCAATCACAAAAGAACAGTTCGCTGCTATGAACATCGTTGAAAAAACGGAACTTTATAACACGAATTACGAGCTTTATAAATCACTTACAGAATAGGAGAATGAAAATGAAACAACCAAAATTTATGAAACCAGAACCAATTGATTTAATTTTGCCATTAAACAAACAACACGGGTTACAATTCTTTGCCCAAACAAAGAAGTCGGATCTAATCAATCCCGAGGTAATGGCTGATGAAATTTCAGCCAAATTACCGCAAGCCATTCGTTTTGCTCCATATGCCAAAATGGACGATACTTTAGTTGGTGTACCAGGTGACACAATTACACGACCGAAATACGGTTATGTTGGTGCAGCGGCAGATTTAGTTGAAGGTGTGGCAATGGATACAACTAAAATGTCTATGACAACTACGCAAGTGACTGTTAAAGAGGCGGGTAAAGCTATCGAAGTCACTCAAACCGCCATCATTACAAACGTTACTGGTACGTTATCTGAAGCAGAAAACCAATTGAAATTAGCTATGTCCGATAAAATCGAAATCGATTACTTAGCTGCATTAAACACCTCACTACTATCGTTTACAGGTGCACCTACTACACCAGGAGCAATCTTAGATGCCATCGATGTATTTGGCGATGAAGATGAAACGGAATTAGTGTTATTTATCCACCCAAAAGACTACACAAAACTAGTGAAGAACTTGTTTACGGTGGGTGGTAAAACGCAAGAAACAGCCATCACAAAAGGGCAAGTCGCTGAGGTAGTTGGTGTTAAAGATATCGTTAAAACAAAGCGATTAACAGAAGGAACAAGTTTCCTACAAAAAATCGGCGCGATTGAAATTATTAACAAGAAAAAAGTTGATGTAAAAACGGACTATGATATTTTAGCTCGTACACATGTATTAGCCGCAAACGCTCATTACGGCATCAATTTATTTAACGATAATGGTGTTGTAAAAATTACTGCTGGACCTTAAAGGGGTGATTGATTATGTTATTACGTCGCTATCATAACCGTAAACCGACCACACGTGGCTACGGTGTTCCAATCGACTCACCTAAGTTCACATCCATCGCTGAAATGAGCGTAAAAGAGCTTAAAGAGTTATGCAAAGAACGCGGCTTAAAAGGTTATTCCAGAATGAATGAAGCAGATTTAATTGAATTGCTTTTGGGTGGTGTTGATGATGTGGGAACCGAATGAAGAAGATATCACTCATTTAATCGTTTTAGCCGGTGAAAAAACTAATGCTAAACGTACAGCCCATTACACGGAGCTAGCACCAGTTCTATATGACGTTGCTTGTGCCTGGTGTAATCAATTGTTTGATATGGCAGCAGATGCCGACCGTAAAAAACAATCAGCAGTAAAATTGTTCATTGCAAAAGCGGCTCAATATTACGAATTAAAAGTAGGCCTCGTTTCCCGCAAAATGGGGAGCGTGGCTTATTCTTTTGCAGAAGAAATCCCGTCCATTATTTATAAGCCATTGAAGCCTTATAGAAAGGTGCGGTGGTAGTATGTACGATGAATTTCCGCATGAAGTAACATTGAAGGTGCTAAAGAATGTTCCTAATGGTTCTGGCGGAGTCACTAAGAAATGGGTACCTGAAAGAAATGTAGATTGTTTTGTAGATACGCCATCAACGAACCGTTTGGTCGAAGCAAGTAAGCTCGGCATCACCATTCATCGGGATTTATATTGCGAATACGGCGAAGAAATTCCGACTACAGTGCGCATCGAATATGAAGGAATTGACTATGTCATGTCGGGCGATACAGAAGACCAAGGTGGCATGCATGAAGTGTTACGCATCCCATTAAAGAAGGTGACCTGATGGGTATTACTAGATTCGGTAACAGGCAACTTTCAAAAGCCCTTGATAGATGGGGAGACAATATAATTGCTGATGTTAAAAGAATAGTTGTTGAAACGGCCGAACTTTTGAAAACAGAGGCAGTTGCGAGAGCTCCACATGATACAGGTGATTTGAAACGGTCAATTGAAGTCACCGTTCTTGCTGATGGGTTGACGGCAATCGTCACAGTTGGCGCTCATTACGCGATTTATATCGAGTTCGGCACGGGTATTTACGCAGTGAAAGGAAATGGTCGTAAAACACCGTGGGGCTATTTAGATCCCAAAGGACGTCTTGACGAAAATGGACAACCATTGTGGATATGGACAAAAGGTATGCATGCCCAGCCATTTTGGTTTCCTGCTGTTGATATTGCACGCGATTATTTTAAAAATGAAATGAGAAAGCTAGGAAGGTGACAGTATGAGTTCACCATTACTCGAATTACAGAGTGCCATTGTGCAACGATTAGCGAGCGACAGTGACCTGTTAGCCCTCATGCCGATTGATTTAATGGCAGCAGAAGAAAAAGACCGGCGATTGTATGACTACATTCCCGAGGATGCGTTAAGTCCATATATCCATATTGATGCACCTGTTATTTCAAAGGTTTACGTTGCGCCGCATTCATTAGTAGACGTAAGCCTAACGTTGCATATATGGCACAATCAACAGCTTACAGGTGAATATGGGAATCATACACCGGCCTTATTATTACAAGCGGTGAAACAGGCGTTACGCTTCAAATTGCTAATGCCCAGCTATCAAGTAATGCAAGTGAAAATTACAAATGAACGTATATTCGAGGACACCAATGTTGATGTAAAGCATGGTGTCCTTTCATGTACCTACAAACTATTAAAAGTATAGGAGGAATTTTCTTGGGTAAAAAAATCTTATTAATCCAAGCGGTAGACAATGTACTGGGTGCAGATGCTTTGGTGCCCGGTTTACAACGTGATTTAGAGCATTCAATGAGCCGTTCGAATTCAACAGAAGGCTCTAAAATGGGGTCGTTTACACAAATCGGTACTTTAGCTGAAACAATTTCAGCGTCATTTTTATTTAAGAAAGGTGACGAGGGACAAGAAGAATTACGCCGTGCTATGGAAAAAGGGCTTGAGGTGAAAATTTGGATTGTCGATACAGAGAAAAACGCTGACGACAAGTACGATGCATCATTCGGCTATGCGGTGCTTGGGGAGCTTTCTTTCACTTATCCTTATGAGGGCGTTGAAGAAATCTCATCTGAATTAGCTATTCAAATAAAGATGGTTAAAGGTCAATTTGATACATTGCCCGATGGTCTTGAAGAGTTCGCTGAGTTTGGATTTGAGTCACCAGGTGAATACACTGGCGACCATTTAAATCGTAAAAAGGCCGAAGCACCACCAGGACCGTAAGCAACAAAATAAATATTTTTTAAAGGGCGGGCTAATGCTCGTCTCTTTTTATCTTAAATCCCAAATATGAAAGGTTGATATATACATGGCAGTTTTAACTATTAAAGGTACAGAATTTGAATTGAAGTTTTCGATTATGCTGGATAAAGTCCTTAATAAATTCATTAAAGATAACGATGATGCGGACGCGAAAAAAGGCAAAGAAAAACTATCCGGCGGTATTTCTAAGGTATTGCCGCAGCTGATTGAAATGGACGTTGAAACTTTAGCTCAAGTGTTTGAAATGGCTAATAAAATTGCCGTGAAAGATAAGCAGTTTAAGGGCAATTTTGACGACATTTTAGAAGCCATTGATAATCGAATGAATGAAGATGATGACGCAACAAAAATCTTTGCGGAAGTATTTGAGGCTATCGACAGCTCGGCTTTTTCACGCAACGAGTTAGCGAAATTCGTGGAGAATATGAGTCTCGTAAAAGAGCTGCGTACAGACGAGTTAGACGAGCAAAAAGCGGAGTTAATGATCAAGCGTCTGAACACAGGTTATCAGAAAATTACGGGCAAAACGCTAATCGAAACGACAACCGATTAAGCTACGATGATTTTGAACGCGAAACCGCTAGATTACTAGGTGTGTACGATGAACAGTTAATGTATAGCTGGACATATAAACAGTGGTTAAACCGCATACAAGGGGCTAACTTAGCCGTTATCGATGCACATGAATTAGCCGTACAAGCTGCTTGGGTGAGTGGTATTGTTTCTCGTCCAGTAAAAGGGCGACCTAAAGGACCTGATAAATACTTTGACGCTAAGCAAGCACGTAAGCAAATTCTTTCAGGTGGTAAACCTAAAAAAGAAGCAGACTTTACACTATACAATCGCATGAAGGATGGTTTGAAAGATTTCGATTGGCGTGGAGCAATTGTTCCAAAAGAAAAGTAAGCAGGAGGTGAGATGGTGGAAGAACGCTTTGAAGCGCACGTCGGTGCCAATATACGAGAATTTCAACGGAAAATGAGAGAAGTAGACCGTGAAATTGAACAATTGGCAACAGGGGTAGATGTCGATTTAGAATTAGCGGCAGGCGAATTTCATGCAGAAATGCAACGAGTTCGTTCCGAGATGGCTGATTTAGATCGCGAAGATTTAACGGTGCAAGTCGATTTGGCATGGAAAGAATTTATGCGTGATTTGATGGAAGTTTACGCAATGGCGGAAAATCTTGACGATTCGGTTATTGACGTTGAAATTGAAGCAATTATTGGTGATTTCAGACGCGACCTGTTACGTGTCAGAGCACTAGCGCAAGACTTAGACGGAACCAATGTGGATGTAGAGGTAGATTTAGATACAAGTGCATTTACACGTGCTCTCTATATGATCTATGCACGGTTGTGGACACTTGATGCAAAAGAAATTTTAGTTAGTGTCAAATTGAAGTATAACGAGTTTCAAAACAACATGGCTCGTGTTGCTAACCAAATGCGAAACTGGGGAGAAATCCTTTCAACACAATTATCTGGGGCAATGATTGCCTTGCTTCCTATTCTTTCACAGCTTATCAGTACGTTGGTAGGTTTGATTGGTTCGCTAGGTGTAATGGTCGGCGTACTAGCTGGGCAATTTTTAATATTGGCGTCAGCACTTAGTATTGCTGCTATTGGTTTCGTAGGACTAGCAGCAGTTGCCATTCCGACTATCAAAGATTTATTTGACGAGACGGTTAAGCTAACCGCAGAACAGCAACGCGCTCGTGATGCGTGGGACGGCTTTATTGATGTATATGACGAATTGGTCGTTAAAACAGAAAGTGCCGTATTAAGTGCATTTACAAGCGCTATGCAAGGTGCATCGGAAATCTTAAAATCCCTTGAGCCTATGATTTTAGGTGTAGCAGATAGCGCAGCTAAATTAATGGACTCGTTCAATCGCTCGATTAATACAGAGCCAATACAAGCTATCTTTGAAGCCTTTAATGAATTCGGTCCATCTATTTTTGAAAACTTCACTACTGGCATCGGTTACTTGGTAGCGGGATTAGGTTCTTTGATTGCCGCGTTAGCTCCTGCAGCCGCTGCATGGACGGAGAATTTTAACTTGATGATGGAATCCTTTGCTGAATGGTCAGCAGGTTTATCGGAAAGCGAAAAATTCCAAGAATTCATTTCATATGTACAAGAGCATATGCCACTTATCAGCCAAATGTTTGGTGATTTGGTTGTTGGAATTGTTGAGTTTTTCAGTGCATTCAGTGGGATGGCTAGTGATTTTATGGTCAGTCTTGCGGAAATTATAGAGGGTTTTAGAGAATGGGCATCTACATTAGATCAAAACGATTCGTTCCAACGTTTCTTAGATTTCATTCGTGAATCTACGCCTGCTGTATTAGACTTGTTGAAAAACTTATGGCAGTTCCTTGTTAACCTTGGAATCGCAATGGCTCCATTTGGTGCAATTATCTTGGATTTAGTCAATAAATTCTTGGCATGGATGAACGCTATGATGGAAACGCACGGGTGGTTCAGCAATCTTATTGGCATTATCCCTGTACTTATTGGCGGCTTTATGATGTTGATGGCGCCAGTTGTAGGATTAGTTACACTATTCGGAAAGCAAATTGTAGATGCAATCACAAAAACGAATAACGGTTTCCGTGCTGTCCAAACCGCCATTTCTAAATTAGCTCCTCACTTCGGAGTAATTATCGATGATGTGATGCGCTTTATTGGCGTCGTTACCAATCTCGCAAGCAAAGCACTACCTTTGTTAATGCGTGGATTTACGTTACTTACAGGTCCGGTCGGAATTGCTATTGCCATCATTACAACGCTAATTACAATTGGTATCGCACTTTATAAAAACTGGGATGAAATTTGGGCTTATGCTAAATCAATTTGGACTAAAATTGCTAACTTCTTTTCGACTACTGTAGCTGGAATTTATGACACTGTAGTTGGCTGGTTTGGTGATATGTGGGATGGTATTTCCGGTTTCATGGGGGATATCCTCAAAACTATCACCGACGGATGGAATAAAGCCGCTAGTTTCTTAGAGAGTATCGACTTAGCGACTATTGGTAAAAACATCGTTCAAGGTCTTGTTAACGGAATCTCTTCTGGCTTCGAGTGGGTTAAAAAGAAAGTATCTGAACTTGCTAACCTTATACCTGACTGGCTTAAAGGACCGTTGAAAATTTTTAGTCCCTCGCGCACGATGGCAGCCGTGTCAAAATGGATTCCCGCCGGTGTAGCTAAAGGAATTTTAGACAATGTTAACTTAGTAAAAGAAGCAGCTAAAAAGATGTCGGATAGCGTTACGCTAGACTATAGCAAGCAAGTAAATAAAGCATCATCCGTCTTTAAAAACTTAATGAATACCATGTCAGATGCGGTAAAAGCTACGTCCAAAAAGCAACAAGCCGATCGTTACGAAGCCTTAGAAAAATCATTATCCGACTATAAAAAGTGGACAGATTTAACACTTGAAGAGGAGTATGGTTATTGGCAAGAAGCAGCTAAGTATTTAAAAGACGGTACCGGCGCGAAAAATAAAGCCTTGAAAAATGCGAGCGATATTCACCAGCAAATTTTGCAAGAGCAATTCAATAACGAAATCAGCTTTATTGATGCGGCTCGTGAGTACGGCATGATGTCGTTAGCCGACCAGATAAAAGCGTATGAAGAATATATGGCGCAGTATAAACTTGGTACCGAGCAACAAGTCGCGTACGAAGAAAAGTTATACAACGCTAAAAAGACTTTATACGAAGATTTGAAAAATATTACTTCTGACTATTTATCCAAAGTACAGGATATTTACAGTAAGCTAGGTGACGAGGAGCAAAAACTTCGCGATCAGTACCAACAGACGTTCGAAGCTCGTAAAGAAACATTAGCGAACACTTGGGGCTTATTTGATGAGGTTAAACTCACAGAAATGATTACGTATAAAGATGATGGGTCGATTGATAAGCAAGTCGATTTAATTGGCAACATGCGCCAACAAGTCGCTACTATGTCCAATTGGATGAATGACATCTTTAGGTTGCAGTCATTCGGTCTTGATGAGGCTTTGTTAAAAGAGTTGCAGAACATGGGCCCAAAAGCTGCTGCAGAAATTAACGCACTTGCAAATATGTCGTCGCAGCAATTATCCGAATACGAGCAGTTGTGGAAAACGAAAATGGATTTAGCTGGCGCTCAAGCAACAAATGAATTAGCCAGTGCCCGCGAAGACATGGAAAATGAAATTATCAAACTTCGTGAAAATGCAATCGTTGAAATAGAGAAGTTGAAAAATGAAATGCTGAAAGAAATCGATGAAATGGTTAATGGATCGGTTGATGAATTTGATTATCTTGAAGCGACTCTACCTGAAATTGGTCGTAAGGCAATGCAAGGTTTAATTGACGGCTTCAAATCCATGAAAGGCTCGTTAGATTCCACTTTACAAGGAATTGTAAATGATGTGTCTAATTCGATGTCGGGTATCCTTTCGGGCGAGCATTTTAACGCGACTACAAATGTTCCGGAGCTATCGTTTAACGGTAACGCTAAAATAAATACTTCTTTATACAACGAAAATGAACTTGCTCAAGCACCTGTAAATGTATCAGTCAATCAAATGTGGGACGGCGATTCCGTGAAAACATGGATTGATGAAACAGATGCAACTAAAGCAAAACTAAACATTAAAAAAAGGAAGTGATGTCGTATGACCATCATCGAAAAAATGAACGGGGAGCGTTTTGATTTAACGCAATACGGCATTCCTATTCTTAAAGTCGGGCCAGTTGACATTGTATACGATTCCGAAAATATTAAAGGACGAGCTGGGCGTAATCGAACAACTCGTTATTATGGTATTCGTAAACTGCAGTTAAAAATTCTGTTGGATGCAGTTGATGAAACGGATACCATCATGCTGCGTGATTGCTTAGCCGAAATATTGGACGATGCAGAAGATTTTTATATTTATGAACAGGTTTCGAAAGGGCTTGCTTTCGAAATTCCGGGCGAGAGCTCCTTTAAAAAAGCTATTGACCAATTGCAATGGAAACCACACATGTACAAGCGATGGCGCGTTGAACGTATCAATAACGATGCAATCGAATGGAATTGGTTAAAGGGTAAGCGTGTTATTGAATTTGAAACAAGCGATTTGCCATTTGGTGAAACACCATTTAGAAGTTTAGATTTGCAGAATAATGAAAAGTCGTGGGATATTGGGTTATTGGCATGGGGTCTAGGTTTCGAGTGGGACGGTGCTATGCCACAATATACATTTGCAAGTAATTCATTTACCATAAAAAATTTAGGAAACGTTAAATTAGATCCACGTCATATGCCAATGAAGATTATTATAAAAGGTGTTTTTCCATCTGGCTTCACCTTAAAGAATAATTCCACTGGCGATACCGTTACGTTTAACGGCTCTATGTCTGCTAGTGATACTTTCATTTTGGATGGTGTGAGTTATCTAAAAAACAATCAGCACGTTACTGGCACTACAAACAAAAAATTAATATCCATTAAAAAAGGGGATAATCATTTCTCGTTGACTGGCGGTACTGTCCAATCAATTAGTTTTGATATTCCTTTTTATTATTTGTAAAGGAGGTTTTTGAATGGTGGAAAAATATCCATTGCATGATATCGATTCACCTCTTGATCGAGAAGAGCGATTGAAAGTGCTTGAAAACTGGCATCGGATTACGCGGTATTTTAATGCGGTGCAAGGACAAATTAAAATCTTAGCTGGTGGCGAAGAAATCGATGAAGTATTGGCGAGAATTGAAGAAGCCATAACGAATGCAGAAAATGCTACGTCAGATGCTACAACAGCAACAGGCAAGATTAATTCCGCATTGGCGCAATTAGATATTTTAATTTCAAATACAAATGCATCAGCGCAACGAGCAGAAACAGCTGCAGACGATGCTGACCAAATGAATCAGATTTTAAATAATTTAAAAACGGAATTACTAGCACTACAAACCAATTTAAACGGAATTGTACAAGCGGAAAGCCAACGAGTAACAAACGAAGGTCAACGGGTGTCAGCTGAGGCGGAACGTAGAACAGAAGAAATTACTCGCAGAGAAAATGAAGCGGCTCGTGTATTAAAAGAGCAAGCTCGAGAAACAGCTGAACAAAATCGAGCAACAGCGGAAAGTGCACGAGAAGCAGCCGAACAGACTCGTCAGCAAAAGTTAGCGGAGTTACTTGTGGTGCTTGATCAGTTAGATTTCAAGGGGGAGTACAATCCCGCTGGCATTTATTTGCCTTTTAATGTTGTCCGCTTTGGGCGCGCATCTTATGTAGCATTGCAGGAAGTATCAGGCGTACAACCATCTGATGACGGAGTGAACTGGCGATTACTAGCAGCTGGTGGAATTGACGGGTCCGGTGCTGTTAGTACGGTTAACGGAATTGAGCCGGATGAATTAGGTAATGTGCAGCTCATTATTGATTATATAAATAATTTAACAAGCGACCGGACAGATGCAGGTTTATCCGCTGCTGCTGGTAAAGTATTAAAAACACTTATAGATAACCATATTGGAGCGGGTGACAACCCTCACCAAGTTACAGCTGAGCAGTTAGCGCTAGGTAATGTACAAAACTTTGGAGTGGCCACACAAGCGGAGGCGGAAGCTGGCGCCACAAATGATAAGTACATGACGCCTCAAAGAGCAAAGCAATCATTTGATAAAAATATAACAACTTTCTCTGATTCACTTGAGCAAGTTAAGACCGACCTTACTACGCATTTGGACGAATTCGTACAGAATTTAAGCGGTAACGGATATCAAAAATTACCTAACGGTCTGATTTTGCAATGGTTGACTATACCGGCTGGATTTACAACTAATGCAGGTGGTGCTTATACAACCTTCTTACCCGTGTCGTTTACGCAACAATCTTTAGTGGTTTTTGCTCAAAGTAATTCCATTAATTATACTAGTGAAGAACGTGTGATTGGTGCGAGCTTCAATCCCACGACTCCATTGTCTACTATCGGAATTTATACAAATAACGAAGGTGCAAAAGTCTATCCACACGATGTCATGATTTTTGCGTTAGGGGTGTAAGTAATTATGGTTAAAAAATACGTGGTTTTAAATAACGATAACACTGTCAACGGGTTTTATAACGATGATATAAACAAGATACCGACTGATGCAATTGAGATTAGTGAAGAGTTGCACCAACAATATTACAACTTCAATGCTTACAAAAAAGTATTAGTTAACGGTGAGTGGATTGAAGGATTAACGCAAGAGGAAATCGATGATTTTAACGCTAATAATCCGATAATACAACCAAGTGAATTAGAATTATTGAAGCAACAATTAACTTCACAGCAAGCAATTATAGATGAATTACTTTTCGAAGTAATCCCATCATTATTACCAACTACAGATTAGGAGATGATTTAATATGGCAGCATATTTTGCACAATCAATTATCGATGGACGTGACTACAACTCTATTTTCAAGGTGAGCGTATACAAACGATACCAATATGCTACGGACGTAATTTTAGAGCTTGAGGGATACGGTGATTTAATTCCTGATAGCCGTAAAAACAAATAAACAATCGTTACAAAATGTGTAGTAATACACACGAATGTGTATTGATAAATATTTATCATTATTCGACAATGTAGTTAGCAACTTTTGGAAGGGACTGACTACATTGGCAGCAATGAAAAGGCAAAATATTTCTATCGAGCCAGAAGTGTACGAGCAGTTTTGTAAATATGCTTCTCGTCACGGAATTAAATTATCGACGTGGATCAATGCACAAATGAAAGAATTTATCGAAGACCAAAAGCTATTAGATGAATTGAAAGAACAGAAAAAGCGCCTATAATAAGGTGCTTTTTTCTATACAAAAATTTTGGAGGTATGGAAAATGGAAACAGTAGAATACGAATTATGCGAAAAATGTGAGCAAGCAATGGTTGATGCAGGTGTTGTCGGATTAACAACGGAAGAAATGAAGGAGCAGCAAGCTGAATTCGATTTCGGTATGGCGATTAGTTTCCTGAAAGAAGGAGAAAAGGTGGCACGTAAAGGATGGAACGGTAAAGGTATGTGGATTTACCTGGTGCGTGGTACCAATATTCCAAAGAGCAATTTACGTAATGAAGCTGCATTACAAATTGCTGATTCACCACTAGAGACCGTTCAAATTAACTCACACATCGACATGAAAGCAGCTGATGGATCAATCGTAATTGGTTGGTTGGCATCTCAAACAGATATGCTTGCAGAGGATTGGGTGCTAGTTTAAAAGTTACTACACATAAGTAAATATTAATGTGTAAAAACCTCTATAAATGTTGATTTATAGCCATTTATCTACATTTTTGTAGTGAGTTCCAAAATGCGTAGTAACTTAAAAATAATTTAACACCAAATATTTACTAAAGCACTCTCATAATTGGGGGTGCTTTTATTGTACTAAAAAGGGGGTGAAAAATTGATAACCGTAAAACGTGGTGGCACGGAATATCCCGTAAATCATATTAAATCAGCACGGCGCGAGTTTGCTGTGAATGATATTCCCGAGCTTTCGATGATTGTCATTAATCGAGAAAACAATCCAGCTTATCCTTTTTTAAATGAAGAGGAAATTATCGTTACAGGAGACGGGCACGAGTGGCGTATTAAAGCAGAGTCCGAAATGTCGCACTACAAAAATTTGAATGCGCAGCACATCTTATTGGATTTAGAAGGAGTTCCTTTCAATGAGCTATTGAGCGGTAACTATACACCTAGAGCTTTATTAACCACTATTATTGATGGTTCTGGATTTATTCTCGATTTGGATGAAACAGGATTGGATAGCGTGCTATTGAAAGAGTTTGGTCGTAAAAATCGGTGGAAATGTTTAAAAGATGCTGCTGAATTACTGAAGGTGGAATTTAGAGTTTTACCTGGTCGCATTATCCAACTTCGAAAACGTTTGAGTGGCGACAAAGGTAAGCAATATAGATATGCGTACAATCTAAAAAATGTTACCAAAAAATCCGATTCCATCGACGTAGTGACGCACGTTATTGTTAATTACGGAGAAGACCATGGTCAAACTGCTACATTTGTAAGTCCGACAGCAAGTAATTATGCACGTGCCTATTATGGTGACATCATTAATGACGAACGCATTGAGGATTATGAAACAGCCCGTTTGCGTGCCGAGAGGGAATTTAAAGATATTGATTTATCGTACGAATTGGACATTGCGCAAATCGGAAATGATTGCGAGCTGGGCGAAACGATTCATACGATTTACGAACCTTTAGATGATTTATCCATAACAACTCGTATCTTAAAAATGAAAGATGAGTGGAATGGTGAGGAGTTCATTTTAACGGACGCGACTGTAGGAAATTACGTTTTTAAAACGTCTGATGAAATGCTTCAGGACCAAATAAAAGATACCGAGAACAATGCAAAAGACAAAATCGATGAAACGAAAGAAGTCATTAACAAAAATATGACTTTTAAATTTCATGAGACTGAAGAAAAAATATTAGATCAGTACACAACCGTTACTACGGAATACAACGCCGCTATTTCATTGAGTGCTCGTGAATTACGGACAGACATGTCACAAAAAGTTGAGACAATCAATACGTCCATCACAGCACAGTACAACAAAATTACGGCAGAATACAATTCGAGCATTAGCCAAACTGCCCAGCAAATCCGTAGTGAGGTAAATGCAAGTGTGACTAGTATCGGTAAGGACATGCAAAACATTCGTAATGACGTGTCGTCCGTTACACAAACAGCATCATTAATTGAATCTCGTGTAAGTAGCCATGACATGACTATTAGCAGTCAGGGTACCCGCATATCGAGCGCAGAGAGCAGCATTACGCAGCAGGCTAACCAAATTCAGCAGCGCGTCTCCTTCACGGATTATACAGGTAGCCGAATTACGTCATTAATTAACCAGGATCCATATGCCGTTTCCATTTCAGCGGATAAAATTAACTTGAATGGTGCTGTCATTGTAAATGGTGATATATCTGGAGTAACCAATATCAATGTTCAACGAGACATTACGATTGGTAATAATATATATCTAAATCCTAACGGAGGTGGGTCCAAAGCTGTCATATTCGATGGTATCGCACGTCTTGTCAGTGATGGGTATAATATGACTTTAAGTGCTCCTAATGTCAAAATAGATACCAACGCCACTATAGGCGGTAGTGGGTCGACTGTTAATATTGGCGGTAACGTCAACTTCCAATATGCAAATAGTATTCAAGGTGTTGCTCGAGCTAATTCAAGTGGTATCGGTATAAGTACATCGGGTGGTATTTTATATGTACAGGTTAATGGTACAACAATCGGACAAGTAAAATTAACATAAAGGGGCAATTTAAAATGGAACAAAAATATTTAGTCTCATTAGTAGACGGCATTAAATTTTGGACAACAGATGTAAATTTACCTGAATTAAAGGCATTAATGAGTAAAAATAATATATTTGCTGTAAAAATCGGTAATAAAAGTTTTACAAAACACACTATCGGTTTTATTGCAAAAGCAAAGTCAATCGAGGTTGAGGATAATAATGTAGTGGTTAAATTAAATAACGAATTACTTTATACTGCGGTAGATGATACCGACAAAGTAATTACCGATTTAACAGATTCATTGAATAAACAAGATTGGATATTATTTAATGATTCGATTTTATTTAATCGCGGGTTATTCCAATACGCTGAACCTTATATTGAGGAAACAGAAACGCAAGCATAGGCTTAGCGTTATTTTTTACACCAAGACACCAGCAACGCGCTGTACCGAGCAGTGCTATTTTTTATGTAGAGGTGAGGGCAATGGAAAGTAAATTAGCATTAATCAGTGGAGTAATAGGGGCAATTATATCGTATATGTTTGATCTAATGGGGGTAGCGGTGTCTATCCTCATTTTATTTATGCTTGTGGATTACATCACAGGCTTAGTCGCAGCTGGCATCAATCGAGAGCTTAATAGCCGTATTGGGCTGCACGGCTTTGCACGTAAATTATATATACTAGTTTTAATCGGGATGGTATATGCGCTTGAGTTTGCAGCATTACACTATACAGAGTTTGATATTTTTGGCGGTGCAATTGGTGACGGCGCTGCATGGGCATACATTGCAATTGAGTTTATTTCAATCACAGAGAATGGCGTTAAAATGGGTGCGCCAATGCCGCCATTTGTTAAAAATCTATTAAAAATCATTAAGGATAAAACAGGATTAAATGAGGAGGGTGCAAATTGAGTTACACATTCAAACGAGTTTTGTTGCCTGCTAACAAGCACAAAATTAAATGTCCATACGCAATGACACCGCAATATATTACGGTCCACAATACGGCGAATGATGCTTCTGCTGCTAACGAGGCTGCATATCATAATCGCAATGACAACCAGGTATCGTATCATGTGGCTATTGATGACAAAGAGGCTATTCAGTGTATCCCATTTGACCGTAATGCCTGGCATTGTGGCGATGGACAAGGTGATGGCAACCGCAAATCAATTGGTATCGAAATTTGCTACAGTAAAAGTGGTGGAAGTCGGTACGTAGCGGCGGAAGAAAATGCGGTGCAATATATCGCTAAATTACTTCATCAATATGGATGGGGTATTGATCGCGTAAAGCAGCATTATGAATGGAGCAAGAAAAATTGCCCTCACCGTATTCGAGATGAGAAACGATGGGGTTCATTTAAACAACGAATACAAGATGCTTTGAATAAATTAAAAAGTGATAAGGAGGAAACACCAATAGCAAAAGAAGCTTACGAAAAAGATGCAGCACCAGCAGCGTGGGCAAAGGAAGCGGTTGAATGGGCAAAAGCGAATGGCGTATCGGATGGTACGTATTTAAAGCGCCCAGCTACTCGTGAGGAAGTTATTGTGATGATTCATAATATGGTTAATAGATAAAGTTTCAAATTTAAAGCCCGTCATTACTGTTTAATCGCAGTAGTGGCGGGCTTTTTTGCGTTTACATAAAAATAATTAAAAATATTTTATCAAACCTCTTTACATTAACCGTTGGCGGTTATATAATAAAGTTATCAAGTAACCGCTAACGGTTATAAAATAAAAGGGGCGATTGAAAATGATGAAGGAAATTATGAAACGTGCTTGGACGTTGGCTAAACAAGGGGTAAAAAAATTCGGCGGTAAAGTACGCGAATACTTAGCTTCATCTCTTTCAATCGCATGGGAGGAGAGCAAAGCAATGGTAAATACAATCGTAAAATCATGGACAACATCAAAAGGCGCTCAAGTTGAAATGACTTATTCTACGTCTCGCGCAGTACAAACTCGCAACGCAATGGACGATTTAGTAGAAACAATCGAAAACGGTTTAAAAATCGAATCAGTAGTACTTAACGGCGAATCAATCAGTACTTGGAACACAAATCGCAAGTACAAAGAACACAAGTTAAGTATGGGTGTAGTCGAGTTTAAGGGCAAAAAATGCAAAATTGAAATCGAAATGCCGGAAGTAATTTCTCTAGAAGTTTTTGGTCCGTTAGAAAAGACTGTGGTGCCAGCGAAAAAAGAAGAAACATTACGTTGCAAACACTGTGGTGAATTTTGCTACGGCGATTGCCAAGCGAACAAATAGGAGGAAAATTAATGTTAACTACATCAGAAAAAATTCAAAAATTAATAGAGTGGGGTGCGGTGGCTCACCGCATCTCTAAAATAACAGGTATACCTAACAATACAGTTGTACGCATTTGGTCAGGAGAAGCAAAAATTGAAGCAATCCAACTTAAAACAGCCGAAAAACTAGCTTGGTATTACGACATGGTCGAGCGTAATCTGTCCGAGGCTATTGCTTTAGTGGATATGCTGATTTTTAAACTAGACAATGATCGCCAGCGCTTACAAGGTAATTATAACCTGTACCAAAAATTAAAACGCGAGCCTTTTAAAGTATTTGAATATCTTCACAAAATCGCATTGGAACCGCAATATTCACATAAACTAAATGATGTTATGTACTACATCGACGAAATCGGTGAACGTATAGCAACTATTGATGTGGACATTGCATATAACGTTACCTTATCGGATATGTACACTTATTACATGAGCGTACAGCGCAACAAATTCGCGAAGCAAGATGAGTAAAACAAAAACCCACCAAGCTAATACCTGGTGGGTTTTTTGTGTAGTCATGCAATTACGCATACTCTATAATATGTTTCAATCCACGCTCTCGCGACACTTTTAATATATCACACAAAAATAGTGGCAGCAATATGGTAATTTGGTATAATGTAATCGTTAATGTCATTCTCAACAGTGGGGATGTGGATTGAAAAACCGTTTTTATTATGTACGAAAAAGTCACTCATCATTGGGTGGCTTTTTTATTTTGTCGAATTGTCGAATACATGCCCAAATAGACAGTTTCGCACATTCTATTTACATGTGAAGTTAATTATTGTAATTTAATGTTAACAGGAGGTGGAAATATGATTAAAATTGAAACGGAAAAATGGGTACTTGGTGATGAAGTAGAATTTGAAGCTGTTACATTGGATTCGGATGTTAATGGCACCACACTCATTAACATCAGTCTCGATAAAAGTAATTATGACGTGTGCATTGTATACGCGCATATTGATTTTGACGGTATAACAGACTTCACGAAATTCAGAGAAGCCATCGAAAATAGTGCCATCGTTGAAGCGTTTCCGAATTTAGAGCTGGCGAAAGAATTTTATGATCAAATAAAAAATCCTTTGAAATTATCTGAGTTTGTCAGAGGGAGAATGAATTAAGGGGAATAGTCATCGTGTATAGTCAGAATTAAAGCCTTCCACTATTAAAATTGGTGGAAGGTTTATTTTGTTTTAAGCAATTAAATTTCCATATCATCTTTTACAAAGCTAATTTTCAACTCGTAGCCAGTAGCTTCCGCGATCTTAATCAAATCTTGCACGCTGTATGATTCGTTTTTCATTTTAGTCGACAAATTCCCCTGTGACATTCCGATTTTTTCAGCGAGTTGTGTAGCTGTCATATCCTTTTCTACGAGCATTTTCTTAATTTCCTTTGTTAACTCCACTATTATCAACCCCTTTTATTAGATATTAATATAATTTATTTGTTTAATCAATATTTTATTTGACATATCTATATAAAAGATATATTATTAATTTAACAAATAAATTATTTAATTGGAGGAAATAAAAATGATTAAATTTTACATCGATGAAGAGTATGGAATTGAAATGGGTGGCATGTTTTTACAAGGTGACAGAGTACTATATGTGGATAGCGAAGAAGAAGCAAGAAACTTAAATGATCGTTTCAATAATAAAGAATACCCATGTGCTTTCAACGACCTTCCTGACTGGGGAATTCACCAATTAACACCTTTACAACTTGAAACATTCTTAAAAGAAAAAACTTTATACAAACTTTAAAAACTGAACAGCTGGTATTAAACCAGTTTAGTGCCGGCGATTGAGTTTTTAAATACAGAAAGGAGAATTCCATGAAATCTACTCAACGACGCAATGAGTACATTCGAATCAAAATGAAGCAACTGAATCGGGTCACAGATGCTCATAAGCACACAAGGCGTCTAGCTCGTATCATGAAATATTGTGAGCTGTTATTAGCTGTTGAAAAGGCTTATCATCTGAGTGAATTGCAAAGGGTATTCAAATAAATTGAATAGGAGTGAAAAACATGAGTAAATTACATTTAATAAATGAAATTGAAACAACTGTAAAAATGGTTGCAGCTGCTGAATATGACCCAATTAAATTAGCACTTTATTTAGACGACTTATTATCGAATTACAAAATCGAAGCAAAAGACAGTGAAATGATTAAAAACGATAATACAGACTACGTACACATGTTTATAAGCTCATTGCAAATTGAAAATTATTCAGCCCATACACTTAAAAATTATCGATATGAGCTGGATCGTTTTAAAAATTATTTGAATAAAAACTTGTTACAGGCAACCACGGCAGATATTAGGGCATATTTATCGGTGCATAGTCATTTGAAAACAAGTACCATAGTGACAAAAATGGACATCTTATCAAGCTTTTATGGGTGGTTAGTTAAAGAAGAGGAGCTTCTAAAAAATCCATGTTTGAAAATTAAACGCCCGAAAACCGAGAAAAAGGTACGCGAAGGGTTAACCATAATAGAGCTAGAAAAGGTCCGTGCAGCGTGTAAAAATGCACGGCAAAGAGCTTTGATAGAAGTGTTTTATAGCACAGGTTGTCGCTTGGATGAATTGCGCAAATTAGATATTAAAGATATAGATTGGCAGTCTGGAAGTGTAATCGTATTCGGGAAAGGTAGCAAAGAAAGGCGCGTTTACTTAAGCGAAAAGGCAAAGTATTATTTAAGAAAGTACTTGAAAGAACGTACTGATGATTGCCCAGCGTTAATAGTAAGTCAAAGGCATCCGATTCGAAGGCTAACCAATGAGGGAATACAATATCAAATAAAAAAGATTCGGATAGCTGCTAATATTGAAAAGCCACTGCACCCGCATATAATGCGTCACACATTTGCTCAGTTGAGTTTGGATAATGGTATGGAACTAGCTGATTTGCAAGCGCTGATGGGCCATGAAAAAGCCGACACTACAGCGCGATACGCACAAATAAGCGAAGAGCGTAAACAAACGGCATTTAAACGATTTCACGCCCAATAAAGTAGAAGACCACTTCGTTTTGAGTGGTCTTGTTTTATTTGATTTAAAACCTTATATTGTAAATTAATAATATAAGGGGTGAATGAGATGAAAAAGAAAGTACAAGAAGAACCACAAGAAGATATTCTGTCAGGGATAGTAGGATTAGTATTTTTAGCAGGAGTAATTATTTTCGAAATTGGTTTGTACGTCGAGTTTGCTAAAGATGGATCGCCGTGGTTCATGATGATTTTCGTAAGTGCCATTTATTCGATGGTCTCACTCGCGGTAGTTGGTGGTTTAAGTATTCTCGGACCTATTGGTATGATATTAGGTATTATACTAACAGTTGGTGGATTATTCGTGTTTGGTATCGGCTCTATTATATCGTAAAACAACAAAGGACTACCTATATAAATGGTAGTCCCTTTTGACACTTATTGAAATGTTTTAGAAGAAAAACTTATAAATTTACTGTTTTAATATTGATCACGATCCCAAATGTGTCCAAGCATTTTGCGTCGATTGATAAGAAGGGCTGTGACTCCTATGTGTTAATGCTTAATGGTCAAATTGAAGCCTATCGAATTAATGAAGGGAAGTATCCGACTGGCTTTCAGGAGTTATTTGATAAGGACTATATTACAGAAGAAGCACCTAAATGCCCTGATAATACAGAAATCAGCTTCGGTGACCATATTGCATTTGTTTCAGAAAAACAGGAATCGAAACCGAAGTCGCAAACAGACCAATGAAGAATCACTTAATAAACGAGAGGGGCTTCACATTAATCGAAATGCTAGTTGTTTTAGCAATTTTTACCGTTATTTGTTCCACGGTCGTGATTTTCACAACCGAAAAATTAACGAACTATACAAACGAGCAATTTATTGACCAAACGGAACTGCTAATTCGCTTAGCGCAGGTAAAGGCTATTGAGACCAAATCAAATTACGAATTTAGCGTATTTAATTGCCGTGAAATAAAGGTCAGAAACTTTTCGAATCGTCAGGAAATCCTTTATGATCAAGTATTACCAGAGGGCATTGAGATTTTTTTATCAACAACAAATTCAAAAATCATTTTTAATAATAATGGAAATATTCGTAGTAGTGGTTCCATTATGTATCATTTTAATGATTATGCATATCGCTTCACAATTAATATGGGCAAAGGGAGGCATATATTGAAAGATGTTATTGAAAAATCAGACCGGCTTAACTCTTGTGGATACGCTGCTAGCGGTAGTCATCTTGTTCTTTCTAACGGGCACAATAATCCCGCTGACCTTTAATATGGAGCAAAGGATTATCGTTCAGCAAAAGCAGGCATATGCGGCAGAGGTAGCCTTCAATGCTGCTTTAAAATACAAGCGCTATGAGGAAATTTCAGGTGAGCAGCAAATAAATGAAACATTGTATACATGGATTTATAGCGAAGGGCAAATTTGTGTAACCTATGAGCTAAATGGAGTGATAAAGGAGAGATGTATTTAATTTCTAAAATCAAAAATGAGCGTGGCTTCACGTTACTAGAAAGCTTGTTTCATTTAGCTGTGCTCCTAATATTTGCTTCGATTAGTCTATTAATTATTATTTGGCTACGTGAACTTCAAAATATTCATCATATCAAGCAAGATGTGAATTGGGAACTTTTTGTTTATGATGTGCACCAATATAATGAAAATTCATTATCGGGTGAAATGGTGTCGCCAAAAATATTAATGTTTGAGGCAGCGAATGATCCAGAGAATCGCGCATTTTTTATTGAACAGCCCCATAATCATGTACGTAAACGTTCTAATAAAGGGGGGAATGAAATTATGCTTCCTAATGTGCAAAGCTTCCAATATCAACAAGTCGGAAATGAGATTATTATGAAAGTTGTGACAGAAGATGGGAAATTACGAGAAAGGGTTATTGTTCGTCCGTTACCTCGTGAATGAACGAGGTTTTTTGTTTCTTTTAGCCGTTTTTTTGCTATTTATTGTTACAGGAGCTGCTTTATTCTATACAAATACATTTTCTAATCAAATTCAGATATATAATTCATTGGAATCTATTTACGTTCGTGCTACGATAAATATATTAAATAGTGAGTAAAATTAGATGGAGTAGTCGTAATTAGAAGAAGGTGAATGGCATGCGAAAAATATATTTAGTAGGATTTATGGGTTGCGGAAAGAGTGCCATAGGTAGACGTTTAAGTTATTACTTAAAAATGCCGTATTATGATATGGATCATGAAATCGTGCGACAGCAGGGGATGTCGATTCCTGAGCTATTTGAAAAATATGGTGAAGCACGATTCCGCGAAATTGAAACAGAGTTTTTACGAAATTTTCGTGATGAAGCATGCATTATTGCGACTGGTGGTGGCGTGGCGGTCAATGAAGTAAACCGCAAAATTATGCGTCGCTCAGGTTTAGTATTTTTTTTGGATGCAAAATTTGAAGATATTTATATGCGAATCCGTCATGATAAAAATCGTCCGATTGTTCAAAAATCTACTGAGCAAGAATTAGAGGAACTGTATAATAACAGACGGAAATACTATCGTGAGGCAGGCCATATTCAAGTTTTAACTGCGGGTCGTACATTACGCCAAGTTGTTGAGTATATCGCGTTCCAAGTAAATCGTCTGAAAGGCGAATGAAAATTAATTTTATTAAAAAAATGTTCGTCTTTTAACTTAATTTAAAAAAAGATTGCGTTTATATAGTGTTCAATGTTAGGATATTGCTGAGAGTAATCTTAATGTATAATTGAATTATAGTGAACGCGGATGATGATACGGGGAGAGAACGTGAAGTCACGTCGCCGAAGGAGCAAATAGCAAGGGCTATGAATCTCTCAGGCAAAAAGACTCGTATTGGACGCAACTCTGGAGAGCGCTGTATTAGTACAATGCAGCCACCAAAGGGGAAAGCCAATTGTGTGAACAGAATTCAACAATCGGTGTAACTTTCAGGTGCAAGGACAGAGAATCTCTTATCTAAGGGGTTCGTCTGTCTTTTTTTTGTGGTATAAAATAGCGAATGTTACGAGCCACAGGAAAAACATTATTTTGGCACCAAAAGTGTTTTTCCATGAGGTTTAAAATGAATGAACCTAGCAAAAATACATAACAATAAGGAGGACTTGAACATGACAAATGAGTTAAAAAGAACACCGCTTTTCGATGAATATGCAAAATATGGTGGTAAAACAATTGATTTTGGTGGCTGGGCATTACCTGTTCAATTTTCATCAATTAAAGAAGAACATGATGCCGTTCGAAATCGCGCAGGGCTTTTTGATGTATCGCATATGGGTGAAATTTTTGTAGAAGGACCAGATGCGCTAAACTATTTACAAAAAATGCTATCAAATGATATTTCAAAAATTGCAATTGGTGGTGCGCAATATAGTGCGCTTTGCTATGAAAACGGTGGCGTTGTCGATGATTTATTAACATACCGTTTAGCAGACAATCGCTATTTACTTTGCGTCAACGCAGCGAATACTGAAAAAGACTTCGAATGGTTGCAACAACATGTTGAAGGTGACGTTACCGTAACAAATGCATCTGATGACTATGCTCAAATTGCATTGCAAGGTCCTTTAGCTGAAGAGGTTTTACAAACGTTAACGGATACTGATTTAACAACGATTAAGTATTTCCATTTCCAAGAGAACGTTCTAGTTGGCGGCCATGCCGTGCTTGTATCTCGCTCTGGTTATACTGGGGAAGACGGCTTTGAAATTTACGGTACACCGGCAGCTATCACAGATCTGTGGAACAAAATATTAGATGCTGGTAAAGATAAGGGTGTTGTAGCAGCAGGCTTAGGTGCTCGTGATACATTACGCTTTGAATCTTGCTTACCACTTTATGGTCAAGAATTATCAAAAGATATTACACCACTTGAAGCAGGTATCGGCTTTGCAGTGAAATTAACGAAAGATCCACAATTTATCGGTCAGCAAGCATTAATCGATTTAAAGGAACAAGGGTTGCCACGTAAGTCAGTAGGGATCGAAATGATTGATAAAGGGATTCCACGTCATGACTATAAAGTCTTTAAAGACGGTGTAGAAATCGGTATCGTGACAACGGGTACACAATCACCTATGACAAAACGCAATATCGGTTTAGCTTTAATTGACGCAAAATTTGCAGAAGTCGGAAATGAAATAGAAGTTGAAATTCGTGGAAAACTTGCAAAAGCGCAAATTGTGAAAAAGCCATTTTATAAACGTTCATAAATACCATTTCGTGCTAAAATAGCGCGGAATCGTCTATTTTCTTAGGTGGATTTTAACGAAAATGTATATGCTCCAATCCACCAAATTAAACTTTTGAAAAGAGGGTTATGTAATGAAACATCGTTATTTACCAATGACAGAACTTGATCAGCAAGAAATGTTAGCAACGATTGGTGTTGCGACAATCGATGAGCTTTTCGCAGACATTCCAGAAAAAGTACGTTTTAAAGGGCAATACAATATTAAAGCAGCGAAATCGGAAGCTGCTTTAATGAAAGAGCTAGCACAATTAGCAGCCAAAAACAAAGATACAGCGACAAATGTATCATTCCTTGGTGCGGGGGTATACAACCACTACAAACCAATTATCGTAGACCATGTCATTTCACGTTCAGAATTCTATACAGCCTACACACCATACCAACCTGAAATTTCTCAAGGGGAATTACAAGCGATTTTTGAATTCCAAACAATGATTGCTGAATTAACAGGGATGGATTTAGCGAACTCTTCTATGTATGATGGCGGTACAGCTTTAGCAGAAGCAGGTATGCTAGCGGCAGGTCATACACGTCGAAAAAAATTATTAGTTTCTGGTGCCGTACACCCTGAATATAAAGACGTTGTGGCGACTTATGCCTATGGTCAATCAATCGAAATCATTACAATCCCAACAAAAGACGGTGTAACAGATATCGAAGCATTAAAGGGCTTAGTTGATGATCAAACGGCTGGTGTTATCGTTCAATATCCAAACTTCTTTGGTCAAGTGGAGAACTTACAGCCATTAGCGGATATTACGCATGATGCCAAAGGGTTATTCATCGTTTCTTCTAACCCATTAGCACTTGGGATATTAACACCTCCAGGTAAATTAGGTGCAGACATTACAGTTGGTGATGCACAAGTCTTTGGTATTGCTGAAGCATTCGGTGGTCCCCACTGTGGTTTCTTCGCCGTGACAAACAAATTAATGCGTAAAGTGCCAGGACGTTTAGTTGGTGAGACAGTTGACCAAGATGGCCGTCGTGGTTATGTATTAACATTGCAAGCACGTGAGCAGCATATCCGTCGTGACAAAGCGACTTCTAACATCTGTTCGAACCAAGCATTACTGGCATTAGCAGCTTCTGTGGCAATGACAGCACTTGGTAAACAAGGTGTACAGGAAATGGCGAAGCAAAACATCGTGAAAACACGCTATGCGAAAAATGCATTTGAAGCGGCTGGCTTTGAAGTCGTTTATCAAGGTGCACATTTTAACGAAATCGTTGTGAAAACAACTGCAAGCGTTACAGATATCAATAAAAAGTTAATTGAAAAGGGCATTATCGGTGGTTTCGATTTAGGACGCGTTTACCCAGAATTAGCAAACCATGCGTTAATCGCTGTTACAGAGATTCGTACGAAAGAAGAAATTGATGCACTAGTTGCGGAGATGGGGGCTTACAATGCTTAACGAAAACCAATCACTTATTTTTGAAATTACAAAACCAGGTCGCGTTGGCTATAATTTAGAAGCGTTAGATGTACCTGATTTCGACCTAACAGAACTATTACCAGCAGAATTAGTGCGTACGGAAGTAGCGGAATTACCAGAAGTATCTGAATTAGATATTATGCGTCACTACACAGCACTTTCACGTCGTAACCACGGTGTAGACTCAGGCTTCTACCCATTAGGTTCTTGTACGATGAAATACAATCCAAAAATTAACGAAGCGGTTGCACGTTATTCTGGCTTCGCGAACCTCCACCCATTACAAGACGAGTCAACAGCTCAAGGGGCAATGGAATTATTATATGATTTACAAACTTCATTAGAAGAAATTACAGGTATGGATGAAGTAACATTACAACCTGCAGCAGGTGCGCATGGTGAGTGGACAGCACTAATGATGATTCGTGCATTCCACGAAGCAAATGGTGAAGGCCACCGTAACAAAGTCATCGTACCGGACTCAGCTCATGGTACAAACCCAGCCTCTGCTTCTGTTGCAGGCTTTGAAACAATTACAATCAAATCTGGTGAAGACGGCTTAGTTGACTTAGATGATTTACGTCGCGTTGTTGGTGAAGATACAGCAGCACTTATGTTAACAAATCCGAATACACTTGGTTTATTTGAAGAAAACATTATCGAAATGGCTGAAATCGTACACAGTGTTGGCGGTAAAGTGTACTATGATGGCGCAAACTTAAATGCGGTAATGTCTAAGGCACGTCCTGGCGACATGGGCTTTGACTGCGTACACTTAAACTTACACAAAACATTCACTGGTCCACATGGTGGCGGTGGTCCTGGTTCTGGTCCTGTAGGGGTAAAGGCGGATTTAATTCCATTCCTACCAAAGCCAGTATTAGTGAAAAAAGAAGATGGTTCATTCCACTTTGATTACAACCGTCCACAATCAATCGGACGCGTGAAGCCTTACTATGGAAACTTTGGAATCAATGTTCGTGCTTACACATACATTCGTTCAATGGGTCCAGACGGCTTAAAAGCAGTAACAGAATATGCGGTATTAAATGCCAACTATATGATGCGTCGTTTAGAGGAGCATTTTGATTTACCATATAACCGTCATTGTAAACATGAATTCGTTTTATCTGGTCGTCGTCAAAAGAAACTTGGCGTACGTACACTGGATATCGCAAAACGTCTGTTAGACTTTGGCTACCATCCACCAACAGTTTACTTCCCATTAAATGTGGAAGAGGGGATTATGATCGAGCCAACTGAAACAGAATCAAAAGAAACATTAGATGCATTCTGTGATGCCATGATTCAAATTGCGCAGGAAACAATTGAGAACCCTGCAATCGTACAAGAAGCGCCTCATACAACTGTTGTTAACCGTTTAGATGAGACACGTGCTGCACGTACACCAGTTTTACGTTACACAAAGCCTGAAGCGGTAGCACAGGAAGTATAATTTGCTTCAGCAAAAGTCCCCTACTACTATAAGTGGGGGATGAATGCTATCAATACGATTTATATTCAGTAATGATTCAAACCTCAGCTGAATCAAATTATGCCCCGGCGGATGTCACAGATTTTTTAGAGGAGTTTTTCAAGCGCGCTTGAAAAAAATCTGGACGCAATTACGCTGAGGCGTAATTGATTTAATATAAGAGCCAGATAGTATATCTACTGGCTCTTTTTTACATTCAGAGGTAAGACTTCTAACATATTTACTATATAATAGAAGAAACTCATTTTGAAACGCGAAAAAAGCTCTCTAAATTGCTAGAGAGCTTTGTTAGGTTAGTTTTTAGATTTCACTTTACCTGTCCAAGTTTTGAAGCCGCCTTGTAATTGGTAAATTTGGCTGTAGCCTTTTTTCTTTAATGTTAAAGCTGCACGTGCACTACGGCCAGAGTTTTGGCAGTAAAGGTATACTGGTAAGTCTGGACGGATTTCTTTATGGCGCGTGTTGAATTGCGTCATCGGAATGTTACGAGCACCTAAAATATGGCCTGCCTCGAATTCTTTTGGTTCACGTAAGTCAATTAATTGTGCTTTACGGTAGCCTTCGATAAACTGTTCTTGTGTTAAATTTGTTACGGCTTTTTTTAAGCGCATCGAGTTGATCACGATATATGCAACGATCACAACGAGGATTGCGAGAATGGTGTATAAAATTGTCACAGCGTTATTGCCCCTTTCTTTCTGTACTTTCTATTATAAGAGAAGAACTAGAGATAGTCGAGCTAGTTTGTTAAAATGAACAATTGGAGGCGAGGAAATTTTGAAAAAACAATGGTATTTTATCAATTCGGGTCCGTGTCACCCAGCATATAATATGGCATTAGATGAAGCGTTGTTAGATTGGCATAGTGTGGGCGAAATTCCTCCTGTTATTCGTTTCTATGAATGGAATCCTGCCACCTTGTCCATTGGTTATTTCCAACAGGTACATAAAGATATTAATTTACAAAGCGTAAAGGAACAAAACTTGGGCTTTGTGCGTCGTCCTACAGGTGGGCGAGCTGTCTTACATGATCAGGAGTTGACCTATTCTGTCATTGTATCCGAAAGCTATCCAAATATGCCTGCAACGGTGACAGAAGCTTACCGTGTGATTAGTGAAGGTATTTTACTAGGATTCCAAAAGCTTGGCTTAGAGGCGTATTTTAGCGTGCCAGAAACGAAGGAGCAATTTGATGATTTAAAAAAACCAAAAAGCGCGGTTTGCTTTGATGCTCCTAGCTGGTACGAATTAGTCGTAGAAGGCAAAAAGGTTGCAGGCAGTGCACAAACACGTCAGAAGGGTGTTATTTTACAGCATGGAGCGATATTGCTTGATTTGAACGAGGAGCTACTGCTGTCGGTGTTTAATTTTGAATCGGCTGAAGCGAAAGAGCGAATGCGAAAAAAATTACCTCAAAAGGCTGTTGCGATGAATCAATTTGTCGATACACCCTTTACGATTGCGGATTGTGTTGATGCGTTTTCAAATGGCTTTAAAGAAGCGCTTGATATTGAGCTGGTGCCATACAAACTGAATGAAACACAACAGCAATATGTTGAACATTTAATGAAAAATAAATATGATACAGATGAGTGGAATTATAAAAAGTGAAAAACGAACATGTGTTTTAGTTTTTTGAAAAAATTTTTTGGGTCCCGAAACGTTGATATACTTACATTTACTCAAACTTTAAAAAAATCAAGCCCTTGTTTGAAAAAAAAATTTGTTGTAATCTTTTAAAAGTATATAAAAACATCTCAACATATGGGGTAGTCCTATAGAATCAAACACAAGATATTGTGTTTGATTCTCATTTTTGTTGGGAACTTTAATATTATTAAATCGTTCAAAGGGGGCTTAAGTGGTGGCAAGTGTTATAGAGCAATCCATCCCAATCAATCAACTCAATCAAGATATTGAACTATTTCCGCAAGTGCACCCGATTACATCGGATATGCACCTTACGCATAAAGGAGTTTCACGTCTTGTTATGATTGACCGTTATTCTTTTAAAGATACGGAAAAGAAAACTTTAAAAGCAGGAGATTTTGTTGTCTTAACAGTGAAACAAGATCCAAAATTCCCGGCACGTGGCCTTGGGATTATCGAGGCTATTAATCAGGACAAAAAAACAGCCACTATTCGTATTGAAGAAGATTATCGTCATGTATTAGAGGGCGATGAGCAAACGACAGGCATAATTGAACGTTCTTTAGATATTATTGAAAAGCCACTCGAAATTTATTATGAGCAAATTGCAAAGCGTAATGCAACAGGCTTAGCTTCTGTTGAAACGACAGAAGAAAAACGTCAAGAATGGTTTGAAAAATTTTATGAGCAGCTCGTAGCGATGAACTTCATTCCAGCAGGGCGCGTTATTTATGGTGCTGGCTCTGAAACAGAAGTAACATTCTTTAACTGCTATGTAATGCCATTTGTAGCGGATTCGCGTGAAGGCATTAGTGATCACCGTAAGCAAGTAATGGAAATTATGAGCCGTGGTGGTGGTGTTGGTACGAACGGTTCTACGCTTCGTCCCCGCAACACATTAGCGCGCGGTGTCAACGGTAAATCAAGTGGCTCGGTTAGCTGGTTGGATGATATTGCAAAGCTGACACATCTTGTGGAACAGGGTGGGTCGAGACGTGGTAAAATTTGTTAGTGCCTCGTCTTTAAATAAACCTCGTGAATTGCTGGGAACTCTTTAACTGGATTATGGAACACTGATTAAGAGGTGGCGTATGAAAGTTTATGATGCAAAAATTCAACAAACATGCGAAATATGTGGTTTTCAAATCAATCATAATAAGCAAGGTAGATTTACCTCACATTTAAAAAATGAACATGGTTTAACTTTAAATGAATATTTAATTCAATTCTTTTATGACCAAAAACAACTAATTTGTAGTTATGAGTTGTGTGACAAACAAGTAAGCTTACGAAGAGGTATCCCGAATTTGTTTTGCACCATAAGCTGTGGTGGCAAAGGAACTCCTTTAGTTTGTGAAGTTTGTTTGACTAAATTTGATGAAAAGAATAGAAATACGAAGACTTGCAGCAAGAAATGTGCAAAAATACTTCGTTCGAAAAACACATCAAATTGGCACAATCAAATGAATGAAGAAGATAAAATTAAGCATTTTGAAAATATCATCTCGAAAACCGCCATTACAAGAAGAAAAAATAATACACCTTCTTGGAATAGTGGGAAAACGGGTATTTATTCAGAAGAAACAATTGCAAAAATTAGAAATGCTACTCTAAAGCAATTAGGTTTAGAAGCTTATCGCAAAACAAGAATTGAAGTAAGGCTTGAGAAGTTTTTAATTGAAAAAAATATTCCTTATAAATATTCATTTATTACAAATAAAGTTCAATTTGATTTTTATTTAATGGAATCAAATATATTAATCGAATGTGATGGAGACTTTTGGCATGCAAATCCAAAGTTCTACCCAGATGAGACTAAATGGTATCACACACAAAAGCGTATTCGTGCAAAAGATTTGGTGAAAAACGAAATAGCCAAGCAACTGAGCATGACATTATTACGTTTTTGGGAAGATGACATTATGAATAATTTCGAGTTTGTTGAAAAAAGTATTATAAATGCACTATCAGCTACAACGTAACTAGAAATGGTCAGCGTGAATGCCTAAAAATGATAGTGGGACAAAGACAATCAGCAGCCAAGCTCCGTATAGGAGAAGGTTCAACGACCATCGAAAACACGCTTTTTGCGGAAGTGAGTAGAGTAGGGGTGAAGTCACTCCGAAGTGCGAGGGCGTAAAAGATACGCAAGATATGGTCTCAACTTTATGGTGACATAAAGAGTGCGGAAGTAACGACTCTGCCTAAGGAAATTGGCACAAATGATCATGCTAGCAGATTGGCATCCGGATATTGTAGAATTTATTATTTCAAAAATGCAAAATCCACGTATTTTACGTTATTTAATCGAAAATACAAGCGATGAATCCATCATTCGTCTAGCGAAAGAAAAGTTAAAATTCAAGCCTTTATCGCAGCAAGAAGAAGCGATGTATCAAGGGATTGTCAATTATAAAAACATCGAAGGCTTCGGTGGTTTTAATGAATCCATTATTCGCGATGCCGAAACAAAGCTACGTGATGGTGGTACGTATTCTGTTCATAACCCAGATTTCTTAACGGGTGCGAATATTTCAGTAACATTAACGAAAGAATTCATGAAAGCCGTTGAAAATGACGAGGAATTCCCGTTACGTTTCCCAGATGTGGCGAATTACACACCGTCACAAATGCTTGAGTATAACGAAAAGTGGCATGAAATTGGCGATGTTCGTGAGTGGGAAAAGCTAGGCTACCCAGTGCGCACCTATCGTACAATTAAGGCGAAAGAGCTGTGGAACTTAATTAATGTTTGCGCAACTTATGCAGCCGAGCCAGGAATTTTCTTCATTGATAACGCCAACGACATGACGAATGCTAAAGCATATGGTCAGCAAGTCGTGGCGACGAATCCGTGTGGTGGAGTTCGCCTCACGTTAAAAATCGCGGGATGAAGCGGGAAAGCTGAGACGCCAATCCGAACCGAAGTTAGTTAGTAAAGGAACTAACAGGGGCAACGCATAGATCGTGAACCTCATCATTTGAGAATATAATCGATCCACGAGACCGCGACATTGTAAAGACTTATGCAATGAAAATGTATGCTGAACTTGCACGAAAAACAAGTGTAAGAACTAGAGGATAAAAAGCCTTTAGGATAACAAAAAATTGGAACAACCCCTAGCACCATATTCTGTTTGTAATTTGGCTGCGGTAAACTTAGCGAAGTTTGCAAACAAGGAAACAAAAACAGTGGATTACGATGCATTACGTGAAACGGTGAAAGTCGGCGTACGTATGCAGGATAATGTAATCGATGCAACGCCATATTTCTTAGAAGATAACAAAAAGCAAGCACTTGGCGAACGCCGTGTAGGTCTTGGCGTTATGGGTCTTGCCGATTTACTTATTTACTGTGAAAAAGAATACGGTTCAGATGAAGGGAATGCACTTGTTGATGAAATCTTTAAAACAATTGCCATTGCCGCTTATGAACAATCGATTGAATTAGCTACAGAGCGCGGCAGTTTCCCATTCTTACAAGGTGAAACAGAAGCAGAAACAGCGCGTTTACGTGATGCCTTTATTCATACGGGCTTCATGAAAAAAATGCCACAGCATATTCGCGAAGGCGTCATTGCAAGTGGTATTCGCAATTCACACTTATTAACCGTTGCACCTACGGGTAAACAAGTTGCCCCCTATATTTGTAAAAATGTAGAGTAAACTTGGCTATATGCGGGAAACCCTGGCGTATCTTTTACTACCTAGCCTTGCCAGCTAATTAAGGTAAAAATGTAAAAGTGTTGGTTTAAAAACCTACCAGACAATCCGCAGGGAAGTCGTGGCTGACCCCTCAACGACTACATGCCGAGCAACCATTTTATTTGAGGAACATTTGTTCTTGTTTTATAATGATTAAAACAGACAGAGGTGATTCAAATGAAAAAGAATTGTCTTCAATGTGGAAAAGAAATTCATGTTAAGCCAAGTCAGTATGATCGGAAAAAGTATTGTTCAAGGTCGTGTAAAACAGACTATCAGCAGAAAAATCCACCCCAATTTTGGAAGGATATGAATAAAAAAGTAACAGTGAAATGTTCATATTGTAAGCAGCCAATATCGAGAAAGCCATCTACAGTGAACAAAACAAATTTTTGTAATGTAGAGTGCAAAAAATTATACCAATTAAGTAATGGGCATCTAATCAATCAGCATTTAAGAAAAGATGTCAAAGTAATTTGTCAGCAATGTAGTCAAGAATTTACGGTTCCTAAAAATAGAGAAAACAGTGCAAGATATTGTTCGAAAGGTTGCTTGGGAAAAGCAAACGGTGAACGTGGAAAAATACAATATAAAAAACAAATTAAATTAAATTGTATTCACTGCTCTAAGGAATTTGAAAAAAACCATCTACTCTCAGAAAATTAAACTTTTGTTCACAAGCATGCATGGCGATTTATTATGCTGAAAACCAATTGTTTACAGGTGAAAAAAGTGGAACCTGGAATGGTGGTAGTATTGACTATTATGGACCTAATTGGCGTAATCAAAGAAAAAAGGCAAGAAAAAGGGATCACTATACTTGCCAGGATTGTGGAATCGCTGAGAAAGAATATGGACAACAACTTTCTGTACATCATATAACTCCTTTTAGAGAATTTAAAGGAGACTGGAGAAAGGCAAATGAACTTTCAAATTTAATTACATTGTGTGAATATCCATGTCACAGAAAAAGACATTCTAATAATGGTTGATGATATAGTCTGACCCATATGGCGACATATGGAACGGGTACTAATAATCCCGTCCTCTATTCAATAGAGAGTAACAAATGTGAGCACAGGTACAATGGTCGGAGTTGCAACAGGACTTGAGCCTTACTTCAGCTTTACTTATTACCGTTCAGGTCGTTTAGGGAAGTTTATTGAAGTAAAAGCGGAAATCGTGAAGGAATATTTAGATGCGAATCCAGAAGCGGATGAAAATAATTTACCAAGCTGGTTCAAATCATCTATGGAGCTTTCAGCAGAGGCACATGCCGATGTACAATGCATCATCCAAAACTGGATTGATTCATCGATTTCGAAAACAGTGAATGCACCAAAAGGCTACGGTGTCGAACAAGTACAGCAAGTGTATGAGCGTCTATACAAAGGCGGCGCAAAAGGCGGTACGGTATACGTAGACGGCTCTCGTGATTCACAAGTATTAACACTAAAAGCTGAAGAAGCAAATAATGATGAACAATTAGAATTTGAAGAATTAAAGCAAGCTGAAGAACAGGTGAAGCGTCAAGTCGTATTAGTGGATACAATTAAACCATTAACAGACACAGACGTAACAATCGGTTCAGAGGTCGGCAACACATGCCCAGTATGTCGTCAAGGGACGGTAGAAGAAATGGGCGGCTGTAACACATGTACAAACTGTGGCGCACAGCTAAAATGTGGCTTGTAATCAAATAGACGAAAAAACGCGTGGATCATATGTCCGCGCGTTTTTTGTTCTCTTCATCTTTGGAAAGTAGCGAAATAATTTGTTCGTTTTGCTTGGAGATGTCCTTCACTGCATGCTCAATGGAAATGGCAGTAATCGTTAAAATTGCAAGTAAGAAAAATGATAAAATCCCCAATTGATACACCCCCCATCAACTAAAGTTCATCCTCTTTCATTACTAAAAAGACCCCGATAAAAATGAGGATGGTGCCGATCCAAAATGACCAGCCAAGTGTTTCGCCAAGTAGCAGCCAGCCTAAAAATGTCCCGACAATTGGCTGTAAAAAGAAAAACAGCCCACCACTTGCCGCATTCATCAGCTGCAACCCTTTATTCCAGAGTAAAAAGCCACACGCCGTTGAAATGACACCTAAATAGAGGATACCGCCCCCAATCGAAGGGTGCAGCATTGCTTGAAAGTCTACTTGGGCGAGTCTTGGAAGAACAATGGGCGTTAATAAAAGAACCGCAATACTTGAAGTGTACGTTGTCACGACAATTTGTGAATACTGTGTCGGAATTTTTTTCACCAGTACGGACATCAATGCCCAAGTAAGCGCAGCAATCAGTAAATAGAAACCGCCCAATTGCAAAGCGTGATCCATGCCACTGCTTCCTACAATGATTCCAACGCCAATTGTGGCAAGTGCAATTGAAAAGCACTTTTTCCATGTTAACGATTCTTTTAAAATAAAGCGTGCGAATAATACCATAAAGGCAGGGGTTGTCGAAGTGATAATGGCCCCCATTTGAGCGCTGGAAAGCATCGTCCCTATTTCTTGTGTGACAATGGAAATCGTATTCCCGATGAATGCGACAAGAAATACAATCCACCAATCCTTTTTCGCAATTGCCCATACTTGTTTTGTTAAAATCCCAATAATCGCTAATGTAATCGCGGCAATGAAATAACGTATCCAAACTAATTCGAATGGTGGTACAACCTCTACTACTACTTTCACAACAACGTACATGCCACCCCAAATACTAGCAGCAATTGATAAAAATAAAGCACCTAATAGTTTCTGATTCATCTTGATTCCTCCGTTTTTTGAAAAGTAGAGCCTAACGGAAGAAAGTTTCTTCAACCGTTAAGGAAGAAGAATCGCTGGTACGTCTTGTTCAAATAATGGTGCATAAAACATAAAGCTCACGTCCTTAACTTAAGATTTAGAATTAAGTATAACGTAATGGAAATAAAAAACAATAACGGAAACGACGCCAATGGATAGAAATTAAGACTTTGTAAAAGTAATGTAAATATCTTTTTCTAGGAAGCTAAAACGATGATGAAGTGTTTGGAATAGGAACCTATCATTATTTTGAAATAGGGCAAGATTTGAGCGTGGATTTGCATGATAGGTACAAAAAAATCTAATATTCTCTATGTGATTAAACATTCTGAAAATAATCGATTTAGTTGTATCAAAATTCTAATCCGCCTTCACAATTTACAGAAAGTTTACACATTTCGTACAGAATATTAAAAAAGGACAGGTATTGTTAAGGGAGATAGAAAATTTGACTTAAACTAGAGAAGCGAGGAATCCCTAATGGCGAGAAAAATATTAGTTGTAGAAGAGGATAAAAATTTAGGGAGCTTATTGCAGCTATATTTAATCAAAGATGGTTATGAGGTGCGTATCGAGAGAGCTGGTAAACTTGGATTAGAGGCGCTTGTACAATATGGACCTGATGCAATCATAGTCGATTGGACATTACCTGATCTAGAGGGAATCGAGATCTGTCGACAAATTCGTTATCAATCTGATATCCCAATTATGATGATTAGTTCGAGAACAGATGAATTAGATGCGGTGCTCGCTCTTGAGATGGGGGCCACTGAATATATTCGTAAGCCAATTGGATTTCGCGAGCTCTTGACACGTTTAAGAATCCATTTAAAACGCTATGAAAAAGCACAACAGCAACAGGAACGTGTATCAGAGCTAGTGATTGGTCCGTTTAAAGTGGATTTAGTCATGCTCAAGGTGTATAAGGGAGAAGTAGAGATTCCATTAACAAAGCGTGAGTTTAAGCTGTTGCTGCACTTATTAGAACAACCGGGGGATATCAAGTCTCGTGAAGAAATTATAGAAATGCTTGATTTTACGAAAGGCGATAAGCGTACAGTCGATGTACATATTCGAAGACTGCGAGAGAAAATTGAAGAACAGCCAAGCTCACCAAAGTGGATAAAAACTAAAAGTGGCATCGGCTATTATTTTAATGAAAAAGCACAGGAAGTCTCTTACAATTCGTAGGGGGCTTTTCTGTGTAAATGCGCGGAATTCCTTTTACAAAACGAGGTATTTTGCATTATACTTAGTGAACATGTAATTAAAAGGAGGTTTGCCAAATGTCTGAGCAAACAGAAAAGAAAAAGTTAAGCTTACAAGAGCTTGTAAAGCAGCAATTAGAAGCCAAGAAAAACAATGCGGGTGGCGGTAAAAACAATCTAAAAGGTGATACGTCAACGAAAAAAATGAAGAGCCAACAAACAAAGAAAACAAGTAATACGCGCCGTAAAATGGGTGTGTAACCAATTGCCCGAGCATGAAATCCATGTTCGGGTTTTTATTTTACATAATTTCACAAATAAAGTGATTCCAAACTTACACTCATTCGTCTATACAGCTGAGAGGGGGAGATACTTTGCGACGAGACGTCTTTGATACGCACTATGATGCGATTTTTAAATACATACTTTACTTAACAAATGACCGTCATTTAGCACATGATTTACTGCAAGAAACCTTTTACCGCTATTATCAAAAAAATTATGATACAAATGAGCGTCTATACTTATTAAAAATTGCGCGTAATTTAGTGTACGATCATTATCGCAGGAAAAAATTAATCAGTTTTTTTACGTTGAAAAAGGAGCCAATAGCTACCGCAAAGCTACCAGAAGAAGTCACGATTCAAAATGCAGATAATGAAGCGCTCTATCATGCTTTGCAGCAAATTAAAACCAATTACCGTGAAGTGGTGATTTTACGCTATATCGAGCAATATTCGGTGAAAGAAACGGCGGAGATTTTAAATACAACGGAAGTCAAAGTAAAAAATGATACCGCGCGTGGCTTAAGGGCGTTACGCGAGTTATTGGGAGGGGTACGCGATGTTTGATGAAAAGCAGCTAGAGAATTTGCAGTCTATAAAAGTTAGTGATGATAAAAAACAGGCTGATTTTGAACAAATGGAACAACGCCTTAATAAAAAGCCATTTCATTGGCAAGTACCAGCTGTTGCTTTTTCAATGGTGCTGCTTTTGCTATTTTTAGTTGCAACGATGCCTGTTTATGATAAAACTGTCCATCTTTCTTCAGATGCGTATTTGACCTCTATTTTAGAGCGAGATGGTAAAGGCGACCCGAAATCGATCTATTATTTAGGTGTTAGTCGCACTACGGATAAAGAGGATTTACAGGTTATGCAAACGATACTTGATACCTTGCAACCCATTGATAAACCATCCGTAAAGCCAAAAGTATTTAAATCGTATCGTTTTACCTATAGCGATGGTTCCGACTTTGTATTATATGAATATCTAGCGGGAAATAAAGTTTATTATGAAGATGCTGCTACTGGGAACTATTATCAAGTTCAAGAAGGTTCTGACATCATACCGATTAAGCAAACACGTTCGGAACCATGGCAATATGCGTTGTTCGGGCTGCTTTTCTTCCTATTATTTGGAGGCAATCTATATATTGATAAGAAAATGCGAGTCGATGGCGATAAGAAACGAAAGCTACCGATGCATTCACATTACACACAAAGTATTGTAACAATTGGTTTTGCTTTTGTACTATTTCTACTTTTTGCTGGCGGTATGAATGGTAATGCACCTATTCATATTGGAGGAATTTATGTAGTGAGCTTTGTGATGATGGCTGTGAATATTTTCATTGAGCAACAAAATGATAACAACGGCTGGCGAAAGCTACGTTTTGTAAATGTTTCATTGATGCTTCCAACTTATTTATATTTGCTAGTTCAACTGCAATGAACTGACAGATTTTCAGGGAGAAAAAGCTGTTATGTGATGAATCACCTTAGTTAAAAAGGTATGTATAAATTGTTTTTTAAAATTCCGGATTTAGTCAAATTGGTTTCACTCCCTATCATAATTTTACATTGATTAATTATCATTTTTCGGTACTATAGAATGATGGCGACCTTATTGCAAGTGCCTGGTAAAACAGCGTGGGAGTGCGATTGAATTTAGTGATTGGCTTTCTGGCTGAATAATGCAATAGCGGGTCAACATAGTAGAAGAAAGCAAATCGCTTAATGCGAAATGCTTGAGAGATTAGTCAGTTTGAGTGGAGTGAGTTTGATGGAGAAGAGTAAAGGACAGTGGTCAAGTAAGTTAGGGTTTGTATTAGCGTCTGCCGGTGCAGCGATTGGGCTTGGGGCGATTTGGAAAATGCCTTATGTAGCCGGTCAAAGCGGTGGCGGGGCATTCTTTTTAATTTTTGTCGTATTAACATTAGTAATTGGTTTACCAATGCTCTTATCAGAGTATATTATCGGACGTGCCGCGCAAAAGGAAGCGGTAACGGCTTATAAAATACTAGCCCCCAATACGAAAGCATGGGCTTGGATTGGTAAGCTCGGCATCATCGGTTGCTTTTTACTGCTTTCGTTTTACAGTGTCGTAGGTGGCTGGATTATTGTGTATAGTGGCGTATCGGTTGTCGGTAATGTCATTGATCCAGCTGTAGATCCCGGGGTATTTTTCGGGCAAGTGACGGGTACACCGAAGATTGCATTAATGGGACTGGCGTTATTTACGCTTGCCAATGTGATTGTCATTGCGTTAGGTGTTCAAAATGGAATCGAAAAAGCGAATAAATTTATGATGCCGCTATTATTCATTATGTTCTTTATTTTAGTAGTGCGCGCGGTTACGTTAGATGGGGCGATGGAAGGGATTAAGTTCTTCCTATATCCTGATTTTTCGAACATTACAGGGGAATCGATTTTGTATGCGTTAGGGCAATCGTTCTTCGCATTAGCAGTCGGGTTTTCATGTCTTGTTACATATAGCTCGTACTTGAAGAAGGATGTTAGCTTGCCGAATTCAGCAGGCTCTGTCGTTGGCTTAAGTATTTTTGTGTCGTTTTTAGCAGGCTTAGCCATTTTCCCGGTCGTGTTTGCCTTTGATATGGAAGTGACAAGTGGGCCACCATTACTCTTTATGGTGCTGCCGGCTGCGTTTTCACAAATGCCATTTGGTGAACTATTTTTAGCGATGTTCCTTGTTTTATTTTTATTTGCCACGTTAACCTCTTCATTTAGCTTGTACGAGATTATCGTAGCGGCAGTTGTTGAAAAGTGGAACATTTCGCGTGCCAAAATTACAGTGGTCATCGGGCTGCTTGTATTTATCGCGGCAATTCCTTCTACGTTGACGTATAGTACGTTAGGGGATGTATCGATTTTTGGGCGTAATATTTTTGACTTTACAGACTTTGTAGTGTCGAATGTGATTTTGCCTATTGGCAACTTACTCATTGCGATTTTCATTATTCATATTATGGATAAGCAAGTCGTAAAGAAGGAGCTATTACAAGGCAGTAAAATGGGTGAGGGCTTCTATAAGGTTTATCGTTTCTTAATGACATTTATTGTACCAACAGTAATTGTCATTGTGCTAGTTTATTTAGTTTTGCAATACAAATAAGCAATTAGCTGGAAAAAAATCACTTGTTATTCAGGCACACAATTATTTTTCACCAGCGAAAAGCATCACAATTAGGTTTTATGCCTAGCTGTGATGCTTTTTATCGTTATTTTACTTCAATGGCAATCGAATCTGTGCGGTCTCCATTACTAAAGCGTGCTATGCTTGAAATGATGTATGTTCCCTTTTCGCTTGGGGCGGTAAAGCGAGCGCTTGTAGAAATTTCTTCATAGTTAAAATCTTCTATCCATTGTTGTACCGAAATACTCGTTGGTTTTTGGCTATATTGAAATTCGATTGTTTCGTTTGGTGCAACAGTTACGTATGGAAGTTGCTTACTTTCAATCATTTCGTGTGGCGCTGCTGTATCTACACATTTTCCTTCACCAGCCGAATGCCAACAATAGCTCCCCGCAACGGACGGAATGACCTCAGTTTGCGTTACGACCTGTACAGTGGGTATTTCCACTACTTCTTGGCTCATAATGACGTAACGGCCAGCAATGATTAAAATGATGAGCCCGATTACGACAAATAAACGATTGCTATTTTTTAAAATCATGATGTCACCTCTAATATGTTCTCATACCATCATAACAAAAAACGATGCAATTAAATATAATGGAAAATATTATAAAATGCTTGTAACAGGCAAAGAGAGGTTATGCTATACTGAAATAAATTTAATGAATAAACTAGTAGAACAAATAAATTACTTGATACTCAGGGGGCTAGCTGTGTGAAAATACTAGATTATCTATTTATCATCACGCTATGTATTTTTGCGCTGTTACTACCTATGCAAACACATGCTGCTACTAAGGGGATTGATTATGAGTCAATCAATACGGATTGGCAGTTTTATGACCAACAATTATTAACAGAGGCTGGTGGTAGGCTGGCAGATACAATAGTTGATTTACCAGTGGAATTTGAGGAAATCACTGGGGAGGTTTCGACGTACGGAACCTTTGTGAAAGAAATTACAATTTCTAAACAAGATGTAGGTAAAAATCTTGCACTTGAAATTCCATACATATACGGGGCAATGAAAATATATGCGAATGGGCAATTGCTAACTGAGGTTGGAACAGTAGGGACGTCTGCGAACGAACATGACACCGATTTAAAGCCACTTTTACTGCCAGTGACATTTAACGAACATCAAATCACGTTAGCTGTACAGCTATCAAGCTTCCAACATATTCGAGGTGGTTTTTCAGAAGGCTTTAAGTTAGGCGAGTGGGATGAATTAAGCAAGGCTTATTATCTTGAACGGATGGTTGTTTCATTTGTAACAGGCGTTGTATTAGTTGTTGGGGTATTATCGTTTGTCATTGGTTTATTGGCGAAAGGGCAACAACTATTGTTGACATTTGGTTTTTTTTGTACGGGCGTAGCCATTCGCTCGGTATTTAGCGTGCCATTTATTTATCATGATTTACCGTTTGATATTTCGTACATATGGGCAACGAAAATGGAGTATATGACAACGAATTTAGTGTTTTTACTCTATGTTTGGTTTATTTACTTGCTGTTTAAAGAGCTTGTATCAAAAGTTATTATTTATGGTAGTGTATCGATTTTAGCAACATTAGCGATTATTTCTCTTGTAACGGAGCCGGTATTTTTTCAAACATTATTTTTCCGTACTTCGTTTCTAATGTTGGCATTTGTCGTTTATAGTGTGGGTATTATTATCCTTGCATTGAAACACAATTTAGAGCTGGCGAAACCGTTATTTTTAGGTGTTATATTTGTTTTTATAGGCTTAATTATTGATTTATTAAGTGGGATGGGCTATATGACAGCACCACCGATGTCACTGTATACGATTGCGGGAAATGTCTTATTAATTTTATTTTTTATTGGTTATCGTCATGCAAAGCAGTTGATTTTAGTGAAAAAGCTAAATGAAGAATTGCTTGAAATGAATAAAACGCTTGAAGATAAAGTACAGCAACGAACACAGCAACTAACTGAATCGAATAAACGTCTTTCTGAATTAGCATTAATCGATGGGTTAACAGGCATTCATAATCGCCATACGTTTAACGAGCTACTGAATCAATATTTCTACAAGGCAAAGAAGACGTATAGCCAGCTTGGTTTATTATTGATTGATGTGGATGAATTTAAAAAATATAATGACTATTATGGTCATGTCCTTGGGGATGAGCTATTGAAAAACATTGTGCAGCTCATTCAAACGAATTTACCACAGAATGTGAAATTTGCCCGCTATGGTGGTGAGGAATTTGCTATTATTTTGCCCAATTATTCAAAGGAATCTTTGTGGCAAATTGCTGAGGAGATTCGTTTGCTCGTAAAAGAGGCGCAATTCAAACATTTAGGACGTAAGGAAGGAATTGTGACGATAAGTATTGGAGGCGTGGAATTAACAGCAGAGGACAACGTAGAGAATGAACTGATTTTCATTGAGATAGCCGATCAGCGCTTATATATTTCCAAACATAATGGGCGAGACTGTGTCACATTTGATAGTAGTTCCACAAGCTTAAAAGCATAGTATTGGTTGAGTCCATTCTACCATCATAAAGAAAGGCATGAATCCGTACTTGCGATTCATGCCTTATTTTACTTTAGTGGATAAGAGAATACGGAGGGGTTAGTCCTCTAAATCTTCTTTGTATTCAACAATGTTACCATTAGCAGCATCAATTTTGAAATCATACTCGATCTTACCGTTGCGGATTTCGATTTTATAAACGAGCGTGTTATCCTCATCATCTAGCTCAATTTCTGTAAGTGTACCATTAGCTTTAGCAAGCGCGATATCTATGGCTTGCTGCTCAGAGATCGTAGCGGTTGTTGTCGGTAAAACGGTCGAATTCGGTGATTTTACGTATTGCGAGATAACTTCACGCTCTGTCACTTTCACAGCCCCGCTATTGGCATCGATGTGGAGCTCGATTTTTTCTTGATCCTTAACAATATCAATTTCATAATGTGGCTTGAAATCATCGCCATCATATTCTAGACTAATCATTTCACCATCAATTTCCTTTAAAGCGATTGCCTTTGCTTCACTAGCCGTTACTTTGGGATTGGATCCAGCTGCTTCAAAATAATTGGTTTGTGCAAGTACCGCCCCACCGCCAATCGCGAGTAATAATGCTGGAATAATTATTAATTTTTTGTTCATCTTCATTTTCATCCGCTCCTTAACTTGTTTGTAAGCTTAGTATAAGAAATGAAGATGAGAACAATATGAGAAGTAAATTAGAATTTGATGAGAAAATTAATCATCCGATTGAATTGATAAAATTTTTCCGGTAATGGCATGAATTTGAACCGTAATTTCCTGATGTTCTTGCTCGACTTCCACAAAATAATACCCGCCATCTGACGTATTCTCAAAATCAACCGAATCGATTTCTCCAGACACTTCCTTCAGTGCTATGTCAATCGCCTGCTGCTTTGTTAGAACGGTAGGGGGTTGCGGCTGGCTCGCCTGCTGTTCGGGCTTGTTTTCGGCTGGTGGTGCACTGTTTTGTTGAATAAGCACGAGCTCGGATAATTGCCCGGTTTCATCGTCAATCGACACTTCAAAAATGGAGCCGTTCTGTTTAAACGAGGCAACGAAATGCTCAGACTTTTCAACAAGCGTTAATACTTCAGCGTTATAGCTTTGTTCGATTTGCTTCTTCATTTCAGCGACGGTGAGCTGCTGCGGTGTTGCCAATTGCTTTACTGCAAGGATGACAACGAGCGTTAGTGTAAGAATAGCAGCGACTAGTAAAATAGGTTTAAGCCTCATGTGAATGTCCTCCATGAAGTGGTAGTGATAGACGAATAATCGTTCCCTGACCGAGTTCGCTTTCCACGTCAATCGTTGCTTGCAGGTGCAGTGCTAATTCCTGTGCAACGGATAATCCAATGCCGACGCCACCTGTTTTTCGGTTGCGATCTTTATCAACGCGGTAAAAGCGGTTAAAGATATGTGGTAAATCTTGCTTGGGTATCCCGATGCCCTGGTCGCGAATTTGAATATGCAATTGCTCATCTATCGTAGCGAGCAATTCAATGACATCATCACTATATTTTCTTGCATTATCAATAAAAATAAAGAGCAATTGCTTAAGCATTGCTTCATCCGTTGTAATAACGGCATCAGGCGCTTTGACATGAATTTCTCGGTGATAGGCGGTCTGTACATTGGCAGCAATCGCTTGTAAAAAAGGTACGAGCTCAAATGAACGAACTGTTATTTTTGTTGTTTCTGCTGATTTAGCAAGTGTGAGCATTTGTTCGATTAGATGCTTCATATTCGCGCTTTCTTGAATGATAGCCTGCAGCGCCTCCTCTGTAACAGCTACATTTTCGGTGCCGCGCCGCTTTAATAGCTTGGCGTAGCTTTCGATGACGGTTAACGGTGTTTTTAGCTCATGGGAGGCATTGCCTATAAATTGCTGCTGCTTGTCGTGTAATTCTTCTAGCTGTGCCATTAATAGGTTGTATGTGGCAGTCATCTGCATCATCTCATCCTTTGAGCGCTTATTTACGGCTAATTGCTCAAAACTCGATTGCTGAATATTTCGCTCCATCGCTGTTGTAAGCTTTGTAACCGGTTTAACAATTAAGCTGACGAGTAATTGGCTCGCCAAATAAATCGGAATGAGGGCGAGTAGAGTCATTACTAATAAAATGATGAATAAGCGATTTAAATTTTCGGTAATGGTCGGTAATGGTTGAATAAATTTTGCCTCGACAATTTGCTCATCTGGCCAAATCATCGGTGTGCCCATTGCAATATAGGGAATGCCATCGATTATTTTGACCGTGTAGAGCTCGTTTTTCTGGAGTGTTATATCAATTTTTTCGGCCGTTGTTTGCAGACGCGTGACGGGCTGGTCGTTTGCGTCACGCACGATAATCGCACCTTCTGTAGGGATATAGGCACGTAATACGGTGTCGATTCCTTCTGTTTGCTCGAGTGCACTAATGGCTGTTGTAAGTTCCAATGCGCGTGTTTGCAATTGCTCCGCCTCGGTCGTAATGGCAAAATGCTCGTATAAAAAATAAACACCGGTAAAGCTACTAATTAAAATAATCATCGTTAATGCGATCGAAACAATATTTACTTTTGTGTTAAGCTTCATGGGTCGCTTCCTTTAAAACATAGCCAATACCGCGCACTGTATAGAGGAGCGATGGGAGCTGAAATGGTTGGTCAAGCTTTTGACGCAAATAGCGAATATACACATCAACAACATTCGTATCACCAAAATAGTCATAGCCCCATACCGCATTCAAAATTTGTTCGCGGGATTGCACAAGCTTTGGGTGTTTCATAAAATGAGTTAATAAATCAAATTCGCGCACCGTCAGCTCCACTAAATGACCCGCACGCCACACCTCTCGCGTTTGTTCATTTAATGTAATATCCTCAAACACGAGTGCTTGCTCTTGCTGGGGGACAGCCTTTGTAGCAAAACGTAGCGCCACACGAATGCGAGCGAGTAATTCCTCAAATTCAAACGGCTTCGTCACATAATCATTCGCTCCGTAATCGAGCCCATTTACTTTATCTTGGATGTCACTTTTGGCTGTTAATAAAATGATTGGAATCGTTTCGTTATGTTTACGAATACGCTTCAATACGTCTAAGCCATTCATTTCAGGAAGCATCACATCGAGTAATATTAAGTCGACTGGCTGCTCATGAAAAGCAAGTAGACCATCTGTTCCGGTATGTGTCACGATCGTTTCGTAGCCTTCGAATGATAATTCAAGCTGCAGTACACGCGCGATTTGTTGTTCATCTTCAACGATTAAAATAGTCGTCATGTCATTCCCTGCCTTTCATTTGCTTTAATGGTAGTGGATATTTGAAAAAAATACAAAGAAAGTTTGACAGATTTTGAACCGGAAAGGGCGCTTACTTTCGTCTATGTAGTGAAAAAAGGGGGGTGCAAGCATGCTAACAAATGAAGAAATGCATCACTATATGGATACGCATAGCCCATACTTGCTACAGCTAAGCTTTATGTATGTAAAGGATTGGAGCCGTGCAGAGGATATTGTGCAGGAAGTATTTATTCAGTTTTTTAGAACATTTGATCAATACGAACAAAGGGCAAGTGTAAAAACATATTTAACGAAAATGACCATTCATAAATGCTATGACGATTTACGAAGCTTCGCGTCACGAAAAAGGACGCTGATGAAGCTCATCACACTAAAGCAGCCGATTAGTTATGAAATTCAAAGCCCTATGGAACAAAGTGAAGTTATGCAATATGTACTGAAATTACCGATGAAATACCGGGAAATGATTATCCTTTATTATTACGAGGAATTAACGACATCTGAAATCGCCATATTACTTAGTTTATCGGACAATACGGTGAAGACCCGATTAAGACGAGCGCGTGAAAGGTTAAAGATACATATTACAAATGAGGATTGGAGGGAGTTATTACATGAATAAATTTCAACAGGAACGCAAGCAGCTAATGCCCAAAAAAGGATTAAGTGAAGACAGGAAACGTACAGTTATTCAAGCTGTTCATGCACCGAATCGGAAAGCAAAAAAATGGGTTCCTGCCGCGACTTTTGCAGGCGTGGTTGCGGCAAGTTCATTTTTGCTACTGATTGAACAAGGACCTGAGCAACCTGTCACATCCGAAACCGAGCAACCGGAAATTCGTGAATCCTTTGCCGAAAGGTTTATCCAAGATAATCATTTGGAAAATACAGAGGTGCTATATGAGCAGCACAATGTCCGTTCGAATAATGATGAGTTTGTTATTGTGAAAGAAAACACTGTCGAGGAAAAAGAGATTCACTTTGCGTTTGGACATTATAATGAAAAAGAACAGCGGTGGTGGACGGATGAGCGAGTGGTTTTAAATGAACCGTTCTCGACAAAAGCTACGAGTTTTGTTGTTTCCTCAGCCCATTTGAAAATTGGCATAATTGACAATCCAGCAGTAGAGGCAATTTATTTAGGAGAGGAGCAGGCAACGATTGTTGAATCGAAAGCAGGGGAACGTGTATGGTTTGGTTTTGTCGATACGTATGAAAAGCCAGTGTACGAGGTAATTGATGGTAAGAAATCACGTTTAATAACTCATCGATTCCGCGTAGATTCGGTTGTGCCAATTATCGAACCAATAGCTGATACTTTACAGCTTTTTCATTATGAGGACCCTACAATGCATCGTGGCAATGAAGAATATACAAAGTTTCCAGTTGTCATTGATCCATATTATTATGCACAGGAAAGCTATAGGATAGGGGACGTCATTGCATATGAACAGGAAGGCAAGCTGCAAATTAGTCGTATTTTAGCAACGGACGATGGCAATATTAGTTTAGTCGATGATACGCTGATTAACGGAGATTATTTACAAGAATTGGACGGCCTCTTTTACATGTGGCCAACATATGACGGAGATAGCGGCATTTATAAAGGCCTGTCGAAAAAATATGATAAACCAAATCGTGATGAGCTCCTTGTTATTCCAGATAACTGGGCAAGTGATGCCTATCAGGGGATTATTAATAAAGAACAATTGGTCGGTAAGGTACTGGGCTATGACTTAACACAGCTAACGAATACATTAACAGACGAGGAGCTGCAATTATTTGCTCAATTACAGCGCGCAAAGGGGAAAGTGGAAGCATTAGTAAAGAATTTCTCCGTGAATACAGTTGTCCGCTTGTATTTATATGCAAATTATGTAGAGGATTATCAATTGATGTATGCATTACTGGACAAAACAGAAGAATTGCCATCATTTGAACAATGGCAGCAACAGGTTGCAAAGACGAATAAGCAGCATTTATTAAAGGATATTTATGAAATGGGCTTTGCACAGTTAACAAAAGACAACTCAAAGCTACGATTTACCGATCCGATGTCTGAAAGTATTGTGAATCAATATAAAGTTGCAAAAACAGATCAAGGCTGGAAAGTTGTGTATTCAACTATATCCGGAAATCGTGAGTAATTGGAAAATCAAATTGAGATAGCCGGAATGCATGGAATATTTGTATTTCGGCTCATTAACATTGCATTAATTTAAAACACATTATATCAAGAGTCTTTCTATCTAAAAATATCCCAAAATTAGGTATTCCATTGCACGAAAAAACTCCTTATAATTAGGTTTGGTAGTTCTGTCCAAATCCCAATTTAAAGGAGCTTACCCATGGACAAGGATACCACAAAATCCACATTAAATGAATTGTTAAAAGTACTCGATGAGAAAACATTTTTAAAAGTTGTGAACGTTTCAAATCTCGACTCTTACATTAAAAAGTTGACAGCTTATAAGTTTCTTCAGCTGTTCATCATTGCGCAATTGAATGAAAAAAGTTCGCTTAAAAAATTAGCGAAACAGCTGAAAGATACCGAAGAACTTCATACATTTATTCAAATGGATGCCATTAGTTCGTCGCAGCTTTCGCGTAAACAATCCTGCCTCACCCCTAGAATATTCGAAAAAGTCTTTCGCCATCTCGCCGTTTCCATTCAGGTGAAAATGAAAGGAAACTCACCGTTTCTTCGTGATATTGGGAAATTACTTGTCATCGATTCTTCTACGATGTCGATGAGTCTAAGCCAATATCCTTGGGCAACGTTTCGAAAAACAAAGGCAGGCGTTCGTCTACATTTGCGCGTGGTTGTCACAAAAGATGTGACACTTCCTGATCAAGCGGTCATTTTACCAGCGAAACACGCAGATCGCACGCAAATGAACAAGTTAATTGATGTCGATTCCGATGCGATTCATCTGTTTGACCGAGGCTATACGGACTATCGACAATACGATAAACTCTGCGATCGAGGAATTCGTTTTATCACACGACTGAAGAAAAATGCAAAAATCGAAGTGTTGAATGAACAAGTCCCAGACGTTGAAAATAACATCTTTTCTGATCAAGAAGTCTTTCTAGGTGATGAGCAGAACCGAACGAAAATGCAGAATACACTACGTTTAATTCGAACGAAGGACAGTGAAGGGAATGAAATTATCATTCTTACAAGTTGTTTCGATTTATCGGCGAAAGAAATTGGTGACCTCTATCGCTATCGTTGGAAAATCGAAACGTTTTTTAAATGGATGAAACAACATCTAAGAATCAAAAGCTTCTACGGAAAAAGTCAAAACGCTGTGTATACACAAATTTGGATCGCCTTAATTACGTATTGCTTACAGGTATTATTAAAACTGAAATTGAACCATAATGGACCTCTTTTAGACTTAAAAGAAACGCTCCAAAATCTACTCTTTAAGCCATTTGAAGTATTTATAAAAGCGCTATTTAGGGCGCCAACCAGAAAATCAAAAGGACGGAAAAAGTACGATTGGAACAGAGAATTTCAGCACATCGTCAGACAGTTCCACGAAAGAGAGGTGGAACATCTGGACGAATTAACGTATGATCCAATTTTCTAAGCTGTATCGGATGTAAATAATTTACAATTTGTGGATAAGAGCTACCGCTTATGCGCATGTTGACTTTTTTTAAAATCTAGGAAGAACAATTGTTCAGAAAATTCTGGAATTAATATTAAATAGGTATTTTATCTCTTTTGACAAACGTTAAAAATTTTTATGCAACGTTAATGATTTCGGCTATTATTATACAATTCATTATGTAGATAGAGAGGAAATAAAATTTACTTCCAAATATTAGGTTGAATTTTCTGATTCATGATATGCTAATACTAGGAGGTGCATCAAAATGGATTATTTACAGTTAAGGAATTTTAAATTACGTTATTTTGTTCTATTTGCAATTGTTATATTCATTACAAGCTTTATAATGCTATTCTTTCTAACAATACCAGCAAGTGAGGAATGGATTACATTTATTGTATCAATCTGCAGCTTAGCTTATATCTTGTTTCAAACAAAAAAATGGAATATTTCTTATAATGAGCAGACCATCCAAATGACGATGTCTAAAGGTCGTTGGGTAAGGTATTTGTCGATTACCGCATGTTTTCAAATTATCACAGTTGTTTTAACAACTATATTATTATCCGTTCTTTATCTATTATTTGAAGAGCAAATTCGTTCATTTTTTGATTTATTTCAATTTAATTCTCTAGAGATTGTGGATACACCGCTCATCGTTTATGTTTTATTTTTTATTAATATTTGTATTCTCGCGCCAATTTGGGAAGAGTTGTTATTTAGAGGGATTTTATTACGCCGATTCACATTAAAATGGAGTCCACAAAAAAGTATAATCATTTCTTCGGTTATTTTTGGTATTATTCATCTAAATCCAATTAATATTGTATTCGCATTTGCGTTAGGATGTGTGCTTGGTTATGCATATTTAAAAACAAAAAATATAGTAGTTCCAATCCTTTTACATAGTTTTAGCAATTTTCTAGCATTTCTTCAATTTTGCTATGCGAATCAAACAACTACGGTCGATTTACCAACAATAGAAGCGGTTCGCCATGAATTGTATATTAGTGTTGCTATCTTTTTAGTCATATCTTTCATTCTTGTATTCTTACTTATAAAATATTATAAACAGTTCCAACAACTAAAAAATCCATTGCAAAATATAGAGAAACGACAAGAAATCGATACAGTTATAGACAATAACGACCTTTAGGTATAATAAAAAATCGCTCATTTTGCCTAATTCACAAAATGAGCGATTTTTTCGTTAAACATTCAACATTTGTCCAAAAATCCCTTGCTCCTCAATGAGCTGATGACGCGGGCCTTGTTCGACAATTTTTCCTTGATTGAGTACGATGACATAATCGACCTTCGAAATCGTATTCAGGCGATGGGCAATAATAAAGCTTGTTCGCCCTTGCATTAGTTTTTCAAGCGCGGCCTGGATATGCAGCTCGGTCACGGTATCAATGCTGCTTGTCGCTTCGTCTAGTAATAAAATTTTCGGATTGGCGACAAATGCACGGGCAATGGAGATTAACTGCTTTTGTCCCTGTGAAATTTGACTGCCATCACCTGAAATGATGGTTTCATAACCATTTGGCAATCGCTCAATAAAGCTATGCGCATTGGCCTTTTTAGCGGCCTCGATAATTTCCGCGTCGGTTGCATCCAGCTTACCGTAACGGATATTGTCTTTAATCGACATTTCAAATAAAAATGGATCCTGCAATACAAAGGCCATTTGTTCACGTAAATGGGCTTTTGAAATTTCCTCAATGGGCACACCATCAAATAAAATCCGTCCGCTAGTCTTTTCATAGAGCCCTGTTAACAGCTGCATAATCGTTGTTTTCCCGGCGCCCGTTTGCCCAATTAACGCAACCGATTGACCCGATTCAATCGTAAATGAAACATTTGAAAGAGTAGGCTTCACCGCATCCGCATCGTATTGGAATGATACTTGATCAAATCGAACATCACCGGATAAGAGGACGTTATTGCCTGCCACGTGATCGGGCTTTTCATCCAAAATTAAAAAGACACGTTCAGCGCCAGCTAGTGCAGATAACACGGTATTAAATTGGTTCGCTAAATCGTTTAATGGACGGGTGAATTGACGGGCATATTCCGTAAAAATAACAATCGTCCCAATAGAAATATGGCCATAATACGCGAAAACGCCGCCAACACAGGCCACAATCGCAAAGCTTAAACTATTTAATGTGTTCATCACTTTTGGTATGAAGCCCGAATACGTTAAACTCCAAAAGCCTACTGTTCGAATGCGCTGATTTTTTTCATCGAATTGACGTAGCATTTCCTGCTCTTGTGAAAAGGCCTTTACGACATGCTGCCCATTTATGGATTCCTCAATCAATCCATTCATCTCACCAATGGCGGCTTGTTGCTGTTTGAAGAGCAAGCTAGTCCGTTTCGTAATCCAGCGCATCCCATAAAACATCAATGGAATAATAAGCATCGTTACAAGCGTTAACAGTGGGCTTAGCCAAAGCATAACAGCGACCGTACCAGTTAACGTTAATATACTTGAAACGACTTGAATGAACGCACTGTTTAATGTGGAGCTAATTGTTTCGATATCATTCGTTGCGCGGCTCATCAGTTCACCATGCTTGCGTTTATCGAAAAAGCGCAATGGCAGCTTAAAGAAATGCTCGTATAGCTGTGTACGAATACGATATACCGTTTGCTGTGCGATGCTGACCATCCAATAGTTTTGAAAATAGCTAGCAAGACCGTACAGCAAATAGATTACAGCTAAGCCGTATAGCCATAAATCCAGCGTGCTTAAAGAGCTACCATCAATAAAGCGGTCAATTAATCGTCCGATAATAAATGGGCCGATGAGTGCTAAGAGAGAGCTTGCCACAACTAAAAGTAACACAACGATTAATAAGGCCTTTTGCTCGGCGACGAAATCTAAAATACGCTTGATTGTGTATGTCCAGTTTTCGGCACGTGCGCCTTTTTTCTTTTTGCCGCTTGCTTGTTTAATTTGCTCTTTTGTAATAATCGGTTTGTAGTTGAAAAATTTCATTATGCCAGCACCTCCTGCTGAGAAGCGACAATTTTCTTGTATAATTCATTTGTTTGCAACAGCTCCTCATGCGTAGCGAATCCACTTAGTTTTCCTTCATCAATGAGCATGATACGGTCTGCCGTTTGCGCAGTATGGATTTTTTGGGTCACAACGAGCATTGTGAGACGCTCTTCGTCCAATGCTTGCCATAGTTTTTTCTCCGTATTCACATCAAGTGCCGACGTACTATCATCTAAAATTAAGAGCGCAGATGGCTTGAGTAATGCACGTGCAATCGCTAACCGCTGCTTTTGACCACCAGATAGGTTAATGCCGCGCTGACCAATTATTGTGTTGTATTGATGCTCAAAGGCTTCAATAGACTCATGAATTTGCGCTTTATTTGTCGCAGCAATAATGTCCTCATAAGTAGCATCCTGACGTCCCCAGCGTAAATTTTCTAAAATCGTTCCCGAAAATAATAGCGATTGCTGTGGGACATAGGCAATGGAATGCCGTAGCTGCTGTAAGGGAATGTCCTGAATTTTTTGCTCGTTAATAAAAATAGCTCCCGACGTTGCTTCGTAAAAATGTTCAACAAGCTGTAAAATGGTGGATTTCCCTGAGCCGGTTGCCCCCATAATCGCGATTTTTTCTCCGCTTTCAATAGTAAATGATAAATTGCGTAATGTTGCGTCCGTAGCATTTGGATAGTGAAAGGATACCTGGTCGAAACGAATTTTAAAGCTTGGTAAAAAGGGGGGGCTAGATACGTCAATCTCTTCTGTACCATCTGCAATCATCAGCACTTCCTCAATTCGTTCAGCAGAAGCCTTTGCACGGGCATAAGCAATAATGATAAATGAAAACATCGAAAACGCTGAAGTCATGCGGAATGCGTAATTAATGATGGCTGCTAAATCCCCCGCTAAAAGATCATTTGCTCGAATCGCATCCGCACCGACCCAAATGACGACCAATAAACTAGTATTCATAACAAATTGTAAAATTGGTAGCGCAATCTCCATAACGCGTGTTGCTTTTACCGTATCGAATTTTAAATCTTCAGCGACACGTTGAAATCGACTCGCCTCAAAATTCCCGCGCATATACGCCTTGACTAAACGAACAGCCTGTAAGCCTTCCTGAAGCTGACGGTTGACGCCATCTAAACGGTTTTGAACTTTTGCAAATAGCTTAATGCCAATGGAGACCATCCAAACTAAAAATAGCACTAAAAATGGGAAGCTAATGCATAAAATGAGGGCGAGCTTGGCATTGATGACAAAGGCCATAATGATTGAACCAACTGCCATTAGGGGGGCCTTCATGGCGATTCGTAGCATCATAAAGACGATGTTCATTGTTTGCGTCACATCGCTTGTCAAACGGGTTATCAAGCCAGATGTGGGATACGATAAATACGTCGCCATCGAAAGGGATTGAATTTTACGATAAAGTGCTTTTCGTAAATCAAAGCCAAAGCTATGCGCAACATGTGCTGAGAAGAACGAATTGAGCACACCACTTAGCAGTGAAAATAGTGCAAGCACAAATAGGCTCCCACCCCAAAATGCCACACTGTTGAAGTTATCCTCTAATAGTCCTTTATTAATAATATTCGCCATAAAAAGCGGCTGAATTAAATCACTTGCAAGCTCTAGCAACATGAGGCTAAATGCAATGAGCGCGGGCCATTTATAACGCCATGCAAATTGAAAAACGGTTTTCATGATAAAACTCCTTGCCTTAAAATAAACTGAATTTTAACTTTATTATGCCAAATCACTTTTGCGAACTCAATGAAAATAGTTCGAGTAGCTAAATAAATTTCCTAATAAAAAAGAGAATGCACAAATGATGTACATTCCCTTCATTGTATTAGTCATGCGCTAATGTTTGAGCGATTTCTGGGTTTTTTTCTACTTCATGTAGCTTGTTGAAGGACGCGATGGCCACTTCTACCATTTCATCTTTTGGCTCTTTTGTTGTTAGTAATTGTAGCCAAAGTCCAGGATAGCCTAAGAAGCGAAGTCCCGGAATATCACGCACCGCATTTGTTGCCTGTAACACTTCAAATGAAATCCCAATGACAACAGGAATTAATAAAATACGGCTAACTAAGCGCACCCAAAGCGGATCGACGGGTACGAAGAAATACGTAAACATCCCGACAATCACCGTAAATAAAATAAAGCTTGAGCCACAACGGTAATGTAAGCGAGATTGCTTTTGCACGTTTTCGACCGTCAATTCTAGTCCTGCCTCATGACAGTTAATTACTTTATGCTCGGCACCATGATATTGGAAGACACGTTTAATGAGTGGCGTCATAGAGATTATTTGTAAATAAGCTAATAATAGAATTAATTTAAAGCCGGTTTCGATGAAAATTTGCGTCGTTTTTCCTGGGAACCAAGGCTTTAAAAATTCAGCAAAAAACATTGGCACTAATGTGAATACGAATTTCCCGAATAAAAAGGATAATACCCCAATGGCAGCAACGCCTAGCACCATCATCAATTTGGATGGCTCTTCACCAGCATTATCTTCTTCCTCACCAGGATCGACCTCATAACGATCGGAAGCAAATTGCAAATGGCGTGAACCAAAGCCTGCTGATTCGATCAAGGCTACTACACCGCGCACAAAAGGAATTTTCTTCAGCTTTTGATAGATCGGCTTTTTCTCTTTCTTCACGTGGAAATAATCAATGGAATTGTCATTTCGACGAATTGCGGTAATCATATGATCTTGTCCTGTGAACATAACACCTTCTAAAAGCGCCTGTCCACCATATACTGGCGCGTTTTTACTCACTTTTACGTACACCACTCTCTTTATCTATTTTGCACAGCAAGGTACTCAAGTCTGTTATGCAAGTTTCATTTTCATATTGTACTAAATTTTCTAGAAAAGCACTACGTATCGGCATAGGATTTTTTGAAGTGAACATACTAATCTTTATGAAAGGGGAGCTATCATGCAAAAATTAATGACGGCTGTTGCGGCAGCGCTCGTATTTACCATCAGTTTAAAGGGGTTGCATTTATTTAAACTAATAAAATGGAATCCGATTCATTTTTTACAGAAAATAGAAAAAGTAGAATGGACACCACTTGCTTGCTGGATGGTTTTATTTTTCATTTTATTGGCGGTTGCGTATGTTTTATTAACACTATTTCAGCTTTCTATTTTTCGTTCACCGCTTGTTGTGTCAATTGTTTTTGGCCTTGTTCTGGCATTCCTTGTTGAATGGCAAGTACGTAATCTTCCTATTGAATGGACATCGATTAAAAAGCTATCCGTGCCATTTCTAGTCCTTCTCCTTATTGTAATGCGTTTTTTAACGGAGACGGCTCATTCGATTCGCAAATAAGTATTTCGTAATTCGAAAGTATTGAAGTCTGAAAACTCTGTGATAAAATAAAGGTCAGTACGTAAAAAGGAGCGCTAAAAATGAACTATCTCGTTTTAAATGGCCCGAATTTAAATCGTTTAGGTAAGCGTGAGCCCGAAATTTATGGTTCGGAAACGCTAGAGGATGTCAAACATAAATGTGAAGCACTGGTTGCACAGTTTGAGGCGACCGTCGATTTTCGTCAATCCAATCATGAAGGTCAGCTAATCGACTGGATTCATGAGGCAGCAGATACAGCGGTTGCAGGCATTGTTTTTAATCCCGGTGCATATACCCATACAAGTATTGCGCTACGAGATGCCATTGCCTCGGTGAATGTACCAGTTATTGAAGTACATATTTCAAATATTCATGCACGCGAAAGCTTCCGCCATGAATCAAAGCTAGCCGCAGAATGCATCGGTCAAATTTGTGGATTAGGAACTTTTGGCTATGAGTTAGCATTACGCAAGTTTTTACAATCGTAAAAAAGGGGAGAAGCACATATGAAATTAGCAAAATTACGTCAAGCATTAATTGACAATCAAGTCGATGCCATTTTAATTACTAATGAATACAACCGTCGTTATATGACAGGCTTCACTGGAACGGCTGGTGTAGCCATCGTTTCACAAAATGATGCGGTATTTATTACGGATTTTCGCTATACAGAGCAAGCGGCAGAACAAGTCAAGGAGTTCCGCATTGAACAACATAAAGGAACAATCTATGAGGAAGTAGCAAAGCAAGCAGCCGCAATGGGTGTGAAAACATTAGGCTTTGAGCAGGACGCGATGCAATATGGTACGTATGAAGTGTATAAAGCTGCCATAAAAGCTGATTTTGTTCCACTTTCAGGTGTAATTGAAAAAATTCGCTTGATTAAGAGTCAAGAAGAGATTAATATTATTAAGGTTGCATGTGAAATTGCAGACAATGCATTTACACATATTTTAAATTTCATCAAGCCAGGTATTACTGAGCTTGATGTGTCGAATGAATTAGAATTTTTCATGCGTAAACAAGGTGCTACAAGCTCATCTTTTGATATTATTGTTGCAAGTGGTTTACGCTCGGCGTTACCACATGGAGTGGCAACAGATAAGATCATTGAAACAGGTGATTTTGTAACGCTTGATTTTGGTGCTTACTATAATGGTTACATTTCGGATATTACACGTACAGTAGCTGTAGGACAACCTTCTAATCAGCTAGTGGAAATATACAACGCTGTGTTAGAGTCACAACTTTTAGCATTAGAAAAAGTAGGCCCAGGTATGACGGGTGCACAAGCAGATGCTGTGTCTCGTGATTATTTGAAAACAAAGGGCTTAGGTGAAGCATTTGGTCACTCATTAGGTCATGGGATTGGTTTAGAAGTGCATGAAGGTCCTGGACTGAATTTCCGTTCGCAAGTTGTGTTAGAGCCAAATATGGTTGTCACAATCGAGCCAGGTGCATATATTCCAGGCGTTGGCGGTGTTCGAATTGAGGACGATATTTTAATCACAGAAACAGGTAATGAAATTTTAAATCATTCGGATAAAAAATTAATCATTTTATAATTTGGAGGAAATAACTCATGATCTCAGTAAACGATTTCCGTACAGGTTTAACAATTATCGTAGAAGGTAACTTATTCCGCGTACTTGAATTCCAACACGTAAAACCAGGTAAAGGCGCAGCTTTCGTACGTTCTAAATTACGTAATTTACGTAACGGCAACGTAACGGAAAAAACATTCCGTGCTGGTGAAAAAGTAGAAAAAGCAATGATCGAAAACCGCAAAATGCAGTATTTATATGCACAAGGTGACGAGCATGTATTCATGGACATGGAATCTTATGACCAAACAACTTTAGCAGAAGCTCAAATTGAAGATGAGTTACAATACTTATTAGAAAACATGGAGCTACACATCCAATCTTACCAAGGTGAGTTAATCGGGATTGAATTACCGAACACAGTCGTTTTAGAAGTTGCTGAAACAGAGCCAGGGATTAAAGGCGATACAGCTTCAGGCGGTACAAAACCAGCGAAAATGGAAACAGGCTTAATGGTAAACGTGCCATTCTTCGTAAACCAAGGCGACAAATTAATCATTAACACAGAAGAAGGTTCTTACGTATCACGTGCGTAATGAAATGAAAGGTAGAAATGCTGTCTTATTCAGCATTTCTATCTTTTTTTTTGCAATGAAAAAGGAATTTTTAGGTCATAGGGACGAAATAGAGGGAACGACTGCAAATGATAGAGAAATTAAGTATAATCAAAGAAAGGAGTGAAGCAGCTATGCGTACAAAATTTTCATTAGCAAAACCGATTATTCAAGCACCGATGGCAGGGGTTACAACGCCTGCATTTGTTGCAGCATGTAGTGAAGCAGGTGCGCTCGGTTCCATTGGGGCGGGCTATTTAAATGGCGAAGAGACACAACATTTTATCCAACAAGTAAAGGCACTGACGGACAAGCCTTTTAGTGTCAACTTATTTATACAAGAAGAGCCGCGTATTGATATTAATGTGTTACAAAAGGCACGTGGAGCATTACAGCCAATCTATGAAGAGCTAGGGATTCCAGATACACAGCGCGTTGTATCAACAGAAGTCTTTGAAGGACAGGTACAAGCAATCATCGATGAGGGTGTCAAAATTGTGTCCTTTACATTTGGATTGCCAGCTGCGGAGATGATTGCACGTTTAAAAGATGAGGATGTGTATTTGATTGGTACCGCAACGACAGTAGAGGAAGCAATCGCTGTTCAGCAGGCAGGCTTAAATGCAGTTGTCGTACAGGGCAGTGAGGCAGGAGGGCATCGTGGCTCATTCACGGAGTCCATTGAGTTAAATACGACGGCTGAGCTTGTCGCAGCGGTAAAAGGCAAGGTAACGATCCCCGTCATTGCTGCAGGTGGGATTATGACAAAAGCACATGCTGAGCATATGTTTAGCTTAGGGGCAGATTATGTTCAGATTGGTACAGCTCTACTAACGTCCTTTGAATGTGAGGCAAGCAATGCACATAAGCAGGCGGTATTAAATTCTGAGCAGCAGTCAACAACGCTCACAAAAGCATTTACCGGTAAATATGCACGTGGTCTAAAAAATAAATTTACTGAACAGTTGCAAGATGCTGTCGTAGCGCCTTATCCTATTCAGCATTATTTAACTTTACATATTCGCAAAGAAAGTGTTCTTCAAAATAAACCTGAATATTTATCACTTTGGATGGGGGAAAACAGTTATTTAGCAAAGGAAGCATCGGTACAGGAAATTATTGATAGCTTCATTTAACAGAATTGAGTAAGCCGAATGGAAAGGTATCAACTTTTCATTCGGCTTTTTTTGGTCTTAAATTTTTTGATGGTGCATATAGTTTGTCGTAAAGGAGGAGCGCTTAATGGAACTACAAGATGTGCTACGCGTCGCAGGTGTGGGAATTGTGATAGCACTTCTTCATATATTTTTTGAACAACTAGGGAAAAAGGAATTTTCTTATTTTTTATTTTTTATTGCGTATTTGTATATGACGCTTGAATTACTTCGTTTCTTGAAATTCTTTTTTCAAGAAATCGCCGTATTTTTTCAGTGGTTAACGGCTATTAGCTAATGATGATTTTATTTGCGAGTATTGTCTTTTTAGTGTTGCTCATTCTTCTGAAACAATCATTTGAACAGCTTCATAGCATTATCGTCATCATCTTCTTTTTTGTAATTTTGCAATTTATCTTTCGCACACAGCTTTATCCACTTTGGCAGCAGCTGGCGACATTGTTTCAGAGTGTACCCTATAGTAAAGGATTACTCTATACGGCGCTGCTATTTTTAAGTAAAGACTTATTTTGTGCACTTTTGAAGCAGATGGAGTATGAGGCTTATGTATCGTTAGTAACCCTTTCGATTCGCTTAACTGTGATTGTTTACTGGGTGAATGAGCTTGCCACACCATTTCAAACCTTTGTTCAATTATTAGAAAGGCTATCGTAATGGAAGATTTCCTAGGATTATTCGCCACACCACTTCAATCCATTTTATCCATTCTATTGTTAAGCTTGCTTTATGTCGGTGTTTATTTAGTATTTGTTGCGCTATTGCCAAACGAAATAGTAATGATTGAGCAGTTGTTTGTATTACTGTTTATTGTAAGCTTTGGCCAGCAGGTGATTGATGCATTTGTCGTGCTTTATGAATTGATTTCGGTTTTGCAAAGCTTTTTTGTCGCGGTGATTCCGATTCTTTCGATGATGCTGTTAACGATGCAATCCGTCTTTACATTACTAACCTGGAATCCGATTGTCATTTTTATCATTCAATTTTTATTATTTGTCTCAACCAAGCTGCTGATTCCTTCACTGATCATAGCGCTATTACTCGATATATCCACTAAAATCTTTCCTACTATATCCTTTGCAAAGGCGGCAGATTTAATTCGAAGCTCCGTCTTAAGCTTTATCATTGCCGCAATTGTAGCATTAACATCGATTTTGACGTTTTCAGGAGCGGCACTTATCCAAATTAATGACGCGGTCAAATCACCCATCAAAAAGCTAATCGAGCAAAATATCCCACTAATCGGAAATTTAATTGTAGAAGGCTTGTCTTTTTTTCAAAAATCGCAATCCATGGTTTCATCCTTTATTGGTGTTTCTTTCTTAGCGGTTGTTTTTAGTGCGGCATTTGCACCAGCGATGATGTTATTAGGACATGCACTCACCTTTAAGGTAATCGGTGCTGTCATTGAACCTTTTACCAATACACGTATGAGTGCCCTGTTTGATGATGTTGGAAAAACGTTATTTGTGGCATGTGCAGTGAGTGGATTATTAGGCTTTGCGATTGTCTTCATTGTACTGCTCTGCATATTTTTTGCACAAATGTCCGTTGGAGGGAGTACATGATTGAATTATTTTTATTTGTGCTGTTAGGAAGTAGTCTATTGTTTTTTGTTGAGGAAAGAGAATGGCAAACCTATGTGAAGTTGGCATTATTTATAATTTTTACTACATCGATTGCATCGCTGTTAGCATAAGTAGCAGTATACCTTCATACATTATGATGAATTCGATGAGGCAAGGGGGCGTAGTTGCTTACAAATGTGGATAAATCACGAGCAAGTCGTCCTTTATTTATAGCTTTCGTATTGATTGTTGTGCTGTCGATTTATATGGTAATGAACTTGAGTAGTCAATCTGCACAAACGGACATACCCGAACAACAATTGGCAAAAATCCTAAGTGAAATGGAGGCTGTTGGACAAGTATTTGTTTATTTTCATTATGAGCAGCAAAAGGAGAAATCATTTTTAGCTGTTTCACAACAACAAAACATTGCTGGTGTCATTATTGTTGCACAGGGTGCACAGGATGTACATGTTCAGCAGTTATTGAAGCAAACAGTAGGCAATGTGCTACAAATACCAACGCATCGTATACAAGTGGTCGCGATGCAACATAAGGAGGAAGCAAAGTGAAAGTAAAAAAACGAACAGTATGGTTCTTTACATTAGCAAGTTTAGTGGCGGTAATTTCTGTGTTTTATATTGTGGAAGATCGCAATACACCTAACTTATTATCGATTTTTACCGATGATACAATTGATGAAACGGAAATCCTAGGCGTCAGTCAAAATGACACACAAGCAGTTACAGCAGAAAGTGAGATGTTCCAGCAAATGCGTTTAGAAGCAAGCAATAAACGCAGCCAGCTTCGTGAGCAATTAACGCAAAAAGCGGCTTCAACGGAACTGACAGCCGAAGAAAAAAATCAAGCATTTAATGAGATGGAAGAGCTAATAAAATTAGAAACTTCAGAAGCCATGCTTGAGATGGTCGTCAAATCTTTGGGCTATGATGATGCACTTGTACGAGTGGAAGATCAGGATGTAAAAGTAACCGTGATGTCAGATGAAGTATCGAAACAACAGATCAATGAAATTGTCTATATGGTTCTCTCTGAAATGAATGAAGATGTAAAAGTAACGGTTAATTACGAGCCTTTCAATTGAAAATATTCAATAAATATACAAAAATCCTGTATGTGTTATATAGCAGTATGAAGAAAAATTCATTGTTTTAACATAGAAATGTCGTGTTTTATACCGTTTTTTCTAAAAAATAAAATTAAGTATTTCAAAATAGTCGGAAAAATTATAAAATAGGGTTTGTATTCATAATTACTTTTTAATGAGGGAGAGTTAAGAATGTTCAAAGTTCAAGAAATCCGTGAAATTATCAAATTAGTGGACGCGTCTTCAATTGACGAGTTCGTGTACGAAGCAGATGGGGCAAAAGTTAAACTTAAAAAGAAAAACGGTGTTACAGAAGTTGTAGCTCCTAAAAAAGTAGCAGAAGCAGCACCAGCTCCAGTAGCAGCGGCTCCAGCACCTGCACCAGTTGCAGAAGCACCAAAAGCAGAAGCAGCACCAGCAGCACCTGTTGCAGATACAGCTGATCTTCATAAAATTACTTCTCCGATGGTTGGAACATTCTATCAAGCTCCAAACCCTGAATCTCCGGCATACGTAAAAGTAGGCGATAAAGTGGGCGATGAGTCAATCGTATGTATCGTAGAAGCGATGAAATTATTCAACGAAATCGAAGCTGAAATTAAAGGCGAAATCGTAGAAATTTTAGTAAAAGATGGCCAATTAGTAGAATATGGTCAACCTTTATTCTTAGTTAAAGCTGAATAATAAGGAGCGCATATACCAATGAAAAAAGTATTAATCGCAAACCGTGGCGAAATTGCAGTACGTATTATTCGTGCATGTAAAGAGCTAGGTATTCAAACGGTTGCAGTATATTCAGAAGCTGACGCAGAAGCGTTACATGTAAAATTAGCCGACGAAGCATATTGCATCGGTCCAAAACTATCTAAAGATTCTTATTTAAGCTTCCCAGCTGTTTTAGGTGTAGCTCAAAAAACAGGTGCTGACGGGATTCACCCAGGCTATGGTTTCTTAGCTGAAAACGCAGCATTTGCAGAGGCATGTGAAAATGCGGGAATTAAATTCATCGGTCCTTCATCGGATGCGATTAAAATTATGGGGATTAAAGACGTTGCACGTGACACAATGGAAGCGGCTAACGTTCCTTTAGTTCCTGGTACTGGTATCGTTCCAGACATCGAAACAGGTAAAGAATGGGCTGCCAAAATCGGTTACCCTGTTATCATCAAAGCAACAGCTGGTGGTGGCGGTAAAGGTATCCGTGTAGCACGCACAGAAGAAGACCTTGTAAAAGGCATCGAAATTACTCAAAAAGAAGCAGCTGCGGCTTTCGGCAACCCAGGTGTATACTTAGAGAAATTTATCGAATACTTCCGTCACTGTGAAATTCAAGTTTTAGCAGATAGTCATGGCAATGTTGTTCACTTAGGTGAGCGTGACTGTACGGTACAACGCCGTATGCAAAAGCTTGTGGAAGAAGCACCATCTCCAGCATTATCTGAAGAGCGTCGTGCAGAGATGGGTGAAGCAGCTGTTAAAGCTGCAAAAGCTTGTAACTACGAAGGTGCTGGTACGATCGAGTTCATCTATGATTACCAAGAAGACCGTTTCTACTTCATGGAAATGAACACACGTATCCAAGTTGAGCACCCTGTTACAGAAATGATTACGGGCGTTGACTTAGTACAACAACAGTTAAAAATCGCTTCTGGCGCAGAGCTACCATTCAAGCAAGAAGATATTAAAATCAATGGCTGGGCTATTGAATGCCGTATCAACGCTGAAAACGCATACAAAAACTTCATGCCTTCAGCTGGTACAGTAGCAACTTATGTTGTTCCTGGTGGTTACGGTGTGCGTGTTGACTCTGCTGTATATGCAGGCTACACAATCCCACCATACTACGATTCAATGGTAGCAAAATTAATCGTTCACGCGGATACTCGTGAAGAAGCAATCGCAAAAATGAACCGTGCTTTATCTGAGTTCGAAGTAGCGGGACCTGGTATTAACACAACCATTCCATTCCACCAAGCGCTTATGAACAATGAAGTGTTCCAATCAGCGAAATTCAACACGAAATTCCTTGAAGAAAATGATATTTTAGGTGCGAAAGCTAAGGCTTAATCATAATCTATACAAAAATTATTTCCCTCTAACACATGGTGTTTGAGGGATTTTTTTCGTTTACTAAAGAGTCTGACTAAAGGGAATAGTATAACATTGATGCATTCGTGGTAAATAGATTGCATTACATCTGAAAAACAAATACTATATTTGAGTTCTTAAATAATGTTCGTGTTTTGAAAGTAGGAATGAATATGTTTCAATTAAATGAAAATGGTACGACGGTAAAGCGTGAGTTATTCGCAGGGTTAACAACGTTTTTAACGATGGCGTATGTCATTATCGTTAATCCGATTATCTTAGCAGATGCAGGCGTGCCGATTGATCAAGTATTTATGGCGACAATTATTGCTGCGGTGATTGGTACAGGATGGATGGCATTGTGTGCGAATTATCCAATCGCGGTTGCACCGGGGATGGGGTTAAATGCTTATTTTACGTATACCGTTGTTTTAGCTTCAAATGGAGAAATTACGTATTTAACGGCCTTTTCAGCAGTATTTGTGGCGGGGTTAATCTTTATTTTAATCAGTTTGACACCGTTTCGTGAAAAATTAATTACAGCCATTCCAGAAAACTTAAAATTAGCCATTACAGCGGGTATTGGTTTATTTATCGCCTTTATTGGATTGCGTATGTCAGGTATCGTTGTTGCGAATGATTCAAACTTAGTGGCTCTAGGTAATATTGCAGAGCCTGCGACATTCCTTACGATTATTGGTTTATTTGTTACTGTTGCGTTAATGGCACGCAACGTAAATGGTGCCATCTTTATTGGGATGATTGTCACAGCGATTATTGCGATGCTGACGGGTCAACTAACGATTGAGAAAGTCGTGGCAATGCCGCATTTACCAGAGGGGATTTTAGTATTCAATCCAATGGATGCGATTCGTGAAGTGATTGAATACGGACTATATGGCGTTGTGTTTTCGTTTATTTTAGTAACGTTATTTGATACAACGGGGACGATGATTGGCGTTGCAAAGCAAGCAGGTTTGATGAAAAATGATAAGCTACCTCGTGCACGAAAAGCGCTATTATCAGATTCTTTAGCAACAACTATTGGTGCGATGTTTGGGACGAGCCCATCGACAGCTTATTTGGAATCAGGTTCTGGGGTTGCCGTTGGTGGTCGTACAGGACTAACTTCATTAACAGTAGCCGTATTATTTATTGTGGCGTCATTCTTTGGTCCGCTTGTTGGTTCGTTATCCGGTGTTGCTGCGATCACTTCTCCCGCGCTAATTATTGTAGGGAGTTTAATGATTGGTGTTGTGAAAAACATGAAGTGGGATGACATTGAAGATGCGTTCCCAGCATTTTTAGTTATTTTAACGATGCCACTCACTTCAAGTATTTCTACAGGGATTGCACTTGGCTTTATAAGCTATCCGCTTGTCATGATTTTTAAAGGACGTGCCCGTGATGTACATCCACTCGTTTATATTTTTGCATGTTTATTTGTATTACAACTTGTTTATATACCGCACTAATGAATTTACCACCTAAAAGCAAATTTTGGGTGGTTTTTAATGCTTTCCCTAGTCAAAACAAATTCCCACATGGTATGATTTTTTTCGCAATGTGAAAAAGTAGGTGAAGATTTTGTGGGATTCGATAAAATGGTTAATTCCAACCGTCCAAGTGCCAACGTGGACAGATGGGTTAGCCGCTTTACTAATTGTAATTGTTGGATTATTACTCATCCAATTTGTGATTCGACCAATTGTATTTAAATTCGCGCGGATGCTAGAAAAGCGTGGGCATCCGGTAATGAGTGATATAACGAAAAGTATTTTTCCTTCTATGCGTAATGCATTCATTTTCATTGTGCTTCTCGTTGCCTGCTCATCTTTAGTAGAGGTCGATTTGTTTGCGTATCCGAAATTACGTAATTTGATCGATTCGGTCTATGTGTACTTTGGATATAAAGCGCTTTATGATGTGCTGAGTTTTTATTTGAAAAATCCGGAGCGCTTTGAAACGGGGAAGGATCAGGATTTACTAACGCCCTTTTTCTTACGGATGAGCAAAGTGGTCGTAATGGTCATTGCGATGTTTACGATTGCATCGCTTTGGAACTTTAACTTAAATGGTTTCTTAACGGCGATTGGCTTAACAGGAGTTGCCCTTGCCTTTGGTATACGTGATACATTAGCGCATATATTTGGTGGTATGAGTGTCGTGCTCGATAAACCGTTTCAAATTGGAGATTGGGTCATGACGGGTGACGAAAAAATTGACGGTACCATTGAGGATATTAATTTACGAAGCACCCTCATTCAAACATCGGATAAAGGGCTCGTGTATGTGCCGAATTCCTATTTAGTGAACCGTCCAATCTATAATTTATCAAAGCGTACACAGCGTAAAGTGGAGCATTATTTATTTTTATCGACCGAGAATAGCGAAGAAAAACTGGTGCAATTGGTGGAAACCTTACGTGAACAAATTGCCTTACATCCGAAAACGCTCAAAACGGTTATCCATGTGGCGGTAGACGAAATCCGACCGAATGCATGCCGCTTGTTAATACGTTATTTTGTCAATACGAATGATACCGAGGTTATGCTGCAAGTGCGTCAGGATATATTATTTGTGGCGAAGCATTATTGCGAGGAATATGAAGTGATACAAGTTGATCCAGCACAGGCGCAATTTGACTGGCATGATTGATTACTTGGCTGTTATTTCGAAAAAAAGTGCGCTTTGAACCGACATGATGTAGGGAATTGTAGTATACTGAGCTTAGGTAACAGTAAGCCTTAATGATTAGTTTACATAAGAGAGGATGTTTGGAACATGGCAGAAAAACAACCAGTAGCATTTGTGCAGCCAACACCAGTTGGTAAAGAAGAGTTAGGTAAAATTGAAGTTGCACCAGAAGTGATCGAAGTCATTGCTGGGATCGCCACAACAGAGGTAGAGGGTGTGGCAGCAACGCGCGGCAACTTTACAACAGGTGTTGTTGAGCGTTTCGGTAAAAAGGTGCACTCAAAAGGTATTAAATCAGCAATGTCAGAAGAAGGCACGATTGTGATTGATGTATTTTGTACAGTGAAATACGGCTATGCGATTCCAAAAGTAGCAAAAGAAGTACAGTCAACGATTCGCCAAGCTATTTTAAATATGACAGCAATTGAAACAAGTGAAGTGAATATTCACGTGACAGGGATTCAATTCGAAACAGCAACAGCTGAATAAGTAAATAATCATCCTAAGAAGCCTTATTTCGTAGTTAAACGAAATAGGGCCTTTTTTCTTTCCAAATTTGGGCACAATAAGAGGTGTTTAAAAAAGGTCTTCAATAAGGGTATAGAAGAATGAGCTTTGTTTGGCAAGGAGGGAGAAAAGATGGTGAATTTTTCAGCAGCATCGCGCGAAAAAAGGCATCGCGCATTAAAAGAGCAGACATTTGATTTATTCATTATTGGTGGGGGAATTACAGGTGCGGGTATTGCATTAGACGCGGCATCTCGTGGTTTGAAGGTGGGTCTAGCGGAAATGCAAGATTTTGCAGCAGGCACGAGTAGCCGCTCAACCAAGCTCGTGCACGGTGGTTTACGCTATTTGAAGCAATTTGAAATGAAAGAAGTCGCACAGCTAGGGCGAGAGCGTGCGATTGTGTATGAAAATGGACCACATGTCACAACGCCTGTGTGGATGCTGTTACCCTTTCATAAAGGGGGAACATTCGGTGCGTTTTCAACTTCAATCGGCTTAAAAATTTATGATCTATTAGCCGGTGTTAAAAAGAGTGAGCGCCGCTTTATGCTTTCCGCGGATGAGACGATCGCGAGGGAACCGCTTCTAAAAAAGGAAAATCTACTTGGCGGTGGGATGTATGTGGAATACCGGACAGATGATGCGCGTTTAACGATTGAAGTACTGAAGGCAGCCGTTGCGAATGGGGCTATAGCACTCAATTATTTAAAGGTAAAGGGTATTCAAGCAAATAACCTAGCCTTTTCGAAAATCGAAGTGCAGGATCAATGGACGGGCGAAAATTATATCGTGAAAGCAAAAAAGGTGGTCAACGCAGCTGGACCTTGGGTAGATGAAGTACGGAAATTCCAACAGACAGATGATGAAAAACACTTAACGTTATCAAAAGGGGTGCATCTTGTGTTTGATGAAATGGATTTTCCCCTACAGCAAGCGATTTACTTTGATACGAAAGAGGATGGTCGGATGATTTTTGCCATTCCGCGTGACGGCAAAACCTATGTGGGGACAACGGATACATTTTTTGATGGCGACCCTTTGGATTTAACGGTAACATTAGAAGAAAGAAGGTACTTGATTGACGCTATTCACGATATGTTTCCTCATTTGAAGCTGACGCTAGAAAAGATTGAATCGGTTTGGGCGGGTGTGCGTCCGCTCATTCATCAAGAAGGGAAAGGCCCGTCTGAAATTTCACGTAAAGATGAAATATGGCAAGCAGAAAGTGGGTTAATCACGATTGCTGGTGGCAAATTGACCGGCTATCGAAAAATGGCTGAAAAAATTGTGGATCTCGTCGTCAAGCAGCTCAATCAAGAGTTCAATAAAAAATTTGGCCAATCCATTACGAAGCACTTACCGATTTCAGGCGGCGATATAAGTGGCGCGACATTTTTTGAAAGCTTTATTGAAAAGCGAACGATTATGGGGCAACAAATGGGTTTATCAGAAGAGCAAAGCCGATATTTAGCCAAATATTACGGTACAAATGTGGATAAGGTGTTTGCCTATGTCACGCAGGCGAAGGGTGATTTACCAGCGATTGTGTATGGTCAATTATACTATGCGATGAATGATGAATCAGCGAGTGCGGCAACGGATTTTTTCATTCGTAGAACAGGTGCGTTATATTTCAATATTCATTTGGTAGAGCAATTTAAAGGATTGGTAATAGAGGAAATGGCACGCTATTTATCATGGTCAAATCAGGAAAAGCAGCAGCAAATCGAGTGGCTCGAAAAAGCACTCAAAGATGTGAAAATCGTATAATATTTGTGATAAAGGTGCATGCGTTAGAAAAGGGGAGAGCTTCATGGAAAAATATATTATGGCATTAGACCAAGGAACGACAAGCTCACGGGCAATTTTATTTGATAAAAAGGGGGATGTCGCATTTTCCGCACAGCAGGAATTCAAACAGCATTTCCCAAAGTCAGGCTGGGTAGAGCATAATGCAAAGGAAATTTGGAGCTCTATTTTGTCGGTCATTGCGAAGGTGTTATCGGAAAATAATATACAGGCAACACAAATTGAAGGAATCGGCATTACGAATCAACGTGAAACAACCGTTGTCTGGGATAAAAAAACGGGAGAGCCTGTATATAATGCGATTGTTTGGCAATCACGTCAAACAATCGATATTTGCAATGACTTAAAAGACGCGGGTCATGACGATTTATTTCGAGCAAAAACAGGACTACTAATTGATGCTTACTTCTCGGGAACTAAGGTTAAATGGATTTTGGATCATGTAGAGGGAGCGCGTGAAAAAGCCGAAAAGGGGGACTTATTATTTGGCACAATTGATACGTGGATTATTTGGAAGCTGACAGACGGAGCGGTTCATGTAACAGACTATTCGAATGCCTCCCGTACATTAATGTTCAATATTCATGAGCTGAAATGGGACGAGGAGCTACTCGAAATCTTAACGGTTCCGGCATCGATGCTACCCGAAGTTCGTCCTTCTTCGGAAATTTATGGTGAACTGGCAGGCAAGCATTTATTTGGTCATCAAGTTCCGATTGCAGGGATTGCGGGAGATCAGCAGGCGGCATTATTTGGTCAAGGCTGCTACGAAAAAGGAATGGTGAAAAATACCTATGGCACCGGCTGCTTTATGCTAATGAACACGGGAGAGGAAGCGGTAAAATCAGAGCACGGTTTACTCACAACCATTGCATGGGGCTATGATGGAAAAGTGACCTATGCACTAGAAGGAAGTATTTTTGTTGCAGGCTCTGCGATTCAATGGCTTCGAGATGGGCTTCGTATGTTTCGAAAGGCGTCGGATAGTGAGGCATATGCGACAAGTGTAGCGGACTCAGATGGTGTTTTTGTAGTGCCAGCTTTTGTCGGGCTGGGTACGCCGTATTGGGATAGTGAGGTGCGCGGTGCTGTCTTTGGTTTAACGCGTGGTACAGCAAAGGAGCATTTCATTCGTGCGACCCTGGAATCTCTTGCATACCAAACGCGCGATGTATTAGCAGCAATGGAGTCAGATTCTAATCTCGATTTAAAAACGCTTCGAGTAGATGGTGGGGCAGTAATGAATGACTTTTTAATGCAGTTCCAATCCGATATTTTAAATGTGCCCGTAGAGCGCCCAGCCATTAATGAAACGACAGCACTAGGAGCCGCTTATTTGGCCGGCTTAGCAGTAGGCTTTTGGGACAATATCGAAGAAGTACAAAAGCATTGGCAGTTAAATCAACAATTCCAGCCTAAAATGGATGAAAAGAAGCGCGAGCAATTAGTTGAAGGCTGGCATAAAGCAGTAAAGGCGGCTCAGGTGTTTAAGTAACTAGCGCGAAAGTGAATAATTTGCGTATTTTACTTTTGTGCTATAATAGAAGCAATCTAGTTGAGGAGTATTTGACATTATGAGTAAAGATTTTATTCGCATTGCGAACGAACAAGACATGAAAGTAATTATTGCCTATTTCGAACAGGCATTAGCACATTATGAAGCAGTAGGAGAATTAATGGCGATGCAAGACATTAAATACTTTCTACACAATGTACGCCAATTCCAATTTGTCGTACTAAAAGAAACAAAAACCGAAACGACCTACCTTTTCGAGTTCCCTGAAACAACAGACGGCAAGCGCGAAACTGGTACGATTATCATTCCGCTTCAGAATAACTAGCTTCGAATAATTGCAGTGAAATCATTTGGCAGCACAAGAAAAAATTTGTACAAAAACGATTGTTTCATTTGAACGGTCGTTTTTTTTATGAACACATATTGGAGCCGTACTACTAATTGTTATTTGCGCGGAAAATTTTTCATTCAAGCTGTGCGATGACAATAAAAATATGCTATGATAAGAACTAATGCTACTTATGAAGGAGAGCTTTAAAGTGATGAAACGAACAGAAGCGCGACAAAAAGCGTTCCAAGCTTTGTTTCAGTTAGACAGCACAGAACTTACTATTGAAGAAGCAATTGGTCATGTTCTCGAGGAAGAACAAAAGTCAGATGCTTTTTTAAACAAATTAGTTCGTGGAACAACTGAAAATCAAGCGGAAATTGATGCAGCGCTAACAGAAAAGTTAGAAAAATGGACGCTGAGCCGTCTACCTAAAATTGAAAGAACGGTATTACGTTTAGCAGTGTACGAATTACTACATGAACAAGACACACCGAATAAAGTTGTGATGAACGAAGCGATCGAGCTATGCAAAACGTATGGCGATGAAAAATCAAGCAAATTTGTTAACGGTGTACTTTCGAAATTTACTGAGCAATAAAATCAATGTATTTACATCTATAAAGATTTACAATATATAAAAGATTTAGTTGGAAAGGTTATTATCGCGCAAAGGTGATTTTTTCTTTTGGACGGATGATAGCCCCCACATTGTCGTGATCACTGGAAGGAGTAACAACATGTCAAGTGCAATTATTAATGGTAAAGAAATTGGTCAAGAAATTCGAGGAGCAGTAGCAACTCGTGTAGAGGCATTAAAAGCGAAAGGTGTAACCCCAGGCTTAGCCGTTATTTTAGTAGGGGAAAACCCAGCTTCGAAAACATACGTAGCAAACAAGCAAAAATCTTGCGAGCAAATTGGTATGTTCTCAGAATTAATTAAACTACCAGAAGATATTTCAGAACAAGCTTTACTCGAACAAATTCGTGAATTAAACACACGTAGCGATATTCACGGTATCCTTGTACAGCTGCCATTACCAAAACATATTAATGAAGATGAGGTCATCCAAGCCATTTCACCAGAAAAGGATGTAGACGGCTTCTCACCAATTAGTGTTGGGAAAATGATGTTAGGACAAGATACGTACTTGCCATGTACACCTTATGGGGTGATGAAACTTTTAGAACACTCAGGAATTGAAATCGCAGGAAAACATGCGGTAATCGTAGGACGTAGCCATATCGTTGGGAAACCAATGGGGCAGTTACTATTACAAAAAGATGCAACGGTTACGTATACACATTCAAAAACACCGGACTTACCATCTTTCACAAAGCAAGCGGATATTTTAATCGCTGCGGTTGGTCGACCAAACTTCATTTCGAAAGAGCATATTAAAGAAGGCGCTGTCGTAATTGATGTGGGGATTAATCGTAACGAACAAAATAAATTAGTAGGCGACGTGAACTTTGCTGAAGCGAGCGAACTGGCTTCACATATTACACCAGTACCAGGTGGCGTAGGTCCAATGACAATTACAATGTTATTAGAAAACACTGTACAAGCAGCTGAAAAAGAGTTAGAACGTCAAGGGAAATAATCTAACTTCAAAAATCACGATTTTGATGTAGATCAAAATCGTGATTTTTAGCTTATAAACCAATTATTATTTGTACGTAAGGAGTGGTGGGCCATTGTCATCATCTAACTATTTATCGGTTAAAGCGCTAACAAAATATTTAAAACGAAAATTTGATGCCGACCCACATTTACGTGATGTTTATGTAACAGGTGAATTATCAAACGTTAAAATCCATAGCTCTGGTCATATTTATTTTACGTTAAAAGATGATAGCTCGCGCATTAATGCAACAATGTTCCGCAATCAGGCTGCGAAATTATCATTCAAGCCGGAAGAGGGAATGAAGGTCTTTATTCGCGGTGATGTCAACATATATGAAGCAAGCGGTGCCTATCAACTATATGCACAAACGATGGAGCCAGACGGAATTGGTGGACTATTTGTCGCGTTTAATCAGTTAAAGGAGCGCTTAGAAAAAGAAGGTTTATTTAACCCTAATTTTAAGCAGCCTATTCCACAATATCCGAAAACGATTGGGGTGCTGACAGCCACAACTGGCGCGGCGATACGTGATATTTGCACAACCATCACGCGACGCTACCCACAAGTCGAAATCTTAATCTATCCAACATTAGTACAGGGATCAGGCGCTGCACCGAATATTTCCGAAAATATTTACTTGGCCAACAGACAAGCACTTTGTGATGTGCTCATTGTTGGGCGTGGCGGTGGCTCGATTGAGGATTTATGGGCGTTCAATGAAGAGATTGTCGCACGGGCAATTTTTGAAAGCCGCATTCCAATCATCAGTGCGGTTGGACACGAAACGGATACAACGATTGCCGATTTTGTTGCCGACCTACGTGCACCAACACCAACTGCCGCAGCTGAGCTCGCTGTTCCGAATCAGCAAGAGCTATTTCAACGAATTTTGCAAAAGCAAACCTTTATGCATCAGGTCATGACATCGCGTTTAAATTTTGAGCGCAGTCGCTTAACTAAATTACAAAATTCTTATCCACTTGCAACACCTGAGCGATTATATCGTCCTTTTATAGAGAGACTTGCACAAGTGGATGCCAATTTACAAAATGCAACAAAGCTTTATTTATTGAATCAGCAGGCAAAACTACAATCCGTCGATAGTAAAATGAAGCTCTTTTCGCCGCAACATCAGCTACAGGCGGCAAAACAGCAATTACAGCATACGAATAACCAGCTACATCGGGCAATGAAGCAACAGCTCGCCCAAAATAAGCTAGCGTTCCAAAATCAGGTACGCATGCTAGAGGCATTAAATCCGCTCGCATTGATGAGCAAGGGGTTTAGTGTGGCATATAAGGATCAAAACGTAGTAAAATCAGTGCATGAGCTTAAAAAAGGGGATGTGGTGAATATGACATTCCAGGATGGTTTTGCAGAGGCCAAAATTGTCAAAACGCATGTGCAAAAGGAAGGGGAAGCGAAATGACAAAACCAACATTTGCAACAGCAATGACAGAATTAGAAGATGTTGTAAGAAAATTAGAGCAAGGGGACGTTCCATTAGAAGAAGCCATTGATCTTTATAAAAAGGGCATGGAACTTTCGAAGCTTTGCCATGATACGTTACAAAATGCGGAACAGCAATTAATTTCACTCGTTGGAGAAGATGGAGAAAAGAAGCCTTTCCAACAAGGAAACGGAGACGAATAGGGAATGGAAGCAACTTTAAAACAATTTATTGATGTAAATATACCTAAAATCGAAGAGACGATGTATCAGTTAGTCGAAAAAATTGAAGCACCAGCGCATTTGAAAGAGTCAATGCTCTATTCATTAAAGGCGGGCGGGAAGCGAATTCGTCCACTTTTTGTAGCGGCTGTATGTGAAGCGTATAATAAATCACTTGATGCAAGCTATATCGTTGGTTCGGCAGTTGAAATGATTCATACGTATTCACTGATTCACGATGATTTACCTTGCATGGACGATGATGATTTACGCCGTGGCAAGCCAACTAATCATGTTGTGTATGGAGAAGCACTGGCAACCTTAGCAGGCGATGCGTTAAACACCTTAGCATTTGGTGTTCTTGCACGTTTAGAAAATGTATCAGCCGAGCAAAAGCTAGAGCTCGTGCATTTATTAAGCGTGGCGGCGGGTGCCGAAGGAATGGTTGGCGGACAAATTTTAGATATGGATGGCGAAAAACGCTTGTTGAATTTACAAGAGCTTGAAACCGTACATGTTAATAAAACAGGTGCGATCCTCCGTTTTAGTATTGAAGCCGGCGCTGTGTTAGCTGGTGCAACTACAAAGGACCGTGAAGCACTTGTCGAATATGCACACCATATTGGCCTAGCATTCCAAATTCAAGATGATATTTTAGATATTGAGGGCACATCCGAGCAATTAGGAAAAACAGCAGGGAAAGATGTGGCAGCAGAAAAGAGTACATACCCTGCACTTCTAAAAGTAGATGGTGCGAAACAAAAATTGAATGAGCACTATAATTTTGCTGTGGAGGCATTACAAAAAGTAAGTATTGATACGTCATTATTACAGCAATTTGCCCAATATATTGTGAGACGTACTAACTAAAGTGTGTTAAACTTTTGTCTTGTGTTAGACATTGCTATAATAAGTAAAACTGTATAAGTTGGCCTGTGGAACTATAGAGAGTGGTTCAGGGAGAGGATTCTTCTGAAACCACTTAAATGAAAAAACACAACGGTGAATAAACTGATGAAAAGGTGTGTGTAGAGATGGATTTAACTAAAATTTCTAGTCCATCCTTTTTAAAAGACTTGAATAAAAAGCAACTGGAGGCACTAGCTGGAGATATCCGTGCCTTTTTAATCGAAAAATGCTCGAAAACAGGTGGTCATATTGGGCCGAATCTAGGTGTTGTCGAGTTAACGATTGCCTTGCATAAAGCTTTTAACAGTCCAAAGGATAAATTTTTGTGGGATGTTGGACATCAAGCGTATGTCCATAAAATTTTAACAGGCCGTGCCGATCAATTTGATACGCTACGCCAATTTAAAGGGCTATGTGGTTTCCCGAAGTTAGTTGAAAGTGACCATGATATGTGGGAAACCGGTCATAGTTCTACTTCACTATCTGCTGCAATGGGTATGGCAGCTGCACGTGATATAAAAGGTGAAAGCAATTTTGTTGTACCGATTATTGGTGATGGTGCGTTAACGGGTGGTATGGCATTAGAGGCGTTAAATCATATTGGGCATGAAAAAACAAATATGATTGCGATTTTAAACGACAACGAAATGTCCATCGCACCGAATGTAGGCGCGCTTCATGATGTATTAGGTCGTCTGCGCACAGCGAAGGAATATTCTCGTGCAAAAGAAGATTTAGAATCATTAATGCACAAAATCCCTGTTGTTGGTGATAAATTAGCAGCAACGGCTGAACGTGTAAAGGATAGCTTAAAATATTTAGTCGTTTCAGGTGTGTTTTTTGAGGAAATGGGCTTTAAATATTTAGGTCCCATTGATGGACATGATTTTGAGGCGCTCGAAAAAACATTAGAATATGCGAAAAAAGTTAAAGGGCCGGTATTAGTACATGTACTGACGAAAAAAGGTAAGGGCTACAAACCAGCTGAAGACGATACAGTAGGAACATGGCATGGTACGGGTCCATATAAAATGGAAACAGGTGCCTTTGTTAAGTCCGCTACGAAAGGACCAGCATGGAGTAGCTTAGTCGCCGAATCGGTGCGCAAATGTATGGTAGAAGATGAGCGTATTGCAACGATTACACCAGCAATGCCAGTCGGTTCAAAATTAGAGGGGATTCAAAAAGACTTCCCAAATCGCTTCTTTGATGTAGGGATTGCAGAGCAGCACGCAACAACAATGGCAGCAGGTCTTGCAACACAAAACATGAAGCCATTTTTAGCGATCTATTCCACATTCCTGCAACGTGCATATGACCAAGTGCTCCATGATATCGCGCGACCGAAATTAAACGTCTTCATCGGTATTGACCGAGCAGGCTTAGTTGGCGCAGATGGTGAAACACATCAAGGCGTATTTGATATTTCATTCCTTCGTCATATTCCAAATATGGTCTTAATGATGCCAAAGGATGAAAATGAAGGTCAGCACATGGTCAAAACGGCGCTCGAATATAATGATGGTCCTATCGCAATGCGCTATCCGCGTGGTAATGGCTTAGGCGTTGAAATGGATGTAGAAATGAAGGCTTTACCAATTGGTTCATGGGAAGTAATACGTGAAGGTAACGACGCTGTTATTTTAACATTTGGTACAACAATTGGTATGGCACTGGATGCAGCCGAGCAATTAGCCGAGCAAGGTATTTCTGTAAGAGTAGTAAATGCTCGTTTCATTAAGCCAATGGACGAAGCGATGCTACATGACATTATGAAGTCAGAATTGCCGATTTTAACGATTGAAGAATCCATGCTACAAGGTGGCTTTGGTAGCGCGGTAATAGAATTTGCATTTGATCATGGCTACCGTAATATCAACTTAGATCGCATCGGTATTCCAGATGAATTTATTGAGCACGGTGAAGTAGACCTATTACTTGCAGAAATTCATGTAACAGCAGATGAAGCGGTAAAGCGTATAACAAAGCTTGTACCGAAAAAACAGTCAGGTAGGGTTTAAAAGACAAATGACAAAACAACCGAAAGAACGTGTGGACGTATTACTTGTAGAGCGTGGCCTTTGTGAAACGCGTGAAAAAGCAAAGCGCTCCATTATGGCGGGGCTCGTATTTTCCAATGAAATTCGCATTGACAAAGCAGGCGAAAAAATTGCGATCGATGCACCGTTACAAGTAAAGGGTTCCGATTTAAAATATGTATCTCGTGGTGGCCTCAAGCTAGAAAAGGCACTGCAAATTTTTAATATGTCTGTAGATGGTAAGCTCATGCTTGATATTGGCTCATCTACAGGTGGCTTTACGGACTGTGCCTTGCAAAATGGTGCACGTCATTGCTACGCTTTAGATGTTGGCTCGAATCAATTAGCATGGAAAATTCGTTCGGATGAGCGAGTAACCGTAATGGAAAAAACCAATTTCCGGTATACAAAACCAGAAGACTTGGTAGAAGGGCTTCCGAATTTTGCGACAATCGACGTGTCATTCATATCACTGGCGTTAATTTTACCTGTATTGAAAACGGTATTAATGCCTGGTGGGGATGTGATGGCGCTTGTGAAGCCGCAATTTGAAGCAGGACGTGAAAATGTCGGCAAAAAGGGCATTGTCCGCGATCCGAAAGTACATTTAGCCGTATTAGAAGAAACGGCAAAAATGGCGAGTGAAGTAGGCTTTGTTGTAAAGGATGCTTCATTTTCACCTATTACAGGTGGGGAGGGGAATATTGAGTTTTTATTCCATCTTTACAACCCACATGAGGGCGAAGAAGTAGCGGCATTTACAGAGTTTGAGCGCATTGTCAAAGAAGCACATGAGCTATTAAAATAACAAAAACGCAAAACAAGGGTAATCCTTTGTTTTGCGTTTTTTTAATATCATTATTCATTAAGGAAGTAGTCTTAACGATATAAAATAATCGGCATATTGGATGGTGGGGGCTTCGGTGGAAGTTGGTAATAAGGTATTTTTGAACATATGTACGGTTTTATCTTGTATTTCTTTTATGCAAATGGTAGTGTAATTATACATAGATTATTAAATACTTTGATGAGGTGACATTTGTGAATAAAGGACAACGCCATATTCGCATTCGCGATATTATTACAAATAATGAGATTGAGACACAGGACGACCTAGTCGATCAGCTAAAAAGCGCAGGCTATAATGTGACACAGGCAACGGTATCTCGTGATATTAAAGAATTGCATTTAGTGAAGGTGCCGCTACAGGATGGTCGTTATAAATATAGCTTACCAGCAGATCAGCGTTTTAATCCGATTCAAAAATTACATCGCTTGCTTGCGGATGCATTTGTGTCAATGGATGGAGCCTCACATTTTTTAGTAATGAAAACATTGCCAGGGAATGCGAACGCGATTGGCTCATTATTAGACCATTTAGATTGGACAGAAGTGCTCGGGACGATTTGTGGGGACGATACGATTTTAATTTTGTGTCGTACGGAAAACGACCGAGAAGAAATTAAAAATCGCTTATTAGATATGCTATAAACCGAGGTGGAAACGATTGTTAAAAGAACTTAGCATTCGAAACTTTGCAATTATTGATGATTTAACTGTTAGCTTTTCAGAAGGCTTAACTGTTTTAACAGGTGAAACAGGTGCAGGAAAATCGATTATTATTGATGCTGTCCATATTTTAGCTGGCGGCCGTGGCTCTACGGAGTTTATTCGCCATGGTGAAAAAAAGGCCGAATTAGGTGGTCATTTTGAGATTAGTAGTGAAAGCCATCCGATTTATTTAAAGCTAGAAGAACATGGCATCGATGTAGAAGAAGGATCAATTATTTTACGCCGAGACTTAAATGAATCTGGTAAAAGCATTTGTCGAGTGAATGGCAAGCTTGTGCCACTGTCCGTTTTACGCGAAATTGGTGGCAGCTTAATTGATATTCATGGTCAGCATGAAAATCAAGAATTAATGGATGAAAAATTCCATATTCAATTATTAGACCAATTTGCTCATCATGATTTAAAGTCAATTAAAGCAAGCTATGATGACGCGTATGATTCATATCGTCAATTAAAGCGAGAAGTGTCCGAATTAAGTATTGATGAGCAACGTGCTGCACAGCGTATTGATTTATATCAATTTCAAATTCAAGAGCTCGAACAGGCTGCACTGCGCGTAGATGAAGAAGAAGCGCTTTCTGAAGAACGGACACGCCTCATGAATTTCCATAAAATTTTTGAGCGGGCGAATCTTGCATATGAAGCGATTTCTGGTGAGGGCAATGGCTTAGATTATATCGGAAATGCGATGAATGCCTTAGAGGATATTATGCGCCTTGATTCGATGTTTAAGGAATCCTCAGAAGTTGTAACGTCAAGTTTTTATGCACTACAGGATGCAGCTTATCAAGTGAAAAGTGCATTAGATGACCTAGAGTATGATGCCGAACGTTTAAACGAAGTCGAACAGCGTCTGGCGCTTTACCAAAATATGAAACGTAAATACGGGACGACGGTCGAAGAAATTCTTGCTTACTACGAAAAGATTGAAGAAGAGCTAGGCCAATTGCTAAATCGTGATGAAGCGGTGCAAAAAAATGAACAATTATTGGCGCAGATGGAAGAAAATTTAAATGACTTAGCCAAGCAATTAACGGACGTTCGTAAGCAAAATGCACTGAAGCTAAGTGAAGCGATTATGAATGAATTGCGCATGTTACATATGGAAAAAGCGCAATTTATCGTGAACTTTGAACAGCTGGACCACTTTGATGCAAATGGTAAGGATTATGTAGCCTTTTATATTTCGACAAACGTCGGAGAGCCGCCAAAGTCTTTACCGAAAGTTGCATCAGGCGGAGAATTATCACGTATGATGCTTGCATTAAAGACGATTTTCTCTTCGTCAAATGGTATTACATCCATCATTTTCGACGAGGTAGATACCGGCGTAAGTGGTCGTGTGGCACAGGCAATTGCCGAAAAGATTGCAGCCATTTCAATCAATTCCCAAGTGCTTTGTATTTCTCATTTACCTCAAGTAGCCGCGATGGCCGATTATCAATATTACATTAAAAAGCAGGTAGAACATGACCGTACCTTTACAACGATTACGGAAATGGAGCAGCATGAACGTATTGAGGAAATTAGTCGTATGATGAGCGGTGCAGAAATAACGGACTTAACGTTACAGCATGCCTCAGAATTACTTCAATTGGCAAATGAGCGCAAAACCGCAATGAAGTAATGGAAAGAGAAGTCTGTTAAATTAGACTTCTCTTTTTAAATTTCAATTACTATTCAAACAAAATTTTACCGTTCATAATTCTGTAACAGCTCCACATAGTAAAGGTATCGAGGAGGTGAGTTATGAAGGCAAAATGGTCCATTGTTGTGATGCTTTTTTTGATCTGTATTCCACTACAAGTAAGCGCAAAGCAGCTGATTCCAATGGGGCATTCCATTGGCGTTCAGTTAGAAATGCCTTACGTCTATGTGTCGCATGATGTACTGCTTGAATCGGGGGAATGGTTAAAGCAAGGAGATCGAATTACAGAAATAAACGGAAAAACGGTAGCAAATCTGGAACAATTTTTTGAGTATGAACAAGCGCAAATAACGGTTGAAAATGCTGAACAATCACGTGACTTGAACGTGACGAAGCAGCAATTACAGCGCTTGAAACCATTCGTGAAAAACGCGACGGATGGTGTAGGTACGTTAACTTATATCGACCCGAATACACTAGAATATGGTGCATTAGGTCATCAAATTATTGATTCCACGTTAAAGCAACCGCCAACATTCAACAACGGTGCCATTTTTGAGGCATCCATCTCACAAGTGAAAAAAAGCATCCCCGGTCAACCAGGCTATAAAGTGTCTGTTGTCGATAAAGCAACAACACCTTTAGGAACAGTCAATAGTAATGAGTTATACGGTATATTTGGACATTGGGAGCAGCCTTTACTAGAAAGTTTGCATCAGCCGCTTGAAATTATGCATAAAGGTCAATTAAAGAAAGGAACCGCTCAATTGCTGACGGCGATTGATGGCGAAAAAATTGAAACATTCGATATCGAAATTGATGAAATTTCAGATACGACATTTACGTTTCAAGTTTCAGACAAGCGATTAATTCGCGAAACGGGTGGCATTATTCAAGGCATGAGCGGTAGTCCAATTATACAAAATAACCAATTTGTTGGGGCAATTACTCATATGTTTGTCGAACAGCCGACAAAAGGAGCAGGAATCCTTGTTATCGAAATGCTGAAAAAAAGCCCTAGTTAGTAACTATTTGACTATACTTTGCGTAAAAGTATAGTCTTTTTTTACTTTTCTTAATAAAATAATACATAAAGATCATTCGACAAAACCGGTTCCATCTAAATCTATGTCGATTTAAAGAGAAAATATACTACTAGATACTCATTTTTACCGAATAAAAAGGATTTTTTTGGATTATGTCGAAACCTCATTAAATGTCAAAACATAACTAAAACTGCACACAAATGTTTAGGCACAAAGTGGAAACGATGGCGAATCATTGTTATGATTAAAGTGAAAATGAAAATGAAGAGCGATTTTGACAAATTTAAAGGGGGATTTTGTTTGACAAAGGTGAAGATTGCGATTGCAGATGACAATCGTGAATTAGTAAAGATGATGGAAACCTATTTTGCTAACCATGATCAAATTGAAGTTGTTGCTACTGCTGCTAATGGAAAAATGTGTATTAAAATGTTAGAAGAGCATACAGTTGACGTATTATTATTAGACATTATTATGCCACATTTAGATGGCTTAGCCGTTTTAGAAGCCCTATATAACGATGATCAACGTGACCATCCACAAGTCATCATGCTGACAGCTTTCGGTCAAGAAGATGTGATGAAACAAGCTGTGAACTTTGGTGCATCTTACTTCATGCTAAAGCCATTTGAATTTGAGCAACTTGTTCAAAAGATTTTGCATTGTGCGAATAAAACATTAGAGGTAGAAAAGCGTCCGGCTGGCAAGGTTTCAACGGGAGCAAAAATCGATCAGCGTCAGCTTGATTCAACAATTACCGCGATTATTAAAGAAATCGGCGTACCGGCTCATATTAAAGGCTATGCCTATTTACGTGAAGCTATTCAAATGGTGTATTTCGACATTGAATTATTAAGCTCGGTAACGAAAATTTTATACCCAGAAATCGCGAAAAAATTCAATACAACCTCTTCCCGTGTCGAACGTGCGATTCGTCATGCTATTGAGGTGGCATGGAATCGTGGTAGCTATGAGAACATTTCAGAATTATTTGGCTACACCGTGCACCATATGAAGTCAAAACCGACCAACTCAGAGTTCATCGCCATGATTGCTGATAAGATTCGTATTGAGATGGTGGCGAGTTAAACGTTGGTGTGAGTGGGTTTGTAAGTGATTGGTATAAATTGCTATTCTAAGTATTAAGCAATAAACTACCTTTTGAGGGCTATAATTAACTAAATTAATAAGCGTGAATAATAAGCGCACTTTTATTTATTAGGTTTACAAAAAACTAGTAAATGGAGGTGTGCTTTTTTGTGTGCAAACATTGATAGTAAAATTACTGAATTAGATTTACAGATAGATAATTTCATGCTCTATTGCGATGCGAAACATTTATCTGTAAAAACTTTAAAAAGTTATGAGCAAACGTTAACACTGTTCAAAAATTATTTAGTACAGGAATTAAATATTGATGATGCTGCAAAAGTAAAGTCATCGCATATTAGACGCTACATTCAATATTTACGTGAGCGTGGCAAATACACTGTAACGGCTCGAGATAAGACGTTAGAAATAAACTATCCCGAGCGTAGAGATGACTTTAAAAAGCCTATATCAGATACCACAATAGCGAATTACACAAGGAATATTAAAGTGTTCTTTAACTTCTTGAAGAAGGAACGTGAGATTAAAGATAACCCAATGGACAATGTAGACAAAATTAAACCGAAACGTAAGCAGAAACAATTGCTAACAGATGCGGAATTAAAAATGTTCTTCAATTCATTTAATTTAACTTTATTCCATGAGTACCGCACATGGATACAACTTAGATTAATCCTTGATACAGGCATTAGAGCAAGTGAATGTTGTTCATTAATGCCCGAGGATGTTGACTTTAAAACAAAAGCGATTCTGATTCGTAATTCTAAAAATGGTCATGAGCGTTATGTATATTTTGGTCATAAATTATCAGTCGAATTGAAACGTTGGTTTTATCATCGAGACAGATATAGTGATAGTCCATATCTATTCCCAACGTCAAGAGGTACGCAATTATCCGTAACAAACTTTGAATCCACTGTAAGACGTAAAGGGAGAGCCGTAGAATTACATGTTCATCCCCACCTACTTAGAAATAACTTTGCAAAATATTACTTATTGAACAATGGTGACTTTGCAACGCTATCTAGGATTCTAGGACATGCTTCAGTAGAAACAACAATGAAAGCCTATTTAGACTTTAGTGATAGGGAAATTGGACGTAAGTATCAGAAACACAGCCCATTAAATAATCTTGAAATTTGAGGAGGAAACAAAAATGGTCAAAAGCACTAAAGATATTAAAGTCACGCTAGATTACGATGTGATGCTTAATAGTGTTACGTATGCGTGTTTGTATTTAGAGCAACGTATCGAACACTGTAAAGCCGTTGGACGTAATTACAGCCAATATGAGCATGATTTAGATGAAATTAATAAAGCAATTAAAAAAATATAAGCATTATTGGGGGAAATTTATATGAAAACAGTAGCATTTAAAATCACAGGAGTACCAGCAATCAGTTATCCGCAATTAGGTGATGAAATGTCAAATGGGGCAATTATCACAACAGACAATCAAAAGGAATATTTCACAGCATTTGAACGCTATGAAAATGAATGTTCATTGTTGGGATTAGACGTAGCAAGCGTTGAAATTTTTACTAATAATATCGCTGAAACTGAAATGATTATTACGGACGAAAATGCACAGGAATTATCTAAATTATCATCTGTAACAATATCAGATCACATTACAGGTGAACTATACGATGCTCAAATTGTAGGAGTTATTTAGATATGATTACGCAAATTTATTTAGAGTTTTTCGGTGTATATTCACTTGATGAATTGGAGCAGCCATTTCAAGAAGTTAATTATGAACTGTATGAAATTTGAATGACCAATAGAAAAAGAGGTTGCTAGTGGTGGAACACTAACGACCTCTACAATTAAATATCTACGCTAAAAATTGCCCACAAGCATATAGCGTAACTCACAACTAAATATGAGTCATTATGCCTTCATTCTACTTAAAAAAAATTAGAATGTCAAAGGTTGTGTTTGCTGATGCCTTTTTTAGGTAGCATGAGCGCATAATTGCTCTTTGGTGGAAACCTAGTAACACCAATCAAAAATAAACTTGACAGGTTATGACTTAGCCGACGCAATAAATAAGTCTAGGGAGACAGTCAGACGCTTTCTTGTTAGCGTGTCCCCGAATGGTGAGAGCGACCAATTGAACGGCTATGGTGGATTACAGGGTTGTTGCGGCAACGGTAATCACATTCATTTGACTATTGATAAGTCATACACATTGGACTGTAATAATGTGAGAGTGTGAAAGGTGAAAACCTTCTACAAAACAAGACGACTAGAAACCTCATCAATTCCATGACGGTGAAAATCGAGTAGTTACTTATTATCTAACTTACTATTTATTTAGTTTGCTAGATAGTAGGTAACAACTTTGCGAGCAAATTTCCTATCTTCAAGCCAATTCTGGTGAAAAGGTGGTTCTACTTGTCAAGCATTATTTACAGTATATACGAAATATTTAATAGAGCGTCAATCACATGTCAAGTATAAATTGAATATGGAGCGTAAATAATACTATAAGCACGTTGAAACCTTGATATATAAGGGGAATTGCTAGAACCATATAAATACGAACTAATATAAACAATAGTGAAAATTCTTAATAAATATTACTATTCTATATTATTACTATTTAATATTATAAGTAGTAGAAGTAGAAGTAGAAGTAGAAGTAGAAGTAGAAGTAGAAGGAATAGAAATATAATGAATATTAGCATTTGTTTATATTAGGTCAGAAATATATGGTTCTAGGAAAATGGTTATGAATAGGTGGAATATCAGTTGGAAGAAAAGCAGACACACCGCTCAAACCTTACTCTCCCAACGGATACAAGAGTCGATGACAAATGGTATAGTAGGAAGAGGTATTATTTTGAATCGGTTATAAAGCAGACACACCTCATGAACCTTAGAGCCACAAGGCTTTCAAGAGTCGATGACAAATGGTATAGTAGGAAGAGGTATTATTTTGAATCGGTTATAAAGCAGACACACCTCATGAACCTTAGAGCCACAAGGCTTTCAAGAGTCGATGACATTTGGTATAGTAGGTAGGGTATACATGAATATAATTTTCTGTTCTTGCTGCTGGGGCATATGGTCATGTAGTGATCGGATTGGATTCATAATATTAATAACGTCCATTCTGACTTAAAATACAATTGATTTTAGAGGACTTAGTATATTGCTAGGGGAAATGTAAGGTGGAATACTAAAGCGTCTAAAATCAATTCAGATTAATTAAATTTGATGTTTCCAATTGGAGCGCATGAATAGAGTTTAGGAATAAACTACCGTTTTGAATAACCTTTGAACTACTGATATATCAACAAGTGAGCCATATTTGAATTTTTCATAAGTCTTGAAACCGTTGGGGCTGTAAGGTTTGCGAGGTTTTTTGTAGTGTAACCTACTAAGGAAGAAAATAAAATGTAAACAATTGGACTGCTAGATAAGGTTGTTTTAATAACATTACATAGAAATAAGGTTTACTAAAATCACTAGCAAACCATTGATACTATTGACTTTGTGGACGATTTCCTCACTTGAAACAATAAAGGAAGAATTGTTAAAACTTTACCATTTTTAATTCCTTAAACATGCTTGGTATCAACAAACAGTCGATATTTCAAAGGGTGTGATACTCTCAAAACGTTGATATATAAGGGTTTTGATACGTTTTATAAGAATTTATAATAAAGGAATAAAACTAAAGTACAAGTAATAATTTGCAGAAAACGGCTATTTTTGCAGAAAAAGTGCAGTAAAAGTGACCACAAACGTTGCTATATCAACATTTACAGTTAGACCTATAGGAAGGAAATGAAAAGTAATCATTTTAAACGGTATTTATCACTGTGGATAACATATGAATCATTCGAAAATTTGCAGAAAACGGCTATTTTTGCAAGAAATGTTCCAAAAAAGTATCTACAAACCTTGATATGACAATGTTTTAAGTGTCACCTATAGGAAGGAAATGAAATTCCTAATGCTCTACTTATTATTCACAATCATCTCTATATACCCCTGTGAGGTCGTACAAGGCTCGTACAGAGGTTTTAAGTATATTTATATGTATTTGATAGGTGGATAGTTGAAGTGGCTATAATAGCGTTGTATGGATTTATATGTGGGATTGTAGAAGATAAAACAAAGCGAGAAAGCAGACAACTCTACAAACCCTTGATACCATTGGCTTTGCTAGGTATACAATCTTAAAACGTATATGATAGAAATAAAAAATAATTGAAACGACCGTAGCCCACACCTCACCACCCTTGATACCATTGACTTTGCGAGGTGTCGAGTACAATTACGTATATGATAGAAGAAACATAAAAAAATAATTAAAATCATAAAGGCACTAAATTCCGATAAGTTTAGTGTCTTTAAATTTTAATTACTTTTGTCAAGTATTAAAGTTTTTCTCCTTTAATCAATGCTAATTTTTTTGATGTAATTTCAAAACATTATGTATTTAGAGTGCTTAGATTATTCTAGGTGCTCGCCTCCCCTTTTATGTAGTGTGTCATTAATTTGGCACGCTATATTTTTTTATTCAAATTTTGTAATTACATAAAATAGCAATAAGGAGAAAATAAAACAACTTTGGTTGTAATGGCTGCTATACGTGGCTTTTATAATATATAAAATCAATTAGAAAAAGGAGAAAAGACAAATGACAAACGAACAAGTAGTAGTTGAAACAGGTGTTACAGAGCAAGCAGTAGATTCAGTACAAGAGGTACAAGCCGAGCAGGTGGAAACTCATGAAGAAATGGTTGCACGTCTTGATGCACAATTAGCAGAGTTACAAAAATCCATTGAAGAGAAGGACAAGACGTTGGATGCACTTAATGTGGCAATGGAACGTACTAACTTCACAACGGCACTCGCTGAAGCAGAATTGAATGAATTCAATGGTCTATTGGAAATTACAGATGTAAATGAGCAAGTAGCATTTATCAAAAATGCAGTCAATCAAATTTTAGTTAAGCACTCATACCAGCCATCGAATGTTGCACAACAAGAGCAATATACTCAAGCAATTAATGAAGGTAACGTTGAAAAGGCACTAGGATTCAAATTAGCAAATTTTTTTAAGAAATAATTAGGATAATCCAATTTAGGGTTGTCCTTTTTATATACACAAAAATAAAATTAAAAGGTGGAATATTAAATGATTAAATCAAGCACATTTTTAGAAACAGAACAATTATCATTATCAAATGAATTGGTGGTATTAGGTATTCAGGCGACTCCTCTTACTTCTTTACTATTATCAAAAGGTTCAGTTGAAAAGGCAATGAGCACGGTGTACACATGGCGCGAGAAAACAATTGATAATACGGATGATATTACATTTGCGGAAGGTTCGGAAACTACTGTTTTCCAAGAATCAGTTAAACGTGAATTGAATAATATTTTACAAATCTTCAAGAAAGCCGTATCAATTTCGGGTACTGCTGAAGCAATGCAACGTAACAAATTCACTGAAGAAGTATCGGATCGTTTACTTGAATTAAAAATTAATCTTGAGAAAACTTTAATCAATGGCTTAAAAGATGATGGCTCAACTACGGGCATCCGTAAAATGTCAGGTATCATTGAAATGGCTGACGCTGCTAACGCTGTAACTGCAAGCAATGGTGTGGATGCGTTACTTCAGGGTATGCGTAAAATGTGGGACAACGATTTATCAGAAGGTCAATACTACGCATTTGTTAATGCTGACATCAAAGAAGAAATTGATACTCACTTCCAATCATCATACTCATACCAGCACAAAACGACTAATTTCGGTCTTTTAGTTGAAACAATCAATACAAACTACGGTCAAGTAAATTTAGTATTATCTAAGCATGTACCAGCCGATAAAATTGTATTATTCAATGACAAGTATGTTGATATGGTAACGTTACGTGAAGCACAATTCGAAGCATTAGCCAAAACAGGCGATTCTACAAAAGGTCATATCGTGGGTGAATATTCTTTAAAGGTTGCATCGCCAAAAGGTGTAGCAATTTTAACAGTTTAATAATACATAACTAAGATGCTCTCCCCATTTCGGGGAGGGTATTTTTTTAATTCAAAAATTTAATTGGAGTAAAAGGAGCAAATAACAATGAATAAAACAGAATTATTTTTAATGAGAAGAACTAAAAAAATTAAATTACGTGAACTTGCAGAATACATGAAATGTTCTCAATCACTCATTAGTAAATGGGAACATGGTCTGTGCAATATGGACGTAAAAAAAGTTGAGAAGTATAAAAACTTCATCATTAATTATCAATTCAATTCTGACAACTAATCAATTATAGAAATGGAAGGTGACAGAGTGAGCATTAAATATAACTATTTCTCCTTTTAAACCGTGAATTGGTAAACACGTGAGTAAAAGGAGAAGTTCACTACTATAAGAATGTGGACGCTAATAATAGAGTTAAAATAATGTTTATTTAAGGTTAATGTAACATTGACCTGCTGCAATCAAATATACCAAAAAGTTGAAGTAGAATTGATGAACTCATTCTACAACAATGAAATTACAAACTAAACAATTAGATAATCAACAAGTAAAAGATTTATTCCCAGCATGGACGCATACAAAGCAAGATAGAGATTTAATCATGACGCATGATTTAGATTCTGTATTAGCGTGTACAATCTTACATTATCAGGACGGCTATAATATCAATGCTTATGCTTCATTCCATGAAGGGATCGGATTGATTGAGAGAGAAAATGCAAAGAAACTTATCGGGGTAGATTTCGCCATGACAGGTGAAAAATTATGTTGGGATAATCATGTCACGGGACTTGATGCCAATTCTCATTTTAATCCTAATAGTGCAAATCTAAATACTATTTTCAAAATTAACGCTCAAACAGGCGGTACATATTGCAAAAAGATGGCATTTTCAACTTCATTACAGGTGTGGGCATTCTATAATTTAGAATTACCTAAATCTGATGAAGGGAAAATGCTTTTATTATCCATTGATTCGGCTTACATGGGATTCTATAACGATTTCTTTAAGCCTACATGGATTAAATGGATGAAAATACTAGGGCTTGATGAATTAATTGATTTTTGTGAACGTCATACTAAGCATGATTTTGAGCAGTTCAAAAAACAATATTCGGAAAATCTTAAATTTGAGAATGGTTTTGTAACTTATGACGAACAGAGCCGTAATTTTGTAGAGGCTATTTTTGGGTTTAAACTATATATTCCTGAAGAAAAGTTTCGGTTATTATTTCCAATTACAGAACACTCAAGTAGCAAAGACCGTTTACATGATATTAGTCGAGATGAATCCATATTGTGTTATGCGGTTACTTCTAAAAATTTCGTTAAATATTCAGTATTAAATTCAAAAACTAACTAAGGTGCATCTTTCAAGGTGTACCTTTTTCAATTAAAAGGAGAAGGTTCATAATGACAAACAATAATGATAAACAATACTATTCAATTCGTAATAAGGCACTTGCAAACGGCTTACATTGGCTCACAGGGCAACGCTTTATTATCTTTAAGACAGATAAGGAAGGTGTATTCTCGTACAATTTTGAGCGTACACAGGCACTTATTGAAGCATTGGACAAGATGAATTCTTTAAAGAAAGAGTTCCAATAATAAATTTCAATTTTAATTCAATTTACTACACTTAAAAGGAGTTCAATTTATGTTTAATCAAGAAAAATTCAATCAACTAGCAACAAAATTCAATCTTATAAAAGGTCAAGATTCGGTTTATTTAAGCAATCGTAACTTTACAACGCTACATAAATTAGTAGAATCCAAAAAGTTAAAAAACAATCATATTTCATTTGCTTTTTCATATCTGTATTTGCAAAATTACATGTTCCGTTACGCTAAGTATGACCAATTTGTACCACAAACAGGCGAAATCAAAGAAATGTTAGGATATAGCCCGACTCAACAAGCATTAGATTACATTATTAAAAATGGTGGTCTACTTGATAAAGAGGGTATGACTTCAACTATCTTTGATTTCCCAATAATTCAAGAATGGGAAGATAACCAACCTGTAATTACAATGTTATCGTCTTTTAATGAAATGACTAGCGGTTACGGTTCTCAATGGAGAAAAGAACGTGGCATCAAAACGAATCAATCTTGCAAATTCCCTGTATATGCTTTTGTTGGTGAAAATGAAAAATTTAACGGTGAGTTTTCATTGAACAATCAAGGTGGCTCGTTCTTTGAATTATCAAACACAACAAAATTAGATGTAAAAACATTCCTGTACTGTATGGCGAATTCTGACTTAGAAAGTACAGGTTTTTATTTATATTCATATTTAAAGTGGAAATGTGATTGTACAGAAGGTGAGATTTACGGCATTGGCTATGAACGTCTTGCACGTGAAACAGGGTTAAAAGTAACTACTGTAAAGAAATACATCAAGGCATTACGCCAATATAATCTTATTTCTTGTCATTCAGGAACATACATAGTTTACGCAAAAGGTGAAGAAGTAAATGCAAATGATTTAGAGCCAAACCGATATGGAGTAAATCCTTCAAGTTGGTTCTTGCTAGAAAAGCAAACGGAATTAACTAAGCCTAATTATGTATATAACGCTCAAATCCAAAAAGATAAGGCGATGCAAGAACAGCAAAGTAAAGAGATAGCAGATGAAATGAGCCGTTTATTTGGCTAAGGAGGTAAAATAATGGGTATTTATGAAGCATTAAATCAATTGACATGGAAAAAGAAAGAATATTTCTTGTGGAAATTTAATCTCAATGTACGTGTCAAAGGTAAAACAGAAGAAGAAATTTGCAAAACGTTAAATGTTAAATCATTGGATTATATGAAGAAGTGGGAAAAGTCACCCGAATATTTAGCGTTAGTCAATCTATACATAGAATCTAAGACGGCTACTGACTTAGAGAAAATTTATAAAGTAGTATCAGAAAAGGCAATTGAAGGGGATGAAAAGAGCATTAAGTTGCTCTTAGACCTTCAAAAACAAGTTAGATCATTCAATCAATCCTCTAAACCTGTGCAAACATCTAATTCATATGATGAATTGGAGTTGTAATGAATGGCAGCCAACGATAAATTACAAAAAGTTTTAGAATCTTTTCCACTCTTTGCAAAGAATTTCATCTATATTACAGACAACGAGAATCAATTCGTAAAATTTGACTTAAACGATGCACAACTTGAGATAGATGATTTAATGAAAGATAATCGTTTCGTTATTATAGGTAAGGCTCGACAATCAGGAATTTCAACGTTTGTACTTGCTAGAGCATTATGGAGAGCATTAACGAAACCAAATGAAAATATTTTAATCGTTTCATATAAAGGCGATTCAGCAAAAGCACTCTTTGAAAAGTTGAAACTAATGAACGATGCTATTCCTCGTAGTAAATTCCCCGATGTATTCCCTAAAGTAAGGCGAGACAATCGCAACGAATTATTCTTTGCAAATGGCTCTCGTATTAGTTCCGTAACTGCTGGCAATAAGGATATTGGACGTGGCTCTACATATACTTATGTGCATTTGTCCGAGTTTGCTTTCTATGCCAATCAGGAAACGCAATTATTATCAGTAGAGCAATCATTGGCTAAAGGTGCAGATAGTCAATTGACTATTGAAACAACGTCAAATGGTACTTCTAATCATTTCTACCGTATGTACATTCAGGCAATGAAAGGCGAGTCAAAGTATATTTCTTATTTCGTTCCTTTCTTCCATAAACTTTACAAGAAACAATTCGCTCATGACTATAATGAAGCGGAAACGTGGTATAAGGCAACGAATAAAGGTAAGCGACTAGGTACAGATGAATTAGAGGATGATGAATTGCTACTATATAGTGCTGGCGCTAATCTTAAACAACTCATGTGGCGCAGATGGAAAATGCTAGACATGGAATCACCGCAGCAGTTTATGCAAGAGTACCCGTCTAATCCGATGGAGAGTTTTATTAGTACAGGGCAATCAGTATTTGACCAAACAAAAGTTTTAACTCGTTTATCCTATGCAAAACAACCATTAGATAGAAAAATGGTATCGCCAAACGTACCTGAGAGCGTTCGAAAGTATGTTGGTAAGGGCTTAGACCTATTCGAATTACCACAGCGTTCAATTAGATATTACTTTGGAGTCGATACTGCTTCAGGTAGTGGGCGAGATTATAGTGCTATTGCTTGTTTCAATGCAGATGGGGAGCAAGTTATGAGTTTTTACAATAATAAGATACCTGTATACGAATTTGCTCAAGTCATTTACGACTTGGGTATTTTTTATAATTATGCCTTCCTTACAGTCGAGAAAAACAGTTATGGGCTTCCATTGATTGAACGATTAAGAAAAGAACGTGGCTATCTCAATATGTACAAAATGAAAACATTTGATGAACGAGGGAAAAAGAAACTTCAAATCGGCTTCATTACAAGTGAGAAAACGAAAGCAATTATGATTAGTGACTTTAAGGAGCAATTTGAATTAGGCTTAATTAATATCGAGTGTAAACATTCTTTGCAGCAAATGCAGATGTTTGTAGAAAATAATGGTAAACTAGGAAATAAACGTGGCAATAGTGACTTGCATCATGATGATAGTGTTATTGCTATTGGATTAGCGATACAAGGCATGAAGGCAAGTAAATGGTACGTATAATAGGTAACTTAAAAACCCTTATATATCAATAGGTTAACCAGTTTACTCAATCAATTATTCAATTAAAAGGAGAAATGACAAATGGCAATAGGTAAAGCGATTGGAATAGAAGATTTAGAAGTACTTCATAATGAAGAAATTATTTCAGTGTTAGAAACAAGGTTTGATTCAGGTAATTCATTGATTAATTTAAAGTATAATGGTTTAGATGTTAAAATATCAGTTAATGAGGATGATTCAGCGTATCATATTGCTTTGCATCATATTAAATTAATTGATAATAATACAATAGAAGATATGCAGAAGTATTTCGGGTGTAAAAAGGATATTCGTACAATTGAATCAAACTATATCATCATTGATGATGAGGTTTATGAGCCATTCTATAAAAGTATTGAAAAGAAAATTCATATTGCAGCAGTTGATACAAAAACTAAAAATTTCGATGTGACTTCTGATATTTTAAGCGAATTCACGTGGAAACGTTTGGATAGTAAGAAAGCCGTTTATGGTGAGTTAAACAGACAACTCAATGAACACTTCAAACAAACAGGTGAAAAACCTGTTGAGAAATATTTATTAAAAGAACAAACAGAACAATATCAAGAGGCAATTGCTCATATTAAAGAGGTTGAAAGTCGTGTCCAATAGGCACGGCTTTTTTATTTTGCCTAAAAGGAGGAACTATATTGAACCTAGAAGAATACATTTCAAAGAAGTACAGTAACAATCCTATGTGGTTTGTTCAGGAGTTATCTTCTTATGAGAATCAATCACGAATTACAGATACACAAGCCATTAAAGAATATTTAGACGGTCATCATAAGATTTTAAACCGACCTAATTATAAATATAATGGTCAGGTAGTAGAGCCGAGAAAGATAGTCATTCAGATGGCTAAGACCATTCTAAATTTTAAGACACAATATTTATTGAAGAATCCTGTTCAATTTATTGGTCAAAAGCGCATGGTTGAAAAGTTTATCAAAATTAATAAATTAGGTCGCTTTGATGATAAGAACGAGAAAATTCTCAATCGTATGTTGAAATTTGGTCAGGTTGCCGAGTACATTTATATTAATAGTAAAGGTCAAATTGATTCTAAAATTATCAATGCAGATAATGGCACACCTGTTTTTAATAATTACGGTGAGATGATCGGATTCATTGAACATTATATTTTTGATGGCATTACTTACTATGTCATTTATACAGATACATACGTGCAAGAGTGGAACGATGAAGGAACAGAATTACATATGACAGGTGCATATCCTAACTTGAGTGGCTTGCCAGTGCTTTATAAAACTGAAGATGAATTTTCTGATACTAAAGGTCGGTCAGAGTTAAAAGACTATACAGGCATCTTGGATTCAATGGAAGATGTACTTTCAAAGTATGTTGATTCCATGTATAAATTCATGAATCCTATTCCAGTCGTATCAGGTCAACAATTAAAAGATAGTTTACCTCAAGATATTGTAGGTGGTGGAATCAATTTAGATGATGGCAGTGACTTCAAAATGGTATCGAATGAATTAGATAGTGCATCCTTTGAATTAGTTTATAAGACGTTGCAACAAACTTTATTGGACGTTTCATCTACACCAGCCGTATCAATGAATAAGACAGATATTAGTAACTTGAGTGAGGTTAGTATCAAACTTTTATTCTCATTAGCAGATACAAGCGCAGGCACAACAGAAAACTATTTAATTAATGGATTCTATGAGCGTTGGGAACGTGTAGTTCGTTTATTATCTTACAAAGGTGAGAAGATTAGTGATAATGCAATGGCTTCATTAGACTTCAAATTCCATTATAATACGCCTGCTAACCATAAAGAAGTTATCGAGAACATGAAAACTCAATATGATATGGGAGCAATTAGCACAGAGACTATCTTAGAGCAATCACCTTATATTAATGATGTAGCAAACGAATTGTTAAGATTAAAGAGTGAGAAGGTAGAGCATGAAGGTAGTGTAGAAACTGATACAAATGCTAATACAACAATTGATGCAAATAGTAATGGTGAAGATGACGAGAAAATGAATAATGATTCAGAATAATAAAGTAGAAATGTAGAGTTATCAATAGTTTGAGTCAGTAGTGTATATATCCAAAATTTCCCGCCTGTTATATATACAGGTGGGGGGTATGTACGAATAAAAATAAAAAATGGAGAAAAGGAGCAATTTATTACGCATGAGTAGGTGGAAAAAATATGGAAAATCGAGTAGGGAAATTGGAATCGGATATGGTTGATGTAAAGACTAGACTAGCAGTAGCAGAATCCAATATTAAGGATGTCAAAGAGGACATAGGCACAATTAAAGATGATACAAGGTGGCTTAGACGTACAGTAACTACTTCCATTATAGGAATTGTGATTGCAGCCGTTATCGCAGTTATTAAATTGGGAATCGTTTAATTAATATACAGATAACTGTATGATTATGAATGTATATTTTTAGCCATTTATATGCAAGAAGTTTATAGTTTCTAATTTTTGATAATTGGATAAACGTTGTTATATCAATGATGTATAAAAAATGTATATACTAAAAGTAGAGTAAATTTACAAACGTTGATATAACAACAACTTCGTAAAAATCTAGTTTACATAACCTATGTTATAGGAAGTTAAAAACGTATATTAATACATTAAATATACAATGAGGAGTGATAAGATTATGAATAATATGCAACGCTTACAGATGGAAATTAAGGGCATAACCTTCACAGATACGGAATTATCTATCTATTTAGCCGAGAGTGGATTGAATCCTACTGATAGTTATGTTCCTACTTCCAATGTAAATAAGAGAGCAATATATAGTACGGCTCTATCTGTGCTGGAATCATTGGCTAACAATCCTGAAATGATGAAAAATATTAAAGTAGATGATATGACCGTATCAGAATTCCATGAAAATCTAATGAAGAGAATTGACCAATTAGAAGATAAGATTCGGAATATGCCTAATACTGATATGGATAATGGTATGGATACTTCTATATTCATGCTATATATGTAGGGGGAATCTATATGAATCTATTTAGCGATACATTGTTACGTGACACTGTACAGTATATGAGTAAGCCGATCACTCTTAATCCTGATTCAGAATTCGAGTACATGGTACAAGGCTTCACAACCAATGCAACGTTAAGTCCTAACTCCTCCTATCATCTACACGCAGCCAATGAGTTCAAGCGCGGTGATGTGCTAATGCTTACAGATAACGACTACTATATTGTAACGGGTGACGTAGTATTTGAACGTGGTGCTAAATATAAGGCAATTTTAGATTACTGTAACTACGAAAATGTGATTATTGAAAAGGTAAAAACAGATGAAATCGTAGGAAGACAACCTAATGGTGCGCCAATTTATAAAACTGAAAATAAAATTGTAGGTTTATTCGTTGGCGTATTTCGTCATAGAGAAGTTTCTATTGCTAATAATCAAATTATCACAGTAGCCAATACAGAAACAATTTTAACATTGAAAGATACGCCAAAAGCAAGAGAAACCTATGCAATTAATAAGGTATTTACTTTTGATAATGTAGAATGGACAGTAAGAGAAGTAATGACTACTAAAATAGGATTATTAGAACTAAGATTAATGAGTGTGTAACGTCACAGGATACTCTACAAGATGTTCTAATAGATAGTACGATAAATAATAACGTCATGAATAATCTAATGTACCTAAAATCAATTGGAATTAATGTTTAATAGGATGCTAATATTAGTAAAATGAAAATTAGAATAGTCAAAAATGGGAGTTGTAAATTTGCAATTCCTATTATTCTAATTCTGTGAGTAAGCGCGGTACAGTGAGTAGCCGTATATTTGATTGATTTATAGAGAAATTATGATAAAAATTGATGAATATTATGGATAGAAATATAGTCATGATGATTTCTGTATAAATTAATTGACGATTAGATAGAGCGATACCCCAACTTTTAAAAAAATTTTTCTACCTTACTAAATTACACACGCACAGAAAAAATATTGTATTCCCTTTTATGTATATAATTGGTAGAATTGTACTGATAATAAATTAGGGGTGTATGTTATGAGTGTAAATCAAATACAGGATAAAAGTAGTGTTCAGAGTGAAGTAGTTCATGTAAAAGAAAGTTCAAAAAAATCTACTCTTTATAGTATCTTAGCATTCTTGGGATTTATAGGGGTTACTGCTTCTATAGTAATGGGATTTTATAAAATGTTAGTGTATGAAAATCCAGATAGTTATTTATTAGATAGCAAGAATGTTCATGTAGGTGGGGATGCATATAATTATATCATCAATGGTACTCACACTACTGCATATTTCGTTTTAGCATTAGTGTGTATGGTGTTTACCTGTACTATGCTTGTACTGAATGAAATGAATACAAAAGGTTGAATGTAAAATGAAAAATAAGACATTACTAATATCTGTTATTATTATGTTTATTGTGGCAGTTGGGGTAAGTGGTTTTGCAATTTTAAAGTTTAAAAATAATTCTAAGTCTCATGAAATAGCCTATTCAAATTCTTTAGAAAATGATTTATCCGAATATCCTACAGGAGTTCAATTAGGTTATATTACACCTGAATTTTTCGATTCATTTAGTGAGACGTTAAATAGATATTTGAATTTTGAAGATGAAATAAAATTTATTAATACAGCATATACAAATAAATCAGATGAACAAAAGATTGAAGAGTATATACAACTTTATAGAGATGAAATAGTATATTTGAATGGTCTTTCATATACTATTTCTACACCAGCAGAAAGAGAAATTGAAAATTATTATTCTTCTGTGCTATATCATAGGGAACAATGGTGTAATTATAAGATTAAATATTTTACTAGTAAGGACAAAGTATTCAAAGAATTAGCAAGTGATGAGTTTGATTCTATGCAACAAGATATGTTAACTGTAATGGATATTTTAAAGAAATATCAAATTGAACATTTTATGGAGTAAAGGAGAGCAGAGATGCTCTCTTTTTTTATTCAATTAGTAGTTGAAATATCACCCATATTCCTTTACAATAGATGGAACACAGGGATTTATTTACCGATAAACCCTACATCGTAAACCAATAAATAACTATTTGCTTTAGTTAGTTAAAGTCCTCGTAAACCCTTATATACCAACGTTCTACACCGTGCACCATATGAAGTCAAAGCCGACGAATAGCGAGTTCATTGCCATGATTGCGGACAAGATTCGTATTGAAATGGTAGCGAGTTAACGACATTTTTTGGGAAAGATGTTTATCCTTTATCATGTAGGGGTATTATGACTTAAGTAAGACAAATCTTATTCTTAGTTTTTACCTCCTTTCTTAGAATGATATGAATACAGCCATATTATTCTGTTTAGTGCCTTGTTTTTACGGGGCACTCTTTTTTTGTCCTTTCAATTGCGAAGTACATAGTATCTGTCATTTAAAGCGCAATGCACTGAATTACCTATTAATTATAAAATACGATTATTAAATGAATTTATACAGGGGGGCAAAGGTATGGGGTGTCCGCTACTTTTGCATTATTTTTGTATGGGGGACAAAAAACTGACAAGTTCGACTAATATTTAGCTAAACAAAACCCTAATATTTGTATATACTATAAGGTATGGGAGGGATCTGTGTGGCTATATTTGAGAATCAGTTTTTTGAAGTGTCAGAAAAAAATGACAAGGTTTATATAAAAACTGTAAAAACCGGATTTATGTTAAAAGATTTTGATACGATTGTACGCCTTAATCCTCGCATTAAACTTACAAATTTTGCAGTTCTGAAACAAGTGCTAAATGAAGTCACGCCAAATCCAGTAGAAATAGGTACATGGTTACCATCCGTTACATTAGAAGTATCACGCGATAAAATGTCTGCTTCACTATTTGTTTATGAAACAATGGATTCTATTCGTTCGAATCCGCAGCAATTCCAACAAACTGTACAAAAGCTCTTAAAGGAGCAAAATGTGGTTTATGGAATTCAAGATATTAAATTTGAAACAATGGTAAGCGGTAAAGCCATATTAATTGCACAAGGAACGCCACCAGTAAAAGGTGAAGATGCGAAGGTGACGTACTTAAATATTCCTGAACGTAAACCAGTAATCCGCGAAGATGGCAAAGCAGACTATTATGATATGAACTTCATCTTTGAAATTGAAGAAGGGGCATGGCTAGGCGAAAAAATTCATGCTCAACCTGGTATTCCTGGTACGAATGTATACGGAGAGTCAATAGCTGCACAACGCGGCCGCGATATTCCAATTAAATATGACCGCAAATCTGCCTACGAAAGTGAAGAAGATGGAAAAACGGTCATACGCTCTAAAATAAATGGTGTACTAGAAGATCACAAAGGCGTAGTTAGCGTTAATTATCATTTACCGGTAAATGGCGATGTGGGCGTTCAGACAGGTAATATCGACTTTAATGGCTCTATTTCAATACGTGGTACCGTGCAGGCAGGTTTTTCTGTAGTTGCAAAGGGTGATATTTCGATTGAAGGTCCTGAAGGTGTATCAGGGGCTAAGCTCATTAAATCAATCGATGGAGATATCTTCATTCGCGGAGGTATTTTTGGCCTAGGTGAAACACGAGTGGAAGCGGGCGGAAATATTTTCGTAAAGCATGTGAATGAGGCAAATTTGGTAGCTGGTGGAGAAGTAAGTATCGGATTTTATGCATTAGGTTCTAATATTCAAGCACATTCGATATTAGTGGATGAGCGAAAAGGTAAGATTATTGGGGGTACAGCGATTGCCAAAAGTACAATCGTGTCAGCTATAACAGGCAATCGTTTAGAGCGAAAGACCGAATTAATCATCAATAGTGTGAACAAGACAGATGGACTTGAGTTAATTCAATCAAAGGCAGCGCTCTTAAAATCAATGCAAGAAGATATTTTACAGCTAGAATCACAAATCAACCGTATAATGCCGGTTGTGAATAATTTAACGAAGCCACAAGTCGCAGCGTTGGAACAAACGAAGCTAAAATTAGCGGCTAATAAAGAATCGGCAGCGAGCTTGGATCGTGAAATCAAACAATTGATGACTGATTTACGCAGTGTAGGTAAAGAAGAAATCAATGTGACAAAAGAAGCGCATCCTGGTACATATCTTCAAATCGGCAAAAAGTCGACAATGTTAACGAACATGACGAATGGTCGATTCTTACTTGAATTCGGAGAGTTGAATGTATAATGAAAGCGATTCCAGTTTTTGCACATCGTGGTGCATCTAATAGTTGTTTAGAAAATACGTTTGCAGCGTTTAAAAAGGCGCAAAGCATGGGCGCAGATGGCATTGAATTAGATATCCAGATTTCAAAGGATGGGATATTAGTAGTATTTCATGATTTGGATTTAAAGCGATTGGCTGGAAAAAGACGAAATGTGTCCGATTGTTCTTTTAAAGAATTGCAAAGCTATAAGCTCGGAAAACGATTTACACGACGCTTTTTTGGACATTCGATTGAATCGTTTCAAACGGTTCTGGATTGGGCGAATGAACAGCAAATGCCCTTGAATATTGAATTGAAGCAGTCTTTACTAATGAATGAAGCGGCATTCCGTCAATTTTTAGTAGCGATGCAAGTACCGAAAAATAGTCATTTTTCATCGTTTCATGAAAGATTATTAAGGATTGTCAAAGAAGTACGACCAGAAATGGAAACGGCTTATATTATTACGAAAAAATTTGATTGGACGACAATTAAGAAACCATCCTTTTTTGATACCATTCATGCCCATAAAAGATATTATAAGCGCCACTATTTGAACAATTGTGAAGAGGCCGCAATGGGGATACGCTTCTATGGCATTGTGGGGAACGAACCCTTCTTGAAAAATCCGCACCCAGCAGTAAAGGGATGGATTACCGATTTTCCGGATAAAGTTCAGAAAGCGCAACTAAACTAACAAAAAGACGCGAATGAATCCTTCATCGGCGTCTTTTTTATGGCGTATATGCTATTTGAAAATTATTTGTTTTGCCAACGATCGGCAACTTTTCCGCGCTTGCGGTCTCGATGAAGTAAAAACCCTGCAAAAAATAAAAAAGAAACGGCAAAGAAAATAACCCCAACGACAAATTGAACCCAAATCCAAGGGAATGGTGAAATTAATATTCCGAAAAGTGTATCTCGCATAAATTTAATGCCCGCAGCCATGAGAATTGCAGGAATTACGAGAACAATAAAAGCAGCCATTCGTGCCATATACATATCCCTCCACTAAATAAAGCAACATTAATTTAACAATACCAATAATTACTGTCAATTGTATACATAAAAAAGTTGTATTTGAATAAGACAATATGACGAATCTGCGACATTTTATTTTTTTGGAATAATAAATATCGAGAAAAATAGAATCCGTGTAAGCTTATCATCTACGTAATAATCGATTGATTTTTCTGAATTTTCGAACTTGATGAAAAAGGGAGAATAATAGTTGCAACATGATGAATTTGAAAGTATTGTAAATTTAAAGACAAAAATTATTCACATTTAAGTTTTTGTTGAACGTTAGGCAGAATAAATTATAAAACACGAGAAAGTAAGCGCTTTCTTGAAAAAGGAGTAGAGTGTAATGGAATTATTCAAGTACATGCAAAAATATGATTATGAGCAGCTCGTTTTTTGCCAAGATGAGGCTTCAGGTTTAAAGGCAATCATTGCAATTCACGATACAACACTAGGTCCAGCACTAGGTGGTTCACGCATGTGGACATATGCTTCTGAGGAAGATGCGATTGAAGATGCACTTCGATTAGCTCGTGGGATGACATATAAAAATGCCGCTGCCGGTTTAAATTTAGGGGGCGGGAAGACGGTCATCATCGGTGATCCGTTTAAAGATAAAAATGAAGAAATGTTCCGTGCATTAGGTCGCTTTATCCAAGGCTTAAATGGACGCTATATTACAGCAGAGGATGTCGGTACGAGTGTTTCGGATATGGATTTAATTCATGAAGAAACCAACTATGTAACAGGAATTTCGCCAGCATTCGGAAGCTCGGGTAATCCTTCACCAGTAACAGCATATGGCGTTTTTTTAGGAATGAAGGCCGCAGCGAAGGAAGCATTTGGTGATGATAATTTAGGCGGACGTAAAATTGCAGTACAAGGTCTTGGGAATGTCGCATATACATTATGTGAGTACCTACACAAGGAAGGGGCTCGCTTAGTCGTAACAGACATCAATCAAGCTGCAATCGACCGCGTAGTCAATGATTTTGGCGCAAGAGCGGTTTTACCAGACGAAATTTATGAGCAAGAGGTTGATATTTTTGCCCCATGTGCATTAGGTGCAATTATTAACGATACAACGATTCCAAAGTTGAAAGCAAGGGTCATCGCAGGCTCGGCTAATAATCAACTAGCCGAATCAAAGCATGGACTGGTTTTGCATGAAATGGGTATCGTCTATGCACCCGATTATGTCATTAATGCGGGCGGTGTCATTAACGTAGCGGATGAATTATATGGCTACAATCGCGAACGAGCAATGAAACGAGTGGAAACGATTTATACGAGCTTAGAAAAGATTTTTGCTATCTCAAAGGAGCAAGATATACCAACTTACTTAGCCGCAAATCATTTGGCAGAGGAAAGAATTGCGCGAGTTGCGAAAACGCGCAGTACATTCCTGCAAAATGAAAAAAATATTTTAAACGGTCGTTAAAGAAACAGAATTAGTTCACAAGGGGTGCTGCACATGGCGAAGGAATATGATGTTGTCATTTTAGGCGGGGGAACAGGTGGCTATGTAGCGGCAATACGTGCTGCACAGCTCGGCTTAAAAACGGCCATTGTCGAAAAAAATAAGCTAGGTGGTACATGCTTACATGCAGGCTGTATTCCGACAAAGGCGTTACTACGTAGTGCGGAAGTGTATGTACAATCCAAAAAAGCACTGGATTTTGGGATAGAAGTTCAAGGGGTAACACTGCAATTTGATCGCATTCAGCAACGAAAAGAGCAGGTCGTCAATCAACTTTATAAAGGTGTTCAGCATCTGATGAAAAAGGGCAAAATCGATGTATTTGGTGGCTATGGTCGAATTTTAGGACCGTCTATATTTTCACCAATGCCGGGCACGATTTCTGTAGAGATGTCGGATGGCTCCGAAAACGAGATGCTCATCCCGAAAAATGTCATTATTGCTACCGGTTCAAGACCGCGCCATTTAGCTGGTTTAAAGGTTGATGGGGAGAAGGTCTTTACATCCGATGAGTTTTTGACATTAGAGCAATTACCAAAATCCGTCGTCATTATTGGTGGTGGTGTCATTGGGGTGGAATGGGCTTCGATGCTCATCGATTTTGAGGTGGATGTGACCATTTTAGAAGCAGGGAATCGCTTAATTCCAACAGAGGATGAAGCCATCTCAGACGAAATGTATAAGCAATTGACAAAGCGCGGCGTGAGCATTCATTTCAATGTACAGCTCGATCCATCAACAGTACAAGTAGCGGAACAAGTATCGATTCCGCTTGAAGGCAATACGATTGAGGCGCAGGCTGTATTATTATCGGTTGGCCGTGTTGCGAATACTGAAAATATCGGCATTGAAAATACCGAAATCGAGTTAGAAAATGGCTCGATTCTCGTCAATGAAAGCTTCCAAACAAAGGAAAGTCATATTTACGCGATCGGGGACGTCATTGGTGGGATGCAATTAGCGCATGTCGCTTCTCATGAGGGGATTCGAGCGGTTGAGCATATTGTAGGAACGCATTTAATGCCGATAGAATACGCAAAGATTGCGCGTGGCGTATACAGTTCCCCTGAGGTTGCAAGTGTTGGGTTAACAGAGGCACAGGCACATCAACAGGGCTATCAAGTAACAACAGCGACATTTCCTTTTAAAGCGATTGGAAAAGCGATTGTTTACGGCGAATCAGAAGGCTTTGTAAAGGTGATCGTGGATGAACTATCGAATGATGTAATTGGCGTTCATTTAATTGGACCACATGCGACAGATTTAATTTCAGAAGCGGCATTAGGATTATTTTTAAATGCGTCACCATGGGAGTTTGGGCAAATGGTGCATTTACATCCAAGTTTGAGTGAGGTCATTGGAGAAGCGGCACTAGCAATTGAAGGGAAGGCCATTCATTTTTAGTCGATTGGGGGTTTGTATTATGACAGAACAACAATTAATGCATGAACAGCTAGGATTAACAAATGAAGACGTCATCAAAATGTATGAAACGATGCTGCTAGCGCGGCGCATTGACGAGCGTATGTGGCTATTAAATCGCGCTGGAAAAATTCCGTTTGTTATTTCCTGTCAGGGGCAAGAGGCAGCACAGGTTGGCGCGGCATTTGCACTAGATCATACAAAGGACTATATTGCACCGTATTATCGTGATATGGGGGTCGTGCTCCATTTTGGAATGACTGCACAGGATTTAATGCTTTCAGCGTTTGCCAAAGCAGAGGACCCAAACTCTGGTGGACGCCAAATGCCGGGACATTTCGGGCAAAAGAAAAACCGGATTTTAACGGGCTCTTCTCCGGTAACGACACAGGTTCCACATGCGGTAGGGGTTGCTTTGGCAGGCAAGATGCAAAAAAAGGATTTTATTACGTTTGTAACGCTTGGGGAAGGCTCGTCCAATCAGGGAGATTTTCATGAAGGTGCGAACTTTGCAGGGGTTCATAAGCTTCCGGTAATTATTATGGTTGAAAATAACCAATACGCGATTTCTGTTCCAGTGGAGCGTCAGTTAGGCTGTGCAAAGGTGTCTGACCGAGCAATTGGTTACGGCATGCCTGGTGTGACAGTAGACGGGAAAAATCCACTCGAAGTATATAAAGTGGTAAAGGAAGCGGCAGACCGTGCTCGAAATGGCGAGGGCCCCTCTTTAATTGAGACGGTGACCTATCGTTTGACAGCCCATTCCTCTGATGATGACGACCGCCAATATCGAACAGCAGAAGACATCGCGGAAGGAAAAGCAAAGGATCCGATCTTGCTTTTCGAAAACTATTTAAAAGAACGCGGTATTGTAGATGACGCGTTCATTGAACAATTAAATGATCACGTCATGCAAGTCATCAATGAAGCGACAGAGTATGCAGAAAATGCTCCGTATGCCTCACCAGAACATGCCCTTAAGTTTGTCTATGCGGAAGGAGAAGATGCGTAATGCCAGTAATTTCTTATATTGATGCAATTAATCTTGCCATGAAAGAAGAAATGGAACGTGATGACCGCGTCTTCGTACTGGGAGAGGATGTTGGCTTAAAGGGCGGTGTGTTTAAAGCGACTACCGGATTATACGACCAATTCGGCGAACAGCGTGTGCTCGATACACCACTTGCGGAAAGTGCAATTGCAGGTGTAGCAATTGGTGCGGCAATGTATGGCATGCGTCCGATTGCTGAAATGCAGTTTGCGGATTTTATCATGCCGGCTGTGAACCAAATTGTTTCGGAAGCGGCGAAAATCCGCTATCGTTCAAATAATGATTGGAGCTGTCCACTAGTGGTACGCGCGCCTTTTGGTGGGGGAATTCACGGTGCTTTGTATCATTCGCAATCGGTTGAAGCGTTATTTGCAGGGACACCCGGCTTAAAAATTGTCATTCCATCAACACCATATGATGCAAAAGGCTTGTTAAAGGCAGCGATTCGCGATCCTGATCCCGTGCTGTTTTTTGAGCATAAGCGTGCCTATCGCTTGATTAAGGGTGAGGTACCGACGGATGATTACACATTGCCGATTGGAGTGGCCGATGTGAAGCGTGAGGGCGATGATGTTACGGTCATTACGTATGGCTTGGCGGTTCACTTTGCATTGCAGGCGGCGGATCGTTTAGCGAAGGACGGTATTGAAACACATATTTTAGATTTACGCACCGTGTACCCGTTAGATCAAGAAGCAATTATTGAAGCGGCGAAGAAAACGGGGAAAATTTTGCTCATTACGGAAGATAATAAAGAAGGCAGCATCATGAGTGAGGTCGCAGCGATTATCGCGGAACATTGCTTATTTGATTTAGATGCGCCGATTCAACGTCTAGCAGGACCAGACGTACCCGCAATGCCTTATGCTCCAACAATGGAAAAATATTTTATGATCAATCCTGATAAAGTGGAACGTGCGCTAAGAGAACTAGCTGCGTTCTGACTTGATTCAGCCTAGGCTGCATCAAGAATGCTCCCGGCGGATGTCACAGATTTTTAAAGGAGTTTTTCGAGCCTACTCGAAAAAATCTGGACACAATTACGCCGAGGCGTAATTGATATGTTTCCAGTAAATGATTGAGGAGGATCTACTATGACGATTCAAAACATCGCAATGCCGCAATTAGGCGAAAGTGTAACGGAAGGAAAAATCGAACGCTGGCTTGTCCAGGTTGGCGATACCGTGAATAAATATGACCCCCTAGCAGAAGTGACGACGGATAAAGTAAATGCCGAAATTCCTTCATCATTTGCAGGTGTCATTAAAGAGCTCATCGCAATCGAAGGGGAAACATTACCTGTGGGCGCGGTTGTTTGTACGATTGAAGTGGAGGGATCTGAGCTACCTCCTGCTCCAGCGGCAAAAAGTTCGAATGTCAGCTCAGCCATTTTAAATGCTGGCTTACAGCGCAAAGAGGAGCTGCCACCTACGAATACGGTAGAAAAACCAGTGAAGCCGGTGCGTACAGGCGGTCGGTATTCTCCGGCAGTAGCTGCACTGGCCTCTGAACATCAGGTGGATCTAACCCAAGTGACAGGCACTGGCGCGGATAATCGAATTACACGAAAAGATGTAGAAGCCTTTATTGCGGCAGGAAAACCAATGCAAACGCAGCAGCCAGTAACGCAACAGGAAGCCCCGGACAACACATTCGCTGTGCAAGACGCACCGAAGAAACTGGAATCCGTTGCGACTGCTACAGGGGATATCGAAATTCCGGTCACACAAGTGCGGAAAGCGATTGCGAAAAATATGCTAAAAAGTACACATGAAATTCCGCATGCTTGGATGATGATGGAAGTAGATGTGACAGAGCTTGTGGAATATCGTGATCGCATAAAAGATGAATTTAAGCAAAAGGAAGGCTTTAATTTAACCTACTTTGCCTTTTTCTTAAAAGCCGTTTCGCAAGCGCTTAAAGAATTCCCGATGATGAATTCTGTGTGGGCGGAGGATAAAATTATTCAAAAGAAAGATATTAATCTATCTATCGCCGTTGCGACGGATGATGCGCTATTCGTCCCGGTTATTAAAAATGTGGACGAAAAATCGATTAAGGGCATTGCCAAGGAAATTCATGAATATGCACAGATCGTTCGTCATGGAAAATTGAAATTAGAGCATATGCAGGGCGGTACGTTTACAGTTAATAATACGGGCTCATTTGGCTCAGTGCAGTCGATGGGGATTATCAATTATCCGCAAGCTGCTATTTTGCAGGTGGAAAGTATTGTAAAAAGACCTGTAATAGTACAGGGTAACATGATCGCACCTCGGTCAATCGTAAATTTATGTTTGTCATTAGATCATCGAATTTTAGATGGATTGATTTGTGGGAAATTCCTATCTCGAGTGAAAGAAATTCTCGAAAATGTCGATAAAGAGAAGATGTCAGTCTACTAAAATAGTTCCGAAAGCTTGTTAAATCAGGCTTTCGGAAATTTTTTTGCTTTATTGTCAGAACATTCTCGTGTAGAATATAGTACAGAAATATAACAAGGGGGGAAGCTAGTAAGCGTCCACATGTCAACTAATATGAAAGAGATTGAATTTCAATCAGCTAGCTATGATCAGTGGCAAGAAGAAGCGGTAAAGGCTCTTAAAGGAAAACCGTTCGAATCACTGTTCACAAAAACAATTGAAAACATCACGCTTGAGCCACTTTATACAAAAGAAAGTTTAATCGAAAAATTAGGTGATCAATTAGAAAAGCAAGTTTCAACAGTTCGTACTTTATCAAAATCATCAACATTTGCAGTTGCACAACAAATTGTAGGTGAAACAGAAGAAAGCTTCTTTGCGAACTTAGAGGAAAGCTTAGCACGTGGTAATGAAATTATTACCATTTATAGCCCAGTAGCATTTACATGGACAGAGGCAGCCATCGCCAAATTAGCCTCTTATTTATCTGAAAATTCATTTAAAATTACGGTTCAATCAAATGACGATGCCGTGTTAGCTGTATTCGACAAAATTGAGGCAGCTAACCGAGATAACGTAAACGGTTACATTATTGCACCTGAAGCAGTGGATGTTGCTGGTTTCCCAAATGTACGTACATTTGCAGCAAATACAATCCCCTACCACAATAACGGTGCAAATTCAGTACAAGAGCTTGCCATTGCATTAGCACAAGCGTCACAGCAAGCACAATCTGTAGAAGACTTTAAAGCATTTGAACAAAAATTCTTCGTGCAATTTGCAGCAGATACACAGTTCTTTTCAGAAATCGCAAAAATTCGTGCATTTAAAGTGTTATGGAAAGCGTTTGCTTCAGCATTCGGCAATGAAGCAAGCGCTGTCCCAGTCGTAGTAGAAACATCTGCACGTAGCTTCTCAAAGTACGATGTGTATGTAAACTTACTACGCTCAGGCAACGAAGCATTTTCAGCGGCAATTGGTGGCGCGGACGTAATTACTGTGCACCCACATGACTGCTTAACAGAAACGACAGAGCAATCAGTACGTATTGCACGTAATGTTTCTTTAGTAACAAAAGAAGAATCTCACGTAACAAAAGTACTAGATCCTGCTGGTGGTTCTTACTTTATCGAGTCATTAACAGCAGATTATGTCAAAGCGGCATGGGCAATGTTCCTTGAAATCGAACAAGCTGGTGGCTTACAAGCATATGGTATCGATGCAAAAATTGAAGAAGTATACAACACACGCATTCAGCAAGTGGAAACGCGCAAGCATACATTAATCGGAACAAATATCTACGCAAACCCAGTAGATGAAATTCCAACAGTTGAAAATGCACAGTTTGCAGATGTGAAGCGTATTGCACTACCATTCGAAAACTTACGTGCAAGCTTCGCTCAAGCAGATCTTAAAGTAGCTATTTTAACTTTTGGTCAGCTGAAAAACTACAAGCCACGTGCAGATTTCGTGCAAGGCTTCTTTGCGACAGCAGGCATCGTAGCAGACCAAACAGAAGGCTTCCAATCAATTGAAGAGGCAACAGCTTGGGCAGCGACTGCAGACTATGATTACGTTGTCGTAGCAGCAACAGATGAGGATACAAAACAATTAATCCCAGCCCTTTTAGACGGAAAAAAACAAGGTCTCGTATTAGACGCAGCGGGTAAATATAAAGAAGAAGCAGATGCTTGGACTGCAAACGGCTTAAACGGCTTTATTTTTGCAGGTCAAAACATCGTAGAAAAGTTAAACGATGTTGTAACGACTGTGAAGGGGGCACAACAATGAGTAAAGCAAATTTCGGATCAGTTGTTATTGAAGACGTATTAGCACAATCACAACTTTCTTCTACAGGCACATTTATGACAAACGAAGGCATCGAAGTGAACTCTGTTTATAATGCAGAGGATATTAAAGATGCGAAACATTTAAATGACGTAGCTGGTATTGCACCAAATACGCGTGGTCCATACCCAACAATGTATGTAGCGCGTCCTTGGACAGTACGTCAATACGCAGGTTTCTCGACAGCAGAGGAATCAAACGCATTCTACCGTCGTAACTTAGCGATGGGTCAAAAAGGGTTATCGGTAGCATTCGACTTAGCGACGCACCGTGGCTATGACTCAGACCACCCACGTGTAACAGGGGATGTTGGTAAAGCCGGCGTAGCAATCGACTCAGTAGAGGATTCAAAAATTTTATTTGACGGTATTCCGTTAGATCAAATGTCAGTATCCATGACAATGAACGGTGCTGTATTACCGGTATTAGCGTTCTATATTGTTGCGGCAGAAGAGCAAGGGGTATCACCAGACAAGCTTGCTGGTACAATCCAAAACGACATTTTAAAAGAATACATGGTGCGTAACACATACATTTACCCACCAGCAATGTCAATGAAGATCATTGCAGATATCTTTGAATACACAGCAAAATTCATGCCAAAATTCAACTCGATTTCAATCTCTGGCTACCATATCCAAGAGGCTGGAGCAACAAATGATATTGAGTTAGCTTATACATTAGCTGATGGCTTAGAGTATGTTCGTACAGGCTTAAAAGCAGGAATTGATATCGATGCATTCGCACCACGTTTATCATTCTTCTGGGCAATCGGTATGAACTACTACATGGAAGTAGCGAAAATGCGTGCAGCACGTCGTATTTGGGCTCAAATGATGAGCACGTTCAATCCAAAGAACCCAAAAACATTAGCGTTACGTACACACTCTCAAACTTCAGGCTGGAGTTTAACAGAGCAAGATCCGTTTAACAACGTAACACGTACACTAATCGAAGCAAACGCAGCGGCAATGGGTCATACACAATCACTTCACACAAACGCGTTAGACGAAGCGATTGCCTTACCGACAGACTTCTCAGCTCGTATTGCACGTAATACACAGTTATTCTTACAAGAAGAAACAGGCATGACAAAAGTAATCGATCCATGGGGTGGCTCATACTATGTTGAGAAATTAACAGATGAGATTACGGAAAAAGCATGGGCATTAATCGAAGAAATCGAAGGACTTGGTGGTATGGCGAAAGCAATCGAAACAGGACTTCCAAAAATGAAGGTTGAAGAAGCTGCGGCAAAACGCCAAGCGAAAATCGACTCGAAATCAGAGACAATCGTCGGCGTTAACAAATACCGCTTAGCGGAAGAAGATCCAATTGATATTTTAGATATCGACAACGCGATTGTACGTGAAGCACAAATTGCTCGTTTAGAGAAAATGAAGGCAGAGCGTAACGAAGAAGAAGTACAACAGCATTTAGCACGCTTAACAAAAGCTGCTGAAGACGGCTCAGAAAACTTATTAGCAATTGCTGTCGATGCAGCGCGCGCTCGTGCATCACTAGGTGAAATTTCTGATGCAATTGAAGCCGTATCTGGTCGTCATAAAGCAATTATTCGCTCAATTTCTGGCGTATACTCTGCGAACTTCTCAGATGATGAGATGATTAAAGAAGTAAAACAAATGACAGAAGATTTCGAAGAGGCTGAAGGTCGCCGCCCACGTATTTTAGTTGCAAAAATGGGACAAGATGGACATGACCGCGGGGCAAAAGTAGTCGCAACAGGTTATGCTGACTTAGGCTTTGACGTAGATATTTCACCATTATTCATGACACCAGAAGAAACAGCACAAATGGCCAATGAAAATGACGTACACTGTGTTGGTGTATCTTCATTAGCAGCAGGTCACAAAACATTAGTGCCTGAATTAGTTGCGGAGCTGAAAAAATTAGGCCGCGAAGATATTATCGTTATTTGTGGTGGGGTTATTCCTGCACAGGACTACGACTTCTTATACGAAGCGGGTGCGGTGGCAATCTTCGGACCTGGTACGGTGATTCCGGTATCAGCAATGCGTATTATTGAAGAAATTTATAAAAAGTTAGGCTACGAGGAAGTGGCAGAGTAATGACGATGCCGAATCAAGACCAAAGTGCTTTATTTGTCATGGATGGTGTGAAGGGTGGTCATGATGGTATGAGCTATTCAAACCCAAAGAAATTCCGTAAAAAAAAGCAGGAAGCGCTTGATATAGAAAAGCTAGCTGATGATGTGTGTGCGGGTGACCGTACCGCATTATCAAAGGCCATTACGCTAATTGAAAGCTCCAATAGCGTGCATAAAGAGCAGGCACAAAAGCTATTGCAAGAGCTGCTTCCGTATACAGGGAACGCGATTCGTATTGGGATTACGGGTGTACCGGGAGCAGGAAAGAGCTCATTTATCGAGGCATTCGGTACGATGCTTTGTAAAATGGGGAAGAAGGTCGCTGTATTGGCGATTGATCCGAGCTCGTCCTTATCTGGTGGGAGTATTTTAGGCGATAAAACGCGAATGGAAGAGCTTGTTCGTCAAGAAAATGCCTTCGTTCGTCCATCGCCAAGTGCTGGTACATTAGGTGGCGTGCATAAAAAGTCACGTGAGACGATGCTCCTTTGTGAAGCAGCTGGCTATGATGTGTTATTAATCGAGACAGTTGGTGTTGGGCAAAGTGAAACGTATGTGCGTGGCATGGTAGATTTCTTCTTGCTACTTGTTTTGACAGGTGCTGGAGATGAGCTACAAGGAATGAAAAAGGGGATTATGGAGCTTGCGGATGGAATCATCGTGCATAAGGCAGATGGTGACAATGTGCGCCCTGCAAGACGTACGATGCAAGAATATAAGCAAATCCTTCATTTCTTACAGCCATCAACACCAGGCTGGATCAGTACATCACTTACCGTTTCGTCCATGGAAAAAGTCGGTTTGGACAAAGTATGGGATATGCTCATGGAATTTGAGCAAACGGTGAAAAAGACAAATTATTGGAATATTCGCCGTCGTGAGCAAACACGTGATTGGTTCCATTCGATGATTACTGACCAATTGATTGATTCGTTTTATGGCAGTCCAGAACGAAAGCAACAGGTGCGTTCTTTAGAGGATGAAATATTACATGGACGCCTTACAGTAACACAAGGTGTAAACGCGCTATTTGAGAAATAAGAAACGCATGATTTGTAATCATCAGTCTTTGCACATCTAGCATAACCTTGCTATGATATGAAGGAATAGCGAAAGGGGCTAAAAAGCTTATGAATATGGATTATGATTTATTTATGCAACAAATTACAACAACGGCGCGTGCCGAAATGGAAGCGGCTGGTTATGAGCAATTACGTACACCAGAAGACGTGGAAGCGGCATTAGCGCGTGAAGGTACGACACTTGTAATGGTCAATTCAGTATGTGGATGTGCAGGTGGAATCGCCCGCCCAGCAGCAACTCATGCGGTACATTACGACAAACGTCCTGATCATTTAGTAACGGTGTTTGCTGGACAAGACAAAGAAGCAGCAGCCGCAGCTCGTTTTCACTTCGGTGAAGACCATATTCCATCTTCTCCATCATTTGTGTTATTAAAGGATGGTCAAGTTGTAGCAGAAGTAGGTCGTTATGAAATCGAAGGGCACGACCCAATGAGCGTTGTAACGAATTTACAAGGTCATTTTGAGGAATATTGCGAAGAAGTGTAAGTAATAGAATAGGTGAGGTGCGTGAAATTTGCGCACCGAGCTTTCTTCATCCTAGAAGGAGCGTTTTTCTCACATGAAAAAGTTTTCTGTTGGCTATCGTACACTGAAAACAGCAGTCGGCGCTTCTATTGCGATTGCGATTGCACAATATTTTGAACTACAGTTTTTTACAGCAGCCGGCATTTTAACGATTTTATGCATTCAGCCAACAAAGCGAAAATCGGTCCATGCGGTGTATACGCGGATTGTTGCTTCAGCTGTTGGTATGGCTTATGCATTCGTATTTTTCGAAATATTCGGTTATTATCCGATTGTATTAGGTATTGTGTTATTGCTATTTATTCCAACGATTGTTTCGATTGGTGTCGCAGAGGGCTTCGTGTCGAGTGCCGTTATTATGATGCACATCTATTTAACCGCAAATTTTACGGCCGATTTATTATGGAATGAGCTATTTATCATGGTCATTGGTTTTGGGATGGGGCTTGTGGTCAACATGTATATGCCAGATATTCAAAAGGGCATACTCAACCACCAAACGAAAGTGGAAGATCTATTTAAGAAAATATTAGCTGAAATTGCAAGTTATTTACGTAATGGGGATACACTATGGGATGGTAAGGAACTAATTGAGGCAACGAAGACCATTAATGCGGCAAAAGCATTAGCCTTCAAGGACGTACAAAACCATTTAACGCGTAAGGATAATATATATTATGTCTATTTCGATATGCGTGAAAAGCAGTTAGAAATAATTGAGCGCGTGCTACCGAAAATTACGGCATTGCCCGTAATCCCTAAGCAAGCACCGCTAATTGCGACATTTTTGGAAGATTTAAGTGAGCATGTTCACGGGGGAAATACCGCAAGTCATTTTATAGAGAAGCTGGATAAAGTGAAAGAGGAGTTCGCAAAAATGCCATTACCAGAAAATCACGAAACCTTTCTAGCAATGGCGGCAATGTATCAGTTTATTGAAGAAATGGATGAATACCTAGTCATCAAGCAATCCTTTAAGGGCTTGAAATAAAAAAATGGATGTAGATACATCCATTACATGATTGCGGCTACACCCATTGCAATTGTTGAGATTAGCATAATCACAACCATTGAATAAACGACTATTTTTTGAAATTTTTTGTTACTCATGACTTTCGCTCCTTCATGTTGAACTAGTAATAGTTTAACAAATCTCTAGGACAAATGAAATTATTAAATTTTTTATAGGGGAGCTATCATCGTGGAAAAAGTAGATCATATTGGTATTGCAGTGCGTAATATTGAAGAAAGAATTACATACTACACAGAAACGCTAGGCTTAAAATTATTAAAAGTAGAAGAAGTTGAATCGCAGCAGGTAAAAGTAGCATTCATTGATGCAGGTAATGTAAAGCTTGAGTTATTAGAGCCAATGAGCGAAAAAAGTGCGATTCATGGCTTCTTAGAAAAACGTGGAGAAGGCATTCACCATGTGGCATTTGGCGTAACGGGGATTCGTGAGCGCATGGCCGAGCTTCGTGAAAAAGGTGTACGCTTACTTTCAGATGAGCCTGGTCCTGGTGCTGGTGGCGCTGAAGTAGCTTTCTTACACCCGAAGGACTCATTCGGTGTACTTTATGAATTATGTGATAAAAGCGGAAAAGGGGACAAATAATTATGACAATTACACTAGATATGTTTGACAAAATTAATGAGCTATATGACCGTAAAGAAGTGATTCAACTAGGTGGCGGTGATACACGTATCCAGAAGCAACACGAGAAAGGGAAAATGACAGCTCGTGAGCGTATTGAAATGCTATTAGATGAGGGTACATTCGTTGAAATTAACCCATTCATCACTCACCGTACAGTAGACTTCGGTATGGAAAAATTAGAAGGCCCTGGTGATGGTGTTGTAACAGGCTTTGGTAAAATCAATGGCCGTAATACGTATTTATTCGCACAAGACTTCACAGTATTCGGTGGCGCGCTTGGTGAAATGCACGCCAAAAAAATTGCTGCTGTAATGGATTTGGCTGCGAAAAACGGCACACCATTTATCGGTATTAACGATTCAGGCGGCGCGCGTATTCAAGAGGGCGTACTTTCTTTAGATGGTTATGGTCATATTTTCTACCGTAACTCAATCTATTCTGGTGTAATTCCTCAAATTTCAGTAATTATGGGGCCATGTGCTGGTGGTGCGGTTTACTCTCCAGCGATTACAGACTTCATTTTAATGGTTGATAAAACATCTCAAATGTTTATCACAGGTCCAAAGGTTATCGAAACAGTAACAGGTGAAAAAATTACTGCTGAAGGCCTAGGTGGTTCGAAGGTGCATAATGCAATCGCAGGGAATGCTCACTTCCGCGCGGAAAACGAAGAAGCAGCCATTGCACAAATTCAGCAATTACTTTCTTACTTACCACAAAACAACAAAGAAAAAGCACCAAAGCAACCATATACTGCTGGCGATGAGTTCCGTTCTGAATTAGTAGACGTTGTGCCAATCGACCAAACAAAATCATATGATGTGCGTAAAGTAGTAGAGCAAGTAGTAGACGAAGGTTCGTTCATGGAAGTTCAAAAAGAATTCGCGAAAAACATCGTAGTTGGGTTTGCTCGTATTGCGGGTGAGTCTGTTGGTTTAGTATGTAACCAACCGAAGTTCTTAGCAGGTGGCTTAGATATCGACTCATCTGATAAATTAGCGCGTTTCGTTCGTACTTGTGACGCATTCAACGTACCAGTTATTACATTTGAAGACGTATCAGGCTTCTTCCCAGGTGTTAAACAAGAGCACGGCGGAATTATCCGTCACGGCGCGAAAATCCTTTATGCTTATTCGGAAGCAACTGTACCAAAAATTACAGTGATCTTACGTAAAGCATACGGTGGTGCATACGTAGCATTAAACTCGAAATCAATCGGCGCTGACTTAGTATTTGCTTGGCCAAACGCTGAAATCGCGGTAATGGGTGCTGCTGGTGCGGCAAACATCATCCATGCTGGTGAAATCGCGAAATCAGCTGACCCAGAAGCAACGCGTGCAGCAAAAATTGAAGAATACAAAGAAAAATTCGCAAACCCATACGTAGCAGCATCTCGCGGTATGGTAGACGATGTAATCGATCCTCGTGAAACACGTATTAAGTTAATTCAAGCACTTGATATGCTGTCAACAAAACACGAAGACCGTCCATACAAAAAACACGGAAATATTCCACTATAAGATAGAAGAAAGCTGTGCCGATGAACTTTTCGGCACAGCTTTTTTAATCCACAGCCTTCGTAGTATTCCACGCGGCCTGTGCTTTATTTGGTTGTTTTTCGAATGGATGCTCATGCTCGGCAATTAAAAAATAGGCGCCTTGCTCGATACCATGCCCATAATGCGCGCGTTCCTCTTTTGAAAAGTCAAAGTTTCGCAAACATACCTGATATACATTTTCACGTGACATCAAGCTCCAAATTTGATCGGTTAAATTACCGGCCTGATGAACATGAATGTCGGTATACATTTTTAAAGAGTGAAGGGGCTTAATATCTTTTGCGAAGACATGGATTTCGAATTCAGAAAAGCCGTGCGCTCGCATGCTATTCAACTTTTGTAGCGCTTCTTCTAATGAAAACACTAAAGCAATTTCGCGACGATACTCCATCTCATTCACATCCTTTTCTTTTTATTATATATGAAAATGTATTAAATGCATGGGAATAATATGAAGCCTTTGCTATAAATTGTCCGGATTTAATAGAACAAGCGGTAGGCTAAATGCTGTTTTAATATACCTATTAGGGTATAATGAAAAGGAATTTACTTACGGAGGTTTTCAATGGATTACATAACAATTAGCCGTTTTTCGATTCCGGTCATGTGGCTTGCATTTTTTGGCGCGGTCTTTTACTTGGATTATCGTTTAAAAGCAGAGCACAAGCCTACTGTAAATAGGATTGACCGCTTCGTATGGCAATACCTGCTTGTCTGGAAGCTAAGTTATATCGTCTTTTCTTTTGAGCAATTTAAGGAATCGCCAACGTCCATTCTCTACTTTGATGGGGGGATCGCGGGTCATGTACTGGCGCTCTTGTCCATTGGCTTTGTGATTTGGAAAAAGCAAAAGGAAATGCAAATCCCTGTGTTGCTAACAGCGTGGTTCCATTTTGTCAGCATGTATCACATCATCTATTTTGCATTGACAGGGCATTGGCTATTGCTTGGAATTTGGGTGCTCTTAGCACTAGGCAGTATGAAATGGCGTGTGCAATGGCTACTAATTGCGCAATGGTTTTTAATCGGCTGGGTTAGTGGGCTGGATAGTTATTTTGTATTTGGCTTTGTGTTCATTATTCTATTGGATGCTTGGTGGACAAAAAAGACACAGCTGCTTGCTTTAGCGATCATTGCCGGGTTAATAAGCACGATGCTCAGTGAGTTTGAATTAAAAAGGCAAGCCGTCGTACAGGAGGAAATTAAGCTACAGACGACAACAGGGGAGACCTATCAGATTTCAGAGCAGGACGAATCGTATGTCATTGTCAATTTCTTCGCCACATGGTGTCTCCCATGTAATGCCGAAATGCCACATTTGCAGCGCTTCGCAAGTAATTTACCTGCTGATACCCAAATTATTGGCGTCAATTTAACAGCGCGCGATCATGGCGAAGAGGCATTAGAAGATTTCTTGAATAAGTATGGCGTAACCTATCCGATTCTACTTGATGTAGACGATGTGTTTGGGAAAGGCTACGGTGTGCTGTCGATTCCAACAACCGTTGTTTTAAAGGATGGCATCGAAATTCAACGTTTTGTCGGTCCGGTGAGTGAACAGCAGCTGCGAAAAATCGTGGAAAAATAAAGAGAAGCTCGAACAAATTGCGAAGCATTTGTTCGAGCTTTTTCTTTGATAATGAACCATTATAGAGAGGCGATTGCATGACTCGTTGTGTGGCAATGCTCGGGGAATTTTTTATGTGCGATATTTCCGAGTTTATGTGCGGTTTTACACCAGATACGTGCGATATTTTAAATTTGCGTGCGGTTTTTGAGAAATGCGTGCGAATTTAGCCTATTTACGTGCGAATACCCAAAAATATCCATTTTTATTCCAGTTTGAAGTCACATTTTAATGAAACTTTATAGTGATGAGCCCATTTTGTGCAAAAAAGTCATCGCCCCAATTATTCGTGAGCGATGACTTCCTTATATTGAAATATAAAAACCCTAGAACATCATAATGCCTTGCAAAATGGCTAAAAATAGGCCGGCTGCTAATGGAAAGAGCTTCAAAAAATGAAAGCCTTGGGTGCTGTCTGCTAAATTTTCGAGTGGGTCTTTGGCAGGGGAGCCTAAATAGCGAATAAAGCGCTGATATGATGTTTGCTTCATTGCGAGCTTTTTTGTTGGCACCGTTACCTCATAGTGAGCGAGCCATTTTGCGAGTTCTTCGTCTTTATTAATTTCCTCTTTCATGGCCAAATGCCTCCTTTAGTTCAAGCTTGAGTGATTTCATGGCATTATGTAAGCGTGATTTGACTGTACCTACGGGAATGCTTAATATTTGTGCAATCTCCTCCATCGGCAAATCTTCATAATAAGCAAGTAAAATAACGGCGCGTTGTTTGTCTGGTAACGATGAAATGGCTTCTTGAATGACAAGAGTTTCTTCTGTTTGCAGTGCCTTTTTTTCAATGGGAATTAAAAAGGGTAGCAAGGTTTGCCAGCGTTTGCGTCGATTTAATTTGTTTATAAGTAGGCGGTAGCCGATTTGAAATAAATAAGACTTCACCGTGCCCTTTGTCGTATTGAAATCCTGTTTTTTCTTTTGTAACATTTCAAATGCATCATGAACGGTATCGACGCTTAGCTGTTCATCCTTCGTATAGCGAAATAAAAAGCAATATAATGGTTCATGAAGGCGCTCGTAAATGGTGCTTAATGCTTCTATATGACCATGTTGAAATTGCTCCATCAATTGCTCATTCGTCAGATTCATTAATATCACCAAACTGTGCTTTTATACTTTTTAACGTCGTTGTGATACGTGTTACTAAATACCCTACAGTGACGATTACCCACACTTGCGATTGATTTGTAAAAAATTGTACATATGGATTTTCAACATTTTCGCCAGAAGAAATAAGGAAATTCAATACCTGCACACAAATAATCGTATAAATGGCGAGCGTAAGTGTTAATGTATCAAATACATTCCAGCGCAAATATATCTTTGTTTTTTCATAATCGATTTTTTTGTTTTTTCGTTTAATGTATTTATTATTATAAGGAATCATAATTGCAAAAATAATAATCATCCAAATCGCAACGACAATAAGTGAAACGATAAATCCAGTGCCCATTTTAATCCATCCTATCTCATATAAATTTTTTTCGCAATGACCGTTAAGCCTGCACAAACGATGCTGAGGATGATGAAATATTGATACATCGGTAGCCATGTTTGCGTATGAAGCTCCAGCTGTACTTGCAGGGTGTCCGTTAAATAAAGCATTGGATTCCATGCTAAAAATGCGTAATAATCCTGTGGCTGCTGGTCGTTTAATGTAATAAATAATGAAGGCATTGTAATGGAAAACATTAATAGAATCATCACGGGCGTCAGCATGCTTTGCGCGGTTTTGCCGTTTTTCACGACACCGGCAATAATGAAGCAAAGCGGATACATAGCGAGTAAAACAAAATTGCAAATCCCGATGATGATGACAAACGCCTGCAATGAAATCGGGATTAATAGTGCATAGCTAAGCAGAAGGACGATCAACGCGCCATTCATTAATAAAAATATACCAAAGCCAACGCCGATAAAATAGGTGGCCGGTTCTATATTCGTTCGCTGTAGCCAACGTAATGTGTCATTTGCACGTAATTCTGCTAAGTAAACCGTAACGCTTGAAAAAGCAAAAGCGAATAGAAGCAGCATAATGGAAATTGGGAAAAATTGTCCTTTAATCATAAAATACAATGTTTCTGGACTATCCTTTATCGCAAGCGAAGTGCCCCATGAGCAAAGAATGAAAATAAAGGCTGGCATTAAATTTCCGAAAAAAACACCGCTATTCCGAACCGTTTCAAGCATAAAGCTTTTTGCAACATGCATCATCGTGTAGTTCCTCCTAATACCTGTCCTGTAATTTCAAAGTAAACGCCCTCTAGACCTGGAAAAACGGGGCTTACATAGTTCTGTTGCAGTTCTTCCACTGTACCAACCTCTACAAACGCACCATCCTTCATTACACAAAAAATATCAAACAAGCTTTCAAAGCCAGCAATTTCGTGACTAATAATGAGCAGGCATTTGCCATTTGCGACTTCATCCCGCAAAAATGTAATGAGCTGCTTTTTCTTTTTTAAATCTAAATCTGCAAAGGGCTCATCTAAAAGGATAATTGGCTTATTTAGCAAAAAGGCCAAATACAGGGACAGCGCCTTTCGTTGACCACCAGAGCAGTTTTTTATTAATGTTTTTTCAAAAGCGACAATATCTAAAATGGCATATAGTGCGTTGACCTTTGCGGGCTGATCAAGAAGCTTTGTAAATAGTCGAATCACCTCCTGCACTTTTAATAACGGATAGCTATCAAAAAACTGATATTGCAAGGCCGATAGCTCCGTTACATTAGGCGCATCGTCAAACGTAATGGCGCCGCTATTTACTTGTTCATCCCCGGCAATGCATTTGAATAACGTTGATTTTCCGGCCCCATTTTCACCAAGCAGTAAATAGCATTGCCCAAGCTCAAATGAAATGGATACATTTTGCAGCACGGAATGTGAACCATAGCTTTTTTGAACATCTTGTAAGACTAACATATGTAACCTCCAATTTCTTCTATTTATCAACTATACAAACGAGAGTGGGGGAAAGTTCAAATAATTTTAAAAAAATAAAATTCTAACTGAGGGGCTAAATGATTATGGAATAAAACCGATTCAACTAGGTGAATTAGAAGCGTATGTTGAATGATTGCTAAAAGTATTTTAATCGTGATGTATTGTTGCCCCATCCGTATTTAGCCCCGATATTATGTATAGTTTTATACATCTGATGTCAGATAGCACAAATGAAATTTATTTGATTTTCTTTATTTTGTATGATAAATTATGAATGAACGTCATTCATTTTTGAGGTTTTCAATAAACAGTATATTTAGGGGGGAACATGATGAATAAATCATGGCTATTTGTTATTTTGACAAGTTTGTGTGAGCTGTTGTGGATTTTTGGTTTTAATGTTGCGAGCACGTGGTGGCATTGGGCAATTATTATTCCAATTATCGCGGTTGATTTTTGGTTTTTAGCAAAGGCGTGTGAAGGATTACCAACAGGAACGGTATACGCGATTTTTGCTGCGGCGGGAACAGTTGGAACAGCGTTAATGGATGTATTTCTATTCGATCAAACATTTACTACAATGAAAGTTGTATTTATTATTATCATTGTTATTGGTGTCATGATGTTAAACATTGCAGATACATTATCTGAACGAAAACAACAAAAGGAGGCAGCTTAAAATGGGTTGGATATTTGTAATTCTTGCAGCCATTTTAGAGACGATCGGCGTAATTGGGCTGAAGAAATATAGTACAACAAAAAATTTAATGAATGCTTTAATATTAGTTTCAGGGTTTGGAGGCGCTTTTTATTTTTTATATGCCTCATTTGACTATTTACAAGTGAGTGTTGCTTATGCGGTGTGGATTGGAATTGGAACTACCGCTGCAGTGCTTATTAATATGATATTTTTCGGCGAATCGAGAAGTGTTGGGAGATTTGTTGCAGTTTTGGTCATTGTAATTGGGGTTTCAGGACTAAAATATGTTTCGTAATTAGCCATATACGATTAAAATTTTCTTTTAATGGAATTAATCAATATTGTTCTTTTTGAATAAAATCGTTATGATATAAGTAAATATGAATGAATTTCATTCAACAATTTGAGGTGAGAGAATGGTGGACAAAAAGCAAAAAATTATTGAAGCTACAATTGAGCAATTTGCATCTAAAGGTGTTGAAAATACAAAAATATCGGATATTGTAAAGGCGGCGGGTATAGCCCAAGGTACTTTTTATTTATATTTTCCATCGAAATTTTCTGTTATGCCAGAAATCGCTAAATATGCTGTTGAAGAGATAATGAAAGAAATCCATTCAAGTATTGATTTATCGGATGATTTTGATAAGAAAATTGAAGATTTAGTAAGAGCAGTTTTTCGAATTACAGACAACAAGAGGGAAATTTTTGCAATGCTTTATGCTGGCTTAGCCCAAAGTGAGCATTTAAAGCAATGGGAATCCATATACTCACCATTCTATGATTGGATGAATGCCTTTTTACAACAATTGAGTGAAGAGGGAAAAATCCGAAAGAATATTAATTGTGCGCGTACATCGCGTATTTTAATCGGCCTAATTGAATCTACCGCAGAACAATTATATTTATATGATTCACCCACTGTGGATGAAATTGAAGCGCAATATAAAGAATTAGTTGAATTTACTAAAAGTGCATTGAAATAATATGCACTTTTTTTATTTTCTTTTTATCTTAAATATTATAATAATATAATGCGAAAAAGTATAATGGATAAAATTTGTGATTTTTCGAGAAAAAGTAGTTGAAAACGAAAAGATATATGTTAATATGAATGATAATCAGTCATTAAAATTTTTTAATTTAAAAATGAATGATAATCAGTCATACGATTTGGAGGGGTTTTATGTCAGAAGTAAATTTTGTAAGAAATTTAACAGGGAAAGAGCTGGTCGTTTTTGGTCTATCATTGATGGCCCCCATTACGATCTTTACAACATTTGGGATTGCTTCAGAAGTAACGGATAGTAGAGTACCACTTGCTTACCTCTTTGCTGCACTAGCTTTATCTTTAACAGGTTATTGTTACGCTCAAATGGTAAAAGCTTTCCCTATTTCTGGATCTGCTTATTCCTATGTACATCGCGCTGTAAATTCAAAAGTGGGCTTTTTAGTAGGATGGGCATTATTAACAAGTTATGCGTTATTGCCAATGGTAAACTATTTAGTCGCGGCAATATTTTTACATTCTATTTTGCCTCAAATACCGTATGGATTTTGGATTATTTTATTAATCGTTTTAAATACATTGATCAATATTAAAGGTACAAAAATGGCTTCATGGGTAAACTCATTGCTTTTAATCTATTCGTTTCTAGTTGTTGTTATTTTTTCACTCTTAAGTATTCGTTATGTATTAGCAAGTAATGAGGTTTCAAGCTTATTTACATTAACACCAATATTGGGTTCTGGGTTTGAAATGTCCATGATTATGGCAGGTGCTTCACTTTTATGTTTTTCTTATTTAGGTTTTGATTCCATCACGACGTTAGCAGAAGAAGTAGTTGAACCGAAAAAAACAATTCCAAGAGCGATTTATACTATCATTGCCATTGGAACATTTACTTTCGTCGTTGTTTCTTATTTAGGAACCCTTGTCCAACCTAATTATCGGAATTTTTCGAATTTGGATTCGGCAGCTGTCGAGTTAGTGACGATGGTAGGTGGAAATTTATTCGTTTCCTTCTTTTTAGCAGGCACGTTAATCGGATGTTTTGCATCAGGTCTTGCATCTCAAGCAAGTGCATCACGCGTATTGTATGCTATGGGTCGAGATAATATGCTACCTAAAGTATTTGCTAAGTTGAGTCCAAAGTATAAAACACCGGTCTTCAATTTATTATTAATCGCAGCAATTTCGTTACTTTCATTTGTTTTGACATTAACATTAGCAACTTCATTTATTAATTTCGGAGCGTTAATCGCATTTTTATTTGTAAATGTATCAGTTGTTTTTCACTATTATGTCAAAAATAATAAACGTTCATTTGGAGCAACAATAAAATATTTACTCATTCCAAGTTTAGGGGCTTTGTTTATCATTTATCTATTATTTAAATTAGATAGTATTTCAATCATATTTGGAATTGTATGGGGTTCTCTCGGTGTTTGCTATTTAATTTATTTAGTGAAATTTAAAGGAATGAGCACGATTAATTTGAAATTTTCTGAGGAGGGTTAACTATGCAACAAGTATTAATGAGTAATCAAATTTTTACAGGAACAACTGATACAGCAGTGCCTGGTGCTATTTTAGTGGAGGGTAATAAAATAAGCAAAATTGCATCATCTATTGAGGAATTAGAACCTTTTTTAAAGGAAAATGTATCCATTCATGATTTTGAAGACCAATTAGTCATGGCAGGGTTTCATGATTTTCATCTGCATCTATTCCCAGGGGCATTACAACTACAAAGTGTTGATTTGAGTGAAACAAAATCAGCTGAAGATGTGATTCAAGTTTTAAAAAGAGATTGGGATCAACATAAACAAAAAGAGTGGATTATCGGTTTTGGTTGGGACAACGGCGGTTGGAATGATGCAAAATTACCGACAAAGGAATTATTAGATGCACATTTCCCGGATCACCCTATTATTTTAAATCATTTAGAATGTCATTATTGTTGGGTAAATAGTAAAGCCCTTGCATTAGCGGGAATTACAAAGGATACTCCAAATCCTGAATTTGGTGAAATTATGAAAGATGAAAATTTAGAAATTACAGGGATTTTAATGGAGAAGGCGCAAAGTTTAGTACAAAAATTAGCATATAATTTTAGTAAAGAAGATAAATTAGCCATGCTAAATAACTTTTTTACTTATACAGCACGCCATGGTATTACCTCATTAAATGATATGTACGCACCATTTTCAGAATTTTTAGATGATTTTGATTTACTTTACGAATTAGAGGAAACTAAACAATTAAAAGCGAGAGTTCATTTACAACCTAAAATGGATGGCAGTTTAGAACAGGCTAGATTATTTAAAGAAAAATATAATCATCCAAAAGTTAAAATGAATGGTTTGAAGCAATTTATCGACGGTGTGATTACGGGTCATACTGCTTATATGTTAGAAGATTATGCAGATGTTTCTCATCGGGGTCATACAACGTATCCATTACAACAACTAGAAGAGTGGATTATTGAAGCCGATAAAGAAGGATTTAGCGTACGTTTACACGCAATTGGTGACGGAGCGGTGAAATTTTCACTAGATGCTTTTGAAAAAGCTAGAAAATTAAATGGCAACCAGCATACTAGACATACAATTGAACATATAGAATCCATTCAGGATGAAGATATCCCGCGTTTTAAAGAGTTAAATGTAATCGCATCTGTGCAACCATATCATTTAGCAGCTTTAGAACAAAAAATATATGTAGAAAGACTTGGCGCAGAACGTTTTAAAAATACGTATTTGTGTAAATCATTTTTAAATGCTGGAGCGATGGTAGCCTTAGGAAGTGATTTTCCAGTAGTGCATATTTCACCAATGAAAGAAATTTACCATGCTATTACTAGAAAAGATAATACGCTAGTGAATGATTGGAATGCTAATGAAAAACTATCTATGAGCGAAACCTTAAAAGCATACACATATGCACCAGCTTATGGATGCTTCCGTGAAGAAAATCTAGGTACTTTAGAAGAAGGAAAATTAGCGGACATCATTGTACTGAATAAAAATCTTTTTGAAATTCCAGCACAAGAAATTTTACAAACGGAAGTAGTATTTACAATGTGTGACGGAGAAGTTGTTTACGAACTGAAAAGTACACTCGTTTAAATTAGTTATAAATCATACCCCCAATATGATATAACATAGATCACATCTACATCTAATACACAAGAGTTTTGAATGGCACTTGTATAATGTAAAAGAGTAGATAACCATTACGGCAGAACTCATTGTATAAGAGTTCTGCCGTAATAAATTTTGCCCGATAGTTGGCACAGTTTTTTTACATAGAGTGCAAGGAAGTCATTCGCTATTTCAGACAGATTTTATCGAAAGTGCTACAAAAAACGGACGACTATCATTCACTATGAATATTGCCTTTAATAATCTAACAGCCGAAAAATATTAGTTTTCCACCGAAATATCGCCACTTGTCGTCTGAATGTCAACAAGCGTCGTTCCTTTTCCAACAACAGCGCTCTCGTTATATTTGCCTAGTAAATTGATATCTCCAGAAACTGATTTCACTTGGAATTTTACGTCTGTCGGTTCATTTGATGTAATGAGCTCTACATCACCACTAGTTGAAGTGATTTCAATGGGATGGATTAAATCTGCCATTGTCAAATAGATGTCGCCACTTTCTGTTGTAATCGAGGCTTCACCCAATAGTTTTTCTAATTCTAAATCTCCAGAAACAGTTTGAATGTCGGCTGTTTGAAACTGCAGGTTCTCACCATCAATATCACCGCTCGTAGTTGCTAATTTTAATGAATTTGAATGGATATTCTCCAAGTATACATCAGCTGAGATTCCCTTAAATTCAATAGTATGAACGAGCTTCTCCGGCACATGAAGTTTTAAAAGTAGTGTTTCCGGAGCAAAGTTGGGGCTTAAATTAAACCACTTATTTTCACGAGTTTCTTGAATATCGATAACTAATCGAGAGCCTTTAACTTCTACCGCTAACTTTGGCGCATTCGCTTCTTTCACTTTGCCAATGAGTTCAATTGTTGCTTCCTGCTGTTCTTTACTAGCGATGATTTCGACATCTGTTGAAATTGTATCGAGTTGTAGAGCATCAATAGTTGAATAGTCAATGGATTGCGTTTCATTGATCGTTGTTGTGTTATTGGATGAATTATAAAATGCGATACTACCACCAACTCCAATGAGGATGAGAAGTAATGCAGTGATAACTAGTTTTTTAAGCATTGACAATTTCTCCTTTCACAATGGAAACATTCAATTTTAAATATTGGATCGACCACTTTTTTAATAGGGCGGTGATGTAATATAGACCGATTAAAAGCAAGATACCTACACCAGAAATTGTGAGAGCAACGAAAAATTCAAACCATATAAAAGAATTTAGTTGAATAGCTGCATTTATAAGGACTAAAATCGGTGTGAGGACAAAGATGGAAGCCGTTACCCACAGTGATGCAAAGGTTGCGACAATCGCTATAAATGGTCCGAGTATAAAAATAATATTTAAAAAACCTAAGCCTACCGCAGCCCAAATCGCCCTCGTAATATTGATAAATGAAGCCGATTTTTGCATTTCCTCAATATAATACGTAGCTTTCAATTCTTTTGCTAATTGCTTAGGCGTGCCAAGTGATTGGGCAACTTCATGCTCTTGTTTTCCCTCGGCTAGAGCGATGTGAAAATATTCTTCATAATCTCGAATAATTTCTTCTTGATCTTGCTTAGGTAGCTTCTTTAACTGCTTTTTCAATTCTTCTAAAAATTGTTTTCTAGTCATTTGAAATTCCCTCCTGAATTAATTGTTGAACGCCTTTAGAAAATTCCTGCCATTCATTCACCAATATGTGTAAATATGTTTTTCCTTTTTCAGTTAGTTTGTAATACTTTCTTGGTGGTCCTTCTGATGATTCTTGTAAAAAGGTGATGAAATATTCCTCTTTCGCTAGTTTTCGTAATAAAGGATAAACGGAGCCTTCGGAGATTTCGATCTGTTTCGAAATAATTTGAACGAGCTCATAGCCATAGCAATCCTTTTTCTCCAATACAGCGAGTACACAAAGTTCTAGCACGCCTTTTTTAAACTGTACATTCATGTAGTGACTCCAGATTCTATAAATTTAGGTACTGTACAATGAATAGTACTGGTGTATGTTTAGCACCTTCAATTACAAATAATAACATTAGGTACTGTTTAATACAAGGTACTAAAAATAATAAATAACCTAATTTTTTCATTCGCCATAGTTGAAAGGGGAGGGGAATGACATTTCAATCATTCATCATTCCTCCTGATTTACTTTCAAGCTGCTCATTCCGCAAAGAAACAATAGAAGGACGCCCCCACCCGTAGCAAGTGAAAAGTGAATACGTGTGTCGAATCGTTGGAATATGAAGGTGAATACTGGTATAAAGCTAAGCGACTTTCTAACTAAAATGAATAATCATCAATCATTGTAGATCAAGCATGACAGCATCTCCAAAGGCTCGAACATCTTTCAAATAATCATAGCCCTCAGGATTCCCGACGCTATTAAAGGCCCTTACAGCTACGATATTTTCACTCGGAATGACTAAAAGTGTAACCGTCGTATAGCCTAAAATTTGGTAGGCATCGTTTGGAACAAGCGCGCCAATTTCGGATTTGTTTGCCTGTGAGCCTTTAACGAACCAAAAAATTCCGTTTTCAGGCAAATCAATGTCTGTATATGCAGGATTTTGAATGGTCGTAGCAAGTTTAACTATGTTTGCATCGACTACTTGCTGCCCATTCAACGAGCCGTTATTGAGATGTAATAGCCCCCATTGTGCTAGTTCGCGGGCGGAAGTATACATATTCATTTGGCTGCCATCAATATTTAGGGAAACGGACCAATGCTTATCATTTTCTTTGCCAATCACGTCAACAAAAGTGTGATCAAATGAGTTATACCAATTAGTTTCAATAAGCTGGCAAGGTGCAAAAACCTCGTCGTTTAATAGTTCTGCAATCGTTTTGTTCGTAGTAAATTGAATTATTTCAGAAATTAATTTTACATTAATTCCACGATACGCCCAGCTCGTGCCAGCAGGGAATTCTCTCTCCACTTCGCCATTGCGTTCAATCAGCCCATGTGAATGTGTAACGAGATGGCGAAGGGTCGTGCCACCATAAATTTCCTTTTGCTGCGCTAATGGAAGATACGTTGAAATTTCATCATCTAATGATTGAATCAAGCCGTGATGGAGTGCATAAGCAACTGCAAAGGCAATATAGCTTTTGCGGCAAGAAGCAATATGGAATTTTGTATCTGCTTGAATAGGGCGAGCATTTTCCTCGGCAGACTGCTTTCCCCAGTAACGCTCAACCTGCAATTCATTGTCACGAAAAATGACAAGCGCGGCTCCTGTACAGGCTAATGTTTGATATGTATTTTCAACGCGATGGATCACATTGTTAAAAGTAGTTGATAGCATTTGATTACGAACGTCCTTTACTGTGTATTTCCTCGCGCGCTTTTTCAATAATGGATTGGATAAAGGGCTCTTTGTTCTTTGTATATGTTGGTCGATCGAATGGATATTTTGAGGCTAGCTCGGTCTTTAATTTGGCATATTGTTCCGCGACTTCGGGATGTAACCGAAGATAATCACGAAATAACAATTTTTCGATCCATTCGCTACTATTCATTTCACAAATATGTAGATGACAAATTCCCTGCCCCCATGGTCCCTTCCTAAAAAACAGCCGATCCTTGAACTCAGGCTTCGGAACATAGTCGAAATCTATGTCATGTAAAGCACGGACATAGCTAGATACTTCATCTAAATTTGGGACACCTACAAGAATATCGATGATTGGTTTTGCTTTTAAACCCTTTATCGAGGTGCTTCCAATATGCTCAATTCCATGAGCTTTGTCACCTAAAGCAGCAAGAATTCTATTTTTTTCGAATTCAAATTGTTGCGCCCAATTGGGGTCATAAGCATGCAGTTTTACGATTGGATTCATTCGATATATCCCACCTTTCAAATATAATTTTAATATAAGGGAATGGAAATTACTAGAAAGCGCTGGGGTATAAATGGAGTTGTTTAAATAGGCCATGTTTTTTGTTGGACGTTGATACCTTTCATAATGATGGGAACACTTTATCTAAAAGACGTGGAGATGAAATTAAATGACCAGATCGATTTTACTTTTATTAATTGGAACTATGGTGATTTAGACTAAAATGCGCCTTAGCAGAATAAGGCGCAATTTTATAAGTCCGAGATGAAATGCGGTTTCATATAAAAGTGAATTAAAATTTAGGAGATAATCGATAGTCGCAAATATATGTTTAAAATCACAAATATCTTCATAATTTCACAAATATCCCTGAAATTTCGCAAATAAAATCTAAAAGTCGCAAATATCCCCTGCACGAAGCAGTAAAATCCTTACTCATCAAGTCAATCTAAGATCCAATTAGGAAAATCATCTCTTTGTTTCGGTGAGGAAACTATCATTTAGCTACACAGGAGTCCCATTTAACGGTAAAATTAGGAAACATACAAAACGTTAAGGGGGCTCCTATGCAATTCTTATTTTTCAATGAAACCTATCAACCATTCATTGATCGCTATCAATTAGTTGAAAGTCAGCTGCGGTTTACAAATCATCCACAAGCAGCGGTAAAGTTGGCGAGCGCGATTCGAACGCCGATACTGGTGCTTGTTGAGGGCAAGCTGGTTACCTATTTTGATTTGCACATAGAAGAAGGGGTTGCGCCTTATTCGGATAATCCGCATGCCATTTTATTACGCGCGTTTTCTACGGATGTGCAGGAGCAAGGGAAGGGCTATGCGAAACAAGCACTTCAGCAATTGCCTGGATTTGTGAAAAAGCATTTTCCTACGATTAATGAAATTGTCCTTGCCGTGAATCCGGAAAATGTTGTAGCGCAGGGGCTGTATAAAAAATGTGGCTTTATTGATTACGGGGAACGTCGAGAGGGTAGGATGGGCGAGTTGATTGTGATGAGTTATGCGTTAGAATCGTGAACTGAAGTGCCGCTACATAGATCACCACAATAAAAAGGTACGCTCCCAATCCGGAACGTACCTTTTGTCATATTACTCTGTCCCAATATAAATGGCTAACGGTAAATTACTGCCGCCAGAGTGCATGAATTCTAAAGTGATGACTTCATTTGCACCATCAACAGTGTATCCGGGCAGTTCGATGTATTCCTTGCCTGGTTTTAGGGTAGGGATCAAATGCACTTGCCCGTTAAATTTAATCGCCCCACTGTATAAACCGCCTCGGCCAGAAAGCTTGATTTTGAACGTTTTTGCTTGGCCTGTTGGGTTGGCTACAGGAATATTGACCATGTAATTTATGCCGAAATGACCGGAATTGCCGACACTGCCATTTACCTGTGCGAGTGAGTTTTCCTTCGTTAATAAGTGGTCGGTTTTGCTGTTTGAAATACTATAGCCGACTTCCTTACTATCTACCTGATACGTCGGGAATTCCCCGATAATGGCTGAGCTTGGCCATACCCCGCGCGGATGAGCTGCATATGCATTAATGGCAACAGGGTCCGAGTGAATCGTTGTGACGTCTTCGTTATTTTTGGCGAGGACTGTACGAATCGTATAGTTTTGCTCACCTTCGCCTACAGACTGAATATCGAAATCATGCATAAAGCCGATAATATACGAATTCAGCAAGTCATAGGATTGAATGATTTTCGTTTCGCCAGGGGCAATGGTCATGCCGTCCGTTTCAGTACGCTGTAATTTATTGTTCAGCGCTTGGTCCGCAATTGGTAAGCCAATATCATAGTTAATCCAGCTATGGCTACTTTTTTTGTACGTCCCTTTTGAATTGACAACTTGTAAAGCCGTCGTTGCCGATTTATTTTCTATCGTAATCGCCAGCTGAATGTCTTGACCAAGTGTATTGTAATGCCAGCTAAAGATGCGGTGCTCATTGAGTGCGTTGCTTGTCACCACATTTTGCGCAGCGAGTGTTGCGGTTGAATGGGGGACATCGCTTGTTGTTAAGGTTTCTGGGTTATCACTCACTAACAATGAACGTGCTCCGTCTAGCTTAGCATTTGGAATGTTTTGCGGTACAGGCGTTGCACCAAATGATTTTTCCAAAAACTTGCTTGTAAACATCGATTGGTATAAGTAAACATACAGCTCTCTTGTATCGCTTAAATAACGTACGTTGCCACCTTCACCCACAGTATTGACGATGAATTTCACCGGGACATACATGTTTTCCGATTGAATGAATGGCTGTTCTTCGGTTACGACCATTTCGTCATTGATCTGGATAATATTACTGCCATTTGTGAATACAAAGATTAATCCATACAATTGCAATTCAAATTGGTCTTTAGACAGCCATTTTCCCGTAGCGTTTTCTAGGTTTTCGTAAAAATAGTGTGCAGGGATATACGTTCGATTTTGCTTTGTAATAATTGGGTCGTTCATGACAATTCGCTTATTATTAATGTGCAAATAATAGGGCTTATCAACAGGTTTTTGTTCATCCTTTAACATAATGTCCACTGTGCGCGTTTGCTGATTCCATTGCACGCTACCGCCTAAATTTTCACTCAAGAATCGAATCGGCACATAGGTTTTATCCTTATAAAGGAATGGGGGAACATTCACCGTCACCTTTTTGCCGTTGACAATCGCTATTTTTGAATTGACCGTGATGGCTACCTCATTGTCATGACGAACGGCACTGGCAGTTTTGGTTTTTTGATTCCATTGAACTGTTGCGCCGATGATTTCGTATACATTGCGCATTGGTAAAAATAAATGCCCATTTTTATTTAAAATCGGGTCTTTGAATGTTACTTTTTGTCCATTAACGTTGACTGTGACGTTTTTTTCAATCGTTAAGCCTTTACTGCTTGATGTACCTGCCAATACAGTTTGCTGACTAAAAGATAATAGGGAAACTGTCAGAATCACCATGATCATCCAAGATTTTTTTAACATAATAAAATTAAGTATTCCTCCAATTAGTAGTTGAGTCGCAAAAGTTAAAAATTTGCGTTAAAGCATGATATATTGGTGTGAATCCAAAAATCTTAATAAGTATAGCATATAAATGATTTTGTCCCAATGGCAGATGAATTATTAAAAAAACATGATTCCGCAAATAATTAAGCGAAATCATGTTTGTGGCGTTGAATAATAAAGCTATTAATGAACGAGCTCAGATTGTTTGGGCTCTGATTTTTTTTCACCTTTTAGCGCAAGATAAATCATCATCACTAAAATAAGTGATGTGCCGAGCCATTGAAAGGGTCCGAATGGTTCTTTTAGCCATAAAACTGTTGCCAGCACGGCGGTAAGTGGCTCAATATTGCCAAGCAGACTTGTTTCTTTTACGGATAATGTTTGTAAGCTTTCGATATAAAACCAAAATGACAGCATCGTTCCGAAAATAATGACAATGATTAAATAGAAGATTGTCGTCGCTGTCCAAGCGGTAACATTTACTTCCCACGGTGCTTGGACAAAGCTCATCGCAATACCGGCAAGCACCATTGCCCAACCAACAACGACTAATGAATCAAACCGTCTTAAAAGCGGAATGGCGTACAGCGTATAAAAAGCGAGTGAAGCACCTGAAAGTAGTCCCCAAATTACAGCGGGGAGCGGAACGGCAAGCGCCGAAATCGATCCATTCGTTAATAATAAAAAGCTACCGCCAAGCGCGAGTGAAATCGTCACCGCATCCTTTCTCGTAAACTTTGCCTGACCACGCACCGCAACCCAGACAATAATCATCACGGGTGCTAAATATTGCAATAACGTGGCGACGGCTGCATTGCCTTCTTTAATCGAGGCCATATATGTATATTGAACGGCTAGCATACCGACCAGCGCGAAAATTACCAGTCGGGTTGCGCTATATTTTTCTCGCCAAATCATTAAAATTTGTGTTCGGTCTTTAAAGATGGCCTGTGTAAGTAATAGGAGCGTGCCGGCAATGAGTAATCGGGTTGATACGAGCCAGCTGACCTCGATCCCTTGAGCAAAAAGCTGTTGTGAAACGGTCCCGCCAATTCCCCAGAAAAAACAGCCGGAGATAACGAGTAGAAAGCCAATCATTCGTTTGTTTTTCATATGATCCCTCAATTTTTCTATAGTAGCTTCATTGTAGCGAATCCGAAACCGAAAAGCCACGTCCCTTTTTTCGAGTAATTTTGCTATTTAGTAAGTAAAACGTATGGGAGGGAAGTTTATGTTAACAATCAGTGCAGGGCATTTCGGCAAAGGAACAGGCGCAAATGGCTTTATCGATGAAGGAAGTGAGGTGATGGAGGTGGTCACGGCCATACAAGCGCGTTTTCAAAAAAGCCAGATCGCCGCACAGTGCATCATCGATCGGCAGTCTAAAAACCAAGCGCAAAATTTACGCTATTTGATTGCCGCGCATAACCAAACGAAGCGTGTGCTCGATGTCAGCATACATTTTAATGCAGTTAGCGGAATACGTGAGGTAGGCATTGGCACGGAGGTTTTATATGTCAATCCGAACTTGAAGAGCTTTGCTGCGACCATGAGTGCCGCCATTGCCAAAGCAGGTGGTTTCAAGGACCGTGGAGCCAAGTATCGCAGCAATTTGGCCTGGTTAAATGGAACTGTCAAGCCCGCCATCCTCATTGAAATTTGCTTTGTCAATTCGAGAACGGATGTACAAGCTTATGAGAAAAATAAAACGCAAATTGTGGAGGCAATTTTTATGGCATTGGAAAGTTATTGCAAAAAAAGCAAAAATAATTTGAAAAAGTTGTAACCTTTTATTTTGTGGTACGACTAATGCTATGAACAGATGGAAAGGAATGAAATTTATGACATTGAAAAGAATCGCACCATTAGCAATTTCTGCATTATTATTAGGCGTAGTAGCCGCTCAAGCATCAGAACCAACAAACACAGAAAGCGTAAAAAAAGTAGAGGATAATGCGGTATTCGTGCAGCAAACAGGGAAAGTGGCATCGGTAGAGAAATTTAACGAGGGCAAATTATTTTATGTAGAAGACGGGGAAAACCTTTTCCACTTTTATGTAGACGACAAAACACTTGTGTACGATAATACGGGCAAAGCAGTAGACGTAAAAGTGGGAGACACAATCTCACAATACACGTATGCCAACCAGCCAATGATTTTAATTTACCCGCCACGCTATACACCATCCGTGGTGATTGTCCAAACAGACGCGATGGGCTCTGTGAAAGTCGATCAGTTCGATGAAAATCATTTAAGCGCGGATGGCCAATTACAGTTAAACTTAAATGACAAGTCCGTTATTGTAGATACAAAAGGCAATAAAGTTACTGCGGATGAACTCGAAGATTATAGCGCGATTGTATTTTATGGTCCAACAACAAGAAGCTTACCACCACAAACGTCACCAGAAAAAATTGTGGTATTCCCGAAATTAGATAATGAAGTTGAGGAAGAACCAGCGGCTGAAGTAGAAAAGCCAGATGCTGGACAAGCGATTGACGCGCTTATCGGCAAGGATTTCAAAGTAGTCAATGGTCAAAAAATGGTACCGCTTCGCAAAGTTGCAGAGGGCTTAGGCTATAAAGTACATGCAACAAAAACAGGGATTATTATTACGAAGGACTCCCTATCTTATACTGTGACACTGGACGAAAAAACGTACGGTCACAACAAAGCCATTGGTCAATTCAAAGTAGCCCCAACGCTTTTAGAAAAGCATAAAACGTATGTTGAATACGATTTTGCTTTAGAGCTTGCTAAATAATGTAGTTTGTCAAAATCCACTGTTAGTTTTTTTAACAGTGGATTTTTTAGGAGGGGGGAGACTGAAATGCGTGCGATTTTTTGATGTTTATAGGTGGTTTTCGAAAAATAAGTGCGATTCCTTATTTAACCCCAATTTCAGAACACTCTAATCGCATGATGCAAATACCATTCACTTTCCTCATGAAAATAATGACAAAACTTCATTTTCGTCTCATGTAATCTATTTGTAATAGATATGTAACAAAAATTTGATGTTTAAACCCGTTTTACCCCTATGAATTGCATGTATAGTTATTATACAATAGGAGGCGAACAGCTAAAGAAAGGAACTAGAAAACAAATGAATCAAAAATTGATTACATTGGTTGTTGCAGTTATCCTCACATGTGTACTAGCTGTCAATCCAGCATCTGCAAAAGTCGTGTTTGAAGATGTTGCGACAACCAATCCCGCTTATGATGAAATCCAGTATTTAATCGATCTTGGCGTGATTAATGGCTATTTAGAAAATGGTAAGTACTACTATAAGCCAAATCAAAGTGTGACTCGTGGACATGCCGCAAAAATGGCAGTCATCGCAGCCGGTTATGGTCCACTGAAAGTAAGTAAATCTTCTTACACAGATGTCAAGGTGGGTACACAAACTTCTGGTTATGTAGAGCGTGCCAAGGAATTAGGGTTATTTTCTACAACGTCAAGTAAGTTTTATCCAAATGAACCACTTACTCGTGAAGAAATGAGTTATGTTTTAACAAAGGCGTTTAATCTTGATGCAAGTGCGTATAAAGATGCTCCAATCGTGTTTCCAGATGTAAGTTCATCTCATACATATGCCTCGTACATTAAGGCTATTTATTATAACGGTATAACAAACGGGAGTGACGGCAAGTATTTACCGAAAAGCTCGGTAACACGCTCGCAATTTGCTTCATTTATCTCTCGTGCAAAGAGTGACAAGTTCCGCTTACCTTTACCGTCTGTTCCAGAAAAGGTTGATACATCACAAGTAATTGGCTTAATTTCGGTAACAACGGATGGGTTAAATGTTCGTACAGCGCCAAATACAAATTCGTTTGTGCTAGGAACGGTGGATGCAGGTGGTAAATTATCTGTCTATGCTGTAGAGGGCAATTGGTTAAAGGTTTCGTATAAAGGGCAATACGCCTACATTAGTAAGTCTTATGCGAAGTTTTTAGCGCATGATGGCAGTGCAATAGGCGCGGCTATCAAAAAGGTTACAACGAATGAAGTACTTAATTTATATTACAAGCCATCTTCATCGGCCAAAAAAATTACACAAATCGCACAGGGGACAAGCTTACCTGTTTATAAAGAAGTAAGTGGCTATTACTTAACAAAAGTAGATGGCATGCCGGGCTATATTGTGAAATCAAGTACAACAGATATCGAAACAGAACAGCCAACTCCAGAGCCAGACCCAGATCCAGGTAATGGTGATGTGACGACGAATACAATGGGGAAAGTAACCATTGGCGGTTTAAATATGCGTGAGTCGGCTTCTTCTGACTCAAAAGTGTTAAAAACATTAGCGAAGGGCAAAGTGATTTCGGTCCATTCGATTTCAGGCTACTGGGCGAACGTAACGGCTGACGGGGTCACAGGTTATGTTCATAAATCGTACATTAAGCTGATGAATACTACGGGTAGCTCGGTGAAGGGGCGCATCATTATTCTTGACCCTGGCCATGGTGGTAAGGACCCAGGTGCGGTGAAAGAGGGCAGCTCCGAAAAGGCCATCGTGCTAAAAGTCGGAACACTTGTCAAACAAAAGCTTGAAAAGGCTGGTGCGAAAGTGTACATGACGCGTACAGGTGATACGTACCCAACATTGGAGGACCGTGTCGCATTTACAAAGAAAAATTACGGTGAAATTTACGTAAGTGTTCACGTCAATTCGGCGAGCTCTACAAGCGCAAGTGGGACAGAGACGTACTATAACGTATCTACGGGTGATCAGTACGAAGAAGATAAAAAACTTGCGACTTATATTAACAACGAAATCGTGACAAACGCGAACATGAAAAACCGCGGCGTGAAGGAAGGACCATTCTATGTTATTCGCAATATGATGATTCCTTCAGTATTAGTAGAGCTTGGCTTCATCTCAAACCCGAGCGACCGCGAAAAACTAATTAACGATAAATACGTAGAAATTTTTGCACAGTCGATTTACAACGGGATTGTTGATTACTACGGAAATTAATAGAGCGAGCATCTGCATGTTGATTGCAGGTGCTCGTTTTTTCATTTGCACACGGTCTTTGTTTTGGAAAAATAATGAAACCCTTTTGTTCGTAAATCGTATAACAGGAGAGGAGGGATTGTAATGTATAGAGTTCTACAGTTTATGTTTGTTTTTGTGCTAGTGTTTGGTGTTTATTATGCCATTGATAAATATAATACGAAGCAGTTTATGGATGGACTTCGTGAAATGGATTTAGTATCCTCAAATAGTTTGGATAAGCTATCCATTACAATGTACCCGGAACTAGAATCTTATCTATCGTTTGATAATACCGAGATACAGAATACTTATCAGGCTTTAACGAAGCTGGATCTACAGGAAGCAAAGCCTGGCAAAGCTATAGGGAAATATATGAGAATACGATTTACGAATGAAAGCATGCAAAGTTATGTAGAATATAATTTATTTGACGATGGCTATCTATCACGTGCGGAAAACGGGATTTCCGTTTATACCAGTTTTTATTATAAAACAGATCCAGCCGAGTTGAATGCGTTAGTCGAGGAACTGTTGACTGGAAAGACATTTGATTAGCGAGGAAGATTATGAAGGATAAAAAGATATTGATAGCACTGGCAGTACTACTAGCAAGTGTGCTGATTTATAACAAAATGGCACCTTTTCCGATCAAGCGTGATTTAAAGGATGGGACATTGCTTCAAATGCACGATATGAACCGCATGTCGATCACGCAATATCCTGACATGAATTCTTATTGGACTACAGATTTGCAGGAAATCAAAGAAATCGATGCGCTGCTCATGGATGTGATGGTGAAAGTGGGACCGATATATGATGAATTTTCACGTGATGACGAGGCACTGAAGGTTCGTTTTTCAAATGAAGAATCGGGTTTTGCGATTACCTACACATTTTATGAAAATGGGGATTTGCTGCGCTTAGAATCAGCGATGGTTAATAAACTGGCATCGTATCGCCATGTATCGGATAAGGAGCTTGAACGGGTGAAGGCGCTTGTGCTTGAGGGGAAGACGCTGGATTAATCGAGGGTGATTTAGCGGGTGCCGCGGTGGATTTCAAGTGAATCTCTATAAAAGTCAATTTGAAAGTGCGTCATAAGGTAATAGCCCACAAAGTAAGTGTAAAAGCTTACTTTGCGGGCTTTTTGGTGTTATGGCGTTGCGATACGTAGCTGCTGTTTGATAAACGACGCACCTGCTGCAACAAGTGTTGTAACGATAATGATGATCACACCCATGACGGCAATAATTGGCGGTAAGGCATTGGCAGAATCCAGTACAAAAAAGCCACAAATGTATAAAGTAATAATGACAAATGCGCAATATTTAATGTGGTTCAATCCTTGAAGAATTCGACTTGAAAAAATGGATTGCTGCTCAACCGCACGAATCATAAGCACCGTTTCAACAAGCGCGTAGAAAAAAGGCACAGCTGTCGCGTACATACCGAGTAATATCGGGTAGTGCAAGTAGGCAACTTCAGGGTTTGCGGTAACTGTTTCACGCGCAACTGCTGGCAACACCGTCACACATAAAAACAGTACAAAACAGCCTAAAGAAGCAATGGCCAGGCTTAAAAGAGTGGCGTTGAATTTGTGCATAGGAATCCTCCTTGTTTGTCGTTCTTTATATAACGAAAGAAAATTTGGAATGTTTCATTAAATCTGGCTCATCACCATAAGTTGGGGATGATTTGCAGATTCATTAAATAATCATTATAAATTGAAATAATAATGGATATTTTTGGGGATTCGCACGTAAATAGGCTAAAATCGCACGCATTTCTCGAAAACCGCACGTAAAATTAAAATATCGCACGTATCTGGCGTAAAACCGCACGTAAACTCGGAAAAATCGCACGAAAAAAAATTCCGAACATCGCCAAACAAAGAGTCAGACCATCACCTATCTATAGACGATTGTAAAAATCCACCCCTTGTTTCGATGATGAACCTAAAATCTTCAATAATTAGTCTTTATATATTCGGTCAGATTGGCGACTCTATGAGAAATATCGGATAACACCGCTCCTGGACTTTCTGGATCGACGCCATAAATTTCAAATAGCTCATTTTCGATTTGCATCAGTTCTAATCGAGTGTCGCTTAATTTTTCAATAATCCTCTCTTTTTCCACTTCAATCTTCCTTTCGTTACATCCGTATATTAACCGTTTTATCTTTCTCATTCTTCAGTAAAATGATTCGTGAATTTGATGAAGGCAATTCACCCCCGCATATCAAAATTTCTATGCAATGAATTTGGCAAACCAAGCAACATAATGTGCTCCCGGAATAAATAGAATTTGGGCAAATAATGTACCAATCAATCTTGAACTTACCATCATCACAGACGCTCTTTTCAGCTCACAATAGTTCCCTTTCTTATTGATTACGTCATCCGCTAAAATAGAAATTTTGGGATCAATAAATACAATCAATAGCATTGTAGCGATACCATTGATTAATCCAGATGCCATAATTGCCGTTGTTTTGTATTCTGGAACTAATAAACTCGCATATAAAGCGGACAAAACGCCAATTGTATAAACAGCTGTAATGATGATATTAATAACAAATAATTTGAGAGGAATATCTCGTATACCTATTCCTCGTAAATAGGAAAGGCTCGGTTTGCGTATATGTTTGAATCCACGACGCAAATACTCGAACGTAAAGCCTTTTTTCAATAAAGCCGGAATTGAACCTCTTTCGTCTGCTAAATGAATAATGGCCCTAGAAAAAATCGCTACAAAAGTAGGTAAGCATATCATACCTATCAATGTACCTAGTGAAGCCGAGCCTATAAGGAATCGGAATTGATTTTCGACAAATTGTAAAGCATTATCGGAAGGAGCCTTATCGATCAAGCTGCCTGTAAATGGCTGCTGCATCATATTCGATAGCCTTGAAACCATCACCATGACATTAAAAAGTGACAATGCTGACGCTAATAAACGAACGCGAGCTCCAGAAAGTCGCACTGCATATGCTAATGTTTCAATGGAGTGAATGATTAATATAAATAAAGCGATCATTATGAGTTTTTCTGTTATTAGTTCGATTGCTACCACCTACTAAATCCTTATTTTTACAATCTAACGTTTTAATTGTAAATAAGTTTCCTCAGTTTGATACGAATCCATACTCAATAACATGCCCGAATTAATTTCAGGTAACACAAAAAAGGCCAGAAACATTGTTAAATCAACGTTTTTAACTTCAATTAAAGAGACGTACTAATTCCTTTTTATCGAAATGCTTTAATTGTTCTACTGTAAGGGGGGATTTTTAGGTGTTCGCAAATATATAGAGGAAATCGCAAATATCCCTGAAATTTCGCAAATAAAATGAAAAAGTCGCAAATATCCCAGTGATATCGCAAATAAAATCAAAATTTCGCAAATAAATCCGTCTTCATAGGAAATGATTGACAACTATATCGACAGCCGATACAATTATTGTATCAGCACCCGATATATCAGTGGGCGATAGTTGAAGGGGGGAAGGACTTGCAGCAGCCTTTAACAGAAGGAGTTTATTATATTTTATTGGCGCTTTATGAGCCGCGTCATGGCTATGGCATTATGCAGATTGTTGAGGAATGGAGCAATGGCCGCGTGAAATTGGGCGCAGGTACAACTTATGGTGCATTAAAAAATTTACAGGATAAGAAATTTATTGAAACTTTAGCGGGGGAAGGACGTAAAAAGGAGTATGTCATCACACCGCTTGGTAAAGAAGCTGTCGAAATGGAAGTGGCTCGTTTGAAAGAGCTTTACGACAACGGACGAAAATTAATCGATGCGAAGGGGGATATGTGATGCGTAAATCTAAACTTATTTTAGATGATGTCAAGGAAGAACAATGGCTCAATGACATGGCAAGTCAGGGCTGGCATTTTCAAAAATTTCGCTTTCCGTTTTACACTTTTGAAAAAGGCGAGCCTGGGGAATATATGTACCGTACCGAGATGCTTGAAAATCTAGGCTTTGGTCAAGGTGTGAAGGATTATTTAGAATTTATCGAAAGTACGGGCATTGAAGTCGTGCAAAAACGTTTTTCATGGGCGTATTTCCGTCAGCATACAAGTAAGGGAGCGATTGAACTGTATAGTGATGCGGCGTCGAAGCTTGCTTATACCAATCGGATTTTTTCCATTTATGCGATAATTCTAGGGCTGAATATTGCGGCAGCGCTAATGAATGGTGTCATTTCTTTTTCAGATGCTAGCGCAGAACTCAATAGCTTTTTAGCAGGCTTGAGTACAGGGGTTTCTGTAGGAATACTTTACCCAACGTTGAAAACATTTTTCCGCAAAAGGAATTTAAAAAAAGAAATAGAGTTATTCGAACTGTAGGAGGGAAATAAATGACGTTACAACTAGCTGGCGTGACAAAGCGCTACAAGGACTTCACCGCGGTCAATCAGTTGAATTTTACGATTGAAAAAGGCGAAATATTTGGGCTGATAGGTCAAAATGGTGCGGGGAAAACGACGACATTTCGCATGATTTTAGACTTGCAGGATACGACAGAGGGCAGCATTACATGGGCAGGGAAGCCGATTAAATCGGTCAGTCGCGACTTTTTAGGCTATTTACCAGAGGAGCGCGGGATTTTTCCACAAATGAAGGTCGAGGAACAGCTGCTGTTTTTCGGTGAGCTGCATGGCATGGATAAGGCCGATCTCAAGCGCGATATTGACTTTTGGATTACTCGCTTTGACCTTGAGGAAAAGCGCCATGTCAAGGCTGAAACGCTATCCAAGGGGAATAAGCAAAAGGTGCAGCTTATTGCAAGCTTTATTCATAAGCCGGAATTCCTTATTTTAGATGAGCCATTTAGTGGGCTGGACCCGGTTAATATGGAGCTATTAAAGGATGCGATTTTACATTTGCGCGACCAAGGGATGACGATTTTATTTTCCAGTCACCAAATGGATAATGTCGAGGAGCTTTGTGACCGCTTATGCCTACTCAAGCGCGGGGAATCATTGTTCTCAGGCTCGTTATTAGATTTGAAAAAGCAATATGGCAAAACAAAATTGACGGTGCGTACCAACAAGACCTTTGAGGAGCTAAGTGCTTTTTCGGGTGTCCAGCAGGTGAAAATGGAGCGCGATAATGAAGCGGTGCTGACATTACAGGACGAATCGTATGCACTTGAAATTTTCGAGCGCTTGTCGAACGGGGCCTATATCGAAAAGTTCAGCCTCGATTATTTATCCTTACACGAAATTTTCAAAGAGAAGGTAGGTGCGGCTGTTGTCTAAATTTATGGTGCTCGTCAAAAAGCTATATAAGCAAAAGGTAACCGCGAAATCATTTATTTTAATGACCTTACTATATTTAGCGGTGCTTGCAGGGGTCATGTATTGGTCGGAAATTAAGGAGCTGCTATTCTCAGGCGATGCCGAAACGATTGCAGTAGTCAATGAAACGAATTTTGACGTCACGCAAGTGTTCCAAAATACGGACGATTTCCATTATAAATATGTTGAAGCAAATGAAGTCGCGGATCAGCTAAAAGAAGGCGAATTTTATGCGGCGTTTACTTTGTCAGAAGCAGAGGGCAAATTAGCGGCGAAAATTGATTCGTATGATCCGCTGCCATTAAATGATCAGCAGAAATTTCAAGGGGTTTTAAGTCAGGTTGGGCAATTTTATGCGATGAGTCAGCTTGATTTATCGCCAGAGCAGCAACAGCTATTATTAGCAACAGAGCCTGTCATTACGCTCAATTCAATCAATGAAGCGGCAGAGGACGGCAAATCAGCAGAGGAAAAAATGGCGGGTGTGTGGATTAGTTACGCCATCGGGATTATTATTTATGCCTTTGTGGCGACGTATTTATCAATGATTACAACGGATGTGGCATCAGAAAAAGGGTCACGTGCCTTAGAAATGCTGCTGGTGAGTGTGAAGCCAGAAATTCACTTCCGCGCAAAAATTGTCGGCGTCTTTTTAGTGGCGTTAACGCAATTTGCGATCTTATTTGGGGGGCTGCTGTTACTTGTGCGCTTCTCGGATGGCGGTAGTAAATGGGGTGCGGTGACAGATTTACTGGATTCAATGTCTGCGGGCTACTTCTTATATGTGATCGGCTTCTTATTCTTAACGATTTTCATGTATTTAATTATCGGTGCGCTGTTCGGCTCGCTCGTTTCCAAAGTAGAAGAAGCGGGGCAAGTGATGATGCCGGCGATGATGCTAACGCTGATTGGCTTTTATGTGATGCTAACAGGTATGGGCAACCCGGACACGATGCTTATTAAAGTATTCTCCTACATTCCATTTACTTCAGGAATGGTGATGCCAATGCGTTTAGGGGCAACGGATATCAATGCGATTGAACCAATCATTAGCTTTGCGCTGCTTGCGGTAACGGTATTGGCGCTGTATTTCGTCAGCCTATCGTTCTACAAGCGCAGTGTGTTGACCTATTCATCAGGTGGCATTATCGAAAAAATGAAAACGGTTTTCAAAGTAACGACTTAAGGTGTGAGTAGCTATTCACGCGTAATCGTAGTACACTAGAAGCATACGAGAGACTTGTCTTTTGACGGCAAGTCTCTTTTAATTTGATTCATCTCCTACTTCTATAAGTAGGAGATGAATCAAATTAAGCCCCAGCGGATGTCACAGATTTTTTAGAGGAGTTTTTCAAGTGAACTTGAAAAAAATCTGGACGCAATTACGCAGAGGCGTAATTGATTTGAACGACAAAGGGTGACTTTATGAGACAATTAGTAGAATTACAAGTAGATGCAAAGGCAATTAAAGATCTAACAAACGGCTATCCATTAATTTTAAAGGATGCCATCGTGACAAGTGAAGTCGAGGTCGAGGAAGGCAGTTTATTGCATTTAGTCGACAAAAATGGCGGCTACATCGCAACAGGCTATTACGGCGCACAAAATAAAGGGATCGGCTGGGTGCTTTCTCGCAAGGAAAAGGAAACGATTGATGTGAAGTTTTTTGCGAACAAAATTCGTAAAGCGGCAGAAAAGCGTGCAGATTTCTTTGCTTCCGACGATACAAGCGCATTCCGTGTATTTAACGGTGAGGGAGACGGCATTGGCGGGTTAACGATTGATTTCTTTAACGGCTTTTACATGGTGAGCTGGTATAGTGAGGGCATTTATTCGTTCCGCGAAGATATTTACACGGCGCTAAAGCAGGCGGTCAATACGCGCGGGCTGTACGAAAAATTACGCTTCAACACGAACGGGCAATATATTGAAAAAGATGATTATGTGTCTGGCGAAAAGGGTGAGTTCCCACTAATCGTGCAAGAAAACGGTATGAACTACGCGGTTGATTTAAACGATGGTGCGATGACGGGGATTTTCCTTGATCAACGAAATGTGCGTAAAGCATTGCGTGACCGCTATTCAAGCGACAAAACTGTCTTAAATACATTCTCTTACACAGGTGCGTTTTCAGTGGCAGCGGCATTAGGTGGCGCTGCTGGTACGACAAGTGTCGATTTAGCGAAACGCAGCCTGCCGAAAACGATTGAGCAATTTAGCGTCAACGGCATTGATTTTGAATCACAAGATATTAAAGTAATGAATGTCTTTGATTACTTCAGCTATGCGGCACGTAAAGGCTTGGCATTTGATGTGGTTGTGCTTGACCCACCAAGCTTTGCCCGTACGAAGAAAATGACGTTTAGTACGGCAAAGGATTATCCGAAGCTGTTAAAGGATGCCCTAGCAATCACAAATGACGGTGGTGTTATCGTCGCATCTACAAATAACGCCAGCTTCAATATGAAAAAGTTCAAAACGTTTATAGACAAGGCGTTTAAGGACTATGGTGCGCGCTACAAAATTTTAGAGGAGCACCAATTACCAGAGGACTTCACCGTACCTCATAACTTCCCGGAGTTTAACTATTTAAAAGTGGTATTTATTCAGGTGACAAAATAGGAGGATATCCAAGTGAAATATAATAAATCAATCATGCTGAAGCTCATTAACGAACATCGTGAGCTGCATGACGAGCTCAAGAAGCTGAAAAGCGAGATGGGCCTAGAAAAAAACTTCGCGGTCAAAGCCTTGTATCATTCAGCTGTTGCTGATAGTGGCCCATATATGCAGGATTATCAGGATTTAGAGCGTCTGAAGTAGGTTTGTAGATCCAAAAAAGAAGGTTCAAATCGTAATTGATTTGGGCCTTTTTTTGTTGCGGGGTTTCTTTAAAAAGTCGATTTGAGATTTAGAGGGGATTAGTGGAGATTTTCGGGTATTCGCAAATATATTTTGAAAATCGCAAATAACGCCGAAATTTCGCAAATAAAATCAAAAAGTCGCAAATATATTTTTGAAGCGGATCACCAGAGTCCATGCACCATTCACCAAAAAATCCTTTCCAAATAAAAAAATTTCCTTCGACAGTCCCCAAATCGAGCACTCTTTGTAATTTACCTTGTAAAGGGGGAATTACAAATGCTTCATCATTTATCTGAGTATGTTCCATTTCAATCGGTCGAGGAGATGGATGCCAACATTCGAAAGCATCTACAAGACCATTCGTTGACCAAATCACAGCTCCGAATTTTACAGTGTATTGCCAGTCATGCGCTCGCAACTCCAGGAGTGGCACATCTAAAGGCCGAGACGATTGCCAACGAGCTAGCGATTTCCACTAAAACCGTGTACCGAGCAGTTCGACATCTACAAGAGTTGAGGATCATTGAAAAGGTCGCGTTCACGAAATTAAATGGCATTAAAGCCGCGAATATTTATGTCATTTGCCCTCATGTCTCATCGGAAATGTCCGAACGAGAAGAATTGGAAAAGCCTTGTGCGCCAAAGCCTGAAATGCCAAAATCCAAAGACGAATCATTTTCTTTTGAATCTAAAAGAAGTAGTATAAATAATTTAAATACGCAACCAGTCATTCCAAATCATTGGCATGAAAAGCTACAACAGTTTTTTGAGTTTTATCCGCTGCAAGCTCAGCTACAGCAGCCGGTTATGGACGTTATTTCAACATTGGAAATGAAATCTGTGCAGCAGTTTGAGCGTGCCAAGCAAATCGTTGTGCAATGCATTTACTTGATTACAACGAAACAAATTTCGCTGTATGCTTCATTTGAGAAATTTGTGCGAGGGGCTTATAAAAAATGGATTTTGCCTGCAACCGAAGAAGAAGCCACAGTACAACAACCACCGAAATCAACAAGACCTGTGCCTTTTTATAATTGGTTGAACGAGCGTGCATGAAATTAATTCGAGACTCGAAAAAATTTTCGATCAAATATATCAAAATATTTGAATTTTTGTTAAAATGGTGAGACTTGAGAATAAAAGAGGGTGAAAAAATGAAGGTGTTTTTAAAGCTAGGCTGGTTTTTTAAGGAGCGTAAACGTCAGTATGTAATTGGTTTACTGATGCTAATGCTTGTGGCCATTTTACAGCTTGTGCCGCCGAAAATTATCGGTTTTACGATTGACGAAATTGGACAAGGCACATTAACGAAAGCCAAGCTATTTATGTTTATTGGCATCATTGCAGCGGTTGCGCTTGGGATGTATGTTTTACGGTACTATTGGCGCCAAATGATTTTTGGCTCGTCCAACTATTTGGCACGTGTGTTGCGCCAAAAGCTGCATCGTCATTTTTCGAAAATGTCACCGTCCTTTTATCAAAAGCATCGTGTTGGGGATCTTATGGCACATGCGACAAATGATATTAGCGCGGTACAGCAAACAGCGGGTGGCGGGGTGTTGACCCTATTTGACTCGCTGACAACGGGTGGTTTTGTCGTATTGGCAATGGCGCTTACGATTGATTGGCGTCTCACACTCATTGCACTTATTCCGATGCCGTTAATGGCGTTATCCACAACGTATTATGGCAAGCTATTGCATCAGCGCTTTCACCATGCCCAAGCCGCGTTTTCGGATTTGAACGATAAAACGCAGGAAAGTATTTCGGGCATTAAGGTATTAAAAACATTCGGACAGCAACGTCAGGATGTGGAGGATTTCACAAAACTTTCGGATGAAGTGGTGGATAAAAATTTACAGGTGGCCAAAATTGATTCGCTCTTTGACCCGACAATTAGCTTTGTGGTCGGCATTAGCTTTATGCTAAGTCTTGGCTTCGGGACGAAATTTATTTTGGAAGATGCGATGTCGATTGGCGATTTAGTAACCTTTACGACGTATTTAAGCTTACTTGTTTGGCCGATGCTGGCAATTGGCATGCTCTTTAATATTGTGGAGCGCGGCAGTGTTTCCTACAATCGGATTGAAAAGCTATTAAACGAGCCAATTGAAATTGATGATAAAGCCAATGCCATTGCGGAAATACCATCCGGTGATTTGGCCTTTCATATTGATTCCTTTACATTCCCGGGGGATAAAGAGCCAGCCTTACATAATGTGCATTTTGACTTAAAGCGCGGTGAAACGCTCGGCATTGTTGGGAAAACAGGGGCTGGGAAAACGTCGATTTTAAAGCTATTATTACGGGAATTTGAAGGCTATCAGGGCGAAATTCGCTTTGGACAGCACGCCATTACCGATTATCAAACCTTGAAACTGCGTGAGGCGATTGGCTATGTGCCACAGGAGCATTTCCTGTTCTCTGCTAGCATCTTCTCCAATGTCGCGTTTGCCAATGCAGATGCCTCTGTTGAGGAAGTGCGTGCCGCGGCAAAATTGGCCTATATTGACCAGGATATTATGGAATTTACGGAAGGCTACAAAACCGTTGTCGGAGAACGTGGTGTGTCGTTATCAGGCGGACAAAAGCAACGAATTTCCATTGCCCGTGCGCTGTTGATGAAACCGGAATTACTCATTTTGGATGATTCGTTATCGGCGGTTGATGCGCGTACCGAGGAAGCGATTTTACATGCGTTAAAAGAAGAACGCAAAGATGCGACAACGATTATTACGTCACATCGTTTAAGTGCCATTCAGCAAGCCCATGTCATCATTGTGGTCGATCACGGTACGATTATCGAAAAGGGTACACATGACGAGTTAATGGACTTAAAGGGTAGCTATTATGAAATGTATCAATTACAGCAGCTTGAGCAATTGGTAGAGCTAGGGGGTGACGAGCATGGCGAATGAGCAAACAACGGAAACGATATCATCTAAAGAACAGCGAATTGTCCTGATGCGCTTGTTCACCTATTTAAAGCCACATAAAAAGCTGCTGTTCGTCGCATTAATCTTCCTTGCGCTAACGGTTGTTGGGGATATGCTGGGGCCGTATTTAATCAAGGTGTTTATCGATGACTATTTAATGATGGACAATATTGTGCTCAAGCCTGTGCTGACATTGGCGGTCAGCTATTTTGTCATTCAAGTATTAAATATCTTTATTACGTATTATCAAACGATGAAATTTCAGGAGCTGGCGTTAAAGGTTATTCAGCAACTGCGGATCGATGTCTTTTCAAAAATTCATCGACTTGGGATGCGCTATTTTGACCAAGTGCCAGCGGGTTCGATTGTCAGTCGCGCTACGAATGATACTGAGGCAATTAAGGACATGTTTGTTAGCGTGTTAATCAGCTTTGTGCAGGCAGCATTTTTAATTGTCGGTGTGTATATCGCGATGTTTTTACTGAATGCAGAATTGGCGCTGTATATGCTGTTAATTTTGCCAGTTGTCATTTACATCATTTATTTATACCGCAAAATGAGCGCGGTTGTGTATATGCGGATGCGTGAAAAGCTTGGGCAATTAAATGCCAAGCTTTCTGAAACACTGTCTGGCATGAGTATTGTGCAAGCATTCCGCCAAGAAAAGCGCTTTAATGATGATTTTGATGCCATTAATGAAGAGCATTTTGAAGCGATGATGGCCAATACGAAGATGAATAGTTTATTATTGCGCCCGATTATTGACTTAGTGTATTTCACGGCGATTATTATCTTATTATTCTATTTTGGGTGGACTTCGTTTGAAACAGCCGTAGAAGTTGGGGTTGTCTATGCATTTATTACGTATATGAACCGCTTCTTTGATCCGATTAATCAAATGATGGAGCGCTTGGCCTTATTCCAGCAGGCAATTGTTGCAGCATCGCGTGTGTTTGCGTTAATGGATAATGAGGAATTGGAGCCAGCGCAGAAAGATCAGGCGCTTGCCGTAACGGATGGTCGCATTGAATTTAAAGACGTTTCGTTTAGCTATGACGGGGAACGTGATGTGCTGAAAAATATTTCATTTACGGTCAATCCGGGTGAAACGGTGGCACTTGTCGGGCACACGGGAAGTGGGAAAAGTTCGATAATCAACTTACTCATGCGCTTTTATGAATTTGAGCGCGGCGATATTGTCATAGATGGCGAATCGATTAAAGACTATTCACAGCAAGAGCTTCGCGACAAAATGGGGCTTGTGCTACAAGATCCGTTCCTATTTTACGGCACGGTCGATTCGAATATTCGACTGCATAATGAGCAATTAAGCTTGGCTGATGTCAAGCATGCGGCGGAATTTGTGCAGGCAAACGATTTTATCGAAAGCTTACCAGATGGCTATCATAGTCGTGTGACAGAGCGCGGTTCGACGTTTTCAAGTGGTCAGCGTCAGTTGATCGCCTTTGCACGAACGGTCGCGACCAATCCGAAAATTTTAGTGTTGGATGAAGCCACGGCAGCGATTGATACGGAAACCGAAGTGGGCATTCAGCAATCACTGGAAAAAATGCGCAAAGGCCGTACGACAATTGCCATTGCACACCGCCTGTCAACAATTCAAGATGCCGAGCAAATTTTAGTGCTGCATAAAGGCGAAATCGTCGAGCGCGGCACACATCAGGAGCTACTGGCGCATAAAGGGCTGTACGAGAAGATGTTCCTGCTGCAAAATGGGATTGTGGAGTAGGGGACAGTGCGAAACGTTTATTAGGTAACGAGTAGATGTTAAAGGTTGGTGGTGCTGAGGAAATGAAGTTTTTTGTAAGGTTTACTATCAGTTCAATAATGAAAGCAACGTGGACAATGATTCCAGTTATTTTTTTAGCATGGAAGTATTATTCCTATAATGATGGTACTCGTTTTAGCGGTAGGTATAATTTAGGGCCTCAAGGTAGTGAGTATCGATATTATGTGGTTGGTCTAATTATTGTGATTGCTCTTGTTCTTATTTATTTTGTATTAACAAGACATGTTGTATTAACAAAAGATAAGCTACTCATCAAGACAAGGATTTTGGGGAATACGATTAACATAAGCGAGATTACACAGGTACAAGTGCAAGATAAAGAAATTATTATTACCTATAATCATGATTATTTAATTGAAGACATTTGTTTGCAACTTAAGGATGACAAACGATTTTTGCAAGAATTTTATGCCATCGCTCCCCATCTTAAATAATGGATTACAAATAAAATGATAGATCCCCCTATAAATAATGCTGACGCGCAATAAGCATTCATAATAGGGGGATTATTTTCTGGATTTTTCATGGATTTATCTATTAATTGGGTATGAAATCTAATGATTGGTAAATCGAGCGTAAATTCGAAAAATCGAGCATAGGTCACACACTGCCATGATAGTTCCACATGAAGATGTTTACGCTTTGATATTCGTCTTAAAACTAACTCCAATGGAAAGGACAGTAAATACGATTGTCCATAAAAAGAAGGAGATATTAAAAACGGTAAACGTTAACACTGTAAATAAAAGAAACGTAATAATTGGCACGATAAGCCAGTTGTGAAACACCCGTGCCCCAATTTTGGTAACGATAATGACAAGGATTGGGCAGATGATCAAAACAAAAAGAAATTCCATTGTATACACCTCGTTTACACCAAATTTTAACAGAATATGCGTTGAAATGACTTGTAATGTCACCTTCATCGCCACAAAATTATTTTGACTGTTACAAATTTTTTGAAGTTATTTTCCTTTGTTATCATTACTATATGATATTATAAACTCATTAGGAGGGGAAGAATTGAAAAAAATAGTAATGGTTTTTTCTTTCGTTTCAGTCATAATTTTAAGTGCATGTAGTTCTCTTTCTAACGATCAGCTAATAAAAGATTATGTGAAAGATGCACATGGAATTGATATCGTTGTAAAAGATTCATATAAAAATTCATTAGAATTGGGGGAGGATTCATACATTGTTGCTCCTGTAGACCATCAAGAAATGGAATTTGAAGTTGTGGTATATGACAGTCCATCAGAAGCTGAAATTAATTACAAAAGTAAGTATTTAATCAAAGACAATTATTTAAATGCATTGGAAGCGGATACGGAACTCCACAAATTAGATCAAGTGATTCCCAATATTAATAAACTTGGATTTAAAGAATCATTTAATGATGAAAATCGAGTGTTTATAGGAGAAGTTGGTGGAAAAAAAGCGATTTGGACTTTTTTTTATTCGAAATCTCACATGGAATTGGCAAGTTTTGAAGAAAATGATTTAGACCGTTTATTCGAGTTATATAAATTAATCAAACAGAGTGGGGCATTATTTGAAATGATCCTTGTCTCAGATATGAGGGAGCCACATGAGCGTGTAACCTTCGTATTTGATATGAAAAAATTAAAAGGGGTAAATACAAAAGAAGACTTTTTGTTGGAAATGAAAAAAACAAATGCAAGTATTGCGAGTTTATATGAAAATAAAGATGTCGCTTTTGAAGCTGAATAACATAACGATTGAATTAATTGTAGGGTGACAAATGAAAATGTATATTTACTTTTATAAAGGGAGTGTTTAAAAAATGAAAAAAGTGTTCTCGGGAATTTTTCTTGCCTTGATTTTAATCATTACTTCTTCACCTACTTATGCAGCCGACATTCAAATAAAAGTTGATGGTGTTACGATTACTTCTGATGTGAAACCAGAAAATAAGAATAATCGTACAATGGTTCCGTTACGTGTCATTAGTGAAAACTTAGGAGCTACTGTTAATTGGTCGGATTCGCAAGTCACGCTTACTAAAAATGATATGAAAGTAATCTTAAAACTTAATAGCAATAAGGTGATGAAAAATGGTAAAGAGGAGCTACTTGATGTAAAGCCATATATGAAGAATAATCGAACTTTTGTTCCGATGCGTTTTATTGCCGAAACCTTTGGCAGCAATGTTCAGTACAAGAATGGGATCGTAACGATTGATACAAAGCCATTTGTCATTGATGGTGTAAAGGTAAAAGCATTGCAGCATGAATATCATATGACGATGGGTGGGGTTGTGCAGCAAATCAAAGGAAATGGCTATAACGAGGCCATTTATGATATTTTCATAAAAAATAAAGGAAGTAAGGTCGAGCCTCCAACAGATTACACATGGTCTTTTCACAACGCCTCAATTGGTAGTTATTATAAGGGTGGACAATTTGATTTTCTAGACCAGGAAGGGAACAGCATAGCCCGTTTTGATATTTATACGTTAGTTCATAGTTTTGAAGAAACGTCGCCAAAGTCCCCGCTTGTTTTGATTCATGAGCCTACGGAAGATCAATGGTATTTGTTTAATGAATCTGGAAGTCTAGCTATTGATCAATTCATTTATAAGGCACGGGAGAACGGCTTTGTGACGGTTATTAGTAATACGGTGGTATAGGGAAGGCTTCCGAATACCACGATTTTCACACAATTTTAAAATGTGATTTCACAGGAGGGAATCGCTAATATGTACAATGAATGCTGGGCAATGGAACCTTTTTTCTTGCACCAGCTTCTTTGTGCTAGCTTGCCAATTGAATGACGGATGGGCAATAAGGAAATACTCGCGTTTCTTCGGAAGTCATATCAAATAATTTTGGATAATCAATACTATTGCTGTTTTATAAATGATTGCGGCATTTTAAGCGCCGTTTTATTTTTGCTTAAAATGGATTTTCCCCTTTTACAAAAGGGACAAAAACTATATAATTTGAACCAATAAAAAGAAGCCAAAAGAATACCGATGTAAGCCGTTGTTTAAAGGGATTATTTCCCGTAAATAGAAGCAAACCAAAAATCAATGTGTATAAAGCAAATAAAAGATAAGAAATCCCCCATCTCGAATCGCTCTTAGTGATACTTTATTCGATCTTTTCAGGGATATGTCCTTAATCGTCAGTGGGGGAGGTACTTTCATTTGCGGTTGAAAAAGTACATAAATTTTTCTGCTATTTCATCCAATCCCCATATGGAGTTACTTTAAAGGATGCATCGTCCTCTAACTGTTGCTTTATTAAATAGTTATGTGCAGCACCATATACGATTACAATGCGTTTTGTTTCAGGTTTTATTGATTTTTTTATATTATTTACGATTCGTAAATTACGATAATACCAGTATTTTGATACCCATTCGAAGGCCATTTCATCCTCTAACTGCATAAGGTCAACATAAACTTTGTGATCGTTGACTATGTACTCTTCAGAATTTATATATTTAAATAATTTGATGATGTCTCTTTCTTGAACAATAGTAGATAGCTTATTAATGGCGATTGGGATACGTGCCATTATTTTTTCATATGCATCCTTTGATTTTCCTTTTGCAACAAGGGCTAAATCTATGGAAGCATCTAATTCTTCATTCCAATCCGCTGCATAAATCGTTTCATGCCCAAGCTTTTTTGCTAATCGATACCCAATTTGATAAATTTCATTTTGCTTAAATGCATCGTTCACCCTATCTGAGTGATACATGGCATGTAATTCATGCTGTAAGTGGATTGGATACTCAATAAAGATTTGATCCGCTTGAGACTTGGCTATATCCGATGTTAATTGGTCAAAATGCATGTCACTATATTTGTCGGTATCATCCTTTGATAAAGTATGAATATCCGGTGTGTAACCTAAGTGAATCGTACCAACTAATAAAACCTCCATGTAAACGCTCCTTTTACAAAAATTTTTAGTTTAATTTTAGGGGGGAGATGAAAACTAAGCTTTTGCAGGAAAAAGCTTTTTATTGATTTTTTTTGAAACGTATAAAAATGTCATTGCACTTAAACCAATTAGAATAAAGCGGATGTCACTATTAGGTAAAGCTAGATTAATGATGCCTACAATAAGTATGTAAATGAACGTTAACAAAACGGCTACTAACAATTTTTTTCGCATTTTTTCCCTCCGCAAATACAAATTATTAATTATTGTAAATTTATTCCTTATCTGATTCGATATTTATTTTAAGCAAATTTTATAGAGCGAGCAAAGGCAATAAGTAGACCATCATAACGCAATTTTTTTCGATTCTTTATCCACTATAGAGATAGTATGCTCTGCGCAAAATTCCTCCATAGCTGAAATAAATTCGGGTGAGTGCATCGCGAAATGAATACTCTTCCCGTCTTTATGATGCAACTTCATTGTATAGTTAATTTTTTCGATTTTCTCAATCGATGCAAGACATATTAAGCGTTGTGAGATCGTGAATGAGAAAAAATTTGTCTCATATTTAATGGAATCCTTATTAATAGTTGCTGTACGTGTCATCATGGCGAAAAAGAAAACTGTTAGAAAAGCTAGGACGCATAATACTTTGAGTGAAAGTACAGTTGTAGGATTAAAAATTGCAATAAGTGTCATAAAAGTAACGATTGATAAGTTTAAATAATCTCGTTTCGAATGAAATGCCATACTACCACCATATTTTTCCTTTAAAGGAAATTATTCTTGATTGAATTGTTTTTGTAACTTTGACTTAGATAGGAGATAAAGAAAGAAGCCAAAAGCTATCCCGCCGATTAGCCATACAATCATATTGAACCATGATAAAGAAAGTTCATCCCCACCGATAAATGGAAATACGTATTCCATCATGACAATCATCCCAAATCCCCATTGTATACTTGCAACGCTGCAAGAACGCTTTAATTTCGCTTTTTTGGCGTCATATTCCTCTGGTGTTGCGCAATCGGATGTGTCCAATTGCTTTGTTCTTAATCGATAGCCGATATAACCTGAATAACCAATATTAAGAATGACAAGTAGTAGCGTAATGATGGACATTTCATTATTAAACGTATCAATAACTAAACTTACGAGCATTAATAGCATCGATAAGTAATAAAAAATAATGCCTGAGTAAGCTAACTCTTTAAAAATCTCTTGTTTTTGATACTCGTCCCTTTCATCAAATGCTCCAATAAAATGATTTAAAATGCTATCTTTCAAGATCTTCACTCTCCCAAAATAATGTATTTAAATCGGTTTGTAGTACTTTAGCTAAGGAAATACAGAGTGCTAATGTTGGATTGTATTTATCATTTTCAATTAAATTAATCGTTTGACGTGCCACTCCAACCTCACGTGCTAATTCCATCTGCGTCAACTTTCGTAATTTTCGAAATTCCTTAACCTTATTCAAAAAAACACCACCTATTTGAAGTATAATATATATGACATTTTATGTTATGTCAATTATACATGACAATTTATTTCAAAGGGAACGAGCCAGATATATGTGGATTTACAATATTAAAGTAAGAAAAACACCTAAACATCGCTTTCAGAACGATTCTTCTTGTTTAATAACCTAAATTTTGGAATAATGATTATTAAGTTTGAGGTTAATTATATTTTTGAATGTGTTCGATTTTCAAAATTTCAAATTTAAATAGCGATTCTGGAATTCTTAAAGTATTTTGGAAAGGGGATGTTGTTAATTGGAATACGAAGAAATAATACTTAATATCTTAAATGAAATCAAAAATGGAAATATACCTGTTTACACAGATTACAATTTAAATTTAGGCATGTGGGCAGATCTTATTGAGTATATGCATGATAGAACATATATCGATAGCGTTACCATTTATTGGTTCGGGGATGATGATACATATTATGATGAAAGAGTTCACTCTGTTGATCTATCAAAGGTCAGACTTACAAATTTTGGAGAGGATTTTTTAACTGAACAAATGAATTTATGATACAAATTTAATCAAATGAAGGGATTTCGTAATTGCCCTAAGTTACATAAGGAGGTGATGATAGTGGAAATTACTATACCAGGAAGAGGAATCATAAAAATTAAAAATCTGTTGTTAGATTATAATGGAACTATAGCTTGTGATGGTAAGATTATCCCTTCAGTAAAGGAGAAAATCGAGGCGATACATAAAAAAGGAATAGGCGTACATATAGTCACTGCTGATACGCATGGTACTGTAAGAAATCAATGCGCGAATATGCCTATTGAAATACAAATATTCGATAACTCAAATGCTGCAGAAAACAAACGAGAAATTGTAGAAAAACTCGGCGCAGAATACTGCATATGTATTGGAAATGGCTTTAATGATGGACAAATGTTTGAAGCTTGCAACCTATCAATTATAGTCATGGGAGTAGAAGGATGTTCAGCGAAATCTTTAATGAAGGCTGACATTGTATGTAAGACTATTGAAGAAGCTTTTGATTTGATCTTGAAACCAAGTAGAATCAGTGCAACCCTAAGAGGATAAGCTATTTTACAATAATCGCTAGAGGGATTGTAGTGTTGGTTTAGACGTTTCTAAGATACAAAAAAATGGCCTCTTTAGTGCAACAAGGGTTGATAAAATATACCTAATAAACTTACCTTAATGACACATAGGAATCAAAATCTTCCACGCAAATGAAACGTTTTGCACACCTCAATCGTAATAAATTATAAATCTAAAATTGATGAATATAGGAGCATTCCTGTTAGAAGGATTTTCAGGGGCTTGAAATAAAAAAAGTCCTCTTGTATGATGCTTGAGTGTCAACGCTCATTGACCCAATCACCACACAGGAGGAACCCGTATATGAATAGTAATACGAACCAAAAAATTAATCAAGTTTCTGAAAATACTTTAGTAATCGGTATCGACATCGCCAAGCACAAACACTTCGCTTGTGCGGTAGATGATCGTGGCCGTGTGCTCCAAAAATCGTTTCCAATCCTGCAATCTCGTATTGGATTTGAAGGGTTTTACGAGCGTTTGCTTGCCATAAAAGTAGCGCATGAAAAACAGGAAATCCTCGTTGGATTCGAGCCAACAGGTCACTACTGGATGAACTTAGCAGCGTTTTTAACGCATTACGGAATTCCGTTTGTGATGGTCAATCCAATGCACGTCAACCGCTCGAAAGAACTGGACGACAACCTGCAGACGAAAAATGACCAAAAAGATGCGCTTGTCATCGCACGTTTAATGCGAGATGGACGCTTTAGCTATCCACGGCTGTTAGAAGGCGTGGAAGCCGAACTACGAAACGGCGCGACATTGCGCTCTAAAATTCAAGAAGATTTAAACGCGCTTCAAAATCGCCTCATTCGTTGGTTAGATCGCTTCTTTCCCGAGTTTCCACAAGTCTTTAAGGACTTTGGGAAAATGGCGTATGCGGCGCTCGAAATGACGCCATTACCCTCGGATATTCAAGGGAAATCACCCGAAGAGCTTCTCTTCTTATATCGCCAAGTAGAGGGAATGAAAAGCCCTCAACTACCAAAGGCAAAGCAATTAGTTGAAGTAGCCCAAAACTCAATTGGACTAACAGAAGGTTTAGTGATGGCCAAATATGAAATCGCCACACTGCTTTCCCAAATCAAATTGATGCAGGCTCAACTCGATGAATTAACGGTTCAGCTCACAGAGCTAGCCAAACAAATGACCGATTATGATTATTTAGTATCGGTACCAGGAATCGGAGACGTAACCGTTGTCGAGTTACTTTCAGAAGTTGGTTCTTTCACGCAATACGAGCATCCACGCCAATTAATTAAGCTAGCGGGACTTACATTGCGCGAAAACTCTTCTGGTAAGCAAAAAGGACAAAAGCGGATTTCCAAACGAGGCAGACGGAAGCTACGAGCCCTTCTGTTCCGCGTGATGATGCCTTTGATTCGCCATAATCCAGCATTTAAAGCGTTACACGAACATTACACCACACGCGCCGTCAATCCACTGCGTAAAAAACAATCCATTGTCGTCCTGTGTGGTAAATTACTCAAGATTTTACACGCTTTGTGCAACAAGAAAATGATGTTTAACGAACAACAAATGATGAAGGATTTCACCCAGCTTCAAACGGCTGCATAAGCGGCACCATCAGCAGTGAAAGTCAAAAGGATGACACGGAGAAGCCGGCATTATTTATTCCATCCGACCGTGATGAATTGAAACGAGTCCCTATAGGAGCATCGCCAGCCTCTGCCTTATGAATAGACCGAACGAAGGAATGTACGCGCAAACAGACGCCTAGAGACATGGGAGGGTCCGTCATCATAAGCAACGCAGAGATCCAAAAGTGCATCAATATACAGCACGGGATCAGGAGGATCATTACCAATTAATGGTTCATCCTTTAGCGGAGCGTTCGAACGGATTGTAAGAAAAATCAATAATTACAAAATAAAGATAGGTGTACGTGTCGAAAAATATTTTTTTAGACACTCAAAAATGGCGTGAGACATTGATACAACAACATTTATAGAGGGAGGAAAGAGAATGGCATTAATCATTCCAAAATGTATGAAATGTAATACCGAAATTAAAAGTGACGAAGAAGTATTTGTCCAACTTAAATATCCAAAAAGAAAAGGATTTACTGAAATCAAAGCTTATTTGAATCTTGAAGGTAAGTTTATTTGCCAAAGATGTTCGTCTAAAATGAAATTTGAATGAAGGGGGTTATTAATTGTTTAATGAGATGAAAGACATGATCAATCATTTGGAAGATACAGAATTAAAAACATTATTACTTCAAGTCTTTTTGCGTATGCAAACTGTTGAGGAGAGAAAAGGATATTCAGAGCAGCAATTCTTTTTAGATGTAAAAAATACATATAACGACCTGTTAGCATCTAAAAATAATCAAACAAGTAGCAAACAAGCACAATTTCAAACGACACATATTGTCTTTAGTGATTCAGCTGCGGGTAGTTTAAAAATCACTTTAATAGAGTCCGATTTAACACAACAAGAAAACATCATGAACGTGTCTGATTTATTTTCAATTGGGCCACTTTGGAATTTACATACTCCTGAAGGAATTAATCATCGCTACAATTGGCTGCGTACACATATTAATATAGATGAAAAACAACTAATGACGTATGAGTATCACTTTGAGCAATATTTATTATCGCTTAAGCAAATTCCAAACGATCATAAAATTATCATTTGGATTGGCGAAAATGCCCACGAGCAAGCTGCGTTACGATTAATCCTGTATGTATTAAAAGAAAAAACAAATGATATCGTGCTAATCAATATCAATGAAGCCTATAAAATGCATTTTGAACTAGATGAGATGGAATTTCCCCCACGACATATGGGTGAAATTTTAGTCAAACAATTAAAGCAAATGTATGGAAACAAGGGGCAGGGTCATGTACTTACACAATTAGAACGTAAAGTGTTTGAGCAACAATGGCTACAACTATGTCAACAAAAAGACGTATTACGAATCTGGGAAAATAACGAAATCGTAAATGTTCCAGAAAATTATTATGACGAGTACATCATCGAGACAGTAAAAGAATTCCACGAAAAGAATAACCATAAAGATTTTATCAAATCAGCCAGAATCATCGGCGAAGTAATGGGGCATTTAAATCAATACATTGGCGCCCAATTTATCGAATATCGCGTAATTCGCTTAATCATGAATGGCATATTGGACATGGAAGGTGTGCCGACAGCAATGCGTCATTATAGCATTAAAATCCGATAATACATTAACTTACTAACATATAGCGCAACTGTTATTTTAACAATGTTCCCCAATCTCGCTTTGGGATGGTTATACTATTATTAAAATGGTAGATAAAGGAGTGGATAATTTGGGGTTAAAATACAATTTCCTCTGTGTAGCAATATCAATTGTCCTTTTATCAGGTTGCTCCAACTCTAATCATAATGATAATTCATCAGCAGACTGGGCATTTGAGTTTGTTGTTTGGAATGATTATATTTATCAATTAACGGATGAATATGTAGAAAACATAGATGAAAAAATAGGTGAAGTAACAAAGTATTCAGATATGGAGGGGACTTACTCCGAAAACTTCTCAAATACATATAAAAAAGGCACAAAGTATTACGCTATTCAAGGAATAAGCACAGAGAAAGCAATTGCTGTTGAAGAAAAAGGAAAATACAGAAAAGCAATTAGGGATGGAAAGTACGGAGAAAAATAATTAAATATAGAATACAAATTTAGTTAATGAATAAATATTTAGTTGAAACTAAATAACCTTTCCAAATGAAACTTAGGGAATATTCGATTCAGCAGCTAACAACTAAAGGTAACTTATCTGAAAGGCATTTAGAATATAAGTTAACTAGAAAATTATGTGCGAAGGAGTAAGGACGAATGCAAATGAGCATAAGAAATTCAGCCAAAGCGGTAATAGTGAAAGAGGACAAGTTATTAGCAGTAAAAATACAAGAAAATGGCGGTACATATTATATTTTGCCTGGCGGTGGTCAAGAACATGGCGAAAATCTTCACCAAGCTTTAGAAAGAGAATGTAGAGAAGAATTAGGTACTGAAGTTGAAGTTGGTGAATTAATATTTGTAAGAGAATATATTGGAAAAAATCATGAATTAGCTGCCTATCACACTCATGCTCATCAAACAGAGTTTATGTTTTTATGTCAGGTTCATCAAGATACATTTGATAATGGAACAAATCTAGACAAAGGGCAAACTGGAACAGAATGGTTACCAATTAAGGAGTTATTAAGTTATAAATTATTTCCACAAGCACTAAGAACTCATTTGATTTCTTATTTTGAGAATGGCAAAGCGAAAACTTATGTAGGTGATATTAATTAATTTAATCTTAATTTCAAAAACGTTCAAACGCTAAACATTTCAAACAGCGACAAACATTAATTTCATAGTGTTTGCCGCTGTTTTTTATAGATAATGCAAAATAATGATTGATTAATCAATCATCTTTGTATATTGTAGTTATTGAGGTGATGAGTTGTGAATAATGAAACGAAAAAAAGAACGATTGAAATGAAAAAAGATAGTGTTTTAAAGGCTGCAATCCGACTATTTGCAGAAAAAGGCTATGATGCAACAACGATGGCTGAGATTGCCAAAGAGGCGAATGTTGGTTTTGGTAGTGTCTCGATTTATTTTGGTAATAAAGAAGAACTCTTTATGGCCTGTATTGAGCAACCAATGGAGGATTTTATTAATCATCTGTTGCAGTTCGATACACAGCCAGCCTCCTACAGAGAGGAAATTCAAACATTTATCCAAAAGCACTTTGAATTGTTTTCTACTCAAAAAGTTTATTTACGATTAATTGTTCAATTAATTGGACAATATGAACGCTTTTCTGAAGCTTTTAAAATAGTGAATGGACAGACAGAAAAATTAAACGCTAAAGTGGCTCAGTTAATCGTAAACGGTCAGCAGGAAAATCAGCTAGCAGAAGGAAATGCTGAAAAAATAGCTATCTCTTACGTTAGTTTACTCTTTGGGCTACGTTTATCTTATGCAGATGATCCGTCAGCGCATAATTGGCATGAATTTTCAGAAATAGCAATACGTTTATTTGGACCGAAATAGTATTTTGGTCTTTTTTTAAAAACATAAATGATTGATTAATCAATCAAAATGGAGGTTCCAATGGATATTAGATCATTTAGTCCAGCAATCAAGTTGAGAATCGTACTTCGCTTTATCACAAATTTTTCATACACGATGGTAATGCCGTATATAGTCGTCTTTTTTGTCGAGCAAGTGGGGGCCAAAACAGCAACTTGGATGACGCTTTGTATTGGTATTTCAGGAATTATTGGTTATTTAATTGGTGGTAAAATGGCCGATCCGTATGGCAGGAAAAAGCTTATTTTAATAGGCGAGCTTTTGACGGGAGCAGGGTTTATCATCGTTGCATATGGCAATATGCCACTAGGCAGCAGACCATATGTAAGTTTTATAGGCTTTATTCTCATATATTTATTTTCAAGTATTGCCAATCCTGCCTACAGTGCTTTTGTCATTGATGAAACGACAAAAGAAAATCGAAAAAATGTATACACAGCTCTTATGTGGACAGCGTATTTATCTTTTGCCTTGGGGAGTGTAACAGGAGGATTTCTCTTTAATCAATATGCCACTATATTATTTGTAGTGGTAGCATGTAGTTCGTTTTTTTCGTTCGTTTGTGTATTGATTTGGGTAGACGATAAGTATAAAAGCACTCTTGAAAGCACAGCAACGACAGAGATCAAAGGTCAATCAAAGCATTCTACATTAAAAGTCTATAGAAGGATGCTTAGGGACCCCGTATTTATTTCCTTAGCATATATTACGTTGATTTTTGCACTAATGGATGAACAATTATCGTACTATTTAAGTATTCGTTATATTAGCTTATTCGGAGATGAAGGCTATACAATATTAGGATTTTTACGTACTGAAAATACACTATTAGCAGTAGGACTTACTGTATTTATTACAAGATTTCTTAAAAAAATAAGTGATATCAATGCTTTAATCACAGGCGCAATCATTTTTTTCACGGGCTATATCGTATTAAGTATAAGTGAGGTTTCGAATGTTTTATTTTTAGCAATGGCAATCGTAACAATAGGTGAAATTATCTTTTTGCCATCTACACAAGCAATCACTGCAGAAATTATTCCAGATGAATCCCGAAGTACATATTCAGGAGTTTTGGGGGTTGTTTCAACGGTAGGGGGCTTACTGGCTGCTCTCTTTATTTTACTATCTGATTATTTTTCGGCAATAGGGATTACGATTTTATACGCAGCAATTGGTATATTGACTTTACTGGTGGTATTTTATCTTAAAAAGACAAATCAAATAGAAGTTTAATGGGGAAAAATAGGGATTACGTTTGAATACTTAAGATAAATAATACCTTCATAATTATGGAGATTTACAAAGCTAAGTTAAGATAAATAACCAAATGAAGGGTGACGTTTCACTTGGATTGGCGGAATATTCGGATTATAAAAAACATCATCTGGATATTTATGTTAAAATGAATGTATCTTGAATGGAAACCCCCAAGTTACGGTGATTAACCTAAATCTGACCAAACCGTTGAAATTTTAACTAAACATCAAAAAGTACAAAAGGGATTACACCTGAACCCAATGAAGGGAAAATCGAATATGTGATTCCTAGAGATAAAGGTGGTACTAACAGATACAGTAACGCACAATTGTTCTCTAGAAAAGAAAATAGAGAAAAATTGAATAAATTACCCTCGGAACTTGATAAGTTAAGTACGATAAGAACACCAACTAAAGCGAAAAGGAGAAAAAATGAAGCCTTTAATATTAAATAGTCAATTAAATAAAAATAATTTATGGAGTGGTTGTATACTTGCATCAGTAGCCCATGCAATAATGGTTGCTCATTATCCTGAATTATCATATGAACATTCATGGGATGGCGATAACTATAGTGTTGTCGACGATTCGGGAGGAAGAGGAACAATTACTTTCAAAGATAACTATTTTGTTGGGGCATTTCGAAATGACAATTTTCCCCGAACGGATATCTCTACAGCTATAGATTTTTTTCAGGTGCACCAAAAGATATCATTACGTTGGTTAAGAATGAAACTTTAGAATACCTTCTTAAAGAGGATGAAGATGGTACAATTTCTCCGTTTATCACGACTGCAATTTGGGGTGACAATGATACTATCACTTCAAATGATAATATCGTTAGAATAGTTCAATGTGGAGGATATTTATTAGAGAAGCAGTTTATGGCAATTGAAGATGCGATTGAAGCTTGGCGAGATTATTATGAGATGACTTCCGAACAAGTAGAGTTGTTAAAGTCTATATATGATAGAAAAATAATTAACTCTCATAGAATTATCACTTTGACAAAAAGTGAGATTAAATTAATTGGAACGGAAAGTTCTGAAGGCTTGAGTGAAAGTATGGTTTCGTTTGAAGAGATTGGAGTATATTGGGACAAGTAGGGAATTATTATTATTATCCAATGTTTGGATGACTTGTTATAGTAAAGTTGAATATTTATTTGTAACGATACCGATTAAATCTAAATATTCTAAGGCGAGGGTTTGTAATGATTGGAAATATTTTATTAGGATTATTTTTGATATTTGCGATTATCAAATTTTATAAAAATAGAGAGACCTTTAAACAGCTTTCAAAAAAGGAATGGTTCCAGTATATCGTAGTCCTTTTATTGGCATTTGCTGTAGTTGGGATCATCATTATTGGTGGTTTCAAACTAACGGATCTTATTCTAATAAGTTGGTTAGAAAAAACGGTAAGGATTATGATTGCTTTAATCGCATTAACTTGTGCTGGGTTCATTATGAATAAAGCCTTGCCCGAAAAATTAAAAGCATTTTACTCGTGAGATCAGCAATCAAATAGAATGTTCGTAATACCGCATAGGTGAACGTCCCATCCAGCAGCTAAGACTTTTAACCAGTCTTAGCTGCTTTTTGAATGTGCGCCCGGCATGTGCATGAACTATAGGGTGTAAGTCCCGAACCACGAAGACAGAAGTAGAGGTTAGCCAAGAGCAAGGGTGTCCATGGTGACATGGAATCTGAAGGAAGCTGGAGGCAAAACACCGGTCCGAGGAACACGAATCTCATACAAGGCTAGGTATGATTGAGTGAGTTTGCATTACAAAACAAAGCTCTTTCTGTCGAAGGTCATATCAAGTAAATGAGGCGGATAGATGGTGTGAAAGTGCATGTGCTTACCCGGGGAGGTCTGACAGAAATGTGAAGTACCCTTCATAACCTACTTGGTGACAAGTAACTGAACTGTCAGAAGTCAGCAGAGGTCATAGTACAAGGAAATCTAGAGTTTCTTGGAAGGACCGAACAATTAAGAGAGAATAGCCCTTGGCATTCTAGTTGGAACGTTGAAGCACAGAAAACGGAGAAACCTCGCGCTTAGAAAGTAATGGTGAATCCCATGAGGGTATTTGCGGAGGGTGTAGTTCAACTAGGTATAAGAAGACCAGTTATTCACGGAAAGGAACGAAATGGTGATGTTGAATCAAATTCTAGAACGGCAAAACATGATACAAGCAATCAAGCGAGTTGAAGCGAATAAAGGAAGCCATGGAGTAGACATGATGCCCGTAGAAACCCTACGACCGCACATCCTCGAAAATTGGGAAGTCATAAAATCGCAGATTTTGAATGGAACCTATGAACCGCAGCCAGTACGTCGTGTCGAAATCCCGAAACCAGACGGTGGTGTGCGCCTATTAGGAATACCAACCGTGACAGACCGTTTGATTCAACAAGCTATCTCGCAGATTTTATCAAAACAATATGACTCAACATTTTCTGACCATAGTTATGGATTTCGCCCAAAGCGGAGTGCACATGACGCAATCCGAAAAGCGAAAGGCTATATAAAAGAAGGATACCGTTGGGGAGTAGATATGGACTTAGAGAAATTCTTCGATAAAGTAAACCACGACCGACTTATGGCGGTACTAGCGAGGAAAATTCAGGACAAATCACTCCTCAAGTTGATTCGTAAATACCTTCAAGCAGGCGTGATGATAAATGGCGTAGTAGTAAATACAGACGAAGGAACACCACAAGGTGGTCCTTTGAGCCCCCTGCTTTCGAATATCGTGTTAGATGAGCTTGATAAAGAATTAGAAAGTCGTGGTCACAAATTCGTTCGCTACGCAGATGACTGCAATATTTATGTGAAGACTAAACGTACTGGAGAACGAACGATGGCAAGCGTACAACGTTTCATTGAAGGTAAACTTCGATTAAAGGTAAATAAAAAGAAATCTGCCGTAGACCGTCCATGGAATTGTAAATTTCTCGGCTTTAGTTTTACAAATCATAAAGAACCGAAGGTTAGAATTGCGAAGAATAGTTTAGAACGAATGAAGAAGAAAATACGAGAAATTACCTCAAGAAAGAAACCATATTCTATGGAGGACAGAATCGAGAAGTTAAACCAATATTTAATTGGATGGTGTGGGTACTTTGCGTTGGCGGACACACTCTCTATATTTAAGCTGTTAGATAGTTGGATTAAAAGAAGATTACGTATGTGTCTGTGGAAGAATTGGAAGAAACCTCGAACAAGAATCAGAAACCTCATTCGTCTAAAAGTACCGTATGGGAAAGCATACGAATGGGGAAATACCCGGAAAGGGTACTGGCGCATCTCAAAAAGCCCCATATTACACAGAACGCTCGGCAATTCCTTTTGGGAAAGCCAAGGGCTGAAAAGTCTGCAAGTTCGTTACGAAACTTTGCGTTATTCATCTTAATTGAACCGCCGTATACGGAACCGTACGTACGGTGGTGTGAGAGGTCGGGAGTTAATCACTCCCTCCTACTCGATTGTCTAAAAAATAGGTTAATGATACTTGATATAATGTTAATAATACTTAACAATAAGGGTAATGAAATGATTGGAAAGGAGTTTGAAATGCTTCGAAATCGTGTGAAAGAATTAAGGGCTAGGTATAATTTTACTCAATCTGAATTAGCCAGCCGAGTGGGTGTTACAAGACAAACAAATGGAGAATGAAGTCTACATTCATGAAAAAAATATAAAAATGATAATAAGTGGTAACGATAGTGAACCGCTTATAGAAAAATGACGTGCCAATAGCTCTATATAGTATGGATATACAAACTAACCATTAAAGTAATTCCATATGGTGATTGGATGGAATAGCAAACAAACCTTAACACATTTTCAATCGTAAATTAAAGAATACAGTTTAAGTATTGAATAGAATTCTGAAATGGAAAAGGACTTTTTATGAATATAAAACTTTTGATGTGGATTTTATTTTTTCCTTTAGTCTTATTTTTTCTTGTAATGTTCTATATTGAATTGTCATTAAATTCCCCCTTTCCTCCAGAACATGGGGGAATGAGTTTTTTGATAGAATTAAAGAAAATTTGGTTTCGTTCCGTATGGTTCTATGCCTTACTTGTGATTCTTTCCTTTTTGCTATGTTTTAGTTTTCTGCATAAGCGAAAATAGTGAATTCCGCTCGTTAACTAACGAGGGCTATAGAGACAGAAGAATGAATTGATTATAAGTATGAGGATTTAATGTAAAAAGGATTAATAACGTATACATAAATAAACCAAATAACCTTCCCAAATCAAAGCTAGAAAACACCAAAAGGCACAAACGCATTATCAGCGTTTGTGTCTTTTTAATGCAATATTGTCTACACACCTTTTTCTGCAAAGTGTTAAAATCCAACTTAGCAACTATTTAAAGTACCGTCACTAAATGAGCTTTTAATAATAAAGCCCTGTACAAAATATGAAGACTAATCATTATCGTCCACAGAAATCTAGCAAAAACACCACGCAAAAAAATTTTTGCGAAAAAACGAAAACTTTTTTCAGCTACGTTACGAATATATGAATGTAAAAGGATGTGAGCGTGTGTTTGATGTAGAAAAGCGGTGGATTCGGCGCATTCAAAAGGATGGGCATGAGGAAAGTGCCAATAAGCTAATTCAAAAATATTATAAAGAAATATTTGCGTTTGCCTATAAGCGGGTGTTTGACCAGCAGCTTGCGATGGATTTGACGCAGGAAATTTTTATTCGCACTTTGCAAGCCATTCCTCAATTTGACGAAAAGAAAGCTTCATTTCGGACATGGCTTTATCAAATTGCGCAAAACCATTGCACGGACTACTTTCGTTCCAAAGCTTTCCAAACCTCCAAGCAGACAGATGTGGTAGAGCAAATTGAGATGGATGGGGAAGATGAGGTCGTTTCGCTTGTGCTGCATCATCAGCAGCTCGCCGAAATTCACAAGGCCTTACAAGCATTCGATCTACAAGATCAGCAAATCATACTTGGCAAACTGCTTGATGATTTAACCTTCACCCAACTCGCGGAAAAAATACACCTTCCATTGTCTACGGTGAAGACGAAATATTATAAAGCAATCAAACAGTTAAAAAGTGAATTGGAGGTGCTCAATAAATGAAGGAGCAGGACGGGATTCCGTATCCAACAGAAGAGGAGATTGACCAGCAAATTACACAAATTATTACGAAAGGTTTGCCTAAGCAGAAATCCTTTTTTAGTGAAATACAAGGCTTATATAAGCAAATGGGCTGGCGCTATATACTGCCAAATCAAAATGAATGGATTTTTACGGTCATCGCGCTTGTGGCGCTACTTTTGATCGTTGGCGTTACATTTGGCAGTGATCGAGTTTTAACGACAACGGAAATGGCGCTCTTCTTTATGATTTCCCCGTTTTTATTTATGAGCCTGTCGTTATTTAGCTTTTTTGATAAACGCGAGGCGCATACATTTGAGCTCGAAATGACGACGAAATTTACCGTTTTCCAAATCATTGCCGTTCGCATGCTGGCATTTAGCAGTCTGGCGATTGTTAGCAATACGAGCCTTGCGCTATGGCTGGCCTCTACGCATGAATTATCCTTTATGCGATTATGGATGCTGTCGTTAACCGGTTTATTTCTTTTTGCAACAGGCTTGTTAGTAGCGCTGCGCAAAGGTCAGGTCGTTCCGAAAGTGATTGGCTATGTGAGTGGCTGGCTTATCATCAATAGTGGGCTTGTATGGTTAGCAGACGAGGCTTATGTGCAAGTGCTTCAAACATTACCAACCGTTCTTTATGGGGGCTTGGTCGTTATTTTAATCGTTTTATTTGGCTTGGCATTTAAACGCATGTATTTACGAAAACAGGAGGAAGTGCTGCTATGTTAAAGGTAGAAAATATTAGTAAAAGCTATAAGGATTTTCAAGTTTTGACGGATTTGAACTTGCAATTTGATAAAGGAATTTATGGGCTGCTTGCGCCAAATGGAGCGGGCAAAACAACGCTCATTAAAATGCTGGTGACCTTAATTGCGCCAACATCAGGACAGATTTCCTTTAATGGACAACTGATTGTAGCAATGGGCGAGGCATACCGCGAGCAGGTCGGTTATTTACCCCAGCAATTCGGCTTTTATAAGCATTATTCGCCAGCCCAATATTTACGCTATTTGGCGGCATTAAAGGGGATGGACCATCAGCTAGTGGGCAAGAGGATTGATGAGGTGCTAGCGCTTGTGGCCTTATCAGATGTGAAAAATAAAAAAATGCGTAAGTTTTCAGGGGGCATGATTCAGCGTGTTGGGATTGCACAGGCACTTTTAGCCGATCCGCCTATTTTGATTTTAGACGAGCCAACTGCGGGACTAGATCCAAAAGAACGTGCGCGCTTTCGTCAGCTGCTTTCGGAGCTTGCGCGCGATAAAATTATTCTCATTTCCACACATGTTGTGTCGGATGTGGAATCAATCGCCAACGAAATCGTCATGATTAAAAATCAGAAGCTTTTGTATAAAGCAGACCCGGCAACGATTTGCAAGTCAATCGAAGGCAAAATCTATGAGACAACGATGCCGTTCGATGCTTTTCATAGCTTCCGAAAGCAGTATTTAACCTTATCGGAAAAACAAGATAATGGCCAAATGCTCGTGCGCTTTTTTACAGAGCAAGCGCCACTAAAGGATTGGCAAGCAAGCGCTCCACAGCTTGAGGATGTGTTTTTAGTCGCGTACGCCGATGAGCAGGAAGGGTGAGGGCAATGTCAATTACATGGCTTGAAATGAAAAAGGCCTTGCTGTCACCGGTTATGATGATTCTCCTGCTTTTGATGCTGGGCTTTAATTTATTTTCCATTATGAGTAACGCGCAGCATAAAGAAGAGCTGAAGATTGTGACCGATATTATCGCAGCATACGGACCGACCTTTGATGATGAGGTGCTCGCAACAATGGAGGGCGATATTCAAAAACAGGTGCAGCAGCTAGGTGCCACGGATACGGTGAGCTTTTTGGACAATATGACCTATGAGCAGTACGAGCAGGCTGATGCTTCTGAGCAAAAGCAAATCGATGAAATAAGCCTGAAGTTTACTTATTTGCAAGTAGCAAAAGGTTTAGAGGGACGCTATGAGACCATTGATTTGAGCGGTGAAATCGATGCTCTGTTGAAGCGCTATTCCATGCCGAGCTGGCTTGAGGAAAAAATGGTCGCACAGTTTAACCAGTGGGAAAGTCGTTTTGATGAAATTGTTGCGACGAATGAATATAAGCAATGGTTTTTCTTGAGCGATTATCGCATGCATTCCGAGCTATTTCGTTCGCATATGAAAACACTGGCAATTGAAGGGGTATTGCTTGTCGTTTTATTGACAGCGTTCATTACAAATTATGAGTTCGAGCAGCGCACACAACTTGTTATATATCCGACTAAAAAAGGACGAAAACTTTTATTAAATAAAGGGTTCGCAAGTTTACTAGGAAGCCTCCTTGTCATAGCGGTTCTGTTTGGTGTCACCTTGGCAACGTACTTTACCGTCTATGATTACTCGGCTGTGTGGCAAGCTTCAATTAGCAGCGGCTTCAACTGGGAGTATAAGCTACCATATATTCCATGGTGGGACGTGTCGGTGGGACAGTATTTCATGTTGGCATTAGCGGTTTTACTCGCCATTTTACTCATTGTCGGGATGCTGACATTTACCATCGCGGTATTCGTGAAAAATAGCTATTATACATGGATCATCGTCGTGCTCATGCTCATGGTCATCTTTATTGTGCCCGCATATTTTTCAAATGCCGTCATTTTGTGGCTTACAACTTTCAATATTTCGAGCTTGATGATGAATCCACATCTCTATTTTGATGGAGGGATCACGTTTATTGAAACAAAGTACCATGAAGTGTGGACGCTGCTTATTTCGTTCGCTATTGTGAGTGTTGGTGTGTACGGGGCAATTCGTTATTTCAATCGGAAGGATGTCGTGTGAGATGAAGTTATTTTTTTATGAGCTACGAAAAATATTTTCTTGGAAATTGCTTGTGCTCATTTTATTGGTGAACGTAATTCTATTTAAATTGTTAATCGAATTTGATTTAGACTATTTTCCAAATGGACGACCCACAGGAGATCATTTTGATATTGAACAGCAAATTATTCCGATGTTCGGTGCGGAGTGGGATGATGAGGAGCTATCCGAGTTTCAAGGAATGTATGAAGCAGAGGTGGCGGCTGCGGATGCTTATTTAGCAAATGACCCAGAAGCCATTGCGGCTGGCTTAAATAGCTATGAAAAATTCAATAACTTTGATGACGAAAATGAGGAGCAATATGCTTATCATAGTAAAATTACGTTTGAAAGTGACCTCGATTTCCCTTGGCGCCTGCAAGCCTATGAATGGTATTTAACGGAGAATCAGTATCGGGAAGAATCGATGCTAGCCGATATGAGATATTATGAATCTGAAGGTCAGAAAAAGCGATTGCAGCAGCTTTTAGATGAACAGCGATTTGCTGTCTATACAGATATTGTGACAAGTAATTTTAAAACGTATAAAACATCGATTGCGATTGCGATTTTTGTCAGTATCGCCATCCTTATTTCACCGATTTTTATTCGAGATAAAATCGCAAATGTTGTACCGTTACAGTATGCTTCTGCCAAGGGACGCCAATTGTACCGAACGAAATGGTTGGCAGGACTATTCAGTGGTACTTTGCTGACAACGGCTTTATTAGCATTTTATATGTGGCTCTATCAGTCCAATGATACTCAATCACATTTTGATTTACCATTAACCGCATTTGGCTGGCATTATCATTGGTATGACATGACGTTTTGGCAATATATCCTGCTTTCAGTCGGGGTGATCTTTTTACTTTCTGTTGTTTTAACGATGTTAACAATGGTTATTTCAACTGTTGTACCGAATCGCATTGCCTTAATCGGCGTGCAAATTGTTGTGCTCTTTTTAATGATTGCGGTTGGGGCATCATACGTGGTTCAGCGTGCCATTGATTTCTATCTTAGCCAACTCTTCGTCCCTGGTGTCGTTGGTGGGTTTACGCTAGTTACGATTGTAGCGATGCTTGTTGTTTGGAAGCGAGAGTTAGAAAGGGATATTAGCTAACCTATATACTGGGAAAATCCGTAAACGCTGTTCGTTAGACGTTTACGGATTTTTCTTATGTTCACAAACGATCATTTACATCTCACGTTCCGACCTCTATAATGAGTTCTATTATATTTATAGAAGGTGCAAGTATGTCAGAACAAAAACAAGGTGTCCTGTTTGCGGCAGGAGCCTATTTAATGTGGGGGATTATTCCACTTTATTGGAAGCAGGTGCAGCATGTTTCGAGTCTCGAAATTTTAGCGGGGCGAGTTATTTGGTCATTTGTTTTTACGGCGCTCTTTGTCTTACTGATAAAGCAGCGTAAGGAATTAATGGAGGATATTAAAACACTATGGGGCAGACAAGCTCAGTTTTGGTCGCTTTTCATTGCGTCGCTCGTAATCAGTGTCAACTGGGGTGTGTATATTTGGGCAGTTAATAATGATCACTTGCTACAGGCGAGTCTTGGCTATTACATCAATCCGCTTATTTCTGTGCTCTTTGGTTTGCTCTTTTTTAAAGAAAAGCTATCAGGTGCAACGATTGTAGCGGTCATTATCGCAGCAATTGGTGTAGGCTATCAAGCTATTTTAGGTGGGACGATCCCATGGGTGTCACTAACTTTGGCGCTTTCCTTTTCTATTTATGGTGTATTGAAAAAGAAAATCCCGCTCGATGCAACGCGCGGCTTAGCGATTGAAACACTGTTTATATTACCAATTGCGATTGTTGGATATATTTATTTAATGCAAACGACGGATATTGCCTTTTTACAGGTGGATATGAAAACCAATCTGTTCTTAATCGGCAGCGGAATTATTACGGCATTACCACTCGTTCTTTTTGCAAAGGGCGCACAAAAAATCCCGCTGTATTTAATGGGCTTCATCCAATTTTTATCGCCAACGATGAGCTTAATTATCGGCATTTTTATTTTTGATGAGCCGTTTACAGCGACAGAATTCTTTACTTTCGGCTGCATTTGGTTAGCGGTGCTTATTTTCTCGGCTGCTAAACTTGTCGAAGCAAGAAAGCGACATGCGATTTAGTGAAGGTATTGTGAGTAATACAGAAGGAGTCTACTTGTTATTTAAGTAGGCTCATTTTTTTAATTAAATCCCCGTATGGAACGTGTAAAAGGTGGGAAAATAGGGTAAAGGTCAATCGTGACTTTTCATCGAACGTGCGTTTATTCGGCGGAGGAATGTGCATAGAATAACTACTTAAAACGAGTTTCTTCTTATTAATAAACGCTGAATTCATAAACAGAGATTGAAAAAAATAGTCAGCACCACTCTGTTAAAAATTCAGAATTATCTTTAAATTAATTTTTCCGTCATTTATTTCGGTTTTCTAATTGTATCTACCGAATGTTTGTGCTAGGATAGCTTATTGATGGTATGTGAAAGTTTAAACATAGTTTCGGACTTTTCATAAAGAAAAAATATTAAGTGTTGGCAAAGGAGAGTTATTATGTCAGAAATGAATAATCAGGTAGAAAAAGCGTCTGTGTCTCAAGAGCAATTAGACGTATTAGACCAACTATTAAAGCCAGAGGTACAAGCTTCGTTAACGACTTTAGTTGACAATTTACCAAAGTTAGCAGAAATGACAACTTTATTAACAAAGGCTTATGACTTCGCAACAGCTGTAGCTACAGACGAAACATTAAAGAAAGATACAGTTGCAGCCGTTACGGAAATGGCGAGCCCAGTTGTAGATACGGCAAAATCATTAGCACAAACAGCGATCGAAGCAAAGGACCGCGCAGAAGTAACAACGGAAACAGTAGGTGTATTTGGTCTATTAAAAATGTTAAAAGACCCACAAGTTCAAGGCGCTTTACGTTTTGCTAACGCATTTTTAGCTGTAGCAGCTGAGAAAAAATCAAATTAATTAATTCGCACAATCTAATTTAATTGGAGGATGTTATCATGGTAACAAAAGATATCGTTATTTTAGGTGCTGGTTTTGCTGGTGTTTTAGCTGCCCAAACAGCTCGTAAATATTTAAATACGCTAGAGGCAAACATTACAGTTGTCAACCAATTCCCAACGCACCAAATCATTACTGAATTACACCGCTTAGCTGGTGGTACGATTAAAGAGGGCGCGGTTTCTCTATCTTTAGAAAAAATCTTTAAAGGTAAAGACATCAACCTTGAAATCGCAAAAGTAAACAGCTTTAACGCAGACAAAAAAGAAGTGCAACTTTCAAATGGTAAAACTTTATCATACGATACATTAGTTGTTTCTTTAGGCTCTCAAACAGGATTCTTCGGTATCCCAGGCTTAGAGGAAAACTCATTTGTCTTAAAAACTGTTGACGAAGCAAACGCAATCCGTGAGCACATCGAAGCGCGCATTGCAGAATATGCAAAATCAAAAAATGAAGCAGATGCAACAATCGTTATCGGTGGTGGCGGTTTAACAGGTGTTGAGCTTGTTGGTGAAATCGTAGACCACTTCCCGAAAGTAGCTGCCAAATACGGCGTGCCTTTCGAAGACTTAAAAATCAAATTAGTAGAAGCTGGTCCAAAGATTTTACCAGTATTCCCAGACAACTTAATCCAACGCGCTACAGAATCATTAGCTAAACGCGGTGTTGAATTCATCACTTCAACTCCTGTAACAGGTGTTGAAGGCAATGTCATTCAATTAAAAGACCGTGAGCCAATCGTAGCAAACACTTTAGTATGGACTGGTGGGGTTGCGCCACTTCCATTAGTTGGTGAATCAGGTCTGAACTGTGACCGCGGTAAAGCAACAATCAATGATTTCCTACAATCTACATCTCACCCAGATGTATTTGTACTTGGTGATGCTTCTGCGCACATTCCAAACCCAGGTGACCGTCCAACGTACGCACCAACAGCTCAAGTAGCATGGCAACAAGGTGAGCAAGCTGGTTACAACATCTTCGCTCAAATTAAAGGTCACGACATGAAAGCATTCCAATTCACGAACTCTGGTACTTTAGGTTCTTTAGGACGTAAAGACGGAATCGCTACAATTGGTGCAAACAATACTCAATTAGTAGGTTTACCAGCATCATTAATGAAAGAAGCTTCAAATATCCGTTACATGACGCATATTAAAGCACTATTCGGTTTAGCGTACTAATTCCTAAATCAACCAACGAAAGCCGCTTAGAATTTATTTTCTAAGTGGTTTTTTTGTTTATCTAAAAATTCTGAAAAAGGCTCCTCTTCATATGTCAATATTCTCTGAAATCTGTATAATGGAATATAAACGGGGAGGGATGGCGATGAATGTATTCGAAACAAATGATTCATTATTTTTTTTAAATGAAGTACAGGAGCAGAATTATTCGCAGTGGCATCATTTTGACTATTATTTTAGCTTATTGCGCCATGATTTTTTAAATACCCCGTATGTCATGCTGACTATGGCGGATTTTGGTGTATTTTATTATTATGATGATCAAAGCCTACCCATTATAAATTCTGAAAATGCCTTAGTTTTTTTATTGCGCCACTTTATGTTAGATACCGTTTTAAAAAACGCAAAGCTCCAACGAATGAGAGCGGTTACGGTAGGCAATCCAATTCAATCCTTAATTGCGGCGGCTGCTACGACAAATCTCTTTTTAGATGGCTTACGTGACGTTTATCGCGGGTTGGCAAAGGAGGATTTGGTTTTTTTCTCAAAATACGCGAACAATTCTTTGCCATTACATGACCCACGTTTTTTACAAAGCGAGGGCTACCCTAAGCGTCTTGTTCAATTGGAAACAACAATTTTAAAGGCGTTACGAAGTTGGATTCAACAAAATCAAGAGCTTTTTGCAGAAAATGTACAAAAACTCGTACGCATGCTAGATGAAATTTCTATTATTGAAAAAGAGCTATATAACGAGTTTCAACTAGAATAGGTGGTGATGAAAATGATGGGCGAGCAATTGCGTGTTGAGGATGAAATATTGGCATACAAAAAGCAACAATTTGAATCATTGGAACGACAATTAGAGCATTATCAGATGATTGTGCAGGAGTGTATTCACCAAGAGCAATTTGATCAGCTCATTGAATTTATTAATAATGAAAGTGAACCCTTTATTTTTTCAAGGTCCAATAAAGTCGTACTAGATTTAATGCTTTCACTAGAGCAGATGATGAAGGAAGAATATCCAGAGCATTTAGCAACGGTCTATCTGATTATCGGTCATTGCTTTTACTTTTACTTAAATTTTGAGAATGCGCGAACATACTATCAATTAGCAGCGAGCTATGCCATGGAATATCAACAATTTGCTGTTTTATCTTTATCATTGAATAATTATAATGCATCCATGTTTGATACAGGGAACGATAGAATCTTGTGGGAGAGTAGTAAATATCCATCAGTTTTTTTTGTGAAACATAAAGGTGCGTATAATAAAGATTTTTTAGTTCGCTTTATCGGACATATTGAGCTGTCACTAAGGCTCGGGAAAAATGAGTATGCTTATCAAATTTATAATAAATATTTTGAGCAAATTCAATATGAAATAACGCGTCGCTTTGAGCTACAGCTGAAAGGGTTAAAGGTGGATATTTTAACTTCTTTAAATAAGTATGATGAGGCGCTGATATTGTATCATGATTTGCTGGAAATCTGCGTAAAGGAAGTCAGCTATCGTGATTTAATCGTTACTTTATATGATCGCATTTCAATGATTAGTCAAAAATTAAACGACACGCAGCTATCTTTAGAAGTACAGCAAACCTACGATCAATTCATAAAAAAACTGACAATCGATAAAGCCTATTTGCAGAAGCATTTAGTGATGAGTTCGTCCTGCTTGAATTTTGTGGATCACAATTTTCCGTTGAACTATGAGCAGTTCATCCGCGAGGCAAATGATCAATTAAGTCATGTACCACCAGAAGGGCTATCTGTTGTCATCATCGATTTAAACATTCGTGAAGCAGATTGGCAATTAACGAATGAAATACTGTATTGTGTCAACGAAAAAATCCAGGATGCCCTTGGCGAGCGGCTATTGCTTAAGACGAGGATTGATGAAACGACCATTGGCTACTTGATTCGCCATACAGAATTGGGGACGGAGGTACTGAGTGCACAAGCCTTTCAAGAGGTTCGGGAGCTGTATCCAAAAGAGACAAGCCCATTAACCGCCATCTATTTTGCAGCGGTGAACAATGTGGAAAATCATTTGACAACCTATGAGCAATGCCGAAAACTAGCGTATGCGTATATTTACTATGAATTTTATAAGTGATTAAATAGAGGGTGAGCTTGAGCTTTTTAGGGGGATTACTGGGGATTCGCAAATATTTTGGAATTATCGCAAATAAACCCTGGAAGCGAGCAAACCCCCAACTAAGGTAAGTAAGCTTTTGTCACAAAAAACAAAAAATTCTAAAAATAACTTTCGTATTGTGGACAAACCCTATAAAATAGAGTTAATGACATCGAAGGGGGAATCATTATGTTAGTAAAACAAAGAACTGTAAAGAAGAAGGATGTAAGCTATGTCAAAGCGTCGGACACGATTTCACAGGTGTTAGGGCAATTGAATGACAATGGTTTCCGCTGTATCCCGATACTAGATGACGACGGCGAAAAATTTGTCGGTAATATTTATAAGGTTGAGGTGCTCGAGTACAAGTTAAAGGATGGCGATATGAAGCAGCCAATCAAAAGCCTAGCACTTGATAATGATGCTTTCGTTCATGAAAACAGCTCATTTTTTGAGGTGTTTCATTCGATCAAACAATTACCTTATTTAGCGGTAGTTGATACCAAGGGCCATTTTTCAGGCATTTTACCGCACTCCAAAGTATTCGAGCTGCTAGAGGAAGCATGGGGCTATCGTACAGGCAGCTGCGCGATTACTATTGCCTTACCTGATACGGATGGCATTTTAATCAAGGTACTAACGGCGGTGAAAAAGATTTGGCCATTGCACTGTGTATTCTCACTGGATGACGATACAACCTATCTACGCCGCGTCATTATTACCCTCACAAAAGGTGCCAAGCAAGCAACTGTCAACGAGCTTGAGCAAGCGATGGTCAAACAAGGCGCACGAATTATTGATATTGAAGTGTTTGATAAGGAAAACTTTTAACTCAGCATAGAAGATTGTAAAAAAAGCAATTGTGAGCGCAGATTTTATACTCACAATTGCTTTTGTTGCTATGTGAAAGCTATTGGGTGGCGCATTACTTGGAAATACGTGCGATATTTGAAAATACGGGTTTATCACGGATAGTTACATTAAGGTGAAAGTAAAAATATGGTTAAACGATCATAAATTTGAAAAACCGATCGTAAAACTCGAAAAATCGAGCATAAAATCAGGAAATCGATCACAAACCACTTAAATTCGAGCATAAAATTTCAATACCGAGCATATTTTCCGCAGAATAATCATCCATTAGCCTATCTAATATAGCTGATTGGGAAAATCAACAGGAGGCAATGCATGAGAAAAATCGAAGTAAAGCCATATGATGAGCATTGGATTGGGCTGTTTGAAATCGAAGCAAAACAATTACATAGTATATTCGGTCGTGAAATTATTAAAATTCATCACATCGGGAGTACCTCAGTAAACGGTTTAAAGGCAAAACCGATCATTGATATGATGCCTGTAGTTAAGGACATTCATAAGATTGATGAGTACAATTCAGCGATGATAGCAATCGGTTATGAACCAAAAGGGGAGAACGGGATTTGCGGACGTCGATACTTCAAAAAAGGTGGAGATAATCGAACGCATCATGTGCATATTTATGAAGTAGGCAGTCCAGAAATTGATCGCCACCTGGCATTTAGAGATTATCTGCGAGCTAATCCAGATGTTTCGAAAAAGTATGGAGACTTGAAAAAGGAACTGTCCCAACGATTTCCATATGATGTGGCATCGTATATAAAAGGAAAGGAACAGCTAGCATTAGAAATTGAACGAAACGCAGTGGCTTGGTATCGTTATCAAGAATTTCACGCAAAGTAATCCTGCACTTCCTTTAACAAAACTTGAACGGAGAAAGAGCATGAACACAAATCAAACAATCCAAAAAATCGATACCATCAATGACTTTAAATTAGATGATACACTCAAGCAAAAATTAGCCGAACTCGAATGGCGTTTTCAATCTAATAACTTTACCGAACTATTTGCCCAAATTTCAGCGGATACTGTAACAGGCATTGGCATGAGCTGGACTAGCGCTTTTCACCCCTATGCAAAATATATTGATGTCATCGCGAAAGATGCAGCTGATGAATTGATGAACCACTTACTTGCTGGCACTGCTACGCACGATAAAATCATTTTATCCTGCTGGGACTATGAATTAGAAAAAATCCAGTTATTGAAGCAATTTCAGTTCAAGCTGTTCCGCAAAACATATATGGAAACGTACGAAATCAGCACATTATTAGAACAGCTAGAACAAGAGCAATCAACACAAACATTCATCCCATTACTTGAAATCTTAAATGAGCCAACTTTAGAGCAGAATCTTTTTCAACTACTAAAAACCAATTATGAGCAAACCCATTTAGATAACCCAGTAAAGGATGTTTCTTGGCAAACTTGGAAAGAAATTTTAGTAGATGATACACCAGATTTTCATTTAAGTTTTGTAGCAGTTGAAGAAAATAACGTAACGGCCTATATTTTTCTTCATCCCATAACAACAGACCATTACGAAATAGGCTGGGTTGGCATGAAGAACCCCACAAATCTTCTGCCTATTTTGAAGCAACAGCTTATCGAATTACAACGTCAAGGTGTCAAAACCGTCGAATTTGAAATCGACACAACGAACCATATGGCATGGCAATTCGCAGCAATACTGCAATTAGAACAGAAAAAAAGCTGGAATTCTTATTATTTATAGATTGGTAAGATGCATGTTTATAGAGCACAAAGACTACTTACATTGCCAGAAGGAGCTGAAAAAATGATTGAACTAAGAAAGATAGACGGGGATAACATAGAGGAAGTAATAGCACTCGACGTTGGAGAAAACCAGAAAGACTTCATAGAAACTACGAACCTCCGAAGCTTTGCTGATGCGCATATGTTGAACGCAGATGGGATACCAGCGACCCCGCTAGCCATTTATGCTGATGATATTATGGTTGGGTTTTTGATGTATATTTACGATTCGACGGACCATGAATCCTTTCAAAATGAAGTTTATTTCGGGAAGAAGACTTATTTCATTTGGCATTTTATGATTGATAAGAGCCATCAGGGGAAAGGATATGGCAAGCTTGCTTTTGAAAAAATGTTGGCGGATATTGAAATGATGCCACTTGGGGAAGCACAATATGTCGATCTCTTTTATCATAAAAGTAATGTCATAGCGAAAGAATTATACGCTTCATTTGGTTTTGTAGAATCAGGTATTATTCAGGGAAATTCGGTGCATGCGAATAAAAAACTGGATGGGAAAATAGCAGATTAATTCTATGTTAACAGTAGACAGGGGGATTTTATGATTAAGTCTTTAAAGGGACAATTTATCTTATCTATTTTTGTTGCGATTGGCTTTGTTTATACTACTTTTTCTATCATTGAGTTTCATGTGGATAAGAGCCTTTTATCCGTTCGAATATTATTTTTCTTCACTATGATTGTAGCGGTATTTAATGCAGGCTTATTGACGGAAAAATACATACAGTCAAGGAAGAAAACCTAGTTCTTATGTGACTATCGAGTGCTTTTGGTTTGATGATATTTTTTTGATTCACAAAGTTTATTAGTAAATACCATATTTAGTAAATTCGTAATTGAGAGGTCGTATATGAGAAAAATTTTAGTCACTGGCGGCGCGTTAATAAAAGATACTAAAGGGAGAATTTTATTACAGAAGAGGTCAGATTACGGAGACTGGGGATTACCTGGCGGGGCAATGGAACCAGGAGAATCAATTGAAGAAACGATGATACGAGAAGTAAGAGAAGAGACCGGAATAAGTGTTGAAGCATATGATTTTCTTTCTGTTTATACAGGGGAAAGAATGATGTACAAATATCCTGATGGAAACGAAGTCGTTTTCGTAATGTTTTTGTTTGAAGTAAAAATTGATGAACAAGGAATGCTATTAAATGATGGGAAGACATTGGATTATCAAGATAAAAACAACGAATCACTAACATTAGAGTTTTTCGAGGAGCAACATATTGATATCGAGCAAATAAGTATTGTTCAAAGACCAATTTTTGAAGATATGAGAAATGGTAAAACGCAGTTATTGAGAAATTAAATGCGTATTACTTATTGAAGATATATTTGTTATCTAGATGTAATTTTCTATTAAGTTCGCTGATACAAAGTACTCTTCATATAAGCCAATCTCTTTTATACTCTTGTATTTAATATACATCATATTACTAAATAACGTTCTCAAATAAAATTTTCAAGATACACATAAAGCTAAGAAATGCTGTGAACCATACGTTTTTTTGATTTTCCTTTGAATGATGATCTTCAGCAATCTGACGTAATTCCACAGCAAGTGTATTGGTTTTTTAGAATAAAGGGAGGGAAAGTCATATTGAAAATCATGCAATTAACACCGCAACTGTTATTCAAGAATAAAAATAATCTTGAACGGTATTTACATAATATGATTGAAGCAACGATCACCCCTAATAGCTGGATGAAAGAGGGGAGAGACATTGCACTTCGCTTTCAACTCGAAAAATTTTTAGAATTATTAACTGAGGAAATACGATCTCATAGCTGGGATGAACAGTTAATTCATCAAGTGGTTAGTGAAACGATAGAGGTCGTGAAAGAATATATTGAACTAGATGATATTCTTCAAATTACAATTGTTCCTGCACTTCCTTTTCCTTGGTTTAAAAATCTTGAACAGTCTATTTGGATAAATGGATTTACAAATAGTAGTCAAAGTATTTGGATTGCGATACCACCGAATCCGGATATTCCCTTTTTACGCTATCTACTAGCTCATGAATTACATCACGCAGCCCCTCAAAATCCAATTTATCAGTTAAAAGTTGACCACTTTCCTTTGAAGGATTGGTATAAAATGGAGGGAACTGCGGAGTATTTTAGTTTGCAAATTTTTGAAGATAAACGCTGGTGGAAAGAAAGTTTTACGCCAGAGGTTGAAGAACGATATATTTCAGAAGCAAAAAGGTTTTTACATACAATTGATGACAATGTAAAAGGTCCCCTTTGTTTTGGTAGCTTAAAAAATAATATTCCATATATGGCTGGTTACTCATTTGCTTATAATGCTGTAAAAGACTATTTGAAACGTTTTCCAATTGAACACTTAAATCAACTATTTGAACTAGATGCCGAAGAACTTGTACTTTCTTATAATTTATAATGCTCTAAATAGAATGTTTCACTACTATCAAATGAGGTGGCAATGTTGAAAAAAATCCTTTACACAAGTATTTTAATAGGAGCATTTGCTTTAACAGGCTGTACAAATGAAGAAGCCGTTAGCAAAAAAGCGACAGTGGAATCGTCTACAGAGAAATCTGAGGCGAATGCTAAGAATAGAGATGAGGCAACACCCATTCCTTTAAACTTAACGCAAGAGCAAAAAGAGCAATATTATCAAAAGTATGCAGCTATTATAGAAAATATCAATGCTGCTAGCGATGCAGAGTTACAATTGAATCCAATCACAGCATTTCATGATGAGCATTGGATTGAAGTAAACGATTTTGAAAAGCTAGCACAAGAGCGAGCGGATGCGTCAATTGTGGTTTTAGAAAATAAAGAGCGCTATCATCCAGCATCAGTGCCAAAAACAGTGACATTAAAAATGGGTTCCGAAAAAGCGAATATTCGTTTTGAAGGCTCTTTTGATACACAACATACCTTTAACGTACCAGGTGGTGGACAGATATTTTCAGTATATAATGGTATTTCTTCGGCAGCGGTGGATTCTCATGGCAACTGGAATCAATTTGGAAATGTAGCTTTATTAAAAGATGATGGGGCCACTTATTTAGTCGAAGTTTCAGGGAATTATTCACAAAACGGGATCATCTCTACACATACAATATCATTAGCATTCGATTGTGATAAAACTGGTGGCATTAGTTAGTATTCTTAAGGAATGGAAATCTATTTTACTTTGTATGAAGGGGAAATCTGTAAACCTCCAGTGAACGAACTCCAATCTTTAATAAATTTCATGAATAGTCAACTATCTAAATAGGTGGTTGGCTCTTTTACATTAATTTGTAAATTCAATTGGAAACAAAACGTGTCGTGGGTATACGTTAAGGAAGAATATGGTTAATCGAGCGTATATTTCGGAAATCGATCATAAAATTCGAAAAATCGAGCATAAAAATAAAAATTCGATCGCAAATCACTCGAAAACGAGCATAAAACTCAAAAACCGATCATATTTCAATCAAACTGACCATGCATGGGCCTCTATCTACAGCCAATCGCGAAATTCGTCATGTTCCGTTGATGAATCAATAAACTCTCTTTACATTTCACACACCAATCCCGTTTTAAATACATAAAATGCAGGGAATAGTAAATAAAAAAAGTAGGTGAAGGGCATGGAAGCAGCGTTCAAATATTTTCGGCAAACGCATCAGGATTATTTGTGGCTCCATTTTTTAGTCGCAGTTGTGCTTGTTTTTACATCGGTTTTTTGGTTTGTTGTCCCATACTTCATCATCAGCTATGGCAAGTATACGGTTTCGACGTGGCAGCAAGTGATGCTGTTAGGCGCTTTGTATACGGCGCCGTCACTGATTATTACGCTTCATTGCTGGTTTATCAATTTTAAAGCCGCGATGAAGTGGAAGGAAAATCACCCGGATGAAAGCAGTTGGCGGTGGCTGCTGCGTTTTCAAACGATTACCATTTTGATTGTCATTGTGTTTACGTCGATTATTTACTCTAGTCTATTTGTGATTGATATGATTCGTTGAGGGCTAAGCGTTCCTCACAAATCAGACAAAAAAAGTTCACAAGCGAAAAAGGGGTAATGTGGGCGGAAATTTGGTACGATGGAGGCATCAATGTGAAGGGGATTTGAGCAGCATGAACACAGATTTAAATATCTTCCTAGCGTTTGGTGCTGGATTTCTGAGTTTTATTTCGCCATGCACCTTACCGCTTTATCCTGCTTTTTTGTCATATATTACTGGCATGACACTAGACGAGCTTAAGGGCGAGCGCGGGATGATGCAAAAACGCGCCATCTTACATACTTTATTTTTCCTACTCGGTTTTTCAATTATCTTTATTGCGATTGGCTTTGGTACATCCTTTGCAAAAGAGTTTTTCGTGCAATATCAAGATTTAATGCGCCAAATTGGGGCGATTTTAATTGTCGTATTTGGTTTAATGATTGTCGGCTTATTGCAGGTTGATTTTTTAATGAGAGATCGTAAATTTCAATTTAAACACCGTCCATCTGGCTATTTTGGCTCGGTCTTAATCGGCTTAGCATTTGCGGCGGGCTGGACACCTTGTACAGGACCGATTTTAATGTCGATTATCGCGTTAGGTGCGACAAATCCTAGTTCTTCGATTTGGTATATGCTAGCTTATTACTTAGGGTTTGCGATTCCATTCTTTACGTTATCCTTCTTCATTTCTCGTATGAGTTGGATTCGTACGCATAGTCAAAAAATCGTGAAAATCGGTGGCTACATTATGATTGCGGTCGGAATTTTACTATTTTTCGATGGTTTAACATACATCATCTCGATTTTTACGACGATTACTGGTGGCTTTAAAGGCTTCTAGTAGTTTCGTACGCCCTTTATGCGTGTTATACTAATGAAAGTGATGTGATTGTTAAATGCCAACAGTTTTAATTGTGGATGATGCGCTGTTTATGCGTGTCACGATCGGAAATATGTTTAAAGAGTGGGGCTTTGAGGTCGTCGGTGAGGCGGCTAACGGCAAAGAAGCCATCGCGTTATATGACCAGCTAAAGCCTGACCTTGTCACGATGGATGTGACAATGCCTATAATGACAGGGATTGAAGCAACGAAAATGATTGTTGAAAAGGATACCGAGGCAAAGGTCATTATGATTACGGCACTAGGTCAACAAAAAAAGATCAAGGCTGCCATTGAAAGTGGGGCAAAGGACTTTATTACGAAGCCTTTCCAACCAGAGCAATTAAAGACGGTTGCATTTAACGTCCTTAGCTTAACGTAATTCAGTCAACATTAGAGGGGGAATAGGATGTTTGACAGCATACCTTCTCACTATTTATTAATAGGTACAACGATTTTGGCCGCAGTAATGGGAACATTGGCATTATTTGTTCGCTTACGTGCACAAAAAAAGCCGGTAAGCGCAAAAAAAATACTCATTCCACCAATTGCCATGTCATCAGGTGCTTTGATGTTTCTTTTCGAGGAATTTCGCGTTGCACCGCTACAAATTTTAGAGGCGGTATCGGTAGGCTTAATTTTTTCTACGATTTTAATTGCCACGTCGAGATTTGAAGTTCGTGAAGGCGCCATTTATATGAAACAATCAAAAGCGTTTCCTTTTATATTAGTGGGATTATTAATTTTCCGTATTATTATGAAAATGTTATTTGCGGATAGCTTTGATGTCGGCGAATTAGCGGGAATGTTCTTCATTTTGGCGTTCGCAATGCTATTACCTTGGCGAATCGGCATGCTCATAAAATACAAAAAGCTTGAAAAATCACATATCGTAGCTTAAAAAGGTCTGTCCCTAGATGTGGGGACAGACCTTTTTCATGCTTCAAATAAATGCTCATATGGCGTTGTATCAATTTGCATTTCATTTAATTTTTTGCGTAAAAATTTATGATCGCGCTTTGGTGACGCGATAATATAGCCGCGAATAATTAAGTCGGTATTAATTTTCGTGGCATGCTCCTCTAACGCGATTTCGCCAATTTTGCCCGCGATTTTTTCCTTGGCTACCTGACGAAACAGCTCAGGTACAGGGCTCACTAACTCTCGCAGTAGCTCTTTTTCCTCTTCACCCCATAGATGAAGCGTCTTATCTAAATATATATTTTGCCAATCTAAATCAGATCGGCCATCTTGTTTTGGAAGCGATTTTAAAAACTTGCGGAACATGAAGAAGCCTCCGATGCCCATAAGTCCCACTAACACGACTACCCAAAATAAGATAAACCATAAAAACCAACCTTCTAAGCCCACAATTACTCACCTCTTTTTCTCACTAATGTCTATTATATAATTTTTCTATGGCTGAAAGTATAATATTTTCAATAATCCCCACAATTTCACAAAGCAAAGCCATTATTTTGTGCGAATTAGTATTTCAATGGGGTTTACTGGGAAATCGCAAGTAAACCATAGAGAACCGCACGTAAACTTCGGAAAGCGCACATAAAATCCGAAATTTCGCACGCATCCACCCAGCAGCTGTTCAAGCCCAAAACAAAAAATAAAAAAATTTCATCAGCCGTTCCCCGATTTCAAATATTCATGCCATATATAGGGTAAGGAGGTGATGAACATGAACGATTTCGGATTTTTAAGTTCGACAATCACGGTGTACTACCAAACCGGTGTAGACGCAAATGATGAGCCAGTCATCGGTAGCTCTACGTACCGCAACGTTTCAAACAATGTGACGGCTGCTCAAATTCAAGCCGTTGCACAGGCGTTAGTCTCTTTAACGGACTATACGTATATTGAAACGGTGAAAACAACAAAAGATCTAGTGGCGGAATAAGCTGGGCTACTAAAGGAAGGAGGTGAAGCATATGACACAGGTGTTGCAAATGACGTTGACCAATGCAGCAGGGAAGAAGATGATCTTCAATGTCGCAAATCCAAAAGCGAGCTTAACGGAGGCCGAGGTAAATGCAGCGATGCAGACGATTATCGATCAGGGCATTTTCTCATATGAGGGGCTGTTGTTCGATGTGAAGAAATCAGCGAAAATCGTCGAGCGTAATGTGACGGAATTCGAATTAAACGCATAACCAATGGAGCCGGTGAAGTGACTTACTTTGCCGGCTTTTAGACTGTAAGAGGAGGTGAATTTCATGGAACAGTGGCTTGCGCTTGTTCAAGATGTAACGTTTCCAATCTTTATTTCATTTTATTTGCTATATCGTATTGAAACGAAGCTTGAGGCGATTCATACCGCGCTCGTTTCATTGAACGCACCACGCAGTGATTTGTGAAAAGGAACTTCACAAATTTGCAAAGAAACTTTCGTGCATTTCCTATTGTACAACCTGGGAACTTGCTTTAAGATGGAGGTAATGTTTGGAAGAGTGGAGAGAGAGACATGACAAAACGATTCGCATTACTAGCGGCAGTAAGTATGCTGGTGCTTGTACTTAGCGCTTGCAGCAACTACCAATTCAAAGCAACGACCAATTTCGAGCTCGACAATTTTGATGTACAAGATCACCGAGGAAACTCGATTTCACTGGATGATTTAAAGGGTGAGCCATGGCTAGCGATGTTCATTTATACAACATGCCCAGATATTTGCCCACCAATGACATACAACATGAAAATGATTCAAGATGAGCTCGTTGAAAAAGGCATTGAGGACTATAAAATCGTGGCCTTTACCGTAGATCCAACGACAGACACAACGGATGCATTAACAAAATACATCGCCAATTATGGAGTAGCCGATGAATCCAAATGGTATTTACTAAACGGCTACGACCCAAAATTTATCGAGCAATATGCTAGGAGCTCATTTAAAACAGCGGTTGTCGCACAGCCAGGTAACATCATTCACGCGAATACCTTCTTCCTAGTAGACCAAAACGGTGTGGCAGTGAAAAACTACAGCGGCGTCCAATCAGGCAATACCGAAGTACCGTATGACACAATTGTGACGGACCTCGAAGCATTAATCAAACAAGGAAAATAGCAACTCACCAACTGTACTCCTAAAGGGTACAGTTTTTTTGTGGGGAAATAGGTATTTATACTAATTTTTTATAAAATATTTCCGATAATATAGGTAGATTATATATTTAAACAGTTGCATATATCCTGTTTTATTCAGAAATTTTAGTAATATCCCTATTAATAATCAGTATGTAGAAAATATTAGGTATACTTAAATGGAAAAGTTAGGAGAGATGTCCAATGAATTATAAAAAATTATTAGCAGCCACAGCCATGACCTCAGCCGCATTTGTTGTGCCGGTAATGGTTGGAGCAGAGGAAATTGTATCTGTTCCAAAGGATGATTTAATTGCAGACGGTACATATTCAGTAGGAGATACGGTTAAAGCAGCACTTACAGAAATTAAAACGTCTGTTGATGCTGGAGATGGAACAACTACTGAAACAGTGGATAAAATTGTTTCTTATGAATGGTTTGTTGGCGATGCTACAACAGCTAGCTCAAAAACAGCGGAATTCAAGCTGCCAATGCATGCAGAAGAAAAAAAGATAAAGCTTGTTGTTACAACAGAGGGGAAAAAGAAATATTTTGAAGAAATTCCTGTAGAAGCACTGGATACTTTTACAGCTGATGTTGGATATGAAGAAGGCTTTACTTCACCCCGAGTTAATACAATTATTACAATGAAAAACTTAAATATTCTGGACAAAGATGAAGTCATTTCAGCTTATGAATGGTATTTAATGGATGGAGGTCAATACAAATTATTAGTCGGTGAAAACGCTATTGACTTACAAATTCCGATTGAATTTTCGGGAAAAGAGATTCTTTTTGTTGTAAGAACAGAATCGGGAAAAGTTTATAAGATAAAGGAAAACGTAAAAATTGAAGAGCTTAAATTTGGCTTAAATCCAGTTACTTATTCAGTAAAAGTAAATGGAAAGCTAACAGAACTCTCACTTTCGAATGAGCTTTTACCAGGCGATCAGATTCAGATTGGCCATTCGGAAATTATTGGGGATGGTGGCGAGATTTTAAGTGCTGAAGATTACGAGGTACATTATAAATGGGTAGCCTTTAATGGAAATGACAACCAATTCACTTTGCCAAATGCAACAGGGAACACCTTCACAATTCCAGTAGATAGTGAAAAGCAGGGGTATAAAAGATTTGAAGTAACGGTAACGATTTCTGTTCCGGGCATCGTGACTGCAAATGGTGAGTTAACTGTCGATAGTGAGCTAATTGAAATTGGTACTAATAACAAACCAATTACTACTTTAATCAGTGATATTAATAAATTAATAGAAAAGACATCTTATACAGATTTACAAAATGAAGTAAATAAATTATTAGCAGATTATAACCAGCTAAATGACCGTGCAAAAGCGACCATTACGAATTACGCAAAGCTGGATGAGTATGTACAAGGCTTTAAAGTTGTAGATCCATTAACAAAGGAATTCGATAAACTTTATACGGATTATAAAAACTTTAAAGCTGAGGGAAATTCGACTGTTAAACAAGCGGAATTATTAAAATCGATGAATTCACTGCGCCAATCTTATAATATATTAACAGCAAAACAAAGGGAGATTTATAAATTATTTGAAACAAATAATGCTTATCCATCAATCGCTCAATTGTATGAATTGATTGTAAAAATTGATGATAAACATAATACTGATTATGTAACAAACGAAGCAGTCGAAAAATTTAATGAAAAAGTTGCAGGTAATATTTTTAAGGGCGAATATAAAATAAATTACGTAGATCCTTCAAATGAACTAGAGGAATTAACAGCTTTTGAAGCAACAATTAAGCAATATCTAGATGAAGTAAAAACATTCGATAAGGCGTACCAACCACTGCTCAAAACAGATGTGCTAAAAACAGCACAAGCGGATGTGAAAAAAGTACGTGTGGTTATTGAAAAAATCAATAAAATTAGTACACAAACTGGCAAGAAGAAGGCGAGTGCTATTATCGCTGCCGAAAAGGCCTATAATAAATTAAACATTGCTCAAGCAACATTAATATCTGATAGTACAAAGGAAAAGTTATTTGAGCCATTTACAGCCGATGAAGAACAGAGTCAAGAAGATGCTAAACTAGCGGCACAAGATCTTATTGTTCAAATTAATGATATTTTACCAGCCGGCGCAGGTAAAGAGTACTCACTTGATATTGAATTATTAGAGAGTGAGCTAGCTGATATTGCCGCTAAGTATAAGTTACTGACTTCGGATCAGAAAAAGCTAGTGACAAACTATAAATCTGTAAGCCAAGTGAAAAGAGATGTATCTGCGGCCAAGCGTGTAGCGATGTCCGTTATAAAGGCTGAGGAAGCAGAAGCAGAGGCGACAAGCTATGATGGGGATGAAAACCGTTCAAAGTATATTAGTAAAATGAAATCAGCACACAGTAAATACAATTCTGCCTATAAAGCCTATACAAAGCTTACAATCGAACAAAAAAGCTTAGTAGATGGTGATGCGTTAAAGAGTGCTATCGCTAGTATTACTGCGATTATAGATGATGAGGAATTTGCTGGTAAAGATGAGTATGATAGCGGTAAAAGTAGTGAAGTAGTGTCACAGATTGAAAAAATCGCTGAGTTATTAAAGACGGCGGAAGATGCAGCGCTAGCGGATAGTGGTGGCATTGATACGGATGCGGATTTACAGCAAGCAATTAATACAGCAAAATCAATGTATAAATCTTTAAACTCATTCGAGAAAAAGCTTGTGCATAATTATGCCCTTATTTCAACAGCATCTAGCCATTTATCAAAGGCAAGTTCTGTAAAAAAACGCTTATTAGCTGCGAGTGACGAGAAAAAATTTATCAGTGCGAAAAAATCATTTGATAAACTACAGCCCGTCCAACAAGGTTTAATTTTTGAAACTTACGCAGATATAAGGGAGAGATATACATCATCAGATTCTTCAGGTTCGTCAACCTTACAAGAATTAGGTGATTTGTTAACGGGATTTTTCGAGGATGGAAGCTATGACATTGTAGTATTTAAAGAGATTCAAACACAATTGCAACCGTATTCATCAAAAGAGCTGAAAACATTAACAAACTACAAAAAATACCAGGAATTGGTAAAGGATGTAAGAGCAGTCGATTCCTTTGTTGCTAAAATGGTGAAGCTTGGTGAGAATCCAACATACTCACAAAAAGACTCGATTTATAAGAGCTATTTAAAATTAACGCGAGTACAGCAGCAATTATTAGGAACATACAAAACACCTGATGCAATAGTAGATGAAGATACGTACTCTAAAAAATTATTCGAATGGATGGAAGCAGCTGAGGGAGCATCAACTGATTTAAATTCTCGAATCGGTGCAATCATTGTCAGTGGTAAATACTCTGTTATTCTAGATGGTGCTTCATCGTTAGAGAAATTAGCTGATTTCGAGCAACAATTAGATGACCTTACGAAAGAATACAAGGCTTTGGATTCAAAAGAGCGCAAATTAGTGGTGAACTATTCGTACATTAAGAACGCTGAAAAGGATCTAAAGGCAGTACGTGCAGTAATTCAGCTAGAGGAAAAACTTGCAAATGCGGAAGATAAAAGTCCAATAGAGCAAGCTAAGAATAGGCTAACAGTTGAGCAGAAATCATTATATGACCTAGTACAACAACCATAGCAATTTACACCCTAAATGTTTTCATGCATTTGGGGTGTTTTTTTTATCTCGTCAAACCCCACCACACTTGTTATAATTCAAATAATCAGAAAACTTAAAAGAGAAAGTGGTGTGAATCATGACGAGTATTACGCTATTCATCATCGCCTGTGTGCTGCTCATTATTTTACCGGGGCCAGATACGGCGATTGTGACGAAAAATACGGTAATCGGTGGGCGGAAAGGTGGCATGCAGACGATGATTGGTTCTTGTGTGGGGCTGTCCATCCATACGATTGCAGCTGTTGCGGGGTTATCTGCTATTATTGTCAAATCTGCGGTTGCCTTTATGATGATTAAATATGTCGGAGCTGCCTACTTATGCTATTTAGGCGTGCGTACGCTGATGAATATGCGTGCCAAGAAAAATCAGGTGGAAGAGGAAGTGCTGGTCGAAGCGAAGGGCAATTCATACTTTAAGCAGGGGTTTATCACGAATATTACCAATCCAAAGGTCGCGGTCTTTTTCTTAACGTTCTTACCACAATTTTTAGCACCAGGCGCGGATGCGTTTTGGGCGTTTTTAGTGATGGGCATTTTGTATACTGTGCTGACGCTGGCATGGTTTTTCTTCTATGTGGTGCTACTCGACAAAATCCGCACATTTATGAAGCGTCCATCTACACAGGCGATGATTGAAATGGTGACGGGCATCGTGCTTATTGGCTTTGGGATTAAGCTGGCGTTTGAGAAGGCGTGATGTATTAGCTAGCAACTAGTATTCATCATCGAGTTTTGTATTGGAAATGCAAGGAGGATAATCGAGGGGTGAAATTGAATATATTGTTTAAAAGGGGGATTTTGACATGTCCTATATAAATGAATTTCGAAATTATTTAGACTTCAATTCATTAGCAATATTACTGGAACTTTTACTAGTTACTTCCTGCGTTTCGACGATTATATTTTTATTAACAAAAAATCAGTATGTATCTTATCTTTCAGCAGCACCAGTATTCTATGTTTTTTCATTGCTAACAAACGTTTCTACACATCTCTTTTTTTTAGTTCTTGCAATGTCTATACAGGCGATCATTATCGTCGCAATACAATATCAAAGTAAGAAGGAAAAAAATAAGAAGGTACAAGGAAATACTGTAGCAAATTAAGTCAACGATTCGTTGGCTTTTTTGCATCGTTCTTGTTTCACTAATGGAGGCTTTACATGAGGATTATGGAGTTACAAGGCAGATTATTAAAAAGTAAATTCTTCCCATCATTAGAAATTGCATAGTGCCAATCCAAGTTTGGGTTGACACTATTGGCATAGATTATTTTGTTGGTTGGATATACGGAACAATTGGTGCAGTTACTCCTACAGATGCTCCTCGAATAAAGTCTTTGCCTATTAATTCATTAAAGCTTTCAGTACGACCTGTTAGCATAACACCCAGTATAGTAACCTCGTTAAATGGTTTGTTTTCATTCTCTTCAATATATTTTTGGATTTCCTCCATTGATCCTCTTTCATCATATTTTTTAAGGTCTTTAATAAACATATCGAAGGATTCCTTTGAAAGTTCAGAATCTGGATAACCATAAACCCGTATACCTGAAGGGCCTGGAGCTTCATCGACAATTTTAGACGTCATATAAAGCCACGCTATATTTAAATTTTCAGGTATGCTTTCACGTACTTGATCCATTGTTAAAGGTTCCTTGAAGGATATTGCTACTTCAGCTACATGGTTTTCTAATTGAACAACAGCTTCAAGTTGATTTTGAACCCCGTCATAATATTCTTTAATAGCTGGATGATAAAATGTTGCCACTTTTTGCTTCGTTTGTTTATCGTATTCATAATTATTATTCCCACTGGAGTGAAAGCCAGGAATCAGTTCATTGTGGTCGATGGAAGCACCAAACCACGAATAAGAACTCGTTAATGTACTCCAAGGAATTAGATAACCATTTATATTTTTGGAACGGTTTGTAACAATATTACCGCCAAACATGGAAGAATTGGCTGTTACCTGAGAGTCAATATTCACATTTGGTTGAGATATACTGTGTTGTAAAAATAGGCTGTCGTGTAATCTAGCTGTATTTTGAGCTGATAAATAATTTCCAAGTCTATTGAAAGTAAAAAGTAGAATGATACAAACGACCATAGAAATAAGGGTAATCATAACCCATTGTTTTCTTTTTGCTTTCTTTAATGCTTTTTGAATCGATGAATCCATGCCATAATCCCTCCAGCTTCTGTACGAATTGATTTCCTTGCTCTGTATAGTTTTTGCTTTACATTGTCCACTTGCAAATGGAGTAATTGAGCGATTTCCTCGTAAGATAAGTCATAATAATATTTCAAAACAAAAATCTCACGGTACTCCTTTTTTACATTTTTTAATAAATGCATAATTTCATCTTGATTAAAAAGTTGTTCAAAATCGGCATTCCCGCTAATTAACTTTGATTGGATTTCATCTGATAGCGGTAGATGATGCTGAAATTTTTTTCGCCTTAGATCAATAAATTCGTTCAAGGCAACTCGGTAAAACCATGGGCGAACGGTTTTTTCGTCCAGGTCTCCTAACATTGAGTAGATTTTGTAAAATGTATTTTGAATAATGTCTTCTGCATCTTCTTTTGATGCCCCTTTTGAGCGCAAAACTAGAAACACTTCCTTTCCAACTTGTATTAGATAGGAGGTGAACGTGTCTTTTGGATTCATATTTTTCCCCCTCATTAATACAACGATTGGCGTGTTGAAAAAGTAGACAAAATAAAATAATTTAATATTTTGATCCAACGTGGAGCGAAAAATTTCGATTATGAAAAAAAGCCCTTTTTGAACAATCTTGTTCGTAAAAGGGCTCTAATTTTCTAAAAAATCTTCAACTTATTTAAAAAACACAATCGACATAAAGCTCATGTAAAAGCAGAGCGCGGTCGCAACAATCATCGCCGCTGCAAAGATGGTTGGCAATTGCTTTAGATAGCTGACCATCGTCAATCCAATAAATACAGCTGTTAATACGAAGAACATAATGCCAATCCCCGTCATTTGTAAATAAGCATGCATACCCGTTGCAACGCTATTCTGGTAAAATAACTCGAAAAACGGTGAAATGGCTTCAACCGTAAAGTTTGGCGGCTGTTGCTCGGTAAAAATCGCTGTTACTACTAGGATCGCCGCAAGTAATGTCAGCTCGATTTTTACCCAAGTGCGCGGTTCAAATAACGGCTGATTGATTTTTAATTTTATCAGTAGTCCATTGGCTAAAATAATGATGGCTAATGGAACGAGTAACACATGCTTAATAAATAAAAATTGGCCATAAGTACCGGCCCAGCTTGTGACATATTTCGGGACGATAACTTCCATCATCAGCACACCGCTAATCGCAATCGACGTAAAGGCAGCAAGGGCAGTAGGGGAGAACCATTGCAAAAAGGCACTCCAATTTTTTGTGTCCGTTGAAAAATAACCAACGATGACTAAAATACCAAGCCACACACTGACCGCTAGTAAATGAATGAAATCGAGAAACGAGCCCGCGATTCCAGCCATCGAACCCGCATGACTGGCATAGCCGATTGCCGCCATGATCGCCATTAAGACGAAAATAGAACTAACATAAAGCGAAGTGGATGCTTTTTTAATGGCTAGGCGCACAAGTACGAGGAGCAGTAACGAAAAGGCAAAAATCGCTAGCCAAGCATGTCCCACCTTATACTTCGAAACAATCATCCATAACGAATCCGCTAGCCCAAATTGTGGCATTAAAATCGAAAGCAGCTGTAAATTAGGAAGAAAGGCTGCAATCGGAATGACAACTACACTGAATACGAGCCATTTCGGTGCGATTTGAAAGCCTGGGCGGTAGATGGTCGGGATACATTGCATGATCATTGCCCCCATTACGACACTCAAGCTTGCATATAAAAGAAATTGACTTCCTACAATGAGCGCCATCATTACGCTTTTTTACGCTTTGCTAAGGCAACGATACTTACGATGATAATGATAACTAAAAGACCACCGACAAGCAGTAACGGAGAAGTCGACTTTTCGGCATCCTCATCGTTTGCTTGCTGTGTCGATTCAACAGATGGAGCCGCCTCTTGCTCGGTGCTCTCTTCTTCCTTCTCAATGACCTGTTCTTCTACAGGGGCATTGACGGTAAAGCCAAATTCACCGGATAGAGGGTGACCGTCCTGACTAATCGTATCCCATTTTACCGTATACGTTTCGTTTGGCAGTGCCGGCTCAAAAGTCCCTGTTAACACACCATCTACGAGTGTAATCGATTGTGGTGTGTATGCCGTACCGTCCGCTGCGATTACTTTAAACGTACTACCTTCCTCAATTTTCCCTTCAAACGTAAGCACAACCTGCTGTACATTTTCTGTGACCGTTGAGCCGTCCTGTGGGGTTGTTTCGCTAATATACGTGTGTGCCGCTGCATTTGGCACGAATAGTAATAATGCAGCTAAAATCGAAAATAACATTGTTTTCATACGTAAATTTAGTCCTTTCTAGATAAAAATTCCACCTGTTTCATTGTAGCGAATTTTGTGCTAGTTTTCATCATTCACGTATTGAAAACCTGTTGCTTATGATAATATTATGACCCGAGAAACGAATGAAAGGTAAGAATTGTATAAAGGATGAAATAATATCAGTCATTCTGATGGATTGATAAAGCTACTGCCAGAATTGCTAGTCAGTTGCCATTGGTCGTAGGAACGAAAATACGTCATTTCCTCACGCCAGTTATCGCCAGTAACGATAACAAGTGCCATATGTGGATATACGAGGACTCGTGTTTTCGCATCCTTTAATAACGGTGCTTTTTGCGGGAGATTAATTAATGATGCGTCCGCATTGGATGTCAGTAATAGTTCATAAGGATTGTCTGACATGATGAGTAGGTCTAGCATTTCTTTGTGCTGTTCCTTTACCTGCTGCGAAATAAATGGCACAGTCGCGGCATATATAACAATCGGTGCCAAAATGACAAAAAGTGCGGTTTGATTCATAGACTTTGTAAAAACGATAAGCTCTTTTAGTGTCGAAAGTTGAGCCTTTTGCATGTAAAAGGCGAGTACTAAAGGCCAAATGAAGAAGATATGTATCAAAAAATTTGGTAAAAACCATTCGCCCTCATTTAATAAGATTACTTTTTGAAGCAAAATTTCAGTAGTAATCACCAATGTAAACCATTTCATTGGTACAGATTTATCGTGATAGAATTTCGCTGCAATAATTAGCATTGGTGCGATTAAGCAAATAATAACGGCGTAATCTAATATGTGAATCGCCAATTTTATCACCTCATTTCATTTTATTATACTGTAATTTTTATCCATATCAAAGTTTGGTGATATAAAATATGCAGTTACTATATTACGATAAATTTATTTCGTGCTAAACTATAGGGAACAGACAAAAAAGGAGAAAACATTATGTTTGAAACAATTATACTGATCGCCATTTGTGCGGCGGTTGTTATTTGGAAAAAGCGTCCGGTTGAAGGGATTCACACGATTTCAACAGATGAACTACAAACGATGCTACGTGACGATGATAAAATTTTTATTGATGTGCGGAGTGCGCGTGATTTCAATAAAATGCATGTCGCCCCGTTTATTAATGATCCGAATGGGCTGGGCATTGAAGCATTACCAAAGGATAAGGAAATTGTCGTGATGTGCCGTTCGGGTATGCGCTCGCTCGAAACGTGCAAAAAGCTGAAAAAGCTTGGAGTTCAAAAAGTAACGAACGTGCGCGGTGGTATCAGCGCATATGTAGAGCGCGGGTTACAAGAAAAGTAAGGGGTTTTTTAGATGCAACAGGTTGAAGATATTTACAAGCACAGCGGGAAACAGGCGGTGTTATTACTACATAGTTTTACGAGTAATGCCAGAGAAATGAAGCATTTGGCACAGGTACTGTTTGAAGCGGGCTACACGGTGTATGCGCCCAATTTAGCAGGGCATGGTGCCGCGCCAGAGCGATTATTCGCCTCGTCAATGGAGCATGTTTGGCAGGGGGCACAGCAAGCTTTTGAGCAGCTTATTGATGACGGCTATAAGCAAATTGCGGTCATTGGGCAATCGCTTGGTGGCGTGCTAGGGATGCGCCTCGCGAACCGCTATATGACGTGTCATGCATTGGCAATCCTATCATCCCCCGTCTTGGAGCGTCCAATTGCTGGTTTAGAAAAACGTGTGAAATTTTATTCACAGCGTTATTTGCAAAACAATGGCGCAACAGAACAGGAGCTTGCCGATTTTCTAAGTGAACATTTCCCTCGTCCAGCAGAAAAAATGATTGCCCTGCAGCGATTCATCGTCGGCTCACAGCGCGAAATGAGTGAGCTCAAGCAGCCGTTGTTTTTAGCGAAAGGGATGCTGGATGATGTTGTATTTCAGGAAAGCATCGACCTCATTGCCGATGCCGCGCAAAGTGAAGTAATTGTAAAAAAATGCTACGAAAAAAGTGGTCATTTACTAACGCTCGGCAAGGAACGGGACAAGCTTGCACAGGATGTTCTTGCGTTTTTAAAGAAGTTGTAAGGGGGGGAATCGCTCATGCAAACATTGCAATTTGAACAAACCTGGGAGCGCTCGATTAGTGCGCAAGACCGGCTGATAATTGCCCAAGCATTTGAGCAACGTATCATTCAGGAGGGGACAGTTCATGCAGCCATTATTCGTGCGGCTTACAATCACCGCGGGGAGCTGCTTGTAACGGTGCTGATTCATAATGAAAGCGACCATGATATGCAGTGGGTGGATCGCGCGGTCACACTGCAAACGAAGCAAGCTACATACACACAAAGCTTTACGGAACGAAAGCTCATTGTGCTAGGTAAAACAAGCATGCCATGGACATTTATTTTCAAAAATATTGACGTCGCAGTGGAAGAAGTACTGGCGATTCAATTTTAAAAGGCATGGTTTTGTAAATTGTACAAAACCATGCCTTTTATCTGTTATAATTCCCACCGTGTAAAGGAGCATAAAAAGTTCGATATGCACTCTAGCACACTGGTGTGTGAAATGTGATCGGTTTTTTTGTTTTATGATCGAATTTTCAATTTTATGCTCGATTTTCCACGTTTTGTGATCGATTTTCAAAAAATATGATCGATTAACCATATTTTACCTTTTGTATCCAGCGAAAATACCAGCGACAGGAGCATATTTATTACTTTAGGAAATCACCTATTGGCCTCGAATTAAAAAATATTCACTATCAGCTAAAACGTGGATAGCCCTGTCGCTTCTTGAATGCGATAGAAGACTTTTTTCCACAGTGCTTGATCCTCATACACTTCAAAATCAACCGTATATTGTCCATTTTCATTTTGCCATAACCGCGCAAAATAAGCTTCTACCGTTGTCGCCAGTTCGCTTGTTGCCGGCATGGTCATATACAAATTGGTTTCTAAGTTATAGTCGGCAATGTTTCGGCGGGTGAAGTTAGCTGAACCACCTAGTAGCTCGGCTTGGTTACCTGATTTTACATATAGAAATTTACTATGGTATTGCTCGCCTTGCGTGTTGTAAAAACGAACGGCGACGCCACTTTTTTCAAGCTCTGCCGCTACCTGACGATTGGGAATGCCGTTTTTCTCTAAGCCAAATGCGTCCTTGTTTGGATCTACAATTACCTCGACCGTAGCCCCTTGTTTCGCAGCCTTTTTAATTGCCTTTACAACATCACGGTCAGCCAAATAAAACACACCGATATTAATTTCACTGTTTGCATCTGCGTCACCTAGCATCGCAAGCATTGTTTCTTTTATTTTACCCTCTGTTACAATTTTCGTCTGAATATCAGATACCTCGTTTTGATAGTTCCACTCAACATCTTCAAGTGTAATATTAGATAACTTGGCGACAGCTTGCTCAGAGGCGTACAAATCCTCTAAAATAGCACCTGTTACCACAAAGCCGATATTGGAGTGATAGCTACTGCCGTCATGGGTAATATTAGCAGATGTTACAAGTGCCTGCTGTTCATTTAACACAACTTTGCGGTGATTCGCTTTAAAGTTGAGCATGTCGAAATAAGAGCCGAACGAAGCCTTTGCACCGTCTGGGTTAAAGGCATTTGGTAAAAAGCCATTTTGAGATGTCGGCCACCATTGTAAATACGTGCGCCAAACGCTTGAGTACACTGGATTTGAATCAGGCAGGGGCTCCATATTAGTGAAAATGACCTCTACACCAGCGTCCTGTAATTTCGAAAAGTTTTCAGGCATTGTCGAGCCGTACACTGTATTTATGGCATCGGTAATGATCGTAACATTTAATGCTGGATTGTCTTTAAGTGCCGCTAATACCGCGTTTGTAATATCGTTGGCACGTGCTGGATAGTCCCCTTTAGAACGGTCGTAATCATCATTGTATAAAAACATATCGATGACCAATGTATGCTCTGCTTCCTCAATAATTCGCAGCATTTCATCATATAAATGGTGCTCCATCACGCGGCCGTTGTTGTCGTACGTTAAATCGTAGACGAAACGCACATCGCTATCGGCATGCAGCACGCCATCGACCGATACATCAATGGGGAGTTGTTTTTGCGCATAAACGATACCAACAATAAGTGGGATGATGAGTAGGAGTGCGATAAGTGCAATAATTTTTTTTCGTAAAGTTTTCAAAAAATCCCTCATTTCAAAATAAGTAATTACTATTAATACCTACTACTAAAATACGTATGAAACGAAAAAAGGTTGCATTTTTTTCAAATAAAAAACACCTCCCAATAGCATAGGGGAGGTGCATATTTGTTATTATACGCGGAATTGCTGAATTTGTGTTTGTAACTGCTGCGAGTTTTCTGTGACAGCTGCTGCTACATCATTGACTTGCTCCATGCTTGCAGACTGTTCTTCCATCGCGGCCGCAATCATTTCGATGCTTTCTGAGGCTTTGTTTGCACCAATGGCAATTTCATTCACCGATGCAGTCACTTCCTCTGCGCTTGCGGATAATTGCTCGGACGTTGCGGACACATCTTGAATTGAATTTTTCATATCCTCTACGTCAAATTCAATTTGATTGAATGATTCGCCAGCTTTTTCGATAATCGCAACGCCTTCTTTCACAGAGGCTAATGAATGGCGAACGGCCTCTTCAACTTCTGCGGTGTCACGCTTGATTTCCTGTGTCAAAGCAACGATGGATGTAGCTGAATTTTTCGATTCCTCAGCAAGTTTACGCACCTCATCGGCTACGACTGCGAAGCCCTTACCATGTTCACCCGCACGTGCCGCTTCAATTGCAGCGTTTAGAGCGAGTAAGTTGGTTTGATCGGTAATATCCGTAATGACTTGTGAAATACTGTTGATTTCTTCCGTTTGCTTTGCTAATTTCGTCACTAATGCGTTCACTGTGACAGTCGAACCGTCAATCGTTGTCATCTGATCTTTTGCTTCAGTAATAATTTTACGACCATTTGCGGCTACTTCACTTGCCGTTAATGCCTTGCTGTGTAGGGTTTGTGTTGCTTCGGCAATGCGCTGTACGCCAATCGCGGTTTCTTCCATCGCGGTTGCGCTATCTCCGGCGATTTGGCTAGAATTTTGTGCAGCCTCCGAAGTATCTAACACGCGATGTGTGACATCATTCGTTGTTGCTGTAATTTCCTGTGTGCTTGCAAAGAGTTCTTCAGACGCAGCACTTAATTGCTCGGTATTTTGCTGGACATTATGCACTAAACTACGTAAATTTGAACGCATTGTGTTGAATGAGCTTGTTAATTTGCCAATTTCATCCTTCGTGCGTACTTCAACATCCTGACCTGTTAAATCGCCCTCTGAAATTTTTGCAGCCTCATCGGATACTTGAACAAGTGGCTGTGTAATTCGTTTGCGGATGTATACAACGACCGCTACGCTAATGATCAAGCTGATGATTAATACAATAAGCGATGCGATTTTTGCATTCAGAATGGCTTTCCCTGTTTCTGCCTTGATATCTTCTAGACGCTGTTTTTCAATTTCAGACATTTTTAAAGCAGTTGTTAAAATACCAACATTCGCGGATTGTAGCTTGTTGTTCACGATATCCTTTGCCTCATTGGTATTTGTTTTATAATTGGCAATCACTTGCTCAGCCTGTCCATTAAACTCATCATTGAATGTACTGACCTGCTGCATAAGCTTGTTCATTTCATCTGTATCGGCGTGCGCTTGCAAGTACGCAATATTATCATCTAATTTTTTAGCATAGGTGCGTAAATTTTCTTCGTTCGTTTGAGTTGGGTCAATAATAATTGCGCGCGCATATAAGCCTTGCATCGATAAATTAAAGCGCATATCATCAATCATTGCTACCTGTGTCATACGCTTATCCGTCGCTTCGTTTGAACGATTTTGGATCGTATTGTAGCTGATAAAGCTAATAATTGTGGATAGTGCAATTACGGTAATTAATAGCGCAAGCACCAAATTTAATTTTTTTCCAATACTCATAAAAATTATCCTTTCTATTTTTGTATTTTTTTTCATTATGACATAGGGGTGTAGATTTTTGTCGAAAAAGAATAAAAAATAAGCAATGTAGCGAATTTAAAAGAAAATTGCCAGGTGAAGCAGAAAATTACAGAAACGTGTGAATAATTTACGCTAAGCAGAAAATAACGTTAAAAATTGAAAAATAATGGAAATTTAATTTTCCTTTGTTCAATAATTTGTTAGAATTACAAAAGTATGGTTAGTGGATTCGCTTATAATTGACTTAAAGTATGAGAAAAGAGGGGAATAAGATGATTCTGGATAAAATAGGACATTATAAATGGCTTATTGCTAGTTTGATTATTTTAGTAGGGAATATCATCGTGTATCAATTGTCATTTATCGAGACGTTATCAGAGGAGCAGGCATTTGGTATGGTCATTGGCTCATTAATTGATTGTGCGATTCTAGCACCAGCGCTAGTATTACTTCATATAAAAAACTGGTCCATAAAAAAAGCCATTATTTTTGCAGCAAGTGGGATTGTGATAGCGCGATTCATCATTCCGGCTAATCTGATTGCACCCTTTCAAAGTATTACATGGACGGCCTTCGCAATTGAGGGATGTTTAATCGCGGTGGAGCTGCTTATAATCGGTACTTTTTTGAGATATATTCCTGCAATCATCCAATCGGTTCAAGCACAAAAGGAACCATTACTATTTGCCTTTCCGAAGTTAGTAGCCGAAAAGGCAAAGGGCAATCCGATTATTCAGGTGCTGGCATCCGAAATGCTAGTATTTTACTATGCCTGCTTAAGTTGGCGCAAAAAGCCTAGTTCGGAAGGGCATACCGTCTATAAAAATACGATGTATATGGCAATGCTAATTATGGTATTTCATGCGGCGACGTTTGAAGCGGTGGCGTTCCATTGGTTTTTCCATGACCGTATGCCAATACTTGCGTGGGGACATACGATTTTGTCAATTTACGGGCTGATTTTTTTACTTGCAGATGCACGTGCATTGATCCTAAATCCAACAAAAGTAGATGGGCACAAGCTCTACCTTTCAAACGGATTGATGAAGCGTGCTGAAATTTATGTAGGGCATATCGAGGCAATCCATGATGTGCTCGATTTGAAAGAGGTTTACCAAATGAAGGTGCTCGGCAATACCGATGAAAAGCCTGCGTTTGTATTGGAATTCAAATCACCACAAACCATTCATTTTGTCGGTGGCTTTGAGAAAAAGGTGAACTATTTAGGTGTGTACGCAGATGATGCACACGGGTTAAGGAAGCAGTTAGAAAGCTATAGGTAAATTATAAATCCAGGAAATATGCATGTTCGTGTTTTCTGGATTTTTTTTAGGTTGAGTTAGATTTGATAGGCATAATAAGCAGAGCTATTAAAGCTTGAAAATAAACAGACTGGCATTCTTATATGTATCAACAAAAATAGGGGGATAATAGTATGCTGAAAAAACGTTATTTGCATCGCAATGATTGGAGTAGAATAACAAGTCATCATTATTTTCAGCAGTGGATAGAGGAACCTGATTTTACAGGCTATGTTTCACTGATCGAAATGCATGAAGTAAAAGCACCTCTTGTGACAACGCAAGCAGGGCAAGAGCTACGTATTGTAGACAAAGATTACTCATGGCTACAGCAGCTCCCATTAAATGAGAACTTTGCGGTAACGACAATGTTCAATGACAAAGGGGAAGTTATTCAGTGGTATATCGATATAACAAATGAGAATGGTGTCGATCAAGGCGAGCCCTATATGGAAGATTTGTTTTTAGACATTATCGTACTTCCAACAAGGGAAGTGATTAAGAAGGATGAGGATGAAATAGAGCAGGCACTCGAAAACGGATGGATCTCAAAAGCACAATATGACCTTGCTTATGCAACGTTTAATCAACTACTAAAACAGATAAAGCAAGGGGAGCTCGAACTTTTAGCAAGTAGTAAAAAGCATCGAGAGTATTTGTTGCAAAATCATCCTACATCAAAGAAAGTTTAGCGATAAATTACACCTATTAAATTACGGTAGTGCGCAAGAATTAAAAAAAGAGGCTCTCTAATGAAAGAGAACCTCTTTTGTCGTTACTTCAATAAAAATTAAAGTTTTACGATGTTAGCAGCTTGTGGTCCACGTTGACCGTCTTCTACTGAAAACTCAACTTTTTGACCTTCTTCAAGTGATTTGAAACCTTCACCTTGGATAGCTGAGAAGTGTGCGAATACGTCTGCTCCGCCTTCAACTTCGATGAAACCGAAACCTTTTTCTGCGTTAAACCATTTAACTGTACCTTGTGCCATTGTAAATGACCTCCATATTGTTTTATTTAATAAGATCATTTGCTTCTAAAAAGAAAAAAATTCACGTATTGCAAAAAGTACCAACTAAAACGCGAATACTCTTTGTAATAGGTGAATTTATCAATATTGGATAGCTGACTTATTGATTTCAGTATACCTTTAAAAAGAGGAATTGTCTACTATAAAAACCGAAATAGTGCTTTAGTAGTGGTTTTGTATTACATTTCCTATATTTTTCATTGTATAAAATAACTCCGGCACATTCAAATGTTGCTTATTCTAGTGACGGTTCCGTTATTAAACCAAAAAACCATCATCCTTTCATTTATTTTTGAATTGTACAGATTGTGTACATGAAATCATCGATAATATTTGAGAATTTAACGGCATAATTCCCATTGAATACGTAATGCTTCACCCCTGTAATTTTATTGTAGAGAGTAATTTTGAGTTTATTCGAAGAGAATTATGTTGTAAAACAGAAAAATAAAAATAAACAGTGTTTACTTTTTCTGTTTATATTGTTAAACTATTTTTAAAATAGGGGGTGGGTTCAATGGAAATGGCAACGAAAGTACAGGATTATTCCTTTAAGCAATTTTTAAAACTCCGAAATAGCTTGAATGATTGGGATAATCCCTTTTTACAAAAGCTGTTCCAACAATTACTGCAACAGGATTACGAACAATTTGCAACGGACTTAGAGCCGTATATAAAAAGGTTGTCTACAACATGGCGCAATACAACAAATGAAATTGCACGACCTGAAAATGCGCCAACCATTCGCCATTATAATGCCTACAATGAGCGAATTGACCGAATTGTACGTCCGTTAGAGGCAATTCAATTAACCGAAGAAATTTTCAATGATGGCTTATTTAGTGCACATCAGCAGCCGTATAAGGGTATCGTGAAACGCTATTTTTTACACGGCAATGGGGAAACGGGCATTACATGTCCACTTGCTTGTACGGATGGACTCATTGCGTTAATTGAAATGTTTTATGATGAGGTGCCGCAAGCGGTGAGAGATATTTATGAACATGCGAAAAATGGACGTAATGGACAATTTGCAATTGGAGCGCAGTTTATGTCCGAAATTCAAGGCGGGTCGAACATCCCAGCAAATGTATTACGCGCGGTTGCGCATGATGACCATTATTTATTATATGGCAATAAGTTTTTCTGTTCTGCTGTTCATGCTGACTATTCTGTAGTAACGGCACGAATCGAAGGAACCGAGGATATCGCCGTATTTGTTGTACCGACTTGGTTACCGGGGGATAAAGAACTCGAGCGACGCAATCATCATACGGTTAATCGTTTGAAATGGAAGCTTGGCACGAGTGAATTGCCATCAGGGGAAATTGATTATAATGGGGCAGTTGCCTATCGCATCGGGCCGCAAAATCGTGGGGTTGCGCTTGCGGTAAGTATTGTATTGACACGCTCTCGTTTAGATATTGGTTTTTCGAGTGCAGCCTTTGTGATGCGAGCAGCACGTGAAGCGATGCTGTACGCGCGATTCCGCCAAGTATTTGACCGGAAAATTGATGAATTTCCAATGGCAGCAGCTCAGCTAGAGGATTTACAAGATGCGGCAAAACGTATGGCAGCAACAGCCTTTACGATCTATGAGCGCTTTTTACAAACGGACAATGAGGATGCCGTTCAAGCGTTTGCCACACGTGAAATTATTTTACTACAAAAAATATTTGCCTCAAAAGAAGCCGTTGAAAAATTACGTCTTGCCATTTCTATCTTTGGGGGACATGGCGCAATTGAAGACTTTTCTTCGATTCCAAGATTATTCCGAGATAGTATGGTCAATGAGTTATGGGAAGGGCCGCGCAATGTATTGCTCGCACAAATCTATCGTGATTTACACAAAATAACGAAAACAATCTCATTGCAACGAATTTTACAAGCGATGTTTCCAAATGTATCGCTGGAGCAATTACAAGCAGCACAACAGGAATTGCAAAGTATTATGCAAATTGATTTAACGGCAATGCCTACAAAGGAAAATCGCCAAGCAGCACGAAGATGGGAACAAGTTTGGGAAGCTTTATTTTTAACCTATCAACAAAATATTGTAGAGAACTTAGAAGAAACATCGATTTTGCCAGACCAATTGTTAGCACAAATTTAAATTCATTTAAGGGGTGTATTTAGATGGGAATGAATATTGGACAAATTTTAGCAAGTCGCGCTTCATTAACAGGGGGAAAAGTTGGTTTTATTAACGGAGATAAGCATATTACATTTACTGAAATGAACAATCGTGCCAATGCGTTTGCGGCTTATTTGCAAAGACAAGGCTTACAAAGCGGAGATAAAATCGCACTTCTTTGCAAAAACAATGAAGATGTTGTCGCAACGTTTTTCGGCGCGGCCAAAATTGGGGTAGTGACGGTCGTAATGAATTATCGCTTACAACCCCAGGAACTGGATTATATTTATTCGCATAGTGATGCGCAACTATTAATCCATGATGTTGCGTTTCAGGAGATTGTTGACCAATTAACCGTTGTATCACAGGCCATTTCACATCAATCTACACCGAGTTTAGCAGAGATTTATGAAGAAGCAGCCGTTGAACCGGTTCAGCATACTTCTTCGTTTGACCCGATTTTAATGATGTACACTTCAGGCACGACAGGTCGTCCAAAGGGTGCGTTAATTTCGCATAATAATTTACAGGCGGCTTCAATTGGCTTATCCCATACGATTGATTGGTGGGAGCAGGATTGCTTTTTAATGGTTGCGCCGTTCTTCCATATTGGAGGCTTTGCACCATTAATTACGAATGTCCATACCGGTGCAACAATGGTATTAATGGAAGATTTCCACCCAGTTGAAGCATGGAAATTAATTGAAAAGGAAAAAGTGACGTCTTCCATGACTGTTCCGGCAATGCTTGCGTTTTTACTACAAACGTATCCAATGGTAAAATCCGATATTTCATCGTTACGTTATATTACTTGTGGCGCTTCAGCCGTTCCAGCACCACTTATTTTAGGCTGCCGTCAGCTTGGTATTCCAGTGCAACAAGTATATGGCATTACGGAATATACAGGAGCGGTTTCGTTTTGGAAGCCGAGTCAAGGGGAAGAAAAATTCGATTCGATGGGCAAAGTAGTGATGCAAGGGACGGTTCAAATTAAAGATTTAACAACAAAAAACGTATTACCGATAGGGGCAATTGGCGAAATTGTGTTAACGGGTCCGCAAGTTTTTGTTGGCTATTATAAAAATGATGAAGCGTATCATACTGTGGTTGAAAACAATGAATTTTACACAGGTGATGTTGGCTACTTAGATCCGGATGGCTTTTTATATGTGGTGGATCGCGTAAAAGATATGATTATTAGTGGCGGTGAAAATATTTATTCGGCTGAGCTAGAGCTTGTCCTTGCCCAACATGAAGCCGTTCAAGAGGTTGCGGTTGTTGGTAGACCGGATGAAAAATGGGGAGAAGTACCTGTTGCTTACATTGTGAAAAAGGCAGAGAGCGAGGTAAGCGGTGAGGACATTGTTGCGCATTGCAAATCCAAGCTCGCTTCCTATAAAGCAGTGAAGGATGTTGTGTTCGTCGATACATTACCACGCAATGCAGTAGGGAAAATTTTGAAAATGCAGTTAAAGGATTTACAAAATATTTGATGTGAAGGATGTGCAGTCATTTTGCTGCACATCCTCTATTTTTGAAAATATTCTTCAGGCTTATTTAGTGGGGATTTTTCGAAGAGTATGCTTCACTAACGATAATATATGTGCCAAGGATTGCTCTTTTGAATACTGTGGTAAGTTTTTATAAGTAATCAGCAGACCATTTAAAGTTGAAAATAGCAGCTGTGTTTCGACTTGAAGTTGTTCTTTTGTTGCAACATTTGATAAGGCCTCTTTAAATACCTGAAATAACTTGGAGGACTCCTCAACAAAAATTTGTGAAGTTTCGTCGCCCTTTGGTTGAAGCATAAAGTGTGACATCATTTGGAACAGTGTTTCATGCTCAAAAAAAAAGGTGATATAACCTTTTGCTACTTCATCAATGGTTGTGTATTGTGCGAGCTCCTGTAATAATTTTTTATTTTCATGCTGCATGGCGATTAAAAATAAGTGTTGCTGATCATCAAAATATTGATAAAGGAGTGCGGGGGAAACATTTGCCTTTTTTGTAATGTCACGCACACTTACTTCTGAAAACGTTTTTTTACTATATAATTCGATAGCAGCTTGAATCATTTGCTGGCGATTTTGTTGTTTTTTTAACTCCCTTTTAGACATCCTGTATTCACCTCATTATGAGCATTATAGCAAATATTTAGAATACGGGTAGAAGAGTATTATTCTGAAAGTATCAAATCATTTTCAAAATTAGAGCTACAATCTTGCATGTCATTAATTTTGTGCAAAAAAACAACCCAGCAAGCGTTGTTTTACCAAAGCCATACTGGATTGTTTCGTTATACTTTATTATATTCCAGACTGTCTTGCATAATTGCGTTTCATCATAGCGTTCGTTTGCGTCATGCCAAAATTTTTGTAATAAGGGACTAAATCTTCGTCGCAGCATAAATCAATCATGTACAACTCATTTAGCTGTTCAAGCATTCGCTCCACTAATTCCTTCCCGATGCCTCTATTTTGATAGGCGGGTAACACTTCAAGCAGCGGAATATAGGCACTTAGCACACCATCACTAATAGCTGTGATGAAGCCAGTAACTTGATTCGTTTCAGGATCAATCGCTAAGACAATATGTGAACTGTTTTGTAAAAGCTTCAAATGTGTAGTAGGACTTGGTGGATTTGGCCAATCAACGAAAAAGCCATTTAGCATGTTTTCTGTAATCGTTTCAGTATGTGTTTGATAATTCAAGTAAATCAGCTCCTATTCATTTTTTGAAATAGAAGGTGATCTCAATAAAATAACAACATCGTTCATTACCTCCAAAAGGTATTTGATACTTTTATTTTACAATATTTTGAATGTTATATCAATAGATAATATAGGCTACCATTTCTACTCTCGCCATTGAAACAAACTCAAAATAAGCGTCAATCCAGCGACTACTCCGAAAATGGTTTCGGAGGTTAAGCCAAGTAATTGCGGTAATGCTAAAAATTCAAGGTTTTCTAAAAACGCTGGGGTGAAGGCAAGGATTGGATAGTACAATGTCAAAGTAAGGCATGGAATCGTTACGCAAACAAATAAGCCCAGATTGAATTTTAGCTTTAATTGTTTTAGAAAAAGAAGGGCAATATAGGCTCCAATAATAATAGAAGTAATCGCAGACGTCCATAAATACGGAGCGAGGTTATATGTAGCACTAGCTAAGACTTTCGCTTGGTTGTTGATGGTCGTACTTCCGAAAATGACGAGTAAAAATCCAATCATCCAACTAATTTTGGCGAATAGCTGCCAATCTGATTTCTTTCTCATGAAAATCTCCTCCTATGCTATCTAGGTTACGATTGGAAATGGAAAAAAATTTACAAATGACTCGTGCTGTGAATTTACGTGCGGTTTTATGAAAGATACGTGCGATTCCTCAAAAATACCCATTAAAACGAAAAATAACAGTCTATCCGATAAATCATACACCCCCAATGTGAAAATATGATGAAAATTTTGTAATTGAAATGAGTTTGTAATATTCTCTTGAAGGCATTGCGACGACTTTGAAATATGCCCCCTTTTTGTGAGTACCTTTCGTACAATATAGTCAAAGGAGGGAGCGCAATGAAGAGTGTAGTTGCAGCAATCATAGGTGTTTTTATTTCCATCGGTTTAGGTGTAGGAGTGTACAAAGAATTTGTTAGTGTGGACCCAGCACCGGTTTCTGAAGAAGATGCGCCGAAAAATGCAATGGCGTTGGCACAGGAAAGAGAACCAAAATTCCCCGAAATTAATATGGATGACATTCCAAAAGATCATGAAAAATACGATGAGATTATTTATGGCTATAATTTAACGAATGAAACAAATGTCTATGCGGAAGATAAGGTCGGCGCGAATTTATCTTGTACGAGCTGTCACGCGGGTGCTGGCTTACAAGATACGGTAGCATCGTTAGTCGGTGTAACGGCTGATTATCCTAAATATATTGCACGAGCAGGGGATATTGTGACAATTGAAAAACGTATTAACGGCTGTATGGTGCGTAGTATGAATGGTGAGGCGTTTGAGGCAGATTCAGAGGAGTTAAACGCAATGGTCGCGTATTTTGATTACATTTCGGAGGATGTAGAAAAAGGGCAAAAACGTCCATGGGCAAAATCAGCTGATATGAAACAAGTCCCAACACCAAACGTGCAAGATGGTGAAAAATTATACAATAAATCATGTATCTCATGTCACGCAGCAGATGGTTCAGGCATTGGCGCCAATACAGGTCCAGCATTATGGGGTGAGGATTCCTTTAATGACGGAGCAGGTATGGCGCGTATGTCAAAAATGGCCGGCTTCATCCAAGCGTATATGCCAATTGGTCAGGAAATGACATTAACGGATCAAGAAGCTTCGGATTTAGCAGCCTACATTTTAATGCAGGATCGTCCAGAATGGGGCAAGCATGATAAAGACTGGCCAAAAGGGGATAGACCGTCAGATATTATGACAAAAGAACGCCGTGAGCAAGCGCAAAGCGGCACAATTGATTGGTCAGAAGTTTTAGCGGATTATCAATAAAATATGGTGAAAGGCTGTGCGAAATTGGTTGCACAGCCTTTTTTTTTATTAAAGTAAAATATTTGATTCATCACTGAATTCTGGGGTTGTTTTTCACCATTATTTATAGACAGGCGGTATGAATGGGTACTTTAAGTGGAAATATGCTCGATATTTGATTTTTATGCTCAATTTCAAGTGATTTATGCTCGAGTGTTTAGTTTTATGCTCGTTTTTGGGAACTTTATGCTCGATTTCTTAAATTTACGCTCGATTACCCTTATTTTACCAATATTTTCAGTATTAACGTACCAATAAAATATTTTTGAAAACGAATTGAATGCACAGAGGAGGAGTGGATTTGCATGTCATCCCCAACTTATGGTGATGAGCCAAATATTTAATAATTATTTTATTAAAAGTCAAGTAAATGTTTATAAAGCTCTATAATTTAATACAATGTCTCACATTCTAAGCTCTTGATTTTATATACAGTTGAAATGTATAGTTGGGCTGTATATAATGATATATAGTTGAACTGTATATTTACAAGGAGGATGTAATGAAAAGACATAAGTTATTACCATTAACGGAAACCATGCACTATATATTGCTCGCTTTGAGAAGACCTTTGCATGGTTATGCCATCATGCAAGAAATTGAAATAATGAGCAATGGAGAAGTACGTATAGCTGCTGGCACATTATATGGCGCGATTGAAAACTTACTAAAATACAACTGGATTGTCCTTGTTCCTTCAGATGATCCACGTAGAAAAACCTATCGCATTACAAAAGAAGGTTTAGGCATTTTAGAAATAGAAAAGAAACGATTCATGCATATTCTTTCACTTTATGAAGGAGGGGTAAATGATGAAAAAGCTTAAAATATTTACTAATGCTCAAAAAGAAGAGCAATGGTTAAATGAAATGCTTCAAAAAGGTTGGCAATTTAAAAGTGTAAATGGTATTAATGTGTATTCATTTGAAAAAACATCAAACAAGCAGCAAATTTTACGAATAGATTGCCAATCATTTGCGTCTAATGAAAAATTTAAGCAATATAAGGCTCTTTATGAAGAGTTTGGCTGGGTACATGTAGATGGCTCGCGTTCATCTCTGCTACAGTACTGGTTAAACCCAAGCAATAAAGACGATGCGTTATTTTCCGATCAATCATCTCAAAATCATTATTTACAACGTCTTAGCAAAATTTACGGGACATGTGCAGCCTTTTTCCTTTTACTTACATTTGGTATATTTCAATATTCATCACAGTTTACAAATATTAAAGCCGCTTATTTGACACCAGGATTATGGAACAAAAATGGCTTTGATTTTTGGAGTGCCTTTTTATTCGAAACACCCTTTGCCCTTATAAGATTTGGCTCACCATGGCTAACACTAATCTTTGCTGTCATCTTTTTTAATACGTACTTTAAATACAAAAAGGAAATAGACAAGGTTGTTTAATATAAACTATATTAGTCATATACTTTAGGGGGAAATGATGATCCAGATTGGTAATGGAGTTTTTATTTCACCAATGGATTTATAACGTATGCAAAATAAAATTAAATAGAAAATAATGCTCTGTGATGCTGCGAAAAATATTTTTAAAGAAGACGATTCGATCCACTTGTTCTGAATAGCGGTAACATATAAATATAATCCTTAAATAAATATGTAAAAGGATTAAAATTTAAAACTAAAACGGAGATTAGGAGGGAATATGAAGAAAAGGATAATTGCTATCATATTAACTGTCATCATGTCTATATTCGGCTTTTACAGAGTACTGCTGAGTATGCCGAGTGCTAAAGGGATGGATTTCATGCTCGTCATGGGAACGAACCTACTTCTATTAGGTATAGCCGCTGTTTTGTTAATAATCGCGCTCATGCTAAAGAATAGCGCGAAAACTAAGAATAACATCGTTTATTTGTATGTAACGCTTGCAACGGGGTACATGCTATTTGGTTTAATGGTTGCGCCACAAAATGAATTATTAAGTCAAGAAAAGCAATACGAACGCTTAATTGAGATTTTCGGAAGTGAAAAGGAACTAGTGTCGGAAATTGACGAAAAGTTCCGCGAAAAGAACTCAGATTCAAAATTAGAGCTGGTAAAAGGGACATATTCAGAAGAAGAATTAGAGTTCGCTGCTGATGAAAAAGTAGCGATGAAAAAAGTGTTTTTCGAATACGAGTATAATTTTGAAACTAAATACATGGATGAAGACGTAAAAGGTAACGTTCATTTAAGCTTCGAATGCGCTCCTAAAAGGAAAAGCGTAACTTGTGAAGTAAGTAATAAAACATTCAACGGAGTGACGTTGAAAAACGGAGATGCTTTACCACAGAAAGTAGAATGGAGTTTACGAACAGTGAACATGTTCTACGAAAAATTTTAAAAATAACTTTCGCTGTAATAATTCAAAATTTCTTGCGTAGTTAATTCCGTATCCGTGTTTAAAAAACAATGTAACTTCTTTAGTTTCAACAGTTCATTTGCAAATCAATAGAGAACAACTTCGCCGAGCTCAAGAGCATTTAAAGTGCCCTCGTAGTGATACACACGATCTTGTTCTTTTCCGACCGTCATGAGATCGGTATTCTTTTCGTCTATATGTGTCGCAACTTCTTTGACTTGTATTCGAATACCACTGGGGTAAATAAAACGGTTTGTTCTGATTGCACCAATGACATGCATACCAGCTATCGCATAACACATATGTAGGTTGCGGTACTTGTAGTAAAGCGCTGAGTAAATCAATGGACAATTTGATTTTACTGTCCGTCTTATCTTTTTGAAACAAGCAGAAGTCATATGGAATTGCTTGGTTTCTTTTTTTTATATAGTTTGGTTTTTATAATAAAGATTGATTATTTCGGGATGGCTAACGGGGGCTTTAGTGTAACAAACATTTTAAAAATCGTTCAACGAGGGTTTGGGAAGGTTGTACTTTAACTAACGCAGCAGTTTAATAAAATAAAATGGGGGTGAAATTTTGAAAAGAAACAAAGTAATAATTTTCATTATATCTGTGATTTTTTTATTGTGCTTATTGTGGATTTTATTTCCTAATAATAGTGCAGAAGTAAAAAGTTTCACCTATGAGATAGAGGAAAATAATGACGAACTTATTTTTGAAGTTAACTATCAATTTACTAACAATACAGGCAATTTTAGTTATGCTACTATTGTTTTAGACAGTTTATTTTATCAACGACTTAAGAATCCAGAATCTATTGAACCCATTTTTTTTAACGGTGGAGTATCTGGTTCTACAAGAATAATTATTAACAAAGAGGACTTAACTTCAGACTTCATTGAATCGGTAAAATCAAAGGAAAGAAATCCTTTTCATGCTATAAGTATAGGTGAAGAAATTAGTTTGTAATAACTCAACTAACGGGGTGCTTTAGTGTAACAAATAGTTTAAAAAATTCCCCAAACACTGCTTAGGGAACGACCACACTCATTCAATTGAATAGGAGTAGATCCATGTCAATATTAGAGGCTAATATAATTGATGGTATAGCAAAAAGTGAGGACGACAAAAAGATAATTTTATTAATTACGGATCATCTAAGTTGGGAAAATGAATATGAACATTTAAGTTTGCTACAGGATAAAATCAATGCCTATTTAGGTTACATTGAGTCAAAACAGTATGCCGAGTTATACGAAGATGTAAATTACGAGGAATTCATTATCGAAATTCATTTTAAGTATCATACAACTATTAATTGTTTGAAATTTATTGATATTATTTCTAATCAATTATTTTTATATAATATTGGTATAAAAATAATTAACGTGTAAAGTAAGGATTTAATTTGTTGCACCATTTTTTCGATTTAACAGACTTACCTTCTCGAATTAGTCCACCAGATTATATTGTGATTAAGGTATTTTTGAAGATTCGTGAAAAAGAAAGTTTGATTAGTAAATAATACACATCCATACTAAATAACGTTCCAAATACGAATTTGGGAACGAGATTGGACGCTTGTATTCATAATATAAATCCTAAAATTTTGAAACTTTTATATTTGTTATTTCGTAATGTAGGTAAGAAATAATTATTAATGTAAAGGAGAATTATGCATATCTTTAAAAAAATAATTGATTTTCTTAACAAAATGAAAAAATTTGATATTTGGGGAGACACAGATGTGGAATTAACTGAGGAACAAATGAAGCATATTCGAATCCAAAATCCATATGGCATGATAGCGCTTGTTCTTAGTATATTGGCATTTCTTTTCCCGAAATACGGTCTATCCATAATTACTCTGATTTTTTGTATACTTACCTACTTTACATTTGATAAAGAAAAAGAAGATAACCCATGGCCATTTTATATTGGTATCATAATTTCATTGATTGGATTAAAGTTGTTTTTTACAGGCGAAACACACGAAATCATAGTTTGATTTTATGATAATAGCCTATACACCTCATAGTTAAATAACATTCCCAAATCAAGTTTGTTAGCAAACTTCTTTTTATTACCGATTTCCAGAATCGGATAGCCTATTTCCTTTTGATTGAAACCCTCTATTTCAAAACCTTTCATGCTACAATATGTAGGCAGCATTTTTCAGCTGACTCCTTTTTCGGAAGGAGGTGTATCAT